>NZ_JAQLOI010000003.1:600000-1200000 GCF_028204155.1 Vibrio algarum | reverse complement strand
CTACTATCAACTTCTTCCAATCACTACCGGTAGAATACCGACACATCATACTTGACCAAATAAGGGATATGGGGGGACTCGATTCTTCGTTTCATTTAATAAAGAACGACTTCAAGTGGATAAAATCCCAGATAATTTCCTAGAGAAAGTTGCGGTAGACTCTGTCGCCAAGGTACTCAATACTAAGTTAAATAATGTAAAACAGACCGTTGTAGAATTTTCTAAACCAGAACACCTTAGAATATTAAAAAACGATATTTTCTTAGACGATTTACCCAAGTCTTGGGCCCATTACACTCTCACTTTAGAACCGATTAACCCCCCTATTCTTGTCGTACAAATTCAGTTAGATACAGAAGAGTGGATCTATATCGCTGCGTTGCTACCCGCCCCGTATGTCAGTTTAGATGACACCATAATCGGGTCTCAACAAATACTGTTTTTATTACTTTCTACTACAACATTAATGCTGTTGGTTTATCCTCTTATTCGTAGGCAAGTTAGGCCACTTAATAACTTGGCCAAAGCTGCAAATGAAATGAGTATGGATGTAGATCAACCGGAATTGTTAGAAGAAGGTGCCAACGAGTTGGTCACGGCAACGCGCGCCTTTAACCGAATGCAACAACGAATTCGTCGATATGTCACCGATAGAGAAAATCTTTTTTCTGCTATTTCTCATGACCTCAAAACGCCCATCACTAGATTGAGACTACGAACCGCATTATTGGATCAAGAAGAAGAACGAGACAAATTTAATACCGATTTAGATGAACTAGAAATGATGGTTAAAGGGGCGTTACAAACAGTAAAAGACACAGATATCCATGAAAATAATGCCGTAATCGACATAAAAGAGATGCTTCTTTCAATAGCGGAATCATATAATCAACAGTCAAACCGCGTTTATATCCCTTCTACTCCAATAAAGCCAATCGTCAGTAAACCACTTGCTATTAAACGTATGTTAAGCAATATCATCGATAACGGTGTTAAGTATGGTCACCGTGTCGTAATTATTCCTAAAGACAGTAGAACAAAACTATCTCTTACTATCCAAGACGAAGGAAAAGGCATCCCAGAAGATAAATTGGAGGCGGTATTCGAACCCTATTTCAGAATCGCAAAAGACAGCGAAGGTCATGGTCTTGGGCTTGGAATAAGCCGTAACATTTTGCATGCACATGGTGGAGATCTCATTCTGAGAAACTTACCGGATGGTGGTTTATCTGTACAAATCCTTATACCACGCAACCTCTCCCACTAGTGTAACGAGTTTGTTACATTCGAGTTACGCTTTGTTTCAATCCCATTTGAATTTTAAGATTAGTCTAGTTATTGAACGGATATTATTTATCCAATCAGCAAATAATAATCATAATTCAAACCATGGATGAGAACGATGAACATTAAAAAAACCCTACTTACTCTATCCCTACTCTCTGCTACACAATTTGCAACAGCTGGCGAAGTTGAAGTACTTCACTGGTGGACATCAGGCGGCGAGGCTAAATCTGTATCAGCACTAAAAGACATGCTAGAAAGCCAAGGTCACACTTGGAAAGATTTTGCTGTCGCAGGTGGCTCTGGTACCAGTGCAATGACCGTTCTTAAAACTCGTGCAGTATCTGGTAACCCACCAGCAGCGGCACAAATCAAAGGACACGATATTCAAGAATGGGGTGGCTTAGGTTTCCTAGCTAGCCTTGATGACGTAGCGACAGCAAACAAGTGGGATTCTCTCGTTCCACCTATGGTATCGGACATCATGAAATTTGATGGCGAGTATGTTGCGGTTCCTGTCAACGTTCACCGTGTAAACTGGTTGTGGGCAAATAAAGAAGTCTTTCAAAAAGCAGGGGTCAAAGTGCCAGCGACTATGGACGAGTTCTTTATGGTGGGTGACAAGCTAAAAGAAGCAGGAATTATCCCGTTAGCTCATGGTGGACAAGCTTGGCAGGACGCAACGGTATTTGAAGCTGTGGCACTTAGCGTATTAGGCAGCGACGGCTACAACAAGGCCTTCGTTGATCTAGATATGGATACCTTAAGTGGTGACCAAATGGTCGAAACTTTCCGTCTATTCCAAAAAATGCACAATTACATCGACAAAAACTCTCCAGGACGTGATTGGAATGTCGCCACGTCTATGGTTATCAATGGTGAAGCAGCCATGCAAATCATGGGTGACTGGGCGAAAGGTGAGTTTACTGCTGCAGGAAAAATGCCAGGAAAAGACTACGTTTGTGTTCCAGCTCCGGGCACATCAGGTCAATTTACTCATAACGTAGATAGTTTTGCTTTCTTCCAATTATCTGACCCTGAGAAACAAAAAGCACAACAAGCGTTGGCAGCAACTATCTTAACGCCTGAGTTCCAAGAAGTATTTAACCTTAACAAAGGTTCAATACCAGTGCGTCTAGATGCGGATATGTCTAAGTTTGATTCTTGTGCAGTTGATTCTATGAAGGACTTTAAAGCCACAGCGAAGAGTGGTGATCTTGTTCCAAGTATGGCACACGGCATGTCTACAACAAGCTATGCTCAAGGCGCAATTTATGACGTAGTGACTAACTTCTTTAACGATCCAAATGCTGATCCAAAAGAAGCTGCTGGCAAACTAGCGAAAGCAGTTAAAGCAGCAATGTAATTTAAGTGGCAGGCCTAAAAACCTGCCTTTCTTAAATATTCTCTGCAAAGAGAACTCCGATGGTGCTCAACTCCCAGAACACCATCTTTCCATTCAAATTTCATACTCAAATTGTTTATAAAATTATGTAATTTGAACCAGTAAGGATTAGCTATGGAGCGTGTTTTGAATTCGCCTAACACACCACCTGTGCCTAAACGAAGTTTTGGTGACAGACTACAAAATTGGCTTCCTAAAATAGTACTAGCCCCTAGCGTATTAGTTGTTGTGGTATGCATATACGGGTACATATTTTGGACAGCCTTCCTTTCGATGACCAACTCTCGATTTTTACCGAGTTACAAATTTGTCGGCCTTTCTCAATATGAGAAATTGTTAGACAATGACCGTTGGACAACGTCAATTATGAACCTTGGAATATTCGGTGTGATGTTTATCCTCATCGCCATCCTCCTTGGAGTCGCCTTAGCCATTTTTCTAGATCAAAACATTCGACAAGAAGGCGCAATCAGAACCATCTACCTTTACCCAATGGCGCTATCTTTTATCGTTACAGGTACAGCTTGGAAATGGATCCTTAACCCTGGATTAGGCATTGAAAAACTCGTACACGATTGGGGGTACACTGACTTTACCTTTGACTGGATCGTTGATTCAGAAATGGTGGTCTATACGCTTGTTATAGCGGCGGTTTGGCAATCATCTGGCTTTGTGATGGCGATGTTCTTAGCCGGTTTGAGAGGTATCGATAGTTCTATTATAAAAGCCGCACAAATAGATGGTGCGAGCTTACCGACTATCTACTTCAAGATAATCATGCCCTGCTTAAGGCCCGTTTTTTTCAGCGCCGTTATCATTACTTCGCATATTGCGATTAAGAGCTTTGACCTCGTTACCGCATTAACAGCCGGTGGCCCAGGTTACTCGTCTGATCTACCAGCTCTCTTTATGTATGCACACTCGTTCACACGTGGTCAGATCGGTTTAGGTGCTGCCAGTGCCATGATGATGCTGGGTGGGATTTTAGCGATATTGGTTCCTTATCTCTATTCAGAACTTAGGGAGAAGAAATCATGAGTACAAAATTCAATTTCGGTAGAGTATTTATCTACACCGTACTTATCTTTTTTTGTATCGTCTATTTGATGCCACTGTTTGTTATGGTAACAACATCTCTTAAAACACTACCCGATATTAAGGCCGGTAATTTACTTTCACTTCCAACTGAATGGGTATTTGATGCATGGACAAAAGCTTGGAGCACCGCTTGTACTGGTGTGAAATGTGAAGGTGTTCAAGGCTATTTCTGGAATTCATTTCAGATGGTCATTCCTGCTGTAGCACTGTCAACTCTATTAGGTGCATTTAACGGCTACATTATCAGTAAATGGCAGTTCAGAGGTTCTAATTTCTTTTTTAGTGCCATGTTATTTGGTTGCTTTATCCCGTTTCAGGTGGTTTTACTGCCAATGGCAACCACACTGGGTAAACTTGGTTTAGCCAATACAACTACTGGCCTTGTCATCGTTCATGTCATCTACGGTTTAGCGTTTACCACGTTGTTCTTCAGAAACTTCTACGTCGGTATTCCTGATGAACTTGTTAAAGCGGCAAAGCTAGACGGTGCTGGTTTCTTCACCATCTTCTTTAAAATCATGCTTCCGCTTTCAACTCCAATCATCATGGTAACCGTTATCTGGCAATTCACCTCTATTTGGAATGATTTCTTATTTGGAGTCGTGTATTCCGGCTCAGATACGCAGCCAATTACTGTTGCACTTAACAACTTAGTCAACACCAGTACCGGGATTAAGGAATATAACGTCGATATGGCGGGTGCTATTATCGCGGCCTTGCCAACTTTAGTAGTGTACGTATTAGCTGGTAAATATTTCGTTCGTGGTTTAACCGCCGGATCAGTAAAAGGATAATAATAATGGCAACACTAGATTTAAAACAGATCCGTAAGACATACAGAAACGCGGAAGTAGAAACCTTAAAAGGTATCGATATTAGTATCGAATCCGGCGAATTCCTTATTCTAGTAGGTCCGTCTGGATGTGGTAAATCCACTTTGATGAATACTATAGCAGGCCTAGAAGATATTAATTCTGGCGAGATACTCATTGATGGCGTTGACGTTTCTAACGTTGAGCCTAAAGATAGGGATATCGCCATGGTATTCCAATCTTATGCCCTTTACCCCAACATGACGGTAAAAGGCAATATCGCATTTGGTTTGAAGATCAGAAAAATGCCGCAAGACGAAATTGATGCCGAAGTAAAACGCGTCGCTGAAATGCTGCAAATGGACCAATTATTGGATCGCAAACCTTCACAACTCTCAGGTGGACAAAGACAACGTGTCGCCATGGGACGCGCTTTGGCTCGTAGACCAAAACTCTATTTGTTTGACGAACCTCTTTCGAACCTTGATGCAAAATTAAGAGTAGAAATGCGACACCAGATAAAACGCTTACATCAGCAACTGAATACGACCATTGTTTATGTAACTCATGATCAAATCGAAGCAATGACGCTCGCTGATAGAATCGCGGTAATGAAAGACGGAGAACTTCAGCAACTTGGAACTCCGAAAGAGATCTATAATAAACCGAACAATATGTTCGTTGCCGGGTTTATGGGATCTCCTTCAATGAACTTTATTACCACCGTGGTTGACCTAGATGATGACCAAAATCCAATCATCAAAGTCATTGGCAGCGCAAACAGCGAACATCATATTAAGCTACCTCAGTCAATGAGAGATCAGGACGGGCACAAGGTTGTCATTGGCCTGCGTCCTGAGCATATTACGGATACTGATAGTGAAGATACAAGCGCTTCAACCCGTTTGGGATTGCAAATAGAGGTATTAGAACCAACAGGGCCAGACACCATTGCAATGGTTAAAGTAAATGACCAAGAAGTCGCATGTCGCCTTTCTCCTGAGTTTGAAGGTAATATTGGTGAGATAGCCTCACTCAACTTTGACCTTTCGAAGGCAGTCTACTTTGATGGTGAAACACAACAAAGGATCGATTTCTAGATTGTATAAAACGGTACAGAAAGTATGGTGGTTTCTGTTCTAACAGGATTCACTATACTATTCTTACCAATTACTCAGGTTAGACACCAGTCCTAGCTATATTCTGGCTATGGCAACTTTCCAACCATTAAAAACGTGGCATGTGGGGATGAGCACACCCAGATAGCACTAAAAAACAACCAATCGCGAATAATAGAGCAACTAAACGACGACTTTTCATATACTTCTCCAAATATCACTTCTGCCAAAAAAGATGAATTCACTCGCGTACTGTGATGGGTAAATGTGAGGCAATTATGAATTAGCGACTCATAGACGTGTTTCTAATAAAAACTAATTGGTAGATAAAAATCCAATTCAAACTTTTCATCCGCCGACAAAAAATGGTTTTTAATATAGTTTACATAAGCTGGTGTAGAACCCAGTTTAAATCCTGAATCTGGTAGCCACTGCTCCAACACATAACTAATTTGTGGAAGCAATTCGCCATATATACCATTTAATCTAAACACCGCATGTAAACCACCGGGGATAGTGAGTTGATTAACAATACCTCGGTAATTAAGCGGTTTATCGATCTCGACACAAGCAACATAGCGACACTTTTCTAACGCCACCAAAGCGGGGTTAGAATGATGTAATCCATATTGGATAGAAAAGTCTCTGCCCTCCGATTCCGCCCAAGCCTTTAAAATTAGCCAGGACCGCTTTATAGATCGGTTGTAGCCTTGATGACGCACATAAGCAGCAAGCTTTGTGGGGACTTCAATAATATTCGGTTCTGGTATCCCTTTTTTCGAGACTCTAGCGTAACCAGCCGCAATTTCCGGATCCGCGAGATAAGGCTTATCAGCACCATGATAGTCATGTTTTCGCCACTCACCGGGAGAGAGTTTAAAAACAGATTTAAATGCACGGCTAAATGACGAAACAGAGTTAAAACCACACTTATTACCGATAATGAGTACCGAAGATTCAGAATCGAACATGAGTAAGTTAGCAGCGTACTCCATACGTGTACGTCGAATATACTGGTGAATAGATTCACCTACGACCTGTTTAAACAAGCGATGAAAGTGCTGCTCTGAATAGGCCGCCACATCTGCTAATTCCTTCGCAGGTAAATTTCTAGATATATCCTGATGAATGTAAAACAGCACATCATTGATTCTTGAAAGGTGTTGAGTATTCATAATGGAAAATAGCATAAATGGACATACTGATAAGCATAAACGGACAAGATATAAATAACAACTCCCTGTATGCTCTTGTTCTACACTTTGTAAACACCAGACAGGTAATAAAATGGAAATCGCTCAATCACTTCAACAAATTCAATCCTCCTACATTCGAGAAATATTAAGTGCTGCGAGCGACAAGAACGTGATTTCCTTAGCTGGTGGATTACCGGATGCAAAAACCTTCCCAATTGAACTCATGAAGCCAACGCTAGAGTCGCTTGCTGATATGCCAGAGGTTTTTCAATACGGAAGTACCGCAGGTTATGGACCACTGTTAACACATCTAACGAAGCGATTCCAACTGCCTGATAACCATTCCGTTATGGTTTGTACTGGTTCACAACAAGGATTAGATCTCATCGCGAGAGCTTATGTAAACCCGGGTGATACAGTTGTTATGGAAGCACCGAGCTACTTGGGCGCAATGCAAGTCTTTGGTTTAGTACAAGCGAACATGGTTACCGTTTCACAAACAGAGTTAGGCCCAGATTTAAAACAATTAGAACAGTGTTTTAAAGAGCAGTCGCCAAAAATGTTTTATGCCGTTCCCGATTTTCACAACCCTACTGGCGTATGTTGGGCTATAGAAACACGTAAAAAAGTGGCTCAGCTATGTATCGACTATGGTGTCGCGTTAATTGAAGATGCTCCGTATCGTGAATTACGATTCAGTGGTGAGGCTATTGATCTCGTCTCAGACTTCTGTCCAGATAACTCTATTGTATTACGCTCTTTCTCTAAAATTGCGTCTCCGGGACTTCGTTTAGGTGCGGTGTCTGGTAAATTAAGTTATTTAGAACCCATGATCAAAGTGAAACAAGGGGCCGACTTGCATTCAAGCGTACCTATGCAAGCGCTGTTATTAGGCTTACTTGAAAACGATAATTTTGACCAACACATCGATAATATCCGAGCACTCTACAAACAAAGATACCAAAAGCTATATTCTGAACTAGAGAGCAAGTTACCGAAAAACTGCGAACTAAAATCAGTCGATGGTGGCATGTTTGTCTGGTTAACTTTGCCAACCTGCGACACATTTGACCTAGCTAAGGTATTGCTGTCAAAAGGGGTTGCCGTTGTACCTAGCCCAGTATTTTATCCAAATGCAGACTCGGCCGAAGCGGCATTAAGACTAAATTTTACTAACTCAACATTAGAAGAATTAGAAAAAGCCGTTGATTGCTTAGCGGCAGAACTAAAAGAATTTCTAGGCAAGTAGTACTCAATTAAGGAGTGGCGGTTAAGACAACACCATCGCTCCTTTGTCTCTTTTCTCTTTTTTGTCTCTTTTCTCTTTTTTGCCTCTTCTTTGCATCAACCACCACATTAATATGGCCGCGCTCATCATCACTCCCGCTATAATTGTAAAGCCGTAAGACGTCATCTGATTGGCTGTTAACCACGCAATAAGCAAATAACTCAAACTCTGGGAAAGCGTTGAAAACAGTTTAAAACCACCATCTACCCTTCCCCGTTCAGAAACAGCAACGACACGGTGCAACTTGTTGATTCTGGAAATACGATTAAATGCATTAAAAAAGCCAATCACCACCGTTAAAATTACCATCATCATAGGCGAAAGGAATATACCAATGGCGAGCAGCAACAGCGACAACACAAAGATCGAGAACAGCATTGATTTATCCGCATCGAAACGGATAAGAAGCTTGGCAACAACTAGGCCACAAATCAGTGCCCCTACTCCATAGCTCATCTTCCATGTAGCAAACCAACCACCATCAATCCCTTGTTCTGAGAAATAGATAGGGACCAATTTAACCAAAAAAGTTAATACTGGATAAGAAAGACACGATAGGGCAATAAACGCATACAAAGCAGGATCACGGCTGAAAATATTTTTACTTTCAAAAAGTTGTGACAAAAACGAATCTTTAATTTCCTCGGTAATTTGACGTCGATAAGGGGTAATTAGATAACTTACCGCCGCGAACGACGAGGCCAGAGTGGCTAAAAACGCAAATTCAACCATTGACCATACTTCTAGCACGACAATGCCCAACGATCCCGCCCCCAATACACTGGTCTGCATAACAATTTCATCGTAACTGGAGATTTTTGAGTATTCGCTTGGTTCAAAATTCTCGTGTACAAATGCGTTATTGGTACTCCATGCCATATCACCACTCAACCAAAATACGAGTTGAGCCAGAGCTAGCATCCAAACAGATTCTAAACCATACCAATAGGCAATAAACACACATAACGCCGTAGTTGCTTGTACCATCTGCATGGCAACCAACACCGCTTTTCGAGAATAGCGGTCAATCAGTGTCGCAACAAACAGCGTCGAAAAAAACGACGCCCCTGTGCACACCAACGCAAGTATTGCGACAAACGTTCCCATATTGGGCTGATTCAACATGACCCAAGGCAGTGCCATCATGAACATACCAGAAGAAATCCCATCAAATAATCGTCCAGATAAGTAAGGTAGTACCCGTTTTTTCATCACTCTTTCCTTAGTTTGTCACTTCCATTTCAATACATATATTGCATCTTAATAGTTAAAGTTAACTTTAAGTAAAGTGTTTTTTCGCCACGGAATACCTATTGTCTATTGATAGCCGTTTGTTTATCTCAACGAACAAATAGTATGCATATATTGTTATAATGACAGTTATTTACTTTTGTCTTAATAACACTACACTTGTCAAATAAACAGGAATCGTAGCGAGTAACTCGGTGAGTAAGCTAAATAAAGAATGGATAAAAATAGCGTTAGATCTAACGTCAGTCATTTCCGATCAAGATAGGTTTGATCGGCTACTCTCTTCCATTAGAGAAGTATTAAAATGCGATGCTTCTGCTTTACTCTATTTTCAAGACCAACAATTTATCCCTTTGGCGATCAATGGCCTATACGACGATGTACTAGGCAGAAGGTTCGACATACAGCAACACCCAAGGTTAGAAGCGATTGCTCGAGCGGGTGATGTGGTTCGTTTTCCACCAGACAGTGACCTACCCGACCCGTATGACGGACTCATCCCAGAACACGAACATGACCTTAGAGTACATTCATGTATCGGCTTACCACTTCTCATCAATGACCGTTTGATTGGTGCAGTGACCATAGATGCTTTCGACCCAAAACAATTTGACTCATTTCGAAATCAAGATTTACGAGTGATCAGTGCACTGGCGGCAACAAGCCTAAACACCGCACTTTTAATGGAGCAGTTAGAAAACCAAGTGGGGATTGAAGCATCACCTGCCGCTAGCCGCAATAAAAGTATTGTACCGAGTGAGATAATCGGTAATTCAGAGGTCATGCAAGAACTAAAATCGCACATCTCTGCCGTCGCAAATACGGACCTCTCGGTTCTTATTATGGGTGAGACCGGTGTTGGTAAAGAGCTTGTTGCTGCCGCTCTTCATGAAAATTCAGACAGGGTTAAACAAAACTTAGTCTATTTGAATTGTGCCGCACTACCCGAATCGGTTGCTGAAAGTGAGCTATTCGGACACGTGAAAGGGGCCTTTACCGGCGCGATCAGTAATCGAAAAGGTAAATTTGAACTTGCCGATAACGGTACGCTGTTTCTTGATGAAATTGGCGAGCTATCACTCGCTCTACAGGCCAAACTGCTTAGAGCACTTCAATATGGAGACATACAACGCGTCGGCGATGACAGAAACATCAAGGTCAATGCACGTATTGTTGCCGCAACCAATCGCGTGATGCATGAAGAAGTAAAAGCCGGTCGGTTCCGTTCGGACCTTTATCATCGCTTAAGTGTGTTCCCTATCTTTGTACCCCCTTTGCGTGAACGTGCAAAAGATATCACGCTTTTGTCTGGCTTCTTTGCCGAACGTTGTCAGCACAAATTAGGGGTTAAAAATATAAAAATTGATCCACAAACACACTTAATACTTAAAAACCACAGTTGGCAAGGTAACGTCAGAGAACTAGAACACGCCATAAATCGCGCTGCGGTTTTAGCTCGATCAGAGTCACGGTCGGATGTAATTGTATTGCTACCAAAACACTTCAGCCTTGAAGAGCAAGATAACCCAGTAATAGAGCCCAGTATAAATAGACCAATGTCGGCACCATCGAATAACGTTACCTTCACCCCTACCGATTTAAAGAGTGCCACGGATGAATTTCAATTTAATTTGATTAATCAAGCCTACATAGAGTCTGGTAACAATTGGGCGGCAGCGGCTAGATTATTAAAGGTGGACGCTGGTAATCTGCATAGGTTGATGAAACGACTTAAGATGAAATAGCTTTTGATGTTGATTCCATTTATATCTGTATCTTGCCTTTACAGGTGATCGACTAAACTTAGCAAATGTGTGCAACTCAAAAGGAATCAAACCAATGCTAAATATGGACTTTACTCAGAGACTCGTCATTAAATCTGAACAAATGGATTGGTTGGCCAGTCCGGCAATCGGTGTGTGGCGGAAGCCTTTTGAACGGCAGGAACAAGAAGCCGGGCATACCACGAGTATTGTAAGATATGAGGCTGACTCCAAATTTAAGACCCACCCACACCCAATGGGCGAAGAAATTTTTGTATTGGAAGGGACTTTTTCTGATGAAACCGGTGACTTCCCAGCAGGAACTTATCTGAGAAACCCACCGAACAGTACTCATGCACCTTTTAGCAATAATGGTTGCGTTATTTTTGTGAAGCTTAATCAGTTTGACGAGCAAGACACTAAGCAGACCCGTATTAATACCAATGAACAAGATTGGCTAGCGGGAATGGGCGGCCTACAAGTTATGCCTTTGCATGAGTTTAAACATGAGCATGTGGCACTGGTTAAATGGCCACAAGGAGAACAATTTCAACCCCATCGTCATTTTGGTGGAGAGGAGATCTTGGTACTATCGGGAACCTTCAAAGACGAGTATGGTGAATATCCAAAGGGGACATGGATTCGAAGCCCTCATATGAGCAACCATAGCCCTTATGTTGAAGAAGAAACCGTCATTTTAGTAAAAACTGGCCACCTTCCCATCGAAGAAGCATGATGACAACCAATAAGACATCATTTAAGGACAAGAAATGAAGCAAAATATAGTACATATTGCATTAGTGATAAAAGACTACGATGAGGCAATAGATTTCTATGTCAATAAGCTCCAATTTGAGCTTATTGAAGATACTTATCAAGCTGAACAAGACAAACGTTGGGTAGTGGTTGCGCCACCAAATTCACATGGTGTGACGTTATTATTAGCGAAAGCTTCAAAAACTGAACAACATGATTTCATAGGCAATCAAACTGGTGGTCGCGTGTTTCTCTTCTTAAACACCGATGACTTCTGGCGTGACTATGAGCGAATGAAGTCTATCGGTATTCACTTTGTTCGGGACCCTAAACAGCAGGATTACGGTACGGTTGCAGTTTTTGAAGACCTGTATGGCAACCTTTGGGATCTTCTTCAATTGAATCCAGAACACCCGATGGCGAAAAGATAAGCATCCTAACGCTTGAGGTTTATAATTTCATTTCCTTGTAAGGTTCTATGGCATCAAATAAAGAGATCAAAAAAACCTAAGTAGAAATATAAGTTAACAGCAACGTAATTCACTGAAACTCATAAACCATGGCAGTGTATTTTAGAATGACACTCGCCCACCGACCGTCCAGCTATAGTCTGTATCGTTCATTCCATAGTAAGTATCATTAGGGCTGAAAATCGATACTTTCGCATATGGATAAACGTGCCACACAGGACGCATTGTACCTATCGATAACTCCCATTCACTTGCTTGACCTTGGTTAAAAT
The DNA here is from genome assembly GCF_028204155.1 of Vibrio algarum. Classification (NCBI taxonomy): domain Bacteria; kingdom Pseudomonadati; phylum Pseudomonadota; class Gammaproteobacteria; order Vibrionales; family Vibrionaceae; genus Vibrio; species Vibrio algarum. The sequence goes on along the minus strand of NZ_JAQLOI010000003.1, from coordinate 1,187,287 downwards.
CAACCATGTCGGATTTGTCTTCAGCATAATGATATTCGAATCGACTAGTTATATAAGCGTGCTGAAAGTATTTGGCTGCTGAAAAATAGGTCGAGTATTTGTTCGCATCATCAGCAGTAATCCAGGTAAAACCATTGCGTACAAATTCGCTCGTCACCCCAAACTTGGCAGAATAACCATCAAAAAATCGGGCTGCAGAGAGCTCTACAAAGTGCGTGTTGGTTTTAACACCGTCAATGCCCGCTAGCTCGTCCAGCAGCCAGTCGTCCTTCAGACCATATTCATAATAAGAGGCTAACTTCCAGTTCCGATTAATAAACTTATGGTAGCCAACGCCAATCCCGACCCAATTGTCGCTGTCACCACCAATATACAAATAAGTATTGTCCGTTACTGCAGCAGTAACTCCGATCTCTACGACATCCTTTTCAATTGATAAATCCATTCCAGCAAACGCTGAAGTGCAGAGCATCAATGCGCTGCAAGTAATTGAAATGGTTTTCATGTTTTAACCTAGAGGCAAGAGGAAAGCTCCTAGCAAAACGCTAGGAGCGATAGAGGATTAGTTTAAGCGAGTGCGAATAGAGTTACGGATAGTATTACGGTCAATAGAGCGTTCGGTATTTTCCATCATTGGTCTTAGTCCACCTTGAACGGTATCGCGACCAATGACTATCGACTCTCCATTAACAAAGAGGCGAAAATCACCGTCATATTTTCCTTGGCGAATGACGTCCACAAGGTATTCATTGCCATCTTTGTCTTCAACGGTCATTGCCTGATTAACCCAATTAACATCTGTGATAGTGAAGATATTGCCACTTGCATCAGTGATGGTGCTGCCTGATACGGTGTAACTTGCCTCTGGGCCATTATCAACTTCTGACATTTCTGGTCCGCCCCATACTGGTGGTAATCTGTCAGGGATCGACGGTGGTGCAAGACCAAAATCTGGGTCAGTAAGCCCCCAATCAGGTGTATTCCCCATGTCTAAATCTAAACCCCACTCGGGAGAATTATCAATATCTGGAATTGACGGATTTACTGGGTTAGCGTTGCTTGAATCACCAGAAGAAGAACAACCAGCCAATGCAAAAGCCGAAGACATTATTATCACCAAAAAAGATTTGTTCATTGTGTATTACCTAAAGTTTTATCAAAGTTCACTGGCCTCTATCGTGAGTCAGTGGCGAAATTCTAGCCCTCTCCTTCGGCGTAATGACGTAGACTTCGTTAGTACAGTTAAAACTAAATACCAATAAACAAAATCAGAATCTTCACTGTCTGCAAGTCCATGCAAACTTGTTGTTGGTGGGCATTATGAGAATGTTACGTGAAGAGATCTAATGACTATTACTTCTCGAACTAATAAGCTATGCTTATTAGCTAATGTTACTCTTCAAATGAAGGAAGCCAAGCATGGCCAAAGACTTATTTTTTAGCATGGACCTAAATTTGTTAAGGACGTTCCTGGTCTTATCTCAAGAGCTTAATACGCGAAAAGCGGCTGAACGCCTTTTTGTTTCACAACCGGCCATCAGTCAGGCTCTACAAAAACTCAGAAACCAACTCGACGACCCATTATTTGTTAAAGCACCAAGTGGCTTGAAAGCCACCCAATTTGCAGAAGAGCTTGCTAGGGACATTACCCCCTACTTAAACGGATTATCTACTGTATTAAACAAAGGACGTGAATTTGACCCGTTATCCTTTCAATCATCAGTGAAAATAGCTGTCGCCCCCGTGGTATTAAGCTGCCTTTCTGGTTCACTTTATCGTCATTTTTCTAAAGTAGCACCACATTGCACCCTCGAGTTAGTGGCATGGAAAAGCAGTTCTATGAATCATATACAAAATGACGAACTCACTATAGGTGTGAGTTTAAAACAAGCTCCTGTCCAAAGTGTTCACGTCGATTTATTAGCAGAACTAGAAGGTAAAATTATCGTTCGTAGTGGACATCCATTAACAAATGAAACAGTTACAGCTCAAGAACTAGAACCTTACCCTATTGCCTCCGTGATAACTCCTGGTTATAACGATAATTTTACGGAAGCAGCGGTGCTGATGGAGAAAGAAGGATTAATTCCAACCATCGGCTTTCGCACTGAATTTGTGATGGCAGTAGTCGATGTTATTGAGCATACTGACTTTTTCATGCCACACTCCGACTTATTTCCTATCCAACGTTACCCTTCGCTAAAAGCTATCACACCATTGGTAAATGGTGTGCCCTACAGAAATAGCATATACGCTTATTACCATACAAAACACAAAAACACTGCACTCATGTTGTGGTTAGTTGAACAAATTCAGCAAGTCATTAAACAGGAAACCAAGCATTAAGAAAATCTCAAAAAAGCAAACATGGTTATATCGCTTAGCCAATAAGTATTAATTATTGCACTCAAAAGAAAATCTAATTGGATTGAATTAAGGTCATTACTTAAGATGCTTTCATTCACAAGGACAATGAATTAAATGGAGGTTCTAATCTATACTTTGAGATCAATATGAAAACTCTATTCACAACGTTAATTTCCTGTTCACTTCTTGCTGCGCCAACATTTGCTAACAACTTTGACAGCCAGCATCGTGTGGGGCTCGGTTTTAGCAAAACAAAAATTAATGAATATTTTACCGATTCTACTGTTGATTGGGGTAAAGGAATTAAGCTTGAGTATGGATACGAATTTAATCGACTTGTAGGGCTCAATGTTGCGTACACTAAAAACAAAGATTCAGAAAGCAATTACGGAGTGTCCAGTGATATCGATGGTTTTAACATCAAAATTGATGCCGATATTGGTTATAAATTTTATTTAGAGAATTTAAACATTAAGCCATACGGCCTAATTGGCTTAGCTCACCATAACGAAGAAAATTCACTGTCCTGGGATGGGGGTAAGCTTAACGAAACCTACAAAGATACGAGCATTGTAATTGGGCTTGGAGCTCGTGCTGAATTTGGTGCGCACATCTACACCGACATGCGTGTAGATTACGCTATATACGATGATGCAGATTACGACACGTTTTCATGGACTATCGGTTACCGATTCTAAAACCCCCAAATAACAACTTTAATGCCCTCTATTAAGAAAAAGGGCATTACGTTCGTATTGATTTATCTTTGGACATCTTAATGAAAATAAAATATCTCGTTGTAGGCTTATCATCTATGTTGGCCGTTTCGTCGCTAAACGTCGCAGCTCAAACCATCCATTTTTCACCAGAAATAAAAACAGGCCCTTATGTAGGATCCGGCTTGTCAGGTTATGGGTTTCAACTGGGAGTTAAAGATATCTTCGGTCTTGAATCATTATACCTTTCATATTCCGATACAAACGCTGAATTCATCAATATTGATCAAGACCAAATAACGACCTACCGAGTCGGTGGGCAATTTCAAATAATAGAGTATCCTCAAATGTCTCTCCAAGTTGAGGCTGGTTACGCCACTTATGAAGGAGAAAGGGACTATATTTTTTATGGCAAACGGTCACTTAAACAAGAAGGAGTGAGCACTTCGGTATCTTGGGCTATAGGGTTTAATAAGTATGTTGCCTTCAGAGCAGGTATAGATATCAGTTACCTTGATAAATCGTCGACATTTCTTAGCAGTTCATTCGTACCAACTTTTTCGACTGGTATCATTCTTACCTTTTAGCCAGTTTATCTCTCCATTTTTTGTATCATTACACAATCTAACGTCAGCAATGTCATCCATGGTTTTCAAAGTCAGCACTCTCTAAAACAGTGCTGACTCATCATTTAAGAGACTAGAAAATATTTACTTAAAAAGCACACAAGAAAATAAGGTGAGTATTTAGAATTCACTGTCGACTTGAAATACCATTCGCTCACTACTGTATGGGTGATCGATTTCTAAACGTTCTGCGTGCAAGAGCAAACGGTCGGCTTTCTCACCGTATAACGCGTCACCCACTATCGGTATGTTTAGACCTAAGTGATGCGCACTATGAACCCGAAGTTGATGGGTGCGACCGGTTTTTGGGTACATGTACACTTTGCTGCGGCCGTCTTTTACTTCGATCAGTTGCCAGTGAGTTTCTGCATGTTTGCCATGATCGCCACACACTAGTTGACGTGGTCTATCATCAGGGTCTCCGCGCATAGGCAAAGAAATATCCCCTTCTGTTTGAGTAAGTGCACCTTCCAATAAAGCGACATAGCGTTTTTGTACACCGCGTGTAATAAACTGTTTTTGTAGGCTTTTGTTTGCTCGTTTGGTCAATGCAAACACCAACAAACCGGATGTCACCATATCTAAACGGTGAATCACAAACGGACCTTCGACATCTGGGAATAAAGTTTGCAGACGCGTATAAGCGGAATCTTTAATGGTTTTTCCGGGCACTGATAATAAGCCTGACGGCTTATTAATAACTACCATGGCTTCATCTTGGAATACAATTTTTAGTTCTTTGTCTGCGGCCCAATTTTTTTCTAAAGGATTGGACTCCACATTCAAACCTTGCAACATGTGCCCCAAAATAGGCTGACATTTGTTATTGCACGATGGGTAGAATTTCTTGTGTTGGCGTACTTCTGATTTTGGCGGCAGCCCCCACCAAAACTCAGCAAATGCAAGAGGCTTAAAGCCATGTTTATAAGCGTAGTGTAACAGTTTCGGTGCTGCACATTCGCCCGCGCCCGCTGGCGGGACAGGGTTGCTTGTCGTGGCAAAGATATCAACCAAATCGCGCAGCTCGCCACGATTATTGAGAAAACGATATTGTCTATGCAGTTTATGTTGCAAAGCGTTAGATAGCGCTTTATGGTGATCTTTAAGTCCTGCCAGATGCGCCTGAAGTTTTACCAAGCGTTGCTCTTTAGTGGCTAATTTTTCATCCCATTGACGTTTTAAGTGCTTAAGTCTGTTTTTCTCTGCCACGCTTTGTTGACTTAAATCATCCATTAGCGTTTTTAGTAAACGTGAGTCAAGCGTCTGTTCACCCTTTTTGCGTTGCTGTTTTCGTGTTGCGCGACTTACAATCATCACCTGCCGATAGGCTTGTTCTTCTTTTTGGTAAGCGGTGCGGTCGGCTTCTATTCCTGCATTAAGCGCTGCTAATTCTGGGTTTTCAGAAAACGCTTTATAAGCTGCGTGGGCTTTATTGATCGCCTCGTTTTCACTTAAAAAAAGCCTTCTTCCTTTAACATATCGAAAACAGGTGGAACAAAACCGGGTAATAGGTTTTGGTCAGCAAGTTTGCCAGAAAACGCACTCAAAAACCCGATTTCTCCTTGCGGTGTTTGCACGAGCAGTACACCGAACATTTTTCCACGACCGCTGTCTTCATTTTCAAAACCAAAGTCATGTTCAAAATCTGTCTGTGTTTCTAGGTGCTGTTGCAGTTGCTCGGCTGCCAATATGCATAAAGGATGCGGTATATAGTAGAACGGAAACGTAAATTGTTCTGGTAAATCATAGCCTTCAATAGCAATGTTGAATCGAGTAAAGCAATGTTGAGGCAAGTGCATATTAAAGGCCGCATGATAGAAGAAATTTGAGCATGGATTGTACCTTTTTTTAGAGAATGCTATTGGAGGCTCGTACTTGCCAGCCTCCATCGCGTCACGAGCTTTAATTTACTTAATCTGGGTGCGCCTTATAAACCGTCTTGACCATAAATACACTGATGGTATGCGGTCTAACTTTCAAGGAAGCGAACCTATTTGAGATTCGCACCTATTTCTAACACCCTAACCCAAGTTAACTAATTCAGAGTTTCTCTGCCAATACCTCTTTAAATGCGAACATTCCGTTTAGCGCCGCAGGAAAACCCGCATAGACAGCCATCTGAATGATCACCTCTTTTAACTCTTCTTCGCTACAGCCAACATTGAGTGCCGCGTGTAAGTGCACCTTTAGTTGAGGCTGACAGTTACCCAGTGCTGTTAATGCAGCAACAGTGGCGATTTCACGTGACTTTATATCCAAACCTTCTCGCGCATAAACGTCACCAAAAGGAAACTCGATTGTTAAACGGGCTAAATCTGGAGAGATATCTTGAAGGCTATCTATCACTTTTTGTCCGGCTTCACCGTCTATTTCGGCCAACTTATCTAGGCCCAATTCATATCTTGAATTACTCATAACTTATTCCTTTTCATTGATACTAAGCTTAGGATACAAGTTAGAGTTCACTCTAAGTCAAGTGTGTTTTTTGTAGAATTCGATTTTACTGTCTAATGCAGAAAGGTGTTTCATTTGAGATTTTAACTTATTCTTAAGTGCCTTACGATGAACCTCAAGCATCCTCTGCCTAGCGAGTATCGTTTCTTCACCCTGCTCTCTCAGTTCACTGTAATGCAATATCTGCTCTAATGGCATTCCTGTCTCTTTAAGCCGGATAATAAACTCTACCCATTTAACCTCTTTAGTCGAAAATACTCGATGCCCGCTATCATTACGCTGGACACCTTTTAGCAAGCCAATTTTTTCATAGTATCTTAGTGTGTATGGCGTTAAGCCAGTCAACTCAGCAAAGGTTCTCATGTTCATTTAAATTATCCAATTAGGCGTTTTACTTTGGGCTGTTATTAAGGCCCAATCAGCATACTACAAAATTAAGTTGATCAAACCTTAACGAGGCCCTTGAATTAGTCTTCAGCAAATTGCACGATGACTTGAATTGAAAATAAAAAAAGTAAATTAAGAAAAATACTCATGAACAAGAAAAACCCGCACAACACTTCAAACAATCATTTAATTAACGCCGTTTTTTACAAACTAAGCGAATATTATGGTGACTTCGACTGGTGGCACAAAGACAAGCCGTATGAAGTAATGCTTGGTGCCATTCTTGTTCAGAATACCAATTGGAATAACGCAGAAAAAGCCCTAAAAAACCTCGGAAATGCATTAGACCCTCGATGTATTTCTGAAATGAAAGAAGAAGAACTTGCGCGGATAATAAAGCCAAGTGGGTACTACAATCAGAAAGCGAAAAAGGTAAAAGCATTGACAGCGTGGTTTGAAAAATACCACTTTGATATCAATAAGGTTCGACGCCGGGATAAACCAACATTACGCGCAGAACTTCTAGAAATAAAAGGTGTAGGCAATGAAACCGCCGATGCTATTTTGGTGTACGCTATTCGTAAAGCTTCATTTGTCATTGACGCTTATACGCGACGCATTTTTTCTCGAAATGGGCTTTCTGTTCCTAAAAACTACGATCAGTTTAGAAGAATGATAGAAATCGCAATTCCAGAAGATAACGACCTTTACGCCTATTATCACGGCCTGATGGTGGATCATGCACAACAGTTTTGTACTAAAACCCCCAAATGCAATGGATGCCCACTCGAAGAGACCTGCTTAGGCCTCACCGAGTAGATCAATATTAATTTCAAATTCCATTAGCCCGGTAAGACTATTACACCAAGTTTTTCAAGTAACTGCTGTTGCTGCCAATCGCAAATTTTTACACCAGTAAGGTTTACTTTTCGCGGATCTAAACCATCCAATTCTGAATGACTTAAATTACACCCCTCCATTTGAAACTGTCCCCAACAATCTTCGGAAAAAGTCCCTCGGCTAAGGTCCGACTCTTTAAAAGACGCGCCTTGTAAATTCGTCCCTATCCAACGATTTTCAAAAAGATCACACTTCTCTATATTTTGACGTTCAAAATTAGCGTAAGACAAATTGCAGCCAGTAATGTATGCCGAACAAAAAAACATTTTGTGGTTTACTTGATTTAAAAAGCTGGCCCTAAAAAAGTTAGCGCCTTTAAGGTCGCAGTTTCTAAATTCAATACCAAAGCAGTTGGCACCACTGAAATTGGACATAGACAACTGGCAATCTTTGAAAGAGGCTTCACGCAAATCGCAATAACCGAATTGGCAACCTTCTATTTCACCTTGTTCGATAAAGGTGCAGTTTACAAATACGCTATCTCGTAATTTTGCATGACTAAAATCGCAACGAATGAACGTACAGCGGTCAAAATTAGCCTCGCTCAGTTCCTGTCGAGAAAAATCTACCTGTTCAAACACTTCATTATTTCTGTTCATAATTATCCTTGCCTTAATTAGGGCAAAGATTAACACTCAAAAATAAAAATAAACACAAAAACAAATGACAATAAATCAACAACTTAAAACCGACCAAATTAGCCATTTACAGCCACTCAGCGGCACCTTGCTGCGTCCAATCGAAATTATAGATAACACACCTATGAAAAAATAATTATGCCTCTCATTTTGACGCCTGCTCTTCCGCTAACATGACATTTTGTATCTCTTTAATCTCTTGCCACTGTTTACCACTTTCAATACCAGAGACCCGTTGGTCATATTTACGACACGCCCGTTTCAGCACGGATTCAACACTGACCCCTTTCTCTTCTTCTAAGGCAATTAAGGTGTTTACGTAATCCCACAGCAAATCGCCAAGCTCATCTTCAAGATAGCAAATTCTGCCTTTAGGCAATTCTTCTAGTACCTCATCTACTTCGTTTTTAATTTCATTGATATAGGTTTCCGCACCATTTGACCAATTGCTAGTTTTATCAAACCTAGCTTTACGCTGTGCAATACTAAGCAGTGTTTCGAACGCTTCCATTAAATCTCTCTTTTGGGGAATTAGGTGCCAATTTCTAATTTAAGTATTTTTGCCAATGCATCAGACCTTTTAGTACCACTTCATGATCTTCAAAGCCACATGAAGCATACAGTTTTTTTGCTACATCATTGTTATCGTCTACTTCTAAAGTGATTTTAACCACATCCTGCTTACGGCCATATTTTTCAATGGCATTCAGCAGTACTTTCCCCAGCTTTTTTCCTTGAAAATCTTTTGCAATCATAAAGTCATGGATATTAAGTACTGGTTGAGAGCGATAGGTAGAAAAAGAGTCAAAACAGACAGCAAAACCTGCAGGTTGGTTATCAATGTAAAGAATAAACCCTGTAAAGTAGGCAAGAGTTGAAAGCTTATCTACAATATCTGGCGCAACTTGATCACTATATTCAACAAACAGGCGTTCAAGATCCTGCTTATGAAGTCGATTATCGCTATTAAACAAAACTACTTTCGCATTTTTCATTCCATCTTCCACTCTCAAATGAGATGTTTAACCCATTGCGAACGCCATTTGGGCGCTTCGTAGTCATCAGGCCAAAATTCTACTTGCTTACAGATTAGACCACTTTGCACGGTAGAGAACGTAATCGCGCGAGCTTTAATGTCACCATCAGTAATAGAAACATCCGTTACGACTTCTTCGCCTTCACATACAATAGAATTTATTACAAACGACCAACGTCCTTTGGCAGGATAAGCCGTATTAACCGCTGCAAAATTTTCGCGGCCCATAATCACTTCGGATGATTGTGGCCAATGCCCTTGAAAATCTTCTGTTAACCATTTGCTCGCGGCAACAAAATCGTTACTTTGCATCGCTTCCCAAAAAGCTAACACCACTTGTTTTGAGTTCATGACTCATCCTTGATAATAGATCGACCATAATTGCCCATTATTCTACTACTCGTAGTAAATAATTAGGGATAAACCAATTCAATGAGAGAAAAAAGAATGATATTGAATAAAGGTAACGCTTCGACGCTATCGAAGCATTACTTTCTGATGATATGACGAAAAAAGTTAAATTGGGTAATCATGGAATCCAAGTTGCTCTGATATGTTTCTACCCGCTTCTTGCAAAAGGTTTACATAAAACGACTTACGTTTGTTATCAAAACGCATCGTTGGAAAAGAGATAGAAACCCCGTAGACAATATTACCGAAGCGATCATAGATTGGCGCTGCTACGCAATATAAACCAGGTTCTTGCTCTTCGTTATCTTCCGCGTAATGTTGCTGTTTGACCGTTTCTAGCTCAGCCAATAGTTGCTCCACATTTTCTAACGTTTTATCTGTGCTCTTTTTAAATTCGACATCATGCAATGCATCACGTACAAACTCTTCCGTATGGCCAGATAGTAATACCTTACCAATCGCAGTTGTATAAAGAGGATTGCGACGACCGACTCTAGAATGCATACGCAAACTGTAACTGGAATCAATCTTATGGATGTAGATTATAGAGCCTTCATCTAAGGCACCAAGGTGTATCGTTTCGTTGGTTTGCTCAGAGATATACCTCATTTGCTTTTCAGCTAACGCGATAATATCGACATATTCTAACGACTTCGCACCTAGCTCGAACATTTTAAGCGTGAGAGAATATTTATCCGCTTCACCTTCCTGGGAAACATACCCTTGAGACTTCATGGTTTGCAAAAAACGATACGTGGTTGCTTTAGAGGTCATCAAACGTTGTGAAAGTTCTGAAACGCCAATTTCTTTTTGCTGCCCTAACGCCTCAAGTATGCTGAAAACTTTTAAAACCGAAGAGACAGCTTCCGGTTGTGTCGATTTTGCCATTAATCAAACCTTCTTTTTTATTGTGTTTTCATTATACCGAGCCCATCTAAATGTACCACAATTTTCAAAATAGCTTTTTAAAAAATATGAACACATCACATTTGTATGATGAAACCACGATCTGAGTCATTTTTTTGAAACGTCATTTCATTTTTAATTTGCATTTGCATATATTTTATTGGTAAGCTTTCTACATCAAAGGAAATATTCTTCTGACACTAACATAAATAAGATGCACATACGGCATCGAGGAAAATCTCATGATTCTTGATTCATTTAATTTGAAAGGCAAAGTAGCAATAGTAACTGGATGTGACACAGGTTTAGGCCAAGGCATGGCATTGGGTCTTGCTCAAGCTGGGTGCAAAATTGTAGGTGTTAACTATATTGAACCATCAGATACCATTGAAAAGATGGAGTCGGCTGGTCACACATTTCTCGATGTTCGCGCCAATCTTCTAAAACAAGAAGACATTCCCGCTATTATTGACCAAGCTTTAACTGAATTTGGTCAAATAGATATTCTGGTTAACAACGCTGGAATTATTCGTAGAGAAGACGCTATTGAATTCTCCGAACAAAACTGGGATGACGTGATGAACATCAACTCAAAAACTGTCTTCTTTATGTCTCAGGCTGTGGCTAAACAGTTTATTTCTCAAGGCAATGGCGGAAAAATTATTAATATCGCGTCTATGCTTTCTTATCAAGGTGGGATCCGTGTTCCTTCTTATACGGCTTCAAAAAGTGCTGTTATGGGCATCACTCGTGCGATGGCTAACGAGTGGGCAAGCAACAATATCAATGTTAATGCAATTGCTCCTGGCTACATGGCAACCAACAATACTGAAGCATTACGCGCAGACAAAGAACGAAACAACGCTATTTTAGAGCGAATTCCAGCCGATCGTTGGGGAACGCCTGAAGATGTTGCTGGCCCATGCGTATTCTTAGCGTCAAGTGCCGCTGATTATATTAATGGCTATACCATTGCTGTTGACGGCGGTTGGTTAGCTCGTTAAGGAGAAAAATGAATCTAGACTTATCGTTAGGCCAACTACTTGGTTTTGTCAGCTTCGCGTTAGGAGTTTCAACCTTCTACCAAAAAGATGACCGGAAATTAAAAGTGTTGATGTTGATATTTAACATTAATCACCTTGTACATTACATACTTTTGGGATCGATAATGTCTGCGCTTGCCGCCTTATTATCGGCAATACGAACTGGGACGTCCATTTACACATCGTCAAAAAAGGTAGCTGCATTTTTTGTCGTTTTAGGTTTAGGTTTAGGGCTTTATCTTGCGGAAGAGTGGTGGACGTTGTTTCCAATCGTTGGGACGATGATAGGCACCTTGGCAGTGTTTGCATTTCAAGGCATCCAAATGAGGCTTTGTTTTATTGTTGGCGCGTGCTGTTGGCTTATTAACAATATTATCATTGGTTCTTATGGCGGGGTCATGCTTGAAGTCAGCGTATTAACAATGAACATCATTACAATATATCGGCTCGTTAAAATTAAGAATAAAAACGTAGCTGTGTACTGATTCGACTAAATTAACTTAGGAAGATAAATGTTTATTTTCAATAAAGAAATACCTCTAGAAGACCTGGGTGAAGGCGTTTCTCGTAAAATTCTTGCTTACAGCGAGAGCATAATGACCGTCGAAGTTTACTTTGAAAATGGGGCGATAGGTGCTATGCACAACCACCCTCATGAACAGATCACTTATGTTCTTTCTGGTGAATTTGAATTCACCATCGGCGAAGAGACAAAAATTGTTTCAGCCGGAGATACTCTCTATAAAGAACCAAACGTTATGCATGGATGCCGCTGCCTAAAGGCCGGTGTACTGCTAGATAATTTCACTCCCATGCGTAAAGATTTTGTTTAGAAAACGATTATTCTACTAATTGAAACTCGCGGATTATCCGTAAGGAATTAAAAATGAAAATTGCATTAATGATGGAAAACAGCCAAGCCGGTAAAAATGCGGCGGTGTTGAGCGAACTTAATCATGTTGTCTCAGCACAAGGTGATTCGGTTTATAACGTTGGGATGTCTGACGAGAATGACCATCACCTAACCTATATCCACCTGGGAATTATGGCAAGCATTCTAATTAACTCAAAAGCAGTTGATTTTGTTGTCACGGGTTGCGGTACTGGCCAAGGTGCAATGATGTCGCTAAATATTCATCCAAATATTGTTTGTGGATACTGCCTAGACCCATCCGATGCGTTCTTGTTTAACCAAATTAACAATGGTAACGCTTTATCTTTAGCATTTGCTAAAGGCTTCGGTTGGGGCGCAGAATTGAACGTACGCTATATATTCGAAAAAGCCTTTACAACAGGAGAGCGTGGTCAAGGATATCCGCTAGAAAGAGCTGAGCCTCAGCAACGTAACGCAGCCATTCTTAATGATGTTAAAGGTGCTGTTGTAAAAGACAGTTACTTAGACACACTTCGTGCAATGGATCAAGAACTTGTTAAGACCGCAGTATCAGGTGAGCGCTTTAAATCTTGTTTCGCTGAGAACTGTCAAGTTCCAGAGATCGCTGACTATATTAAAGAACTTTTAGCTTAGTTCTTGTTGTGGCTGCCTTTGTCGGGGAAGCAGTCTAACATTTTGCCAGCCTAGAAATAGGCTGGCATTTTTTAAAATTTGACTGACTTACTGTACTTATTATCTCAAGGTCGTCTTATCAAGATTCTATCTAACAAAACTAGAGTACCTTTCTATGAATATCAACCGTGTAGCCATCATTGGCGAATGTATGGTGGAGCTTCGTAAAACAGCTCAAGGCTTAGAACAAGGCTTTGGTGGTGATACGCTTAATACCGCTGTCTATTTATCTCGTTTAACCTATCCTTCAAACATTACTACGTCCTATGTAACCGGGCTTGGTAGTGACCCTTTTAGTTCAGATATGCTTGCTCAGTGGCGTGATGAAAATCTGGATACGCAATTAGTTCATCAAGTAGAAAACCGAGTTCCTGGTATCTATGCGATAGAGACTGCACCTGATGGTGAACGCAACTTTTACTACTGGCGTAACGAGTCAGCGGCGAAATTTTGGCTAAGAGACCAGAGTATTGACGAACTGGTAGAAAACTTATCAAGCCACCAGCTTATCTATCTTAGTGGAATAAGCCTTGCAATTTTACCAGATGACTGCCGACAAACGCTTATCAAAACGCTTAAGCTTTGCAAAGCACAAGGCACTATGATTGCGTTTGATAATAATTATAGACCTGCGTTATGGGGCTCGATTCAAGAAGCGCAAGAATGGTATAGAGAAATTTTAGCACTTACTGATATTGCTTTTCTAACCTACGACGACGAAGTCATGCTTTGGGGTGACAAAAACGAGCAAGATTCAATTTCTAGAACGCAGTCGTTCGGTGTTGAGGAAATTGTTATCAAACGTGGTGCAGAAGCATGTTTTGTTATTTCAGACAATCAATTAACCGAAGTACCTGCGAGTCAAATCACTAACATTATTGATACCACGGCCGCGGGTGATTCATTCAGCGCCGGATACCTAGCGAAACGAATCCTTGGCGGTTCAAAAAAAGAGTCTGCTCTTGCTGGACATAAAGTTGCAGGGACCGTCATTCAACATCGTGGTGCTGTCATTCCTAAAAATATGACGCCTACTTTATAAGGAGCAAATTTGTGAACACATTAAATAAACAATTACAGGCTATTAAAGTCGTTCCCGTTATCGCCATCAATGATGCAGAAAAAGCAGCGAAACTTGCGCAAGTATTAGTAGAAAACGGTTTACCTTGTGCGGAAGTTACCTTCAGAACGGAGCAGGCCGCACAAGCAATAAAAAATATGCGCGCGGCTTTCCCGGATATGCTTATCGGGGCAGGAACAGTATTAACAAGCACTCAAGTCGACCAAGCGATTGATGCCGGAGTTGATTTTATTGTTAGCCCTGGTTTTAACCCTACTACCGTCAAATACTGTCAACAACGCGGCATGCCAATTATTCCAGGTATTAACAACCCGAGCCTAGTCGAACAAGCGATGGAGATGGGATTAGACACATTAAAGTTTTTCCCAGCCGAGCCTTCAGGTGGTGTCGCAATGTTAAAAGCACTATCAGCTGTTTACCCAATTAAATTCATGCCGACAGGTGGTGTTAACCCTAAAAATGTTAATGACTACCTTTCTATTCCGACGGTACTTGCTTGCGGTGGTACATGGATGATTCCTAACGATTTAATTGAAAATGACAAATGGGAAGAGTTAGGACAATTGGTCGCTGAAGTGGCTGGAATCCTTCAATAAATACAAAGGCTGATTATGTTATTTGGAAACGTAAACAAATTATCACTAGCTCCGTTCGTCTATACTGTTGTGCGCAAATGGATCAACGAGGCAGTGATAATAGCGGCGAATAATGATGAAGGTAGATTTACCCTTTCCGATGACAGAGTGTTTGTCATTCTAGCAACTGGTGACACGGAAAAAACGGATCAAAGAAAGGCTGAAATTCATAAGAAATACATTGATATTCAAATTCTTTTAGAAGGCGAAGAACGCATCGGATATTCTAATGACCTTGATGATAATTTTGCCTCGCTAAGTAAACTAAAGGACGACGTTCTTTTCATTGAAGATGTGAAAAACGAAAACTTTGTTGACTTAAGACCTGGTGACTTTGCACTTTTCTACCCTAACCAAATTCATAGACCAATGTGTGCGATTAGCACCCCCACCAGAATCAAAAAGGCCGTCATCAAAGCACCAGTAAGTATTTTTAGTTGAGTAACCGCGCAATTTTTTCTGAAGATAAAACAACTTTCGAGCTGTTTCATCTTCAGATCTCTTCTAAAAACCTCTTGACACAAACCCTATTATTTAAAATAAATCACACCAACAAGAAACGACGTTTTATTTTTAATTAGGTACCACCATATTATTAAAAATAAAAATGTAAGTAATTTTAACCATATGTAACCAAAGTGTTAAATGCAATAACGGAGACCCACATGTTTATTAACTATAACAATAATCCTGTAGATACCAAGCTATATGATACGACAAGGCTAAGACAAGAGTTCTTAACTGAGGCACTTTTTAAACCTGATGACATTTGCGTCGTATATAGCCATATCGATCGCGTCGTAGCTCTGGGCGTCAGTGCTTCCACAGAAGTATTAGCACTAAACGATCACATCAATGACAAAGCGTTTGGTACTGATTCCTTCCTCGAAAGAAGAGAACTCGGTATTATTAATTTAGGTGAAAAAGCAGAGGTTCGCTGTAAACAACAAACATATATCCTCGAACCTCTTGATGCGCTGTATTTAGGAAAAGGCGAACAGGATATTGAATTTGTCTCTTTAACCGATAAGCATACATCTCTATATTGTTTGAGTGCTCCCGCGCATAAGACTTATCCTTCGCGCCTTATTCGCCGCTCCGAAGCCAAAGTGGTAGAACTAGGCTCTTCTGAAAATTCTAATGCTCGTGTTATCAATCAATATCTTCATCCTGATGTATTACCAACTTGTCAGTTATGCATGGGAGCAACGCATTTAGAGCCTGGGAGTGTATGGAATACGATGCCAGCTCACACTCATGAAAGAAGGATGGAAGCCTACCTTTATTTTAATGTGAAACCGGATCAAGTCGTTTTTCATTTCATGGGTGAGCCGAGCGAAACACGACATATTATTGTCCGAAATAAGCAGTTGGTCCTTTCACCAAGTTGGTCTATTCATTCTGGTTGCGGTACGGCAAACTATAGCTTTGTATGGGGCATGCTCGGTGAAAACCAAACATTTGATGACATGGATTTTGTCGATATGAATGAGATTAAATAGCTTTCCCAGCCTGTTATAAAGCAAGCTTTTAATGTACTGAACTTCATCAATACATTAAAAGCTGATTCTAGTGATTTCTTAAACTATCTGGTTGTATACCACTTCATAGTCGTATACAACCTTCTCTTTACCATCGATACTTTGATCTCCATGCAAGTACCCTCCCGTAGATATCGCAATCGGAATTTTCTGATACTGTCCTTGATTAGCGGCCTCTATCGCGATAAGTGCATAAGGAATGGGATCATCAAGCCGTGCGTATTTATGCTTCTCGCTGGGAATAAAAAAGCCGAAGTGATAATGAGTTCTTAATAGGTTTTCCCCAACGACTTGCGTTAGTGCTAAGAACTCACGAGTTCCTGTTAGTTCTATCAATTCTAATAGCGCAAACACGAGATATGGTGATGCGATCTCAGTCTCTGAAGACAACGTATTTGGCTTTAACGTTTCTGGATGAAGATCACCTAAACCAAAACGTTTAAACATTTTTACGGTAAGCTCACGCAACGCCTTATCTGTTGAATTTGCACAAGCGCGAACAAGGGTAAGAAGATAAGCCGGATCGTTTTTCTGAGGCGAAAGTTGCGTTCCTTTACTCCCATAATAACCGTCACGTTTAAATGTCAAACCACTCAAATCAACACCATCATTCCACATAGGCAGAATTTGATTCTTTTGTTCGTCCCATGCGTATTTGAAGTAAGCTTTTATCCCTTCGACAGCCCAAAGTGCCATGTCAGTGTCTTGAGTAAGTTCGGCACACTCTAAAATAGCCATCGGATTATCAACGACAACAGGCCAACAGTCTCTAAATAACGCATTAGCCTCTTTCGCTATTTCTCCAAATTCTTTGCCAAATTGTCGTTTTGCACGATCACCAAACCAAGAAAAAGTGATTTTATCATCCGTTGGGACAGGTTCTCTTTGTAATGGAGAAGAGAACTGATAAACCGGCATACCAGTATGTGGGTTTCTAGCAAGAACAAATTGTCTGTATAAATGCTTAGCCCATTTTTTAGCATCTACATCAGAGGTATATTTATAGTAATAACACGCAGCGTAAATCAAGTCAGTCGATGCATTTACAAAAGTGAGGCCAACGGTCTGCGGTAATTCAGGCCACTTTTCTGGGTCAACAACGGGTTTGGGTTCAAACTGCTGGAATACATTCTCTGGACACTCTTTTCCATATTCACCATGTCGACTTAAATCCAATGTTTCCCAATTACTGATGTGCGATTGCCAAAAACCACGTAAAAACCTCTCGGTCTTCGTCGGTTCTACTTCATGCAACAAATCGTAAAATGGAAAATGATGTTTAAGTTCATGTACACACTCTTTACTCGCGGGGCCTTCTATCTGGCCCGATAATAAATTAACAAACCGGTGGCCACCCCAGTGAAATAGACCGCTTTCACTGTCAACGTAATGATTTAAAAAATATTGAACAGTTTCGATTGCTTGATGTTTAAACTTCGCCTCCCCCGTAACAACCTCTAATGCAATCAATCCGCGAATAAAATTTTGTTGGCTAGCAAAATTGCTCATCGGCGCTGTATGGCCATCGGGATAACACCAATGTGCTGGCGATGATGTTCTTACTTCGATGCCATCAGCTAATAAAGGACTACCCGGCCCTTTTGCTAATTCGTAAGCATGTTGGTAATACTGTTTCAAAATGGGAATAAAGGATAAACGAGAGTCTGACATGGAAAACTCCAAAACATAGTCAATACTTAAAAAGAAAAAAACGAAATTAAATTAGGTTTAACTAGAATAAGCATACCGTTGTGAGTACAACTTGAACTTACACTTTTTAGCGAGGAAAAAGGTGCCTGTACAACGAAGAAAGCCCCCAACTATGGGGGCTAATCGTTTTTACTTATTACTTAGCAATACGCTTGAGAACACGATTACCTTTGCGCAAAAAGTTAGCAGCGGACTCTTTTGCTGTCGATTTTCCGTAATCCAAATGCTGCATCTCTTCAGAGAACAACTCCATTAATTGTGCATTATCTGTATATGCAGTTGGAGCAATCACTTTTGGTAATTGCTGCGCTTGAGAATAACCTTGGAACTGTAAGCTTTGAGGATCAACAACACCTGCATTTTGTAGCGTTTCTAGACCTGTTTGACTTAGTGGGATACCACGAACCAAGCCAAGTGCAGCCACACCATCAGGATCATTTAACAAGAAGTTAACCAGTTTAGCAGCTTCTTCAGGGTGCTCTGTATTACGACCAATAGAGAACATCATTGAAGGTCTAGCCAGTAAACCACTGTCCGTTGCACCTGGTAACATTGGATAGTCACCAAGTTCTAGTGCCATTGGTGGTTGCAAGTTAGCTGTGTATTTGGCAATAGCCGTATCCCACATGTATAAGCCACCAAAGCGACCATCAATCCAAGGACGCATTTCATACAGGTTACCTTTACCGTACGAAGAGAACTCTTTGGTTGAAGGGAACAAGTGATTATTAACTTGATCCACGTAAAGTTGGAAAAACTCCTCCATCTCAGTGCTATTAAAGTTCAGCAAATTCGTATCGTGATTAATGATATCTTTGCCGTTCTTTTGAATCATGTAAGAACGGTTCATCGCAAAGACATCACGAGCTTCAATAACTAATGGATAATGGTCTGCACCTAGGTTTTCTTTAAATGCATTACCCGCGGCCATTAACTGATCCCAGTTTTTCGGGTAGCTAACACCTGCTTTTTCCCACATGGTTTTATTAAAGTAAAACACACGCGAAGTCATACTCACTGGTAAACCATTGACGTTTCCACCCGTTGTCGTCATCTTGATAGACTGCTCTGGGAAACTAGCAATGTTAAGTTCTTTGCTCTTCTGGTTCAGGTCATAGAACCCACTTCCATCACGCGAGAAGATTGGCAACCAGTTCCAGTTTGTTTGCATTACGTCTGGCTCAGTGTTACCCGCAATTTGAGTTGTTAGACGAGATAAATGTCCATCCCAACCGGTATACTCAGCTTTTACAACAATGTCAGGGTATTTCTCTTCAAATTTTTCAAGCGCTTTCAGAGTCGCTTGGTGACGAGAGTTACCTCCCCACCATGACATACGAAGTTCTGTTTCTGCATAAGCGTTCGCAGATGTAGCTGCAATTGCTAGTGCGGTGAGGGTTGTAGTAAGTACCTTTTTGTTCATAGCTATTTCTCCAAGCTAATTATTGTTTTAATGAGATATTTCGTTCAGTTTCTTTATCGAAGATGTGGGCTTTATTCATTTCGACAATAAACTTAACGCCCTTCCTCAATTCCATGTTTAGTTTCGATTTCGCGTCGTCAATTGGCACTCGAGCCGTGAACTCGTTTTTGCCAACTAAGAAATAGACAAACACTTCATGTCCCATATTTTCCATACGAATGACATCACCTATCAAAGTTTGAGCGCTTTCATCTTCAGATAGCTCTAACGAAATATTGTCTGGACGGAGGCCAAGAACC
Source organism: Vibrio algarum (assembly GCF_028204155.1). Taxonomy (NCBI): domain Bacteria; kingdom Pseudomonadati; phylum Pseudomonadota; class Gammaproteobacteria; order Vibrionales; family Vibrionaceae; genus Vibrio; species Vibrio algarum. The sequence continues at coordinate 1,167,547 of NZ_JAQLOI010000003.1, read as the reverse complement.
GTATTTTTATATCCATTTGAGATGACATTGTTAGCTTTGTGTTCTGGGAGAATCAATTTCTGTCCATCGATAATGACGCTAAGTTCATGCTCACCTTCTTGCCCAAGTACTACATCATGTAGGTTCATTTCTGGAGCACCTATAAATCCAGCTACAAACATATTTACAGGGTTGTTATACAACTCTTCCGGAGTGTCGACTTGCATTATCTCGCCTAACTTCATAACACAAATGCGATCACCCATAGTCATTGCTTCAGTCTGATCGTGGGTTACATATACAGCGGTTGCTGGTTTGTTTTCCGCTTTTAAATGCTTATGCAAATCGGAGATTCGTACTCGCATAGATGCACGCAGTTTTGCATCCAGATTAGACAACGGTTCATCAAACAAGAATACTTCTGGTTTCTTAACGATGGCCCTTCCTACTGCAACACGCTGAGCCTGACCACCAGATAATTGACGAGGAAGACGATCCAGCAAGTCTTCTATTTCGAGAATGACTGCCGCTTCATTGACGCGCTTATCAATTTCTGTTTTTGGTAATTTCTGTAGCTTCAAACCAAAACCAAGGTTGTCTTTAACCGTCATGTGTGGATACAACGCATAGTTTTGGAATACCATTGCTATACCGCGGTCTTTCGGAGCTAGATTATTTACAACCTTCCCTCCAATTACGACTTCTCCTCCAGTTATGTTTTCCAACCCAGCGAGCATTCTCAGTGTGGTAGATTTAGCGCAACCAGACGGCCCTACAATAACGAGGAACTCACCATCATTGATTTTTAAATCTATACCGTGAACTGCTTGAAAACCGTTTGAATATGTTTTTTCTAATTTGTTAAAATGTACTTCAGCCATTGTTTTTACTCCGAAAATTAACCTTTAATACCGCTACTCGTTACGCCTTCAACAAAATATTTTTGAGACATGAAGAACACGATGATAGATGGGATGATTGCGATTGATGCCATAGCAAGAATTTCGTTCCACTTAGCGCCTTCTGTAACGTCAATAGACATTTTCAGTGCTAACGCAATTGGGAATTTCTCAACACTTGAGACATAGATTAGTGGGCCTAAGAAATCGTTAACTGACCACATAAACTGGAACAGAGCGACTGAAATAATTGCTGGGCGAATAACTGGAATCACCACGTGCCATAGCACCTGGAAAGAGTTACAGCCATCAATCATTGCTGCTTCTTCCATATCTGTTGGTACACCTCTTAAAAACTGAACCAACATGAATACGAAAAAGCCTTGAGTCGCGAATGCCAGAGGAAGATACAGTGGTAAGTAACTATCCAGTAAACCCATCTCTCGGAACATTAAATATTGCGGAATAAGCAATACAGACTGAGGAAGAAGAACAGTCGCTATCAACGTAGCGAACCAAAACTTCTTCCATGGAATATCAAATCTAGCGAAGCCATAAGCGACGATAGTAGATGAAACAACAGTGAAAAATACTTTCGGCAATACATAAGCAAAAGTATTTAAAATGTAGTGACCAAAAGTAAATTCAGTACCCGTTTTCCAACCGTTAATGAATCCCTCTAAACTCCACTCACTTGGTATGAGACTCATCGAAGAAAAAATCTCATGGTTTGGTTTCATTGCCGCGGTAAACATCCACAGCAATGGATAAAGCATCAACGAACCAACAGCAATCAGTACTGTATATCGGATGGCAGCATTAATTTTCTCACGACGAATTGTTCGTTCATTTGCAAGATTGTTTGCATCAGGCACTTTAGATTCGATAGTAGTTGTAGTCATGGTTACTTTCCTCCCTTATCACCAGAATAAAACACCCAGTATTTAGACGAACGGAATGTAATGGCGGTGAAAATGGCAACAACAATAAATAGAGCCCACGCAAGCGCACTTGAATAACCCATATCAAAGAATTTAAACGCGGTTTCGTAAATATAAAGAGAGATTAAATACGTCGATTTCATTGGCCCGCCACCTGTTATGACATAAGGGGCCGTAAACTCTTGGAACGCTTGAGTTGTTTGCATAATAAAGTTGAAAAAGATAACAGGCGTAATCAAAGGAATAGTGACCTTCAAGAACATTTGCCACTTACTCGCGCCGTCAATCAGTGCAGCTTCATACTGAGATTGAGGCACGTTCTGTAATGCTGCGAGGAAGATAACCATTGCGGAACCAAACTGCCACGCTCGCAACAAAGTAATTGAAAATAGTGCAAAAGAAGGCTCACCTAACCAATTGATAGGGTCCATACCAATGAAACCTAGCGCACCATTCAACACTCCATCGATAGCAAACAAAGCTCTCCATAGTACCGCGATGGCAATACTACTCCCTAAAATAGAGGGGATGTAATAAGCGGTCCTAAAGAAACCGATGCCTTTTAATTTAAAGTTAAGAATAAAGGCGATTAGCAACGCAAAAGCGAGCTTTACGGGGATGGTCAAGAAAACGTACATAAATGTAACGCTCATTGACTTCCAAAACAGATCATCCTCGGTGAGCATGTAGCGATAATTCTCAATGCCGACAAATTCCGGTGTCGTCATTAAGTCATAGTTGCTAAAGCTCATTAAAAATGATGCAACAAATGGAAAAGCGGTAAACACTAACAACCCTATTATATAGGGTGATAGGTACGCTAATCCAAGCTTACGATTTTCATACATTTTCTTGTCCTCGTACTTTAGGTTTATATCAAGGGAATGAATGCATCCACCTAATCGTCCCTTGATTTCTTTATTAATTAAACACGTCAAACTAAAGCACTGCCAGCTTACAAATTAATATATGTGATCATTGATCTGTTTTTTGTAACTAATTAATGTTTTTTATGAAACATCGTTCCGTTTTTAGGTGAATATATACAGGTGTTTTTATTTACTTAATATTTATCAAAAAGTTACGATTTAACTCTAACGATAAAAATCACAACCAATTGATAATTATATACTTAGGATGCCGATTTAATACATAGATTTTTGTTATCCCATACATGAATCACAAGGTCAAATAAACTGCATAACTTAGCATAAAAATAAAATACGTCACATTTTTAAAATTATGTTTCATTTTTATAATGGCAACTAATGATAAACTGTTCGTAATGGTTTATCATTCAAAAAACTTAGATTAAAAACGAGCGTTGGCACGACACCCTAAAATTAAGTCATCGAATCGGGAGCTCTACATTTGGATTGTCTTACGCCAATAAAGCCCCGTAACGGCTCGTTCGTTAAATACACTAAATTCACAGATTCAGGTTTAACCCTGTTTCGCTTGAAAGGAGAAATAAAATGGCAAAAGGCGATACGGTCAACCTGACCTTCGACTCTTTCATTGATGAAGATACAAAAGTTAAGGTGACTCGGTTAACCCCCAAAGGAACCACATGTCATCGAAATTATTTTTACCAAAAGTGTTTTACTAATGATGGAACCAAACTTCTATTTGCTGGTGATTTTGATATAAACCGAAACTACTATCTCTTAGATATAGCTAAACAGACAGCGGTTCAGTTGACCGATGGAATCGGTGACAATACTTTTGGTGGTTTTATATCGGCCGACGACAGCGCGTTTTTCTATGTTAAAAATGAACAGCACCTTAACCGTGTTGACCTTGCAACGCAGGAAGAAAAAACAATCTATACCGTTGAAAAAGGGTGGAAAGGTTATGGTACTTGGGTAGCAAATAGTGACTGTACAAAAGTCGTAGGTATTGAAATAAAAGAAAGTGATTGGAAACCATTAACAGATTGGAAAAAGTTTGCAGATTTTTATCATACCCACCCAACATGCAGATTAATTAAAGTCGATATTGAAACCGGTCAACTTGACGTTGTACATCAAGAGAGTGCTTGGCTAGGGCACCCTATTTACAGACCTTTTGACGACTCTACTGTCGGGTTTTGCCACGAAGGTCCTCACGATCTTGTTGACGCTCGTATGTGGTTGGTCAATGAGAACGGAGAAAACGTACGTAAAATAAAAGAACATGCTTCAGGTGAATCTTGTACACACGAATTCTGGATCCCTGATGGTTCCGCGATGGCTTATGTTTCTTACTTCAAAGGACAATCTGATCGCGTTATCTACAAAGTAAATCCAGATACTCTAGAGAACGAAAAAGTCATGATTATGCCTCCATGCTCTCATTTAATGAGTAATTATAATGGTTCGTTAATGGTGGGTGACGGTTGCGATTCTCCTGTTGATGTAGCAGATAACGCAGGCTACGATATAGAGAATGACCCGTTCTTATATATTCTAAACACTCAAACGAAAACGGCGCGAAAATTAGCCAAACACAATTCGTCTTGGGAAGTATTGGGAGGTGACCGCCAAATCACTCACCCGCATCCTTCTTTTATGCCAAACGATACCGGAGTCCTATTTACTAGTGATTTCGAAGGTGACCCTGCTATTTATATCGCCGATATCCCGCAAGATTTTAAGTCTTAATAATTCTATAGCAGCTCTATTGATTAACCCTTAACAGCACATGGTTGAGGGTTTTGAGATAGCTCAAAATTTTGTCTCATCCAATAATTTAAACATAACTATAGGATTGATCACTATGAATGGTAATTTTCGTTCGTTATTCAGAAACAAAAGTGTTGGTTATCAGATTAAATCAGCCACGATTGTCAGCTTACTTTTGGTTTTCGTTGGGCTTGCCTATTTTGTGTACACCAACGCTTCGAAGCTTTTTTAGAATCCGTTTATAATGAACAACAGTCCAAACTTGAAGCTATATCAAGCACGCTAAGTGGTCAGTTCAACGCCTATGTTGACACGACTCAAGTTTTAGCTTCCACACTAAGAAACGGGTATTTTTCTGGATTTGAAATAGAAGAATCAGATGTCGAGTTTTTAAATCAATCGATACGGAACATCAGTTTATATGGGCTTCCACTAGTCAACGATACTGAAATTGTCGATACCTTCACGCGCGACACAAATGCAAAAGCAACGCTATACACCTCTACAAGTGCTGGTTGGTTTGCTATTTCAAGTTCTCTTCTAAAGACAAATGGAGACCGTTATGTAGGCCATATTCTGGACGCATCTTTTGAAGGATACAACAGTCTAATAACTGGATCTGCTCACGTTAGTTACACTGAATATTCTGATAAAAAATATATTGCTTTTTTCGATCCAGTCAAGAACCAAAATGGAGAGGTGAACGCTATTTTTGCGGTGTTTCTGCCAGTCAATGAGACCACACAAGAGATGTTTGCTTCATTGAAACATATATATTGGGGGGAGACAGGTGGAACGATGATTGCGGACGCGAGCAAAAAACAATTTGGCTCTTTACTGCTTCACGACAACTCTATTAGCTCGGTTAAGAACATTAAGGCCTTAACAGATCATCAAGGTAACCAACCATTTGATATCCTAAATAAATCAGAACACGGGATCGTTCATTATTCCATTACCGACAACGGCACGATCAAAGACAAATATTCCTTATATACCCGAGTTCCTGGCTGGAACTGGATCCTGGTAGGGGGTACTTATAAGGATGAAATCACTCAAGATACTAATACGTTACTTAAATTGATTTGCATAATTTCGCTAATAGGCGCTTCTATTACTTATTTCAGTTTGAGCCTTATCCTAAACCCTGTCATTCGATCGATTAAAACTCTTTCTAACACTGTTAAAAGGCTGGGTAACGGCGAGTTGAGCATGAAACTTGCCGTCACTGCTCAATCAACACAAAGTGAAATTGTGCACTTAAACAACGGTGTGGCAAAAATGGCTAATCAATTACACACCCTAGTTAACAGAGTGCAACACTCAAGCCACGAGGTGAACTCGATTTCAGAACAAGTAACGGTTAATGCAAAGAAAAATTACGAACAATCAGAACAACAGCAAAACAAGCTGTTAGCGATTGCAACCGCAATAGAAGAACTCGCGACCTCTTCTCGTTCCGTCGCTGAACAAGTTGAATATATTGCCGAAAACACCACTCTAGCGGAAAGAAACACACAAGGAGGTCAACAAATTGTGATTAATCTCGTTGAGGAAATTCAATTACTTGACCAACATTTAATAGAGTTGTCGGATGCAAATAGGGCCGTGAATGTAAGTGCCAAAGCGATTCAATCTGTTATTGAGATTATTAGCGACATTGCCGGACAAACAAATTTACTTGCATTAAATGCGGCCATTGAAGCTGCCCGAGCTGGCGAGCAAGGAAGAGGTTTTGCAGTGGTTGCAGATGAAGTTCGTGCGCTGGCGCTAAAGACCCAGACTTCTGTAGGAAACATTGTTGAAAGTATCCAAGAGCTTGATAAATCGACTGAAGTAGCAAACAACCTCATGTTGTCCACTATAGAAAAGTCGAGTCAAGCGTTGGAAATTTCTCAATCGGCCAATCAAGCCCTTGAGTCGATTTCACAACAAGTCAGTACTATTTCATCGCATTCCGAATCTATCGCTAGTACCGCAGAAGAACAAGCACTCACCTCACAAGAGATATCTAAAAACTCCACGCAAATAAATGAGATCGGAAAATCAGGTCAAGCAGTCATTAGCAAGACACTTGAAAACACTCAATTACTTGAGAAAGAAGCCCACGAACTACAACGGCAAATTAATCAATTTCACTAGATAACACAGTATGAATATCACGCCTTTTAATAGCCCATTTGATGATACAGATACGGCAACAAGAATAGACCAGATCGTCGATATAAATGGTAGGGGCGACTTTACGTCCATACAACAATGTATTGATGCAGCTCCTAAAGGCAATAAAGGTACTGTAATTTATATACGTAAAGGGACATACCGAGAAAAACTTCATATTACACGCGATAATATTACTCTGATAGGCGAGCATGCTGATGAAACTATTATTACGTCTAGTACTGCAAACGGGATGTTGGATCAAAATGGAAGAATCTGGGCGACAAGAGATAGCAGAACCGTATCTATTGACGCAGAATACTTCCATGCCTGTAATCTGACGATTAAAAACGGGTTCGACTTTCTAAAAAACCAAAAAAAGTCCCCTTCCGATCCAACAAGAATACTTAATACACAAGCAGTTGCTCTCTTGTTAAGTCCTGCCTGCCATCATGCTGAACTGCACAACATCAATCTAATTAGCTACCATGATACGTTGTACATTTTAGGCAATGACAATTTGTTTAAGAATGTCATGATTTGCGGAACTGTTGATTTTATTTTTGGTTCGGGAAGTGCTTTCTTTCATCGATGTGACATTGTGTGTCGGTTTAGGGACGACATAAAACACGATGAACCAATGGGTTTCGTATGTGCACCAAGCACAGATATTAACCAGAAGTTAGGGTTTGTTTTTTATCACTGCTCATTGAAAAAGGAGAACCCACTAGTATCCAAAGGAAGCTATGGGCTTGGGCGACCGTGGCACCCAACTACCTCTTTTCCTGATGGTACATATGCCGACCCTAACGCGATAGGCAGCGCTATATTTATAACTTGTTTTATGGACGATCATATATATGGTTGGGATATAATGCATGGTCGTAATCATCAAGGCAGACTAATTAGTTTCTACCCAGAACACGCACGTTTCTTTGAATACGGAAATTATGGTAAAGGGACTCTCTCTAATAAGAAAACAAGACGCCAGTTAAGCAAGAGACAATCAGATAGCATCATACAGTTAATTTTTAGCCAGCATCCATCTTTTGTCCAAAATTAAATATCAATTTAGTAAAATATATAATTTTTCGTATTAAGAATGTAGATAGATCAATTTTAATTTAATTTTAATTCCATCTTGTTTAATTTGATTTTAATTTACCCTATCTTGCCAATACATTAATGCATAATTATATTGGCAAGGTATTGGGAATTATTATTATAAGGTCACACCATTTTTCCAGATAGCCAGTTCCCTTATTCCATTCTCCTCATTTTTGGCTAATTCACCACTCGCTATTGACGCAATTTTGTCTACAAAACTATCTAATAACATTGTCATGTTTTTATCTTGCGAAACGAGCAATCCAGCGTCAAAATCTATCCAATGCGGCTTGCGCGTCGCTAACTCGGTATTGGTTGCGATTTTTACCGTTGGAACAAATCCTCCATAGGGGGTTCCTCGGCCAGTTGAAAACAAAACCATATGACATCCGGCGGCACCAAGAGCACTGGTCGCGATAGCATCATTACCGGGTGCATTAAGTAAATTCAGCCCCGTTTTAGTCAGTTTTTTGGTGTAGTCGATTACATCTACGACTTCACTTGAACCCGCCTTTTGGGTACAACCAAGCGATTTATCTTCGAGCGTGGTAATCCCACCAGCTTTATTCCCAGGAGAAGGATTTTCGTAAATAGGCAAATCATGACTTAAGTAATACTGTTTGAATCCATTTACCATCTCTACAATTTTTTCAAATACCACTTTGTTTGAAGCCCTATTCATTAAAATGGTTTCTGCTCCAAACATCTCAGGCACTTCCGTTAGTACTGTTGTCCCCCCATTTACGATCATATTGTCAGAAAAAACACCCAGTAGTGGATTCGCTGTAATGCCAGAAAGCCCATCACTGCCTCCACACTCTAACCCAAACTTTAGCTCCGACAATTTACCCGCTTCTCGCTGGTCATTTTCCATCACTTTTAGTAGCGACTTTAAATGTTCTACCCCTTCGGTTCGTTCATTTTCGCTGTTCTGCGCCACCATAAAATGTACTCGGTCCGCATCATAACCAGGAATTCCTTCCATAAATGGCTTAATCTGGTTGTTTTCACAACCAAGTCCGATCACTAATACACCACCAGCATTGGGATGAGTCACCATACTTTGTAACAGCTGCTTTGTGGTTTCATGGTCATCACCCAGTTGAGAGCAACCAAATTGATGTGTGAATACATGCACGCCATCTATTGCTGAGGTATCGCACTCTGATTCAAACTGTTTTGCTATCTGCTGAGCAATACCATTCACACACCCTACCGTAGGGATTAGCCAAATTTCATTTCGTATCGATACATCTCCGTTCTTCCTACGGTACAACTTCACATCTCGATCTCGCCCCTCGCCAAGGGGATCTATCGTCACAGGTTCATATTGATATTTAGCAGCGTCACTGAGATTAGTTTTGGCATTGTGGCTATGTATCCATTCACCAGCGTCAATATCGCTCGTCGCGTGCCCAAAAGGTTCACCATACTTAATCAGTTTTTGACCTTTCAAAATCTTTTCCAAAGCAATCTTATGACCTTTGCCAATATCTTGCTTTAACACAATCGCGTTTTCTTCACCAATTAGAGAGCCATTAGCCATAGGCTCTATCGCCACGGCGACGTTGTCTTTTTTGTTGATTTGAATCCAAGATTTCATATTAGGCGCCCACTTGTTGGCTTAATACTTCAGCCATCCCCTTATCCCGCATGAGTTCCAAGTAGACAGAAACTTGATCATGTAAAGCTGGTACGGTATTGAGATCTAGTCCCCAATGAACCTCGTCCGCCAAAATTACCTGCACCAACTCAGCAATAGAGAGCTGACCACTATCGACCTTTGCCCACGACTCACTGAAAAACGATAACCATTTAGCATCATCGATTAACTCAATAGATTCAACACCTCTAGTGCCCTTATAAAACAGAAATTGTGCCGCAAGTGCTAGCGACATTAGATTTGGAGCCTGCCCCTCTCTTTGAGCATGATTCAATAGCTGAGGAAGCAAACGCGTAGTCCACTTAGTCATGCTATTAAGAGCAATAGAGGTCAACTGGTGCTTTATGTAAGGATTACTAAATCGCTTCAACACATCCTTCGAAAACGCGTCCAACTCTTGTCGTGATAGTGATAATGCTGGTATTACTTCACTTTCAATCAACGTTTCGATAAATCGACGAATCACTTTGTCATTCATCGCTTCACCAACGGTATTGAGCCCATATAAATACGCTACAGGTACCATTGCGGTGTGTGCGCCATTAAGAATGGCGACTTTTCTCTCTTTGTATGGTTTTATATCATCGACAATTTTGATATTAAGATTCAGGCCATCTAGCTTTAGCGCATCACCTAAAGATTTTGGTCCCTGTATAACGAAAAGGTAAAAATACTCCGCTGTCACCATAAACTGGTCGTGATAGCCGACTTTCTTCTCTAATTCTGGTAATTCTTCTCTTGGATGCCCTGTAACGATCCTATCCACCAGGGTTGAACAAAACGTATTTGCTTTTTTTACCCAGTGCACGAATGATTCGTCGAGAGACCACAATGCACAATACTGTTCGATAACCTCTTTTAACTTCTCGCCGTTATAATCAATCAACTCACAAGGAATAATAAATAGCCCTTTATCCATATCCCCATCAAATGCCTTGAACCGCGAATATAGCCATTGGGTTAGTTTCGCTGGGTAGCTACTCGGCGGGATGTCACCAAGGTGATCGTCGGCACAAAATGCGATACCAGCTTCAGTGGTATTAGAAAAAATAAATTTGATGTTAGGATCTTTCGCTAGACTCAGATAGGCATCATAGTTTTGGTAAAGGGGGATTTCTTTATTTACCGAAGATATTATTCTCGTCTCTTCTACGGGCTGATTTTGTTCATTGATACCGCGGATCACACTAGTATACAGGCCATCTTGTTCATTCATCAACGCAGGAAAATTGGTGTCTATTGGACGGACTATAACAATACCAGCATCCAAATCAGTGCTCTCGTTAAGTTGATCAATTTGCCAATCAACAAACCCTCTCAAAAAATTGCCTTCACCAAACTGAAGAATACGCGTGGTGTATTCAGGTTGATTAAATTGCTGACGATTTAACGTATTCATCATTTCTCCAGATTCAGGTTAAAGTACTTGTTGGCGTTATTAAAGCTGATGTCTTCTACTATTTTTGACAACAATTGCCTGTCATTTGGTGCTTCACCATCCGCTACCCATTGACCAAGTATGCGACAAACTAATCGACGGAAATATTCATGACGCGTATAAGATAAGAAGCTGCGACTATCCGTTAGCATCCCAACAAAGCGACTCAGTAACCCGAGTTGAGAAAGCTGTTCGAGTTGACGTAACATCCCATCTTTCTGATCGTTAAACCACCAACCAGAACCAAATTGAATCTTCCCTTCAATTCCTCCGCCTTGGAAATTACCGCACATGGTTGCGAGGACTTCATTATCCCGCGGATTCAAGCAATATAAGATTGTTTTAGGTAATGCATTCTCTTTGTCGAGGGCATTCAATAAGTTCGATAAAGGCACCGCAACCAAACCATCGTTTATTGAATCAAAACCGGTATCAGGCCCAAGAAGAGAGAGCATTCGGCTATTGTTATTTCGCAGTGCGCCTATGTGATATTGTTGAACCCAACTTCTGCGTGCATATTCTTTTCCCAGATAAATAAGCACCGCTGTTTTCAATTGAGCTGCCTGCTTCGCAGAGACAAATTTACCTTGTAGGCGGCATTCTATTATGTCGTCCAACTCTTTCTCTGACGCTTCTTCATATTCAACGGTATCTAACGCATGATCTGCTATCTTACAACCATGCATTTCAAAATGGTCAAGTCGATTTGTCAACGCTCGACATAATTGGCTATAACTCTCAATATTTATGTCCGCAAGTTCACCCAACTTAGCAATGTATTCCGCATAATCGAACGCATTGACATTAAATGACTTATCAGGTCTCCAACTCGGTAATACTTGTACATTGAAAGAGTCGTCTGCGGCCATTATCTTATGGGCCGAAAGATCATCAATAGGGTCATCAGTTGTTCCAACCATACGAACATTCATCGCCTTCATAATTTGCTGGGATGAAAATTCCGGCGTGGTCAACATCGCGTTACAGTCCTCCCAAATACTTTCTGCCGTCGTTGAGTTAAGTACTCTGTCTGTAATGCCAAATGGACGGCGTAACTCTAAGTGCGTCCAATGATAAAGTGGATTTCCCAATGTTTGTGGGACCGTTTTCGCCCAAGCAAAAAACTTCTCTTTATCCGTCGCATCACCGGTACAAAAGCGTTCTTCGATCCCATTTGTTCGCATCCCTCTCCATTTATAGTGATCACCACGTAGCCAAATATGAGTGAGGTTATCAAAATTGATATTGTCTGCGATCTGCGACGGTGGTAAATGACAATGGTAATCAATAATGGGCTGATGCGAAGCAACATTGTGGTAGAGCTCTTTCGCTAGCTCAGTCGTTAGTAAAAAATCTTCGGATAAAAAAGTAGACATAGGCTCTCTCAAAAAATTTGTTCGTTTTCGACGGTATGAATATACTCTTGCAATATTGGTATAACAACTTATATAAATGGTCGATAGATAAAGTTTTGTATTAGATCTCATTTTTCACATTTCTCTTTAATCCATCAAGAATAATTTTTTACAATATCTTTTCTGTATTGAAATTATCTAAAAAGAAAAATATAATGTATAAATATCAATAACTAAAATAATTTCAGTTGGTTGAGTTTGGTAACCTATGCTCAATTTAATTACCTAAAACCGTCAAACCACACCACCATAGTTGTCATACAACTTTTAAGAAATGTGATGCTGTTATCGAAATAAATTTAACAACTGCTTCAGAATCGGCACGTAACGTTGCTTAGATTTCTTTCTTTGTATTTCGTATCGAATCTTAATTGATTCTTTAGCACGCTTTGTTCAGATATAAATTATTAGAATTGTCAATATGAGATGAGTATTTATTTCAAAATTATGCGCTGTGCTCTGTTTTTATTGAAATGGCGGTTCATAAATATTGATGTGTGATTTTAATCTCGTTATTTGAGTTGGAAGTGTTGTACATTGATTGGCGTTATATAAGTCAACAGAACCATTTTACTTTGAATTTTTTACTGAGATTATAATGAGTATTTCAACTTTAAATCAGATAGTTAATAAAGCGTTAATTTCTATACTGATTTGTTTTATGGCGGCAATGGTACTAACTGTAGTATGGCAAGTTTTTACTCGGTTCGTTATCAACGACCCTTCAGTGTTTACTGATGAGTTATCTCGCTACCTTTTAATTTGGATTGGTATATTAGGTGGTGCGTACACTTTTGCAGTCAAGCGACACTTAGCGCTTGAGTTGCTTGCACCGCATTTAAGTTATACCAAGCAACAACTTTTAAGTATTTTTATTAACCTGTTAATCATCCTCTTTTGTTCCATTACGTTTGTATATGGTGGAGGTTCTTATGTACTTACCACTTTACAACATCAACAAGTTTCACCGGGCTTATCCATTGGGGGACATCAACTTTTAATCGGCTATGTGTATATTGTTGTGCCTCTAGCGGGAATGCTTATCAATTATTATGGACTTTTAGATATCGCAGCGTCAGTAAGCAATATCGTCTCACCTAAAGAAGGGGATAAGTAATGACTTTACTTGACCTGATTTTTTCTCCTGAATACTTAGAAGTCATGCCTGACTTTGTGTACGACATCCTGCCTATCGTCATATTGTTCGGTACTTTAGCTGTTTTACTTTTAATTGGTATGCCAATCGCTTTTGCAATTGGTGGTGCTGCATTAATGACGATTTTTATCGATTTCTCAATTGATAAAGCGGCAATCCTTGTTTCTCAACAAATGATAAATGGGCTTAACAGTTTTGGTTTACTTGCTTTACCATTTTTTATTGTTGCCGGGAATTTAATGAATCGAGGTGGCTTAGCCGGAAGACTCATTAACTTTGCTATGTTGCTGGGTGGACGTTTACCAGGTTCCCTTTCACACGTTAATGTGATCGCAAATATGATGTTTGGGTCGCTTTCGGGCTCAGCAGTTGCGGCGGCAGCGGCGGTCGGCGGTATCATGTCGCCATTGCAAGATAAACACAAATACCCTAAAGCTTTTTCATCAGCGGTTAATGTTGCGTCGTGCCCAACGGGTCTATTGATTCCACCATCTAATATTCTGATCCTATACGCTCTCGTCAGCAGTACATCAGTGCAATACCTATTTATTGCTGGCTATATCCCAGGGTTATTAATGGGATTGGGTATCATGATAGGTATATTTTTACTCGGAAAACGCAACAAATTACCACAACAAAAAATAGTGCTTGAACAAAGCGCATTGAGAGTCCTTTTTGATGCATTTCCTAGCTTGTTACTCGTTGTAATTATCATGGGTGGTATTGTAGGTGGAGCATTCACTGCAACTGAAGCATCAGCAATCGCTGTTGTATATAGTTTGATACTTGGCTTTGTTTATAGAGAACTTAAAGTCGCTGACTTGCCATCGATATTAATAGACAGTGTATTAACAACTTCGATTGTGCTGCTCATGATTGCTACTTCATCCGCTATGTCGTGGGCAATGGCAAACGCTGATATTCCAAATGCAATTGCAGACTTTGTTCTCAATTATTCAACGAACCCTATCGTTATCATGCTACTAATGAATATCGTGTTGCTCGTTGTCGGTACATTTATGGACATGTCACCAGCCGTCTTAATTTTTACCCCTATTTTCTTACCTATTGCGGTTCTACTAGGTGTTGACCCAGTTCATTTCGGGATCATCTTAGTATTTAACCTTTGCATTGGTATCTGTACCCCTCCTGTCGGCACTGCATTATTTGTAGGTTGTAGTGTGTCAGGAAACAAAATTGGAGAGGTGGTGCCAAAACTACTGCCACTTTTCCTCATTATGGTATTCACGCTGGGATTGGTAGTGGCATTTCCTGCACTGACCATGTGGCTACCTGAATTAGCAGGATATAAATCCTAAAATCTCTACAATATTAAAAATAAAGGAACAAAAAGATGAAACTTAATAAACTGTTACTCGCAACACTTGTTGCGGGAATGACCTGTAGTACAGCAGTATATGCAAAAACAATTAAACTTGCTCATATCCTGCCAACAGAGCATCCAGTTCACCAATCTCTTGACTGGTTTGCGAAAGAAACAAGTAAAGAAATTAAAGATAGAATCAAGGTTTACCCTAATGGGACTTTGGGCAGTGAGACAACTTCATTGCAGATGGTTCAAAATGGTACTATCGGGCTAACTAAGGTAAGTGCAGCACTTTTAGAGTCATTTTCTGACTCATACAAAATTTTGTCTCTACCTTATTTGTATCGCGATTTAGACCATTATTATAACGTTGTTAATGGTCCAATTGGCCAAAGCATCTTAGATTCTTCTCGCGAGAAAGGCTTTATCGGTCTAGCTTTCTTAGATGCAGGTGCAAGAAGCTTTTACACCGACAAGCCAATTGTTACACCATCTGATCTTACAGGTATGAAAATCCGAGTACAAAACTCACCATTGGCTATTGATATCATCAAGTCACTTGGTGCAACACCAGTGCCTCTACCTTATGGCGAACTATACTCAGCACTTCAACAAGGTGTTGTAGATGGCGCTGAAAATAATATTCCGTCTTATTTTTCTTCACGTCATTTTGAAGTCAAAAAGTACTACTCTTACGACCGTCATACTATGGTGCCAGACGTATTAGTTGTTTCTACTGGCGTATGGGATAGCTTTACTAAAGAAGAGCAAGAAAAAATTCGCAATGTGATCAAAAAGACCCTCGAAGTTCAAAAGAAAAACTGGAGTGATTACGTAGCTGATGCGAAAGTTGAACTTGCTGCACAAGGCGTTACGTTTGTAGAAAGTGACACACCAACGTTCCAAGCGGCTGTTGTACCTGTGTATGATAAATTTAAGAAAGAATATCCTCAGTTCGGCGATATGCTTAAAGATATTCAAAACACTAAATAAGCGACTCTATTCGCTTTAACCCTAATAAAACGATACCTTTGGGTATCGTTTTTCATTATCTGCAACAAAAAATCACTTCGTTTTTTCTCTGTTTCTGTTCCTATCTTATTAAATAGGTATAATAGATTTCATCAAGATCTGAACCAACAGAATCACATGAGGATCCCATGAGTAAAAAAAGGCTATACCAGCAAATTGGAGAGCAAATTCGCGACAAAATTATTCAAGGTGTTTACCCTGTTGGCACTAAGCTTCCTCCAGAAAGGCTTATTTCCGATGAGTTTTCTGTTAGCCGCACAGTGGTAAGAGAGGCCGTCATCATGCTAGAACTTGAAGGTTATGTTGAAGTAAGAAAAGGGTCTGGCATTCACGTATTGAGCATTGAGGCGAAAAAAAACAATAGCAGCTTTGATGAAACAGAAAGTTTTATACGTCACATTGCTAATGAACTTAAAGGTGTCGGTCCATTCGAAATGCTTCAAGCTCGACAGTTAATTGAATGTTCAATCGCAGGGTTTGCCGCTTCACAAGTAACAAAAAGTGACATTGATGAATTAAATAACATTCAACAGAAAGGCTACGAAGATAGCGATCGAAGAGATTCTGAATGGGATAAAAAATTCCATCAAAAGATTGGTGATATTACGAATAATTCTGTTCTTTCACTTATCGTTGAGTTGATGTGGTTTGGCCGGAATCAAAACCCATTGTGGCTTAAACTTCACGAACATATTGAAGAAGATAGACTGAATACCTGGGATGATGAACATAACGAAATAACCAAAGGCTTTACCATGAAATCCCCGGAGCTCGCCAAAAAAGCGATGTGGAGTCATTTAGAAAGCACAAAAAATGCGCTCTACAACGCATCATCAGTAGAAGATAATCACTATGACAAGTTTTTATTTCAAGATGACCCGATAAAATATACTTAGCCACGTAATCATTTAAGGGCCTATGTCTTTCCGGCCCTTAAAGCTTAATCTGACCTATTAAGGAAAACTATAACGCCTTTGAATTTCTACAACCTCAACAGTATACGATTGATACCACTTCTCTCGGCCAAGTTTTTGAGCCACAGTATGTTGTGTATCACTATGCCATCGTTGAATATCGTTCTCTGACTCCCAGTAGGATATGGCGATCTCCTGATCGCCCTCTGAGACAGCGAAAAAATCTAAACAGCCGTATTTCGAAAACGCCAGTTCTCGCATTACGGCAACCATATCTAGATAATCCTTATCTTGTTTACCCACTTTTGCTTTAAAAATCACCGCAAACATACTCATTCCTCACATATTCAATACCAACGCATTGCCACTATAGGCCGACCGTTTTTTGGCGCCAAATATCACTTTAGACCAATAGTTATTTCGTGTCTGTTTTCCGTCAAATACTCAATATCCGCTAAATAGCTAAGGTGATGGCCATCATCCAAGTTTTGTTGAAAATGTTTGTTACCCTCTGCTGCCTCTAAACGCATAAAGTTGACCAATTTGTTCAACCTATTAATCATAATGTCTACCAGTATGTTTCTCTGGTGTTCGGAAATGTCATAAGCATCACAAAATATTTTTGCTCGTTGAATTTGCTGGGCAATATTCCCTAATGCGTCATCCGGATTAGTTTTAAAAGGTGCCCAACAATAGACGGAATAAGCAATATCCCACACTCTCGGGGCTGGGTGAGCAGTATCAAAATCAAATACACCAACCACATCATTGTTTTTTAACGCTACGTTATAGGGTGTGAAATCACCATGGCAGATAACTTCTTGTGGCTCTATTGGGTTCAGCATCCAGTAGCAACCTGTATCTTGGTTAGCATTGACAAAACCTACAGAGCTATCATGAAGTTTACGTAGCATTTTAGCTGCCGAAATAAGCGCGGTGTCACTCGCTATTGCTCCCTTTAACGGGTAATTAAACGTATCACCTTCTATGAAGCTAAGTTTTTCCTTTCCGACTTCTATTGCTAATAGCTGCGGGCATTGATTAAATCCATTTGCGTGTAAATGTTCTAATAACCGATGAATTGTAGGTGACCATTTATTAGAGGGTCTCCAAACACCATCACCAGAGCGATAAATCACTGCTTCGCGTCCCCCTTAAGTTCTTCCATACGTTCAAACCTTTTTAATACGATGTCGAATTACAAGAATACCTATAGAATTAGGCCTGAAGTTTGGTTTACACGACATCTCCAAATATAATTGTTTATCACTATTTTAGACAGTGATGTCATAAAAAAAGGGTTCAGTTTAAAAAACTGAACCCTGTTACAAAACTAAATAACTATTTTCTTAATCAAACCAATAAGGCAATTGGATTTTAACTTACCACCACATATCAGCCTGGATGCCCACGATTACATCGCTTTTTTCACGAGCTGTTCCGTCTAAATATGTTGCAAGGAAACGAATTTCTGGCGCTGGTCCCATGCCTGTATTAACCACAACCGTTGGCGCAATCGTCAGTTTATAGTCGTTGTCTGTTCCTGTAGTTCCATCTACATTTTCATAACCGGTATGTTGAAAGCCCAGTTCAGTTGCTACAAAGAAGTTATCACTTACGGTATAAGTAGGGCGAACCATTGCCGATGCCCAATAGTCATTACCACCATCATCGTAGTCATTGTATTGACCTTGAATCGAAGTAAAATAATTCATCTTACCCTCAGGGAAGTAGCCACCCCAAGTAAGTAGACGGAAGGAGTTATCTCCATCTTTAACTTGCGTTAAGTAGCTTTGACCTTGACCGCGACCTGAGCCCGGCTTATACGCATTGTACTCCGTCATTGTGCCACCAAGTAGTTGACCCGAACCCAACCCAGTACCGGCTTGACCAATCACTTTTGAGAAACCATTCCCAGGTAAACCCCAAAGGCTATCGATATGATAAATACCCGTCACTTCGAAACCAGTTTCGGCGTAGTCACCTGTTGTTACGTCGTCAACGGTGTTGTAGTTGTCCGGTAAATACTTAGCCATCGAATGAATCTCAAACTTA
This sequence comes from Vibrio algarum, assembly GCF_028204155.1. Classification (NCBI taxonomy): domain Bacteria; kingdom Pseudomonadati; phylum Pseudomonadota; class Gammaproteobacteria; order Vibrionales; family Vibrionaceae; genus Vibrio; species Vibrio algarum. Next base: position 1,148,798 of record NZ_JAQLOI010000003.1, on the reverse strand, counting down.
CCAAGATTTACACCTACATGTACCGAGTGCATTGTGTTGTTGGTATTATCACCCCAACGTCCCGCATCATTATCATTTTTGTCACTCGCCATATAGGCAAAGTCCCAAACGTATTCGCCGAGTTTAATACCTTCAACACCAGCACCAATACCTGACATATCAGTGTAGAAAAAATCTGTCATAAATATGTAGTTATCTTTTCCGTAAAAACGCTTACCACCCCAAACCACACCTGTTTCGGTAACGCCTTCAAATTCTACAAATGTTTCCATAATACCGATGTCGCCACCGTTAACATTAGAAGAAAGTTGGTTTGTCGCATCGCCATTATTATTGTCTGCACCAGCACGCGTTTTAATTCTAATTTTTTGGCCATTATCTAAATCAAAGTTTTTTTGCAAAGCGAGTTCATAATGGTTGTCAGATTCAATACCCAAGCGCCCCAATGTCTCTTTTGTTGCTGGGAATTTTGATCTCTTTAAGTCATCTTCAACACTAAAAATGGCACCTGCTCGAAAGTAACCATGGAACTCAAAACCGTCAGTCGTGTCAGCGACTGCAATAGGTGAAAGGGAAATGCCCGATGTTGCCATAAGACAAGCTAAAGATATTTTTGATAATTTCATGTTCACTCCGTCGAGGGTACTTTTTATAACACTTTAAAGCGGATGGCACCCCGCTAAGAAAGCGCTTTCTTTATGGTTTTAAAAAAGTGACCAATTGGATAGATAAAAACTTTCCTTATCTAAAAAATACCGCGATAAAGGTTATTTCACTCGCCTAATTGGCCTTCGGAGTAAATTATACTGTTCAAGACCCCCTACAAAATGTGACACAGACGCACAAAGAAAGCGCTTTCTATCATCAGCTTCACATTTTGAGAGGTTAGAAATATTAAAAAGGAATTACCTAGAAAAAATTGACACTAATACTAAGTTCTATAGTCGAGGTTTGATAAAGTAAGTGCTATCAAAGGTGCGTAAACGAAAACTAGTGACAAAAGTTAAATCGTGTAAAATCGATAATATTAGCGAATGGAAACACTCCATACCATTAAGGACTTAAGAACATTGATAACCATTAAAGAAGTCGCGGAGTATGCCCAAGTATCCCAGTCGACTGTTTCTAGGGCTTTAAACGGCCATGAATCTGTCAAAGAAAAAAATAGAGTAAAAGTGTTCGACGCGATTGAAGCATTGGGTTATCAACCCAATGCTTTTGCTCAAGCGTTAGCGTCGAACAAATCGTACAGCATTGGCATGTTAGTCGGCACACTAGATGGTCCATTCTATGGTCCGATGATGCATAATGTCGAAGAAGCCGCACGTAAAGAGAACTATCACGTTATTATCTCTAGTGGCAACGAACTATACGAACAAGAGCAAGAATCTATTGCTTTTTTACGTTCGAAAAAAGTTGATGGATTGGTTCTAACATCCGACATGCTAGCCGATAGTGATATTCTTGAAATAGTAAAGCATACCCCTGCGACCGTCTTACTTAACCGCTATATCCCCGAGATTTCAGAACAATGCATCTACATTGATAATGAGCACGGTGGCACCATCGCCGTTGACTATCTAATCCGTATGGGACATAAAAAAATCGGCTGTATCACCGGGCAATTAAGCAAAATTGATAGCCGGGACCGCCTGCAAGGCTACCGGAATGCATTAGCAAAGAATGGGATTGAATACGATACGAATCTCGTTGTTGAAGGCCGATTTGACCACAAAGGTAATGACAGTGCGGTAAGGCGTCTACTTGACAGAGACACAGATATGACAGCAATTTTTTGCATGAACGATAATATCGCGATGACCGCTTATGGAGTTTGCGCAGAAAAAGGGCTTCGAGTAGGTGAAGATATGTCGATTATCGGTTTCGATAACAATAACTACAGTCAATACATGAACCCTAGCTTGACGACTATCGACTTCCCACTGAAAGAGATGGCTATTCAGGGCGCAAGTTATGTACTCAATGAACTCACAAAAAAATCACAAAAACCTATTGAAAGAAGGTTGGAGCCAACTTTAATAGAGCGTCAGTCAGTTAAAGACCTGAATTGATAGACATTCATTTTTTGTTTCCATCATTATTTCTCATAACTTATGAATATGTACTTATGCAACAAGTTTTTTGACAGAAGCAGCTTAGGCTCTTCTTCCTCTCATGGTGATTTCGCCTATTACGGGGCCGATTTAGCTTTGTCTGCTTATGGAGCTCTTGCTAAAACAACCACGATAAAAAATGCCACAAACGCTAAGCAAATCGCTTCAAAGCCCAACTTACATTTCATACCTTGGACAAGAACCAGAAAAGCGAAGCAGTTCAAGTTATTTAGATACAGTTCTGAGGATTATTTAAGAGGGTATAAGACCACATCGAAAGAGGCTCTATTAAATGGAGCTCTATCTGATGGATTTACGCTACAAGCATTAAACGACACTAAAAACCGATTGACTTGCATCATTGCCGTTTAGTGCCGTTGACTAGCTTACTTCTTAGTGGCTGCAGCTCTATTTCTCACGATGTTACGTAATCTAGCGCATCTCTCAGCAGAGCCCTGGTTAGCATCAGAAGGGTTGTTCGTACGAGTTTTACGGTCTTTGAACGCTGGTTTGCTGTGCATTTTCTGTAATAGTGCATCACGATTCTTTGGCTCGTATCCTGCTTGCTCTACACGTCGAATCGTATGGCCAATCAACGACTCTACTTGTTGCAACGTCAGTTCTTCTTCACGACTGACAAAAGACACAGCGTGTCCTTTTTGGCCAGCTCGACCTGTTCGGCCAATACGGTGAACATAATCTTCTGCCAAAAATGGCATATCGAAATTCACTACGTGCGGAAGGCCTTTAATATCTAGGCCGCGAGCAGCCACATCGGTTGCAATCATCACACGTGCCTTGCCTTCTTTAAACTCGTCAAGCGCTCTACGACGGGCACTTTGTGCTTTATCTCCGTGACATAGTACCGCTTTAATACCGTCCAGTTTGAGTTCTTTCAATAACATGTTAGCCGTTTCTTTGTAGTTCACAAAGACCAATACCTGTTTCCAATTCTTACGACCAATAAGTTCAGATAACATTTCATTCTTTCTTTCTTGGTCTACTGGGTAGACAACATGCGCGATAGTATCTGCCGTCACGTTTTCTTGAGCTACGGATACTCTTTTCGGTTGATTCAACATTTCAGCCGCTAATTTGTTCATTTGCGGAGAGAACGTCGCCGAGAACAGCATAGTCTGTGGCTCCGTTGAAACACCAGACATAATGGTTTCAATTGATGAAATAAAGCCCATGTCTAACATACGGTCGGCTTCATCGAAAACCAAGAACTCAAGGTTCTGCAGGGAAACACTTTTCTCATCCAGATGCTCAATTAAGCGACCTGGTGTAGCCACTAAAATGTCGACGCCGTTCTTTAGCTTTTGAACCTGAGAAGACATCTTCACACCACCATAAATGGCAGCAACACTCAATGATGTGTACTTGATATAATCTTCAATGCTTTGCGCAATCTGTGCGGCCAATTCACGAGTTGGAGCAAGAACCAGTGCTCGTGTTTGAAAATGGTTATTAACTTTGGTCTTGTCTAATAACTGCTGAATAATAGGCAGAGCGAAAGCGGCAGTTTTACCTGTCCCTGTTTGAGCATTCGCTAAGATATCGTACCCTTTACGAGCGAGTGGGATCGCTTTCTGCTGAACAGGCGTAAGTTTTTCGTAGCCGCACTCGGATAGTGCTTTCACAATTTCTGGAGAAAAATTCTGAGATGAAAATGACATTGTTGTTTTCCTAAAATTAAACGGCTACGACCACGTAAAGCATAACCAAAAATACGGTCGCAGATTGTAGAACAAACTGTATCGGAACGGCAGACTTTTTACCAATTTGTCGCAATAAGCTCGAAAATACGAAACTTTAATGGCAACAAGTCCTTTAGAGACTATGTTTTGCAAGGTAAAAGGCTACTTAACCACTCTCAACGACTGACAGTGTAGTGGATTGGCAAATTTGGTCAGGTAGTTAGAGTTCTAGGCATGAAAAAAAGTAAGTCAAATAATGCTTTGGTGAAGAGTGTGTTCAATCGGTCGAAAGGCACAAAGGGGCAGATTCGTGTTAACGAGCATAGCAAACACAGTGACTAACTCGATAAAACCCTAAGGCGTGCTTAACTCACTTTGATATTCTGTTAGTACGCTAATTTAGTCACTCATTTTCCTGCTACACTTTCGGAGGCACATAACATAAAAAAACAGACGCTTTTAGCGCCTGTTTTTCTTTACTAGATTAACGTCAATTCCAACAACGTTTTGCTGGAACGAACACCCTTATTTTCTCAACCTCACCAGAACGACGGAAGATTTTTTCACAAATAGCGGAAGGTATTTGTGAACCCTGTACTAACGTCTCGCTACCATCTTTCATCACAATGCTTATCTCCATTTCTCCTTCGTAGGTCATTTGGTAGATAAACGGCACCTGGCAGTACGTAAACGCAAGACATCCTTTATCTATTACTTTAACCACTGAGTCACCAAATACATTCTCGAATTTAAATGATTCAGATTGAGATAAAAACTCGCTAACTTTTAATAACTTAGGGTTAATTGAAATAATTCCATCAACGATATTAAGCCCCAACTCACCAAACCGTGTGATAATTTCTTCTTTAACTTGCCCTGTCATACCTGGTTGCTGCGCACCTGAATGCTTTGGCGTATGAGAATAAGGGTCAGTAGGGAAAGCACCATAATTTTCTGGTGTTTTGTTAAATCCAATACCTTGACGCACGAGGTAATAATACTCGGCCAGTTTTTGAGTTTCTGAGCTTGCAGAGTCAATCAACAAGGAAGCTTGATAGTTCTCTTGTACCGCTAACAATAATTTAGAAACCATGTGCCAATAAATGCTCCCCAACCCTTCATAACCAAACATGGTTCCAGAACGACCAGTAAAGGCACGATGATTGAAGACTTGCTCATAAATACTCATAACGCCTTGAATACTATCGTCAGGTATTTGCGAATAGTCACTACGAACTTGTTCCAACACCTCTTGAAGGTACCCGTTATTTTCAAAATTTGCGTTGAAGTGATATTGATTCGAAGCGTCTTTATTAATAACTCGTACATCACCTTTTTCTAACATCAGAGTAAGCAGATAATTTCCGTCAACTAACTCATTGTCAATGCAATTTTTTTGCGTAAAGGTAGCCAACTCTCTGTCTGGGTAAAGCATAAAGCTTTGTTGATCTTCACGATACATCTCACTTGAAAACAGTTTGTCTAATAACTGAACCGCTTGTTTTGGAGAAAGCACTCCTGAACTAAGTATCGCGACTTGACCTTCTAACATTGGGTATAGTTCTGAAACCTCTACCTGTTCTCCAGAGTAATTGATGATGTTATAGGCGTTATAAAGACCATCTTCACGCTTGTTGTTAGCGATCGTATCATCTAAAACAGCCAAACTTACGTCCATCAGTTTGACTATCTCAGCTACCTCTACATTGGCTTTTCCAGAAAAACCATTCATGCGATACACTTTTTCACGATACTCTTCAGCTGCTTTCTCTAACTTAGTAAGAATCGCTTTACGAGTTTGACGAGTTACGGTTTTTTGAGTGATTTCTAACGCAGCTTCTGACAAGATTTTACTCGTAGCAAACATCCATGCAGACACCTCTTTTGAAAGTGCGATTGATGTCGGGGCTTGAGCGAGTAACTTTCGCAAGAAGGTGACGTATCGACGGATATAATAGAGCGTTACCATCGACAAACCATTACCAACAATAGCATTATTGGCGTCATTCCATTCTGGCCTTTGGGTATTAAGCCAAATACCACCATCAAGTACTAAATTACTTAGTTTAGACAACAATGGAACGAGCATTTTTTCCATCAGGTTAACTAAGTAAACATCATCACCATTGTGTAGCATTAAGCGACCATCGCTACCAATTTTTGATACGCGATGTTCAATTTTCTGCTGCTTTGCGCTATTAAATACAACCGTATCTTTAGGGTTGGCGAATAAAGCCTCAACACCACACAATTCATAAGGCACATTGGCATAGGCATACAACTCTTTATCTAAAAGATTCCCGAGATCAGATTTACCATATTTATCGGCCAATTCTAGAAACTTAAGTAAATAGATAATTTGATGATCACCCCAGTAACCTATGTTGCTCCATGGGTCTTCCTCGTCAAGCAGCTCCCAATCCACACCCTCTTTAGTGATACGGTAAGGGTTATAACCATCGACAGTTGATGCATTAACAAACTTCGCGATAAAAGACGGGATAAAGCCCGGATAACTCAATGCTGACGCTTCCCAGTTTTGGAATATATCGCGCCAGTTTCCTTGGTAAGAAAGTAGTCTGTCTCCATTCTCATCTCTTACTTTTATCTCGTAATGATTCCAAGGTCTGCTCGGGTCACCATGACGACGTCCAAATGTAAGTGGTAAATATTCGTAACACAGTCGCGTTAGTTGCGCGTCGCCGGTTTCTTCGGCTTGTTTAATCAAAGCGCTGTGCGAGATGACGTCTGGTAACGCAGCAAAAAACGATTGGTTTCTCCCTACTACTTGCTGGTTAGAATTTTGCATCGTTTTAAGAACATCTGCCGACTCTAAGTCGTAGTTGCTTTCAAAAACACCACCACGCATATTATTAAACAATACGTTGGCGTAGTGATGAACACTGGTATTTTCTTCTGAAGTTAATTGCCAAGCATCGGCACCGGACATCAAACTAATAAGTTCAGAATGGTTATCTTCAATACTTCTTTCTATATCCGTGGCTAATTCACTGGCATGGTTAAGAAGTGGTTTTAAGCTCTCAATATCAGAATGGGTTTTATCGATGTCGGCAACAATTGTCCATGTGTTCGTTTGTAAACTCTCTAGAGAAATCGCCTTACGAACGAAGTACGCACCTCTAAGCCCCTTCGTTAACGGTTCTGCCGTTACCATCTTGCCTTTACGAAACTCGTTTAGCTGTTTACTTGAAAGTAGGATATCTCGGCTATCACTATCGACACTAAATACGGTTGTCGCTCTTAAAGATTCGGCAGGTTCAGCTTTGTCGCTTAGCATTGCGTACATACTAAAGAGTGCTAATGGTGTCTCTTCGACCTGCTCATTCCACTTATAAGCATCGACTAATGCACTGCGTGTTTGCAAAGCTTGCAATGGAGCACCTGAAGGTAAGATATTTTGAATACCGTCAAGTAACTCAATCTGTCTTACTTCATTGGCTAGGTTAGTCAGCTCAGATTTGCGTACAAAGCCAAATTTTTCGCTGGTATTCCAGCTGTACTGAAACTTGATCTGCAGAGTGATGTTAATCTCTTCAAAGGTAATCTTATCGCCAATACTGTTTTTATATAGATTTCTTTGGACTTCATATAATCCATCATGATGAGAGTTAAACGGTTCCCAGTTATTTACACCGTCTTTTGAAGTAAGTCTAATCACGGTTTTCGCACCCGTATTTTCGGCACTCTCGTGGATGTGATCGACAGACCGATAGGGGAAAAGTGCATTCTCAGGGCGAATCCTACCCGCTGATAGACAGCCAGTAGAAGAGATGAACAACCAGTGATTGCTCGCAGAAACGACACTAATAAAGAACGGATCCATTTGATCTACGTTTTCAATTTTATAGAAACGCTCACCATCTAGGTTAACGAACTCACCTTTAACGTGCGTTGATTTTTCATATATTGAATGTTGCATAAAAATACCAATAGTACGGAGCGCAATAACGCGCTTAATTTTTAAATTATAGGTGATGACAGCGAGCAAAGTGTTCTTCACCGATTTGAGTCGCTTCAGGCATAGATTCACTGCATTTCTCTGTTGCTTTAAGGCAACGAGTCGCAAATGGACAGCCGACACTGTCTGGTTTCCACATCGGAATTTCGCCTTTCTTAACTGTTAATTCTCGGCGACCCGATTTGCCCACTTCAGGAACCGCAGATAACAAAAGTTGCGAATAAGGGTGCTGTGGGTTTTGCGTTACACTATCACTGCTGCCCCACTCCACCATATGACCCACATACATTACCGCAGTTTTTTCAGCAAAATAGCGAGCTGTCGCAATATCATGGGTAATATACATAAAGGATATGCCATGTTTGTCCTTGAGATCTGACATTAAGTTCAAAATACCAAGGCGGACCGATACATCGAGCATTGAGATAGGCTCATCGGCTAGGATAACCTCCGGACTAACCGCTATTGCTCTTGCTATAGCAACCCGTTGTCGCTGGCCGCCACTTAACTCATGAGGGTATTTTTCAGCGGTTTCTTTCACAGGTTGAAGGCCAACGAGTTCTAATAACTCATAGACCAGCTTCGCGACATGTTTTTTCTCGGCTCGCTTATGAATAAGTAGCGGTCTAGCGATATGATGATAAATCGTATGTACAGGGTTCAATGAGCCAAATGGGTCTTGAAAAATCATCTGTACTTGGCGTGCATATTCCAATTCACCATTTTTGTCGATGTAATCTTGGATTGGCTCGCCTTTAAAAGTGACATCACCGGCCGTCTTATCATAAATACGGGTAAGAATTCGCGCTCCGGTACTTTTTCCAGATCCTGATTCACCCACAATCGCTAATGCCTCACCCTTGCGTAATTCAAAGGTAACATCATTGACTGCTCGCATTAGATTGCTCTTAGAAGACTGACCAACAGGGAAGTCTTTAACCAGATTACTAACCGAAAGAACAACTTCTTTTTCGTTTACTTGTTCCATTATTTTATCCCCTACACAAGATGACATGATACTTGATGCCCTGCGTCTAACATGGACAATGTCGGTTCGTTCGCTTTACAGTCTGAAAAACATTTTGAGCAACGCTCTTGAAAGTTGCAGCCTTGCGGTATCTTGAGTAAGTTCACAGGGTTGCCAGGAATACCATACAAACGTTCTTTCGGTCCATGTATGGTTGGAAAAGACGAAATCAAACCTTGAGTATAAGGATGCTGTGGCGAACCAAAGACGGTTTTGGCGGCACCTAACTCAATTAGGTTACCTGCGTACATCACACCAATTCTGTCAGCGATTTCACCCATCAAACTTAAATCATGGCTGATAAACAGAATTGAGAAACCGAATTTGGTTTTTAAATCATAAAGCTCGTTAAGAATTTCACGCTCTACCACCACATCCAATGCCGTAGTTGGTTCATCCATAATGATGAGCTTGGGTTCTAGCGCCAAAGCGACAGCAATAACAACACGTTGTCTCATTCCACCACTAAGTTGATGAGGAAAACTCGACAAACGGTCAGCGTGTATTCCAACTATTTCAAGTAACTCTGCTGCTTTTTCGTAAGCCTGTTTTTTTGTGACAGGTTTGTGCGCTAGAATCACGTCCGTTAACTGCTCACCAATCGTGATTACGGGATTTAGCGAGTTCATTGCACTTTGGAAAACCACCGATACATCATTCCAGCGGAAATCTCTAAGTTGCTTATTGTTCATTTTGAGAACGTCTTTACCTTTGTAAAGAATTTCGCCTTCAGAGATAAGTGCAGGTGCTTTATGCAATCTTGAGATGGCGAATGCTAGAGTGCTTTTACCACAACCTGATTCACCAGCAATACCTAACGTTTCACCTGGTGCAATGGAAACGCTAACGTTGTTTACCGCTCTCGCGATACCATTTGGAGAAACATAATCAACACAAAGGTTGTTTATTTCTAATAAATTGCTCATCTTAGACCTCTGCGTATGTCAGCTTCTTTTTTCAGCTTATGCCAGACTTTTATATGTGGACCTGTCTTCAGTTTCGGATTACTCACCTGATCAATCGACATATTAATCAGTGCCAAAGCACCGCCAGTTAATGCAAGCGCCATCGCAGGAACGATCATTTCCCACCATGCTCCGGTATAAAGAGAAGAAGAGGTCTGCGCCCAATAAAGCATTGAGCCCCAGCTCACTTCCGTCGCATCACCTAGGCCCAAAATACCTAAGCCAGCTTCTGCTCCCATGGCATAAATAACCGTTCCCAAAAAGCCACCAAATACGATGGAGATCAAATTTGGTAATATTTCGACCAGAATAATTCGGATTTTCGATTCCCCCATCACTTCTGCTGAAATAATGAACTCTTTACTTCGGATCGCCATGGTCTGTGCTCGTATAACCCTAGCCCCCCATGGCCACGATGTAACCCCTAATAGCACCGTAATAACTAAGGAACCGACTTGCCCGAGAAAGGCCGCGAGTACTATTAACAAGGGGAGCTGTGGGAAGACCAGAAATACGTTCGTGACAAAATTTAATCGTTCGTCGATCTTGCCTCCGAAATAACCAGACGATACGCCCACAATAATGGCTAGCGTCATGGCAATAGCACCCGCTAAAATAGCCACGGTTAATGATTTTCTTGCACCATAAAGCACTTGGCTATACACATCACGACCACTTCGTGTTGAGCCCATAATATGCTCTGAGTTCGGAGCAACGTGTGGCCTTGCGACACGCTTTTCAGGGTTGTGTGTAGCAAATACTGGCGCCATTATTGCTCCAGCTAAAATAACTGATAACAAAACACCGCCAATGATTGCTGGTGGATTTCCGTAGAAAAAAGCGTAAACCTTGCCCATCACCTCTTTCACTTTTTTCCATGAAAAAGTTGGCTGTTTTACTTCAAATTCAGTCGGTTGATTTGGAATAAGCTTGTCCATGATGCACCCTAATTTGAGATTCGTGGGTCTAGCCAAACATATAGAAGATCGGCAATGAAGTTGGCGGTTAGTACCGCAGTGACCAGTATTAAGAGAATGGCTTGTATAAGCGGATAGTCACGCGCGACAATCCCTTTCAATAGGATGTTACCCAAACCTTGATAGTTAAATACCACCTCAGTCATGATTGAACCTGCGAATGAAAACCCAATAGCCATCGCGATGGCTGTCGCGACAGGAAGAATGGCGTTACGACCAGCATAGCGATACATAACTCGGTAACTACTTAACCCTTTCGCTTCTGCCATGGTGACATAATCTTCACCAAGCACGTTGATCATGGCATTTCGCATATTGAATACCCATGTAGAGATACCAACCACTACCATTGACCCTACTGGAAGAATGGCGTGTTTAGCGACACTTCCAATAAACTCCAAGGTGAAACCTGGCGTAAGTGACGGGTCATATGTGTAAGCAAGTGGTAATAAATCGAGTTTTAAGCCAAAGATATAGAACAGCAATAGCGCGGTAACGACATAAGGGAAATTACTGATAAAGGCAAGCACTGGCGGAACAACCTGACCAAAGATGCCAGCACGATTGTACGAGGCATATGTACCTATGCTGACACCAATAATGAGTGCAACGATAAGTGAGCCAAGGGCAAGAAACATCGTCCAAGGAAGGGCCATTGCTATAACATCAGACACACTGACAGGAAACATCAGCACTGATGGCCCCAGGTCCAACGTGAACACGCTTTTCATATACGCGAGGTACTGTTCGAAAATATTGCCATCAAGGAAGCCATACATCTCACGAACAGCATCCATTTGAGCAATATCCATTCGACCTTGCGCTGCGGCAAATAGAGCCTCAACAGGGTCACCTGGCATCAAACGTGGCAGCATAAAATTAAATGAGATAGCAATTAAAAATGCAGTGAAATAAAAGCCAAAGCGGCGAAGTAAAAACGACATAAGGAATCTTTTAACCTAGGAGCCACAGACTACTGTGACCCCTTATCAAGGTACATTTACTAACGAGAATTCGATGATGAAACGAGTCTCTGGGATAGGGATATTTCCCTACCCCAGTTTCATGCTACTTAAGATGTAGATTGTTAAGAATGATCACTCGTTTACCACCGTCATACCATACTGGTTGAACATATGGGTCTTTCTCACTTGGCCAACCCACAATTTTATCTGTGCGGTACTGGAACCATGTTGGGTTTGAGAATAATGGGATAAATGGCATATTCTGAGCGGTAAATTCTTGAAGCTGATCCAGAATTTTTTGCTGCTCTTGAGTGTCACCTGTTTTACCAAAACTATCGATTAAAGCGTCGATTTCAGGTGTATGTACACCGTGGCCAGCATGCCAAGTTTTACCTATACGAGAAGTTGAAAAATACTCTTGGTAAGCAAGGATTGGGTTTGTAGCAACCATTGACCAATTGATAGACATCTTATATTTGCTCTCTTTAAGATTCTTATCGTAAACCGCCCAATCGACTGTTTTAACGTTGGCCTTAACACCGACTTCTTCAAAGTATTCCGTTACCATCTGAACCACTTGAATCCAATCAGTCCATCCGTTCACGACTTCGATATCAAACTCAACGGTATTGCCATCTTTATCATCACGGAATCCATCACCGTTTTTATCTATCAGACCAACTTCATCAAGTATCGCGTTGGCTTTGTCAGGGTTGAAAGCCGTTAACGATTTATATTTATCGGAGATGTCTGTGTTGATGTTTGTTTCGTAAAGTTCACCAATACCACCAGCGTTAAAGTTAGCGGTTGGATAACCGTAAGCAGCGATATCTACAATTGCATCACGATCAAGTGACATTGATAATGCCTGACGAACGCGCAAATCATTAAATGGCGCTTCTTTGGTGTTTACATACAGGTGAATCGCATCGTTTGCTGGATACCAGTAGTGGTTCGTTTCTGGTGACGCCTCTACGAACGTCGCATCGATATCAGCGATAAAGTTAGAACCCCAGTCAATCTCGCCTTTTATCAATGCAGGCTGAAGCTGTGAGTTATCGTTATAAGAACGGTATGTCACACAATCCAGATACGGACGCCCCTCAAGATAGTAATTTGGGTTACGACATAATTCCATCTGTTGCGCTTTAAGGTATTTAACCGTGGTCATTGGGCCACTACCTACTGGATTAGGGTTAGTGAATGTCGTTAAATCCTCTACCTCACCCCAGATATGCTTCGGTACGATATGGTATCTTTCTAAGTTCCAAATAAACGTTGAATCCGCTTGGTTCAACTCAAACGTAATGGTCGTATTGTCAACGGCTTTAATTTCCGTCAAATTTTTACCAGACCAAATACCTTTTTGGTCAAACGCTGGTGCATCTTTCGTCAATAAAAAGCTGAATACAACATCTTCTGCGGTAAGAGGCTTTCCATCGGACCATTTTAAGCCGTCACGAAGTTTTACTGTGATTGTTTTTAAGTCATCAGAATAAGCAGCAGACTCTGCAAGGCGATAATTCGTTTCACCAGTCATGTTGTTAAACACCATCAATGGTTCAAACATGATTCCATGAAAAACGTCTTTTGTCGTATACGGGTTAAAATTATCAACAAAGCCAGTGTTAATAATTGGCACCGTAAGCGTACCGCCTTGTTTAATTTCTTCTGCCTGAACTGCAGAAACAAACATAGCACTACATAATAATGAGGCCAGTAAGGTTTTGTTTTGCATCACGTATTCCTTTGTTATGTGTATTATTGACTTAAAAAGAAAGCGCTTTCTTTGTTGCCCAAAAAAATTATCCTACTTGCTTCTTCGTGTTAGAATCACAAAAAAGAAAGCGCTTTCTTTGATGGGAGACTACATCAGCGATAATCTATCAACAACACGAAATAGCCCGAAACCCTACTAATGTCACAAATATCCCAGCAAACAGGAAAGTAATATATTTCCTTATAAAACAGATAATTACAGAAAACGCAGTACGGGCACTATATTCGCATTCACAGTTAAAGCATTAAAAACATTGAAAAAAAACACCTTGCTTATAACATTGACCTTTGGTTCTAATTTTGTGATGAGACAGACAGACCGCCCCTTACTATTCCGTTTTTCTCTTTCTCGATAGCATTTTAATTTAACCCCCAAAGGGATGTGCTTGTTTTTTTATCAATAAATTTGAATTTGGAAGATTTTAAACAACCAAACTGGCGATTCATCCACATTATTTCTTGTCACCTCAAACTTTTCACACGTATAGAAAGCGCTTTCTTTACAGTGGCTATATGGTACGCTAGTCTGGTTAGATTACTAAGAAAAGTATACATCCGCTATTACCCTGAGTATCTACGAATATAACACAATGAAAAACATACATTTTTGGAACGGCAATAAATCCCCTGTTCGTCAGCAATATGAATTTGAGATTCTCACTGCCGCGTTGCAAGCAACGAAAAGTGCTACAAACTCAAAACCTTCCGTTATTATTGATACTACAGACTATCCATCTGCAAAAGATGAAGGAAACGTCTTTTCCAACGGAACCGACGTACTCGTAACCGTTGCGGGAAACCTCAAGTTTTCCAACAAAGCGTTTATCCCCATCAACAAACCAATAACCAAAGGACTATTGGGGTACCGTATATTAATAACTCGGAAAAATTTCAGCTCGATAATCAGCCATACGTTAGAAAGCACCAAACAAACAATCAGCACACTAAAGGCAGGTATCCCCGCTACATGGGCTGACGCAGATCTGTTTAGGCACAATGGTTTTCAAGTGTTTGAGAAAGGCAGTTTCGAAGAAATATTTCATTACCTCAGCAACGGTGAGTGCGATTACGTCTCTTTAGGGGCAAATGAAGTAGAGACTGTTTTTGAAAGTATTACTCATAAGTTTCCTAACCTGATCATTGAACCGGATTTGGTACTTTATTATCCATTCCCTCTAGTATTTTACGTACACCCAGAAAAACCTGAACTGGCAAAACAGATAGAACTGGGATTAACTTATCTAATTAACAATGGCGGACTTGATGAGATATTTGACCGTTATTTCGGTGAGTGCCTAGATAAATTAAATCTAAATAACAGGGATATGGTTTTGCTGTCCAACCCTATTTTACCAATAGCGTTAGACGGCGCTATTACCGATTCTTTAATAAGTAGCTAGGCAATAGTCAATACCCACATTTAGTGTCTTCCTTTTTAAGCGTAGAAATGAATAAACCTAGATCTCTTTCCTATGGTTTACTCATATTAATCTTATTATTCATCTCAGCCACAGACCGACACAAACCGAACAAGACTATCGAGGAAGACCCCATGACGAAATTGACTATTGTCGCCAATATCGTCGCTAATAAAGACAAAATTGAGCCAGTTAAAGCCGAGCTTTTAAAATTGATTGGTAGTACTCGTTCTGAAGAAGGTTGCATCAACTATGATCTTCACCAGGATAACGAGAACCTTGCTCACTTTACGTTCTATGAAAACTGGGTATCTCGTGAATTATGGCAAACACATATGAGTAATACACACTTAGCTGAATACATGGTCGCCACAGATGGCGCAGTCATGTCGTTTACGCTAAACGAAATGACACAGATCGCTTAACGCTAAAAATCAAATAACATTTACATACAAGGCCTCTAATTTAGAGTAATGCTGTTCGGTTAAGGTCATTTAAACCTGTAATCCCGACGAAAACCGACGTCATCCCCATGAAAATCGGGATCTAGTACAGCCAAGATTCCCGTTTTCACGGGAATGACGAAGTATTTAGCACTAACCGAACGGCATTATCTAATTTAGAGGCCTTGTTTTTTGAGTACATTATTGACGAAACTCAACATAAACGTCAGGTGACATTTCAGTACAACTCAAGCAAAGAGAAATACTTGATGAAGGTAAAAATAATATGCCAACTTTATCAGTTTAAATGTCGTTATAATGTAAAACACAGTTCCTATTGTTACGCTTAGCCTTATAAAGCGCTCTATCTGAATAACTGATAAGCGTTTCAGTCGGTATTTCTTCCTTGTCAGTCATTGTTGCGACGCCCATGCTAATTGTGACAAACGCGTTAATTGAAGACGTTCGATGAGGCACTTTAAGGCCTTCTATACTAAGCCTCATTTTTTCAGCAATGTCTAATGCCATTTTCGCAGACGTGTTGGGTAAAATTATCACAAATTCTTCGCCACCGTATCTTGCGACAAAATGTTCGGGTCGGTTACATGTATTATTGATGGAAGCTGCGACTCTTTTAAGGCAAAGGTCGCCCAGTTGATGACCGTACTCATCATTGTATTTTTTAAAGTAATCAACATCACACATGATTAAAGAAAGCGGCTTACCCTCTCTTTTCGCTCTAATCCCCTCTCTCTCTAAACCTATATCGAACGCTCGCCTATTAGCGACTTGTGTTAAGCCATCAAGGTTAGATAGATCTTGTAACTCTTGAAATATAGGAGCAATTATCTTTCGTAAAACAACATAAATAAGCGCTAAGTTAATCAAAATTGCAATAATGACAGCCGCTAACAATTGAAGCTGAGTCGTTCGCACCAACTCTTGGGTCAAGTTATTACCCTTTTTGTACTCATCTTCAATACGCATAGCTATTTTTGAAGACGTTTGAACAACTTTTAATTCATGATCGTCTAACTTTTTGGACAACCTTCTTAAAGAGATGTTGGCGCGATGTATATCAAGGAAAGTATTATAATAAATTCTCAATTCTTCCTGCGCTTTCATTGCGTTATTAACTATGTCTGAATGTATTGAGGCTTTAGTCATGGCCTGAATCAAGTCAGAAAATGCATCCGTAGAAAGCTCATAATTGTTCTTAAACATCACAAAGTACTTTTCATCATTTTTACTAAGATACTTTGACTGCTGTAAGCGCATCAACTCGAATGAAGCTCGAGCATTTCCAAATGAAAAATAGATGTCTGGAACCTGAACGATACCAACATTTATACGAATAGCAGATAATTGATTTTCTACGAGAAGTTCTTGTTTCAGAAAAATTGTAGACAAGAGTGATTGCTGATACATGATAAGTTTGGTTATCTCTTCAAACTCTTTCAAATAAATATCTGTTTCTCGTTGAATATAATGCACCATATCCAACGTAACTTCGTCGCTGATCAAAACGCTTATACTATCTAAACTAGCCTTTAAATCTAAAACCTTTTCGTTAAAGGAATCTAAATCTACTTGATGGTATAAACGTTGGTATCTGTCGGTATAAAACCCAACCAATTGGAGTTTGTTGTCAATACCCTGAGCGAGGTTCCGAGTCTCGGTCAATCGATTGGTAATATCATCGACAGTAGCATTAATCTTATTTAGCCCAGTAAAAGCTAAGAATACAATAACAATGGTAAAACTAAGCGCTAAAACATATCCAAGAATAACTCTACGGACTATATTTCGTTTAATTAACGGCTTAGTCTTAGTCATGTTGACATTGTTGCGCAGGCAAATACCAAGAAGAGATCCCTTCTTGAAGGTTGTCTGCTGCCTGTTGTGGCGTGATTAAATTATTCATAACATCAGCTGAAGCTTGGACCGCTACTTTGTAGTCACTTGGCTCCCCTTGCTCAATTTGTCTCCAGATACGAGTCGCTGTTTTATATTGGTTATGTAAATCCAGAAACAAGTTAGCGTGTGGATTCTTGGTGCTTGTCACCTCATAGTGCATAGGAAAAAAACCCGGCAACTGCTCTTCAAAAAGCACTGCAAATTCTTTGGTTGTCATCCATTGCAAAAATAGCTTAGCTTCTTCTATATAAGGCGACGAACTATTCAGACCGATTCCCGCATCAGGATGAAACGTGACGTAATACTCTTTTCCATCTGGTGGCGGGATAGCAAAAACGCTCCAATCAAAATCAGGGTTTTGAGCCTCAAAAAACGGAATATCCCATGAACCACCAAACCACATTGGTGATTTTCCTTGGATAAAGAGTTGTAAGCTATCCGCATATTTTAGTAGTCTATGGTTCGTTGCTATATAAGAAGAAATATCTTTAACTGCCTTAAAAACACTAACCATCTGAGCATCGTTAAAACAACGTGTCCCATTGTAATACTCTAATCGACCTTGATCCCCACCGATAATTCCTGGTAGGACGTTTTGCAATATCAATCCATTCGTTGTCCAGTTATCACCGGTTGCATTCGCAAATGGAATAATCCCTTCGGCCTTAAGCTTTTCAGCTAAAGATAGCAAAGCTTCCCATGAAGTAGGCACTACCAAATTATTTTGCTCAAAAAAGGATGCGTTAAAGTAAATTCCATGAGACACGGCCATTAACGGGACACCGTAGATATTTTCTTTTGTGGCCCAAGCATTGAGCATTTGCGGCGGAAAATTATTTCGAATATCAGTCAGATCATTAAGCCCAACGAGATAACCTTTATTAAACATCTCTGCCGATGCGCTATGAGAACGAAGGTAAAACAGATCTGGTGCTGTACCACCTTCTAATTGAGCAGCAATAACGTCGTTATATTGAGAAGGTTCGGTCGGGTCAAATTTGATAACAATATGCGGATACTTTTCATTGAATTTCTTTAAAATAAACCCTATCTGCTCAACATCGTCTTTCCTCCATGAACCCATGGTCAAAATTATCTGTTTTAAAGGCTCTGATGCTTCTTGTTCGTTTTTTATCGTTGTATCGATACTTGGGCTTTCGGTGGTCGTATTTTTAGTTGGGGAATCACATCCAATCAATAGCAATGCTGTCAATAATCCTGTGATTAACTGAAACGTTGGTGTCATCCTAACTCCCACTTATGTACTCAAACAGGTCAATCTGGTAAATAATATTACTTATCAACTCTAACACATTGGTTAAATGGACAATACGGCAAATGATAAACCAATCATGTATTCAGCTCACTAATTCTATAATTATTACTTTCAATAGTAGTATTAACTGCCTTTTGATTAGGTAATGACAGAGATCAACACCTAGGAACTTAAATTCAGTCAAGCGAAAGGGAGATTTGGGGTAGGTACGAAAAAAGGTCAGTACACAGCGTGCCTGACCGTTAGGGAAGTATCATTTAAATTATGAATTAATAAGAACGTTTAGCGACTGTTGGTAACTTAAATAGTCCTCGTTCAACGCCAATTTTAGCATTAGCAAACGCTAAGATTCCGATCGAACATACACCCGCGGTAAAGATAGCGCCAATGATCGCGTTCATTGCATAAACACTTGAAGGGATAGTAAAAGCAATAACTATAATTAAAAAACTTAATACCATTAACCCTTCTAGAAAAAACAGAATACTGTACTTCTCTGTAGTCACTTCGTGTTGTTGTTCTTTTTGCATGGTTAACCCCTATTTCTATCAATGTTATACATCGCAATAAAATCTTATTGTACGACAAATTATCTACCCACATATTACTACCCAGATAGAGATTGATAGGTGCGCTAACAGTCAGAGAAATGTCAATTTCCTGTTTGTTATGACAGAAAAGTGATTTGGGATCACAAAAAAGGAGAGTACCCTCTCCTTTTAAAATTTTGAATTACGCTACTTAAGCTTAACTACCACAGACTTCTAATTTCACCGTCGTCTGATTCAGAACTTCCTGAATATCAGTGGGTGGCTGTACATCCGTGAAGAAAACGGTCGCCTCGCGTATATGCCCCAATTCTATAGAGCCTTTAGGTGTGTATTTAGTCGAATCTATCGCGACAAATACATTTCTGGCTGACTTCATCACCGATTGAGCAATAGCTGTTTCATTTAAATCGTACTCCAAGAGCGTACCATCTGCATCAATAGAACCAGCACTCGTGATCAGATAATCAAAACGGAAGTTATTGATAAAATCAAGCGCTTCTGTTCCAACGATTCCACCATTTGTTGCGCGAATTTTTCCGCTTGGTATAAGTACATCAAAGCTTTTATTACTATGCAGCACATTGGCAACACGCAATGAATTAGTAATGATTTGAAGGTTACTTTTTTTAAGCAAGTGAGTCGCAATAATTTCTGCAGTCGTGCCGATAGTCAAAAATACTGTCGAACTATCAGGGATCATATCTGCTATTCTTTCACCGATTGCATTTTTTTCATCAGTTTCAGATACTTTACGAATTTCGTAGTCTAAATTTACAGTGCTAGAAGGAGAACTCGCTCCCCCATGGTGACGCACAATTAGTCTCTCATCACTAAGCTTTTTTATATCTCGTCTTATCGTTTGTGTAGAAACTTGTAAAGTTTCTGCCAAATCTTCAACGGTACAGTAACCTTTATCGATAACTAATTGTAATAATTTGTCTTGTCTAGGATTAGTCATGATAAACCTTGTTGTTATTAATTTATATCGGCGTTAACAATTTCCCTACTTGGAATACCTTCACGCCCACCTAACTTGGTGCATTTCAACGCTGCAACTGTGTTTGAAAAAATAACGGATTGTCTTGTTTCCATCTGTTCTGAAACCGCGACAGCAAAGGCTCCGTGAAAAACATCGCCCGCACCAGTTGTATCTACTACGTCTACAACTTTGCCTGTTTGGTGCTTAAGTTCGCCATTTTCTAACCAGTAACAACCTTTCGCGCCAACGGTAACATAAACTTTACCTTTTGTCCTTTTCTGAGCGATTTTTAACCCTTCAATTGGGTCACTTGTCTCAGTAAACCTTTCTAGGCCGGGTTCAGAAAAAGCAACATGATCAGCAAGTTCCACCAAATCGGCGATTGAATCAGGTGATAAATCCGCATCCAGCACCGTTGGAACGTTATACTTTTTAGCCTGTTCTAGTGCATATTTTGCACCTTCTGGCCAACGCACATCACATAAGATGGTTGAGTATGTAGAGAAATCGACAGATTTAAGAGGCTCGATATCTCGTATAAGTGATTTGTCTTGATAATTAATAATCATACGCTCACCTTCATCATCAACTAATACGGCTGAAAACGCCGATGATGCATTAGGAATACGAATGACTTTACTAACATCCACACCATAACTGGATAATTCTGCCAGCATAGTTTCAGCAACAGAATCACCACCAACGCGGCCAATAAAATCCACTTCACATCCCAACTTAGCTACTGCTACCGCAGCTGTAGCAGCTGGACCGCCACCAATTTCGAAATAATCTGTCGCGACAAATTTCCCCCTGTTGTCGGGAGTTGTACTACTCGCTGTACTCTATCTAATACAGTAATTCCAAGACACGCAATCGGCATTATTTAATTCTCTTTTTAATTATCACATATCTGTATACACATGGATTATCAACACCAGCACAGATAGGTATAGGGCTACAGTATGGTTACATTATAAGAAATCTGTTGATTTCTATTGAGATTGCAATCACAAAACAACAACAAATGAACACAAAACGACAAAATGTGACATTGATTACAGTAGTTTTTGGTAAAAACGTTATATTGGCGACAATCCCAATATGCATACAAGGAACAAATCATGTCAACTATCGGCTTTATCGGTCTTGGTCAAATGGGCAGCCCAATGGCGGCTAACCTAATTAACGGTGGTCACACGCTAAAAGTTTTCGACATCAGCGAAGACGCAATACAAGCACTAGTAAGCCAAGGTGCGGTAGCAGCTGCTTCTCCAGCAGACGCCGCTTCAGACGTTGAATTCATTGTTACTATGCTGCCAAACGGTGCGCTAGTAAGAAATATCATTTTTGGTGAAAATGGAATCACATCAACCATGAGCAAAGAAGCGCTTTTGATTGATATGTCTACTATCCACCCATTTGAAACTGACGCACTTGTAAAAGAGATGGCAGACAAAGGTTTCTCTATGATGGAAGCACCAGTAGGTCGCACATCAGACCACGCGATCAAAGGTGAACTTCTTATCTTAGCTGGTGGCTCAAAAGAGCAAATAGCTAAGGCGCAGCCTCTTTTCGATTGCATGGGGAGTGAAACAGTAGACGCTGGCGGTGCTGGTAAAGGCATCCGCGTAAAAATCATCAATAACTACATGAGTATTGCTCTTAACGCGTTATCTGCAGAAGCCATTACGTTAGCAGAAGCAATCGGCTTAGATTTCGATACGGCAATGGCTGTAATGAGTGGCACCCCAGCAGGTAAAGGTCACTTCACTACAACCTGGCCTGGTAAAGTATTATCCGGAGATTTGTCTCCTGCGTTTATGGTTGATCTTGCGCACAAAGACTTAGGTATCGCTCTTGATTTAGCTAACCAAGTTAATGTTCCTATGCCATGTGGTGCTGCGTCTCGTGAGGTTTATAGCATTACTCGCGCTGCGGGCCGTGGTCGCCAAGACTGGTCAGCAGTATTAGAGCAGTTACGAGTAACTTCAGGTCTAGAACCAAAGATCAAATAGTCTTTCGTTATCACATACCATAACTAATATTATCAGAGGCCAATAACGTGGAACTTACCATCACCTCTTGGGGATCAGTAGAAGGTCAGGATAAACCTGTTCAACTTTTTACGCTCACCAATACAAATGGCATGAAAGTATCGGTCACCAACTACGGTTGTATCGTCACCTCAATCGAAACACCAGACCGCGATGGCAATTTAGCCGACATCGTTCTAGGTTACGAAAGCTTAGAAAAATACCTTGGTGGTCACCCATTTTTTGGTGCTATTGCTGGTCGTTTCGCGAACCGTATTAAAGATGGGAAGTACTCTCTTGATGGTATCAAGTATCAGTTAGAGACCAATGAATCACCAACAGTGCAACACTTGCACGGTGGTTCAAAAGGATTCGACAAATACGTATGGGACTATTCTATTGAAGAATCGGAACAAGAAACCTTCATCCACTTTAGTCGCGTGTCACCAGATGGTGAGTCCAGCTACGGTGGGACATTGAATGTTGTTCATACTATTGGTCTAGACGAAGATAATCAGGTGCACTACAACTTTAAGGCGACGACCGACAAACCTACAGTCATTAACCTCGTAAACCATAGCTACTATAACCTTGGTGGTCATGACTCTGGCTCAATAGACGGTCACCAGCTGAAAATTTATGGCGATTACTACACACCAACCGCTGAGAATATGATACCTACAGGTGAAATTTTGTCCGTTAAAAACTCAGGACTAGACTTTACCTCAATGGTAAATATTGGCGAAAATAAGTCTCATGTCCCTGATGGTGCATATGACCATAATTACATCTTGCACAATCGAGACGTAGAAGGTGAATATGCCTTCGCTGCTGAATTATATGAGCCCAATAGCGGCCGCTTTATGACCGTGTTGACCACTCAGCCAGCTGTCCAGTTCTACAACGGTTCTAAACTGTCTAACAAGCCTTGGATTGCTCGCAACGGTTATAAATATGAATCGTGTAGCGGTATGTGTTTGGAAACTCAGCACTTCCCTGATAGTCCTAATCAGTCTCACTTCCCGACAACTCGTCTGAACCCGGGCGAAATTTTCGAAGAGAAAACGGTCCATCGTTTCAGTATTAAATAAGCCAACGCTTTATTTGAATTCAATACTGGCGCTCTATTACGAGCGCCTTTTTTAGGAAACCCCCGACGGATACCACTTAGTACACAAGTATCTTTTTGTCACTTATTGTGTGCTAACGCTCAAAAATGTCCATTTATGGCTGTTTTTGTACAAAATGCTACATAACTAACAGAAATATAGCCACAAGCTGATAATATCAGTAGTAACAAACAGTAAAGAGAAATATCCAAAACAACTCAACAAGATAAACTAAGAATAGCACTGTTAAATCGGTCTCAACTTAGCTTAATACACTTTATAAATGTTGTTTATGTTTCGGCCTTGACCTTTATTAAACTTAATTAGAACTTAACACACACCTTTACTTTCGAATTTGTAGTTATTTGGTTTGGTTAAGCTTCGCACTATCTTATTATTTGTTTTCACAAGAGGAAATTTTGTATGAAGTGGATTAACACCAGATCCCATAATTCTTGGTTAGAAACTGAAACAGATCGAATTTTTGAATTTGGAAGAAATGCAGTAGTACCAAACGGATTTGGTTGGGTTGGCAATAATGGCAGCATTCGTGAAGAAATGGGAACACGCCTATGGATCACGGCACGAATGTTACATTGCTATTCTCTCGCTGCTTTGATGGGACGTCCTGGTGCGTATGATCTCGTTGAACATGGCATTGCTGCATTAGAGGGACCACTAAAGGATACTACTCATGGTGGTTGGTACGCTACTATAGACAACGAAGGTAACGGAATTGTCGATGCATCAAAACAGGGTTACCAACACTGCTTTGTTTTACTTGGTGCAGCAAGTGCTGTAACAACGGGACACCCGCGTGCCCAAGCGTTACTAGACGAAGCAATTAAAGTAGTTGAGCAATACTTCTGGAGTGAAGAAGAGCAAATGTGCCTTGAGTCTTGGGATGAAAAATTCTCAGAGACTGAAGACTACCGTGGTGGTAATGCCAGTATGCACGCTGTTGAAGCTTTCTTGATTGTTTACGATGTAACAAAAGACAAGAAATGGCTAGATCGAGCACTACATATTACTGAGTTTATGATCCACAAGACAGCCAAAAGCCTCAGCTACCGTGTAAACGAGCATTTTGACTCAAACTGGAATCCACTTCCTGACTACAACAAAGAAACGCCAGCAAGCCATTTTCGTGCCTACGGTGGTACTCCTGGTCACTGGATCGAGTGGGGACGTCTAATCTGCCATCTTCGTGCCACATTACTAGAAATTGGTGCAGAAACCCCAGATTGGCTACTAGAAGATGCGAAAGGCTTATTTGATGCAACCGTTCGTGATGCATGGTCGGTCGATGGTGCACCGGGTTTTGTTTACTCTGTTGATTGGGACGGTAAACCAGTTGTTCGTGAACGTATCCGTTGGACTCCTGTTGAAGCTATCGGTACAGCTTATGCGCTATTCACCGTCACCGGTGATAAAAAATATGAAGAGTTTTATCAAACTTGGTGGGATTACTGCCGCACCTACCTAATGGATTACGAAGGTTGTTCTTGGTGGCAAGAACTTGATTGTAATAACGTAGTGTCAGCAAAAGTGTGGGATGGTAAACAAGATATTTATCACCTAATGCATTGCTTAGTCATTCCAAGGTTACCTCTCACTCCTGGTTTAGCTCCAGCATTAGCTGCGGGTTTGTTAGACCAAGACATGAAGTAAATTAATATAATTTTACTGACATTTGTTAGTGAGAGATTGAAAGATGATGGCCTTTGGCTGTCATCTTTTTTTGTATGTTAAAAAACGCTCAGACAGTTCAACTGTTTGATCTATCGCAGGGTATCGACTTTAGTAAACTTTACGCTGTTCACTCCCAGCTAATATAAGAATGCCATCAATTGGGATGCTACATCTCAAAGCACTCAAAGCTTTCCAGGGCAGTCGCAATGGCTTTCCATACAAACAAGCTTGCTCATTGATGTTTGCTTTACCACATCTAATTTGCTGAACAGTGACTTATCTTAATTAGAGTCAATAAAAGTGCATTGATAAGATGTGCACTAGCGCTCACTTTTGTCCATTGTTGTTTGTTTATGTCGTAAAATGATACTTATCTAACAGAAATGAACTCTGATGACTGATAATTTCTACAGTAACAAACAAATACAGAGGAATATCTCCAATGCCTTACTTATCCGGCAAAACAATGATCAAAGAAGCGTGGGAAAACGGCTACGCTATCGGTGCATTCACAGCTCACAACCTAGAAACCATCAAAGCGGTACTTCTAGCGGCACAAGAAGAACAATCTCCTTTTATGTTGCAAATTGGCCAAAAAGCCATTAACGAAATTGGTATGAAGCCTCTTCGTGACGCAGTGGACTCTCTTATTCAACATCACAACATCACTGTTCCAGTCTGTATTCACCTTGACCACAGCCGCAAGTTTGAGCAATGCATGGAAGCAGCCACTCGTGACTTCCAGTCTTTAATGTTTGATGGCTCTGCTCTACCTTTCGAAGAAAATATTCGTATCACAAAAGCCGTTGTTGAAGTCGCTGCTGCACTTGGCCTTGGTTCAGAAGGTGAAATCGGCAAGATAGGCGGTACAGAAGATGATATCACTGTTGATGAAAAAGATGCGATGATCACAACCGTTGCAGAAGCTTTAGATTTCTCAGAGCGCACAGGTGTTGATTATCTAGCAGTTTCTATCGGCACTGCTCACGGTGTGTATAAAACAACACCAGAACTTAAGTTTGAGCGCCTAACTGAAATCAAAGAAGCTGTGAAAAAACCTATTGTTCTACACGGTGGTTCAGGTGTGCCAGATGACCAAGTTATCGAAGCCGTTAAACGTGGTGTTGCAAAAATAAATGTTGATACAGAATTGCGTCAAGGCTTTATCCGAGGTGTACAAGCACATTGGGCTGAAAATCAAGACGACTTTATTCTAGCAGACGTTAACAATTCTGGTATCGCCGCAATGATGGAAGTAGTTAGACACAAGATCCGTCTGTTCGGTTCAAACGGTAAAGCTTAATAATAAGTCACTTTTATTTAGGGAGTTTACTCCCTAAATAATGTTAGAAATGTGACATGAAATATGCAGATAATGACAAGCATTGTTTGGATGTGAAAAGCATCACGGTCGAAAATTACCAAAATGCTAAAATTTCGCCAAACCAAACGGACAATTTACGGAAAGCAAGCTTAGTCATAAAGAGCACAGGATGTGCTTAAATAAGCGTGAACTAACTCTACAGAATATCAGCTACAAATTATTGATTTAATAAAAATAATTCTAAGTTTGTAATGCTAAATTCTAATGGTGACTATATGTTTAAGGGTATTGAAAACGCGTTACATAAGATTAACGCACCTATAGCAAATTTTACTGCTCAGTTTTCAGGTATCTTGTTATTAATAATGACAGCAATCGTTCTTCTTCAGGTCGGCTGCCGTTACATTTTGAACATCCCTCTAAGTTGGACCGATGAATCATCACGTTTCCTGATGATATATATGACTTATTTGTGTTTGCCTATCGTGTATTTACGTGATCAAAACATCGCAATGACGTTTATCACAGACAAGTTTAAGAATATGCGTGTTTACCACATCTTTATGATTGTCGCACACATTGCTGCTCTCATACTGTTCACAATTTGGATCTATTACGGATACATATTCTATACCACTGGTGGTGTAATGGCTGATAGCTTGCCAATCCCGATGTACGTCATTTACATCATTCCACCTGTTATGTTGACGCTATCTTGCTTTACTGCATTAGAAAAGTTAGCTGCATCGATACACAATTTCATCCACTTTGCTGACGAAACAAAGTTAGCTGAAGTAACTGAATAGGACGTCGTATTATGATTTCTCCAATTTTCCTCGTCTATTTCATGACATTTTTGCTCATTGGTGTACCTGTTCTTTTTGCTCTAGGTCTTTCACCAATCATCACTTTTGTTCAGGACGACCAAGTTTTATTTATTAACATGTTGTATCAACGACTTTATTCAGGCCTTGATAACTTCCTTCTACTTGCACTGCCGTTCTTTATGCTTGCTGGTGAATGTATGTCTAGTGGTGGTATCACCCCTCGTATCGTGTCATTCGCTCAAACTCGTGTACAGCACATGCGTGGTGGTTTAGGCCATGTAGTTATTATCGCAGCGACAATGTTTGGTGCTTTAACAGGTTCATCTGTAGCAGCGACATCAGCGATCGGTAACATGCTTATACCTGAAATGAAAAAGTATAAGTACGATGCAGCATATGCAGCAGCACTAACAGCAGCAGCAACGGTACTGGGTACTATTATCCCACCATCCGGCATCATGTTGATCTACGCATTTGTAATGAATACTTCTGTAGCAGCAATGTTTCTCTCTGGTATTGTACCTGGATTGATCTTCTGCTTAGGTTTAATGCTGGTTAACCGCTTCCAAATTCGTCATTATCCTGATATCCAACCGTTTGAACGTGCTTCAAAAGAAGAGCGCCGCAAGAGCATGAAGATGGCAATTTTGCCGCTAATGACTCCGGTAATCATTCTTGGTGGTATCTACGGTGGTATCTTCACCCCTACGGAAGCTGCGGCAGTTGCTGTACTGTATGCCATCATTCTGTCGGTTTATATTCTAAAAGTAAGCACTGTTAAAGCCACTTACGCTCTATTTGCAAAAGTAGCAGTTAACGCAGCAGCAATTCTAATAATCGTTGCCGCTGCAAGTGGGTTTGCTTCTGCTATCAGCTTCTCAGGTATATCTAACAGTGTTGCAGAATTCTTTAACGGTATTACTGACAACCCTTACCTGCTGTTCTTCATCATCAACATCTTCCTATTCATTGTAGGCATGTTCTTGGATGCAGGCCCAGCGATCTTGATCTTTGCGCCAATCATTGCCCCTATCATGATTGCCGCTGGTATCGACCCCGTACACTTCGGTGTAGTAATGGTGTGTAACCTATCTATTGGGTTAGCTACTCCACCTATGGGTCTCGTACTATTTGTGGCGTCTGGTGTATCCGGTGTACCGCTACAACATATTTCGAAGGCGATTATTCCATTCCTTGCAATTGAGTTTTTAATCATCTTCTTAATTTCGTTCTTCCCTCAGCTAGTTATCGGCTTGCCGCAACTACTCGGGGTTATGTAATACCCTCATTGATATACGTGAAATAAAAGCCCCGGCTTTATAATAAAATATATTTAAAGGAACATAATATGAAAAAAACACTACTTGGATTAGCTACTACGGCAATTCTAGCTTCTGGCGCTGCAACAGCTGCAGACTACAAACTAACTGTGCCGCACGTATCAAACCTAGATAGTTATAACCATCAGTCTCTACTTGTTTTCAAAAACTACGTTGAGTCTCGTTCTAACGGTGCAATCTCTGTTGATATCTATCCTTCAGGTCAGTTATGTAGCAATGCTAAAGAGTGTCTTGCTGGTATCCAAGCGGGCATGTTTGATTACTTCCAAACAACTATTGCTGAATTAGCAAACTACTGGCAACCAATTGGTGCATTTGATCTACCTTACATGCTTCCAAATGACCGTGTCGCTGAATGTGTATACGACAATGAAGAGTTCCTAGGCGACGTGCGTGGCAACATTTTGAAAACCGCTCCTAACTCACGTTTAATGATGGTTTCTAACTCTGGTGGCTGGCGTAACATTGCAACCACTAAGAAACAAGTTAAGTCTCCTGCTGATCTAAACGGTCTAAAACTACGTACTGTACCGGCTAAGATTCAACAAGAACTTGTTAAAGAACTTGGTGCAGCTCCAACGCCTATCGCATGGCCTGAAGTTTATACTGCACTTTCTACAGGTGTAGTAGACGGAACTAAGAATGGTATCGTTGATATCGTACAAAACCGCTTCCAAGAAAGCTTGAACTACATCATTCTTGATGGTCACGCATACATGGGTGGTGCTTGGGTATTTAACGACAAGAAATTCAAGTCGTTCCCAGATGAGTTGAAGCAAGTAATTATTGACGCAATCGACGCTCAAAACCAGTACCTACGTTCTTATCCTAAGCACCGTGAATACACAGCTTACGAAGAGTTCAAGAAAGCTGGTGGTACGGTTTACAGCCCGACTGCGGAAGAAAAAGCTGCATTCCAAAAAGCGGCAGCTCCAGTTCGTGATTACTTCGCTAAAACAGCAGGTGCAGACGGTCAAGTTTGGCTAGAACGTTTCCAAAACGAAATCAAAACTTGTGAAGCTAAATTAGCATCAGACTACAAAGTTCAGTTTAAATAAGCTAAACATATAAGTAGTAATTAAAATCCCTCCCTATTCTGGGGGGATTATTTAAAACAGACGCTGAAAAACATTTGTATAGGTTATTTATTTCTACTCTATTTATATTTAATTATCATATGTAGATTATAAATAAATAACTTTAAATCAAACCAATTAATTTAGTCGTTCCCTCTTACTATTTCGGAGCTATAGAATGGATATATCCAACAACGAAAGTGCTTTAATTATAACGCATAAAAATAGAACCATATTTAAGCACTCTGCACAAAACCCATCGCTATTTCTAGGCGTGGGTGAAGCAAACTACGATATGTATCGCGGTAACTTTGATATTACTGATTATGTCACAGAAAGATTACCTCTTCGCCAATATACCGTGGAAGAAACCGGCGATAAGACTGTCATTACTTTTAACTTTGATGGCCAACCAGCAATTAAAATGCTGCTTTCTGAAACCGCAGAATCGCGTTTAAAAGCAGAATTTGAAGCACTTGATCCTAAATACAACAGATTCTGGTTTCGTGTAGCCGCAACAGAAGACGAGAAAGTATATGGTTGCGGTGAGCAACTTACCTACTTCAACCTCCGTGGTAAAAACTTCCCACTTTGGTCTTCAGAACCAGGTGTAGGTCGTAATAAAGACAGCTATGTCACATGGCTTGCAGATACTAAAGATAAAGCAGGTGGCGATTACTACAACACCAATTACCCACAACCTACCTTCGTATCAGACAAAAAATATTTCTGTCACCTGGAAACAACTGCTTACGCTGATTTTGATTTTACCAATGATGAATTCCATGAACTTCAATGTTGGAACATACCTGAGTACTTACTTCTTGATGCGGAAGAGTCTTTCCCATCATTAGTTGAAAACATTACAGGTGTCTTTGGTCGTCAACCTGAATTACCGGATTGGGTAACGAATGGAGTGATCCTCGGTATTCAAGGTGGTACTGAAATTACATTAGAAAAAATCGAAGCCGCCAAGGCCGCTGGTGTTGAAGTTGCTGGCGCTTGGTGTCAGGACTGGCAAGGCATCAAGATGACTTCGTTTGGTAAGCGTCTTCAATGGGACTGGCAGTGGAACAAAGAGCTGTATCCTGAATTAGACACAAAAATTCACCAGCTAAAAGAAGAAGGTGTTCGTTTCTTAGGCTATATCAATCCATACGTTTTGGAAGATTTCCCCCTTTACAACGAAGCGGCAGAAAAAGGTTATTTAGCCACTAAACAAGACGGTTCGAAATACGTTGTTGATTTTGGTGAATTCTACTGCGGTGTGGTTGATTTCACCAATCCTGACGCTTGCGAATGGTATAAAGGCGTCATCAAGACAAACATGATCGATTTTGGTCTAGACGGTTGGATGGGTGATTTCGGTGAGTATCTGCCGACAGACTGTTCTTTAAGTAATGGCGTTAGCGCTGAAATAGAACACAACAAATGGCCTTATCGTTGGGCAAAAGTTCAGCACGAAGCTATTGAAGAAGCAGGTAAAACAGACGATATCTTATTCTTTATGCGCGCCGGTGGTACTGGCATTCAAGGCAACTGTCATACGTTGTGGGGTGGCGATCAGTTGGTAGACTGGTGTATTGATGACGGTCTTGCTTCTGTAATACCAGCAGCACTGTCTTCTGGGCTAATGGGTAATGGTATCCATCACAGTGACATCGGGGGTTACACAACACTTCACGGCTGTAAACGTTCAAAAGAACTATTCCAACGCTGGGCAGAAATGGCCGCATTTACGCCTATCATGCGTAGCCACGAAGGCAACCGTCCTGGTGATAATCATCAGTTCGATACCGATGCAGAAACATTAGCGCATCTAGCTCGCATGACTAAGATCTTTAAACACCTTAAGCCTTATATCAAAGCGGCGTCTAAAGAGAACTCTGAAAGAGGAATGCCGGTTCAGCGTCCTTTGTTCATGCACTATGAAAACGACACTGAAGCATACGAAATCAAGTTCCAGTATCTGTTTGGCCGCGATTTACTTGTTGCTCCGGTTTATAACCAAGGCGAAGAAGTTAAAAAGGTTTACCTACCAGAAGATGAATGGGTCCACGTATGGAGTGGTAAGACATTTACTGGCGGATGGATTGAAGTTGACGCACCAATCGGTCAACCTGCTGTGTTCTATAGAAAAGCATCTAAAGATGTCGAGCTATTGAGCCAAATCGCTGCTATTTAATCCAGTAGTCTAGGTCACATAGAAAAAACCACCTTCAATACAATGAAGGTGGTTTTTTATTCTCTTTAAATAATCGTGTTTATCGCCATCTCACGACAATTCGGTGAGATCAATGCTCTGCATCAGACCAAGCTCGAACCGCTTTTACGGCTCTCTTCCATCCGTTATACCGCCCCGTTCGCTTATCTTCATCGTCGGCGGGTTCGAAAGTCTTATCAATTTCAGCTTTATTTCGCACCTCTTCAATACTGTCCCAATATCCTACCGCTAACCCAGCAAGATAAGCCGCCCCCAATGCAGTTACTTCGGTTACTTTAGGCCGGTGGACATTAGTATCTAAGATGTCGGCTTGATACTGCATTAAAAAATTGTTCGCGACCGCACCACCATCGACCCGAAGATCAGTAAGCTTAATACCCGAATCCGCTTGCATTGCATCGATAACGTCACGGCTTTGATAAGCAATACTTTCTAACGTCGCTCTAATGATATGATTTACGCCCGTACCACGAGTCATTCCCAAAATAGTTCCACGAGCGTAGGCATCCCAATAAGGGGCTCCAAGACCAGTAAAGGCGGGAATAACATAAACACCATTCGATGACTCTACTTGAGTTGCAAAGTATTCAGAATCCTTAGCGTTAGCGATCATTTTCATTTCGTCACGCAGCCACTGTATCGACGCTCCAGCCATAAAGACGGAGCCTTCCAGAGCATAAGCAACCTCACCTTTGGGACCGCAAGCCAACGTCGTTAACAAGCCATTAGAGGAAGATACTTTATCTTTCCCTGTGTTCATCAGTAAAAAGCAGCCGGTACCATAAGTATTTTTTGCTTGACCAGCCTCTACGCACATTTGACCAAACAGCGCAGCTTGTTGATCACCCGCTATACCCGCGATAGGTATGCGAGTACCTCCTCTGCCACCCAAATTTGCTTGACCATACACCTCGGAAGAGGCTTTGACTTCCGGCATCATAGAAAAGGGAATACCGAATTCATCTAAAATTTTACGATCCCATTCTAGGGTATTAATATTGAAAAGCATGGTTCGAGAAGCGTTAGTGTAATCCGTAACGTGAACTCTACCCTGAGTCATTTTCCATACAAGCCAAGAATCCACCGTCCCAAACAGTAATTTACCTTCTTCAGCTTGCTCCCGAGCCCCCTCGACGTTATCTAAAATCCATTTAACTTTTGTACCCGAAAAATAAGGGTCTAAAACTAGTCCGGTGTTGTCACGTACGTATTCTTCGAACCCTTCATGTTTTTGAAACTCTTCGCATATTGCGGCTGTTCTTCTGCATTGCCAAACAATAGCGTTATATACCGGCTTACCTGTTTCTTTATTCCACACGATCGTGGTTTCACGTTGGTTGGTGATCCCAATTGCTGCTATCTGATCAGTAGATATGCCTACTTGAATAAGTGCTTCAATTAATGTTGTTGTTTGCGTTGCGTAAATTTCCAAGGGATCATGCTCTACCCACCCTGCTTCTGGATAAATCTGAGTGAACTCTCGTTGTGCAACACTAACAACATTGGCATCGTGATCCAGTACAACTGCTCTTGAACTCGTGGTCCCTTGATCAATTGCAACAATATATTTGTTATCCATATGCAGAGCCTTCGTGTTTTTTCTTTATCTTTTATTAAAATTATACCAGACACCAAATACACACAAGAATGCGTATCAAAAACCACATTAGCGCCATTAGTGAAATAGTTATCATTACGAAACCATTATGCAGTTTACTTATAAAACCAAGACCTTCAACACCAAAAATCACCTGAACACACGCTCAATGTCACAATTATTTAACTTAAATGAACATTTGTAATGCTCGAACGAAACATTCGTTCGGTTTTTATTGAACTAAGATCCAGGCTTAGCATTATCAAGGCATTTACATGGGAGTGATGCTATTTACGGATGTTGAGTATTTCAACAACATAGCCCCTATAAATGCGATTAATTTAAGGCTTGAAAAGATGTTGTTCCCACAAAATTGTTTAGATATCACCATGCTCTCAAACCTAGTTTCTACTAGCATCAACAATGAAGAGCAACTCCATCTGATATCCTACATTATCGATGATGTCGAGGCAGTTATATGCGCTAAAGATACAAAAGGTAGGCACTTCATCGCCAATAAATATTATGAAAAAAACGTAGGCGTAGACCGAAAAAACGTATTTGGTAAAACAGATGAAGAAATATTTTCATTTTCACCAGAAACAGCGAGAAAAATCAGGGAACGGGACGCAGAAATAATGCGAACCAAGAAAAAACTTCTTTTGAAGAACAAGTACCCTGCTCTTGTGGAGAAATCAAATACTATCTGACGATGAAATCTCCTATCTTAGATTCTAATGGTTCATGCGTTGGTATCATGTGTCTTGCTGTTGATATCAGTACACAAAAGATGCTAGAACAGAAACTAGTACGCGCTACCACCGCCAAAAACCTATTCCTTGCAAAAATGAGCCATGAGATTCGCACACCAATTAGTGCTGTAGCTGGTTATGTCGACCTTATCCATAATTCTGACCCATCACAGCATCAAAAATACCTTAGAAATATATCAACCTCTGTTGAACACCTATTAAACCTTGTTAATGATATTTTAGATATATCTTCAATTGAAGAAAATAAAATAAACTTAGCTCATAAAAAGTTCAACATACTTGAAATATTAAATAGCGTAATTTCCACCTTAAAGTTCAAATCTAATATCAACAAAATAAAAGTGGTTACGAAAATACAAGCCAATCAAAGTAAATATTTTGTTGGTGATGAAACAAGAATAAAACAGATTATTCTTAACTTAGTATCCAATGCTGTTAAATTTTCCAATGGGAAACCGATTGAAGTTAGAATTTCAATTGGTAAAAGTAAATATAATGAGAAAAAGAAAATTTCAATAATGGTGAAGGATCAAGGATGTGGGGTAAATACATCCAATAGAGAAAAAATCTACCAAGCCTTTAGTCAATTAGGAAGCTCTGAGAGCTACTTCGAGGGAACTGGCCTTGGGTTAGCAATAGTAAAAGAACTATCTCAACTGATGAATGGTTCTGTGAAAATTTTTTCAAAAGAAGGTCACGGTACTCTTGTCGCAACCGCGATACACCTTGAAGAATCCGATCGAATAAACCATCAAGCCCCCAAGTTTACGGTGTATGACTCCAGCGAAAGCAAATTACTAAAAAATAAAACCATTTGCATTGCAGAAGACCAAACATTCAACCGTGAAATTCTTAAATTAATGGCTCAAAATGAGGGTGCAAAAGTAATTGCCTATGAGGATGGCGATGATTTAATTAAGGCCGTTAAGTCAAACCATTTACCCGCGAAGATCGATTGTTTTTTTCTTGATATCCATATGCCCATTATGAGCGGCATTGAAACCCTAAGCGTACTAAGAGAGTTTAAGGAATACGAAAAGACACCAGCTTATTTCATTACTGCTGATGCGGTACAAGACAACCTTGAGCGCTATCGTTCAAATGCTTATAACCTCAGTGGGATCTACTTAAAACCACTAAAACGACAAGAGCTTATCCATTGCGTAAACAATAGCATTGAGCTAACCTTGAACGACAGTTCATCATAGATTATTGCCCATAACCCGTACGCGGTCCAACAGCGTCAATAACAACGTGCAATGCTTTGCAGAAGGAACATAAAAGTGCCGCAACAGACGAAAGTAAAGCTAGTACTCAATACTGCTTTTTCTGCCAAAATTGTCCAACGTTCATTGAAGGTATCTGCGGTTGTCGGCACAATCTTAATCGTTATAAATCACGGAGAAGCTCTGCTGGCAGGGAATATAGAACCTCAACGGCTGATAAAAATGGCACTAACCTATTGTGTGCCTTATTTAGTATCAACCTATTCAGCCGTCTCAACCACACTAGAAAATAATCACCCTTAATACTCACTCAAGCTCAGGTTAAATCTCTATCGCTTTCTCTAACATAGACAAGTTAGAAACGATTGCCGTGGGTTCGATTTCCCATGGATCAAATATCGCCTCATCGGATCGCTTAACCCAGGCCGATCTCAGACCTGCAGAGATAGCACCAGTAACGTCAAATGGATTACTGGAAATCAACCAAGCTTCGCTGCCCTTCGCATCAGATTCACGTAAAAAATGACTATATACGGCAGGATTGGGTTTATAAGACTGCATATCATCACAACTAATTACACCGATAAACAATTCTCTAATTCCCGCACATTCTAGGAGTTGATTAACCGCAGCCCGACTGCCGTTAGAGAAAGCGTACAAGCGATACCCACTCTGCTTTAGTTGTAACAGTGAAGCTGTTACATCATCAAAACAAGGTAAGGTTTTATATCCTTCTAATAAGACTTGTTTCTGCTCGACCGTTAAGCTAATTTTATGAAACGCACAACTATAATTAAGCGCATCGCGAGTACAAATGGCGAAATTTTTGTAGTTTTGCATTAAGCCTCGACGAAACGAATACTCTAACTGTTTGTTTCTCCATGTATGGGAAAACTCATCCGCTTTCTTCCCCATAAATTCTTTCAAAATAGCGGTAATTCCATGAGTGTTTATTAACGTTCCGTACACATCAAACGCGAGTGTTATTGACATTGAATCCCCCTAAGTAGATAGTGAACTTGCTGATTTAATTCAACTTACCAAACATTACAATATTAGAAGTATGGTGAAAGATGAAGTAATAACGGTTGTTTTCTACAGCTCACTACTTAATAAATTAGCATCGTTATGGATAACAAACATTTAAATAAGGAAATAATTAATGTCTTCTTTGCCAAAACTCTATTACGTGTATGACCCAATGTGTTCATGGTGCTGGGGGTATAAGCCCACCTGGGCTGAACTCGAAAAAAGCTCGCCAACCAGTTTGAAATTGTTTACCTACTTGGAGGATTAGCGCCCGATTCTGACGTCCCTATGCCCGAAGAAATGCAAAAGCAGATTGCATCGTATTGGAAAAAAATAGAAGACTATTTAGGCACTAAGTTCAATTATCAGTTTTGGCAAGAAAATACTCCTCGGCGTTCAACCTACCCTTCTTGTAGGGCTGCTTTAGCGGCAAGAAATCAAGGCGCAGAAAAAGAGATGTTATCTGCCATTCAACATGGGTATTATCTAGAAGCTCGGAATCCAAGCGATAATGAGATGCTCATCCAACTCGCAGATGAAATAGGTTTAGACACGGAAATATTCACCCAAGATCTCGTGTCAGACGAAACAAATCTCGCCTTGATGGAAGAGATCGGGTTCGCTCGTTCTATTGGTGCTAATGGCTTCCCGTCATTGTTAGTTAGAAAAAATGACAATATTGTAAATATCCCTATTGATTATCAAAATGCTGAAGTAACCATTAGCCAAATCAAGGAAGTTATAAAATGAGTCAATAATCACTAACCCAAGGTTAAAGCATCAAAGGTGATACTGAGTGACTCAAGTGATCCCAATTTCAGATTATTGGTTTGGTTAAAATTGGAAAGAAAAAGAGAACACATTGGAACTATTAAATATCGATTGTTTAGGAAAACCGCTTCGTCTCGAAGGGTCTTTAGCCGGTTGGCAGCAACTTTTTTGGGGAAATACACCTGTATCCGTTATACCAGCATCTACCGATAACCAAGGTATTAAAGAACATACATTTGAATTAAAGGTGCAAACCAAAAATACGGGGTCATCAACAAACGGCTCTGAAGAAGCCAATTTAGAAAAGACCATTACCGTCCGGTTAGTCACAGATTTAACTTGGCAACCATTTACTATTAACTATCAGCTATTTATCGATGAACAACCTTTAGTACAAGGCTCACGTGACACTAAGGACATCGAGCAACAAATTCCCGTAACACCAATAAAAAAACAGACAAAACTCAGTATAGTTGGCCTTGCATCATTAGGCTTCAAACTGCTGAAAAGCGCTAAGATCATCAAAGTTGTCTTGATGGGGGCGAGTGTTGCAGCCTATTCATGGTTGTTTTCATTCCAATTTGCATTAGCACTTATTGCCTGCTTAGTGTTCCACGAATATGGCCACATTCGCGCCATGAAATACTTCGGCATGAAAACCAAAGGTATTTATCTCATTCCCTTTATGGGTGGCCTTGCCTTAAGTGATGAACGCATAAACACTCGTTGGCAAGATGTGGTTATTTCTATAATGGGCCCAAGCTTTGGCCTATTAATGTCGGCACTGTCTCTTATTATTTATTGGATAACCGATGTGGATTTTTTTGCTGGCTTAGCCGCTTTTAATGCGTTGCTGAACCTTTTTAATTTACTGCCTATTTTGCCACTTGATGGTGGACATATATTAAAAAGCATCAGTTTTTCTATGAACTCAGTGGTGGGGTTAGCGCTGTGTATTGTAGGTGCGTCGTTAGGTGTCTACTTAAGCTATACCTTAAACCTGACCCTACTTGGATTGATGTTGCTGATTGGCAGCATGGAAATTGTTTTTGAATGGCGAAGTCGGCACGCTAGCCACCTTTTGCCCTTAGACAGATCAGGGCAAATCTTTTCTACTTGTTGGTATCTTGTCACTGTTACCTGCTTAATCGGCATAATTTGGTATTTAGCAGGTAGCGGTGATGCTATGCTTGGCCTTCCATTGAAGATTTTACAAAGCTAACCCGATGATTTTTATGGCAAGCCTTTGGCTAGTAAACGGTCTACAACCCTTTAATGTACTGGTTGTTGACCGTTCCAATGATATTGCTATCTAAGGCTTGTTTAGCGTTCTCTTTATGGCTAATTAAATCATTGAACATAGCAACTAGCTCCTCTTTTGGAGCGTTTGCTTTGGTCATTGTTTCAATGTCCCTCAGATCCACCATAAAGCCAGTAAACAGCTCTGGTAACTCCTCTACAACATTAGGATTGTAGAAATGGTTATTACCATACAGGGTATTATGGCTTCCTTTCTGCTTATCGATAATATACGACGATTCATTAAAGTTAATTATCGAGGTGTGCTTTTCACAGCGAGGTAAACAACCTTTGTTGATTTTCATCTTTTTACAGCCGCTGGTTTGCTGGAAGAGACATTGGCGACTGGTTAATAAGCCATTAGGGTGATAAATACTATGCAAGAGCTGAAATTCGTCAGGACGAACAATTCGTCTCATTTGAAGCCTTGTAATCTCATTTGAGATGAATGCGCCACTGCAATTAAATTCCTCTTTCAAGCATTTTAGAGCGTAGGAATTAACCGTATTAAATTGTGGACCCGCTATCCATGCAACGCCTTTTTCAGCCGCAAGATAACCAATACCCATGTTGTTAGTCACTATCAACTTTGGTTTGACTTCATCAATAAATTCGACAGCCGCATCATAGTCTTTATCGATCAGAACCGCAGGGAACCAAGGGATCAGCGTTGAATTAGATTGAAAAACGTCTACCATCTCTTTTAGCGAATAAGCCAGTGCATTGGGTAGCTCAAAATAGCAATCAACATTATCACTCTCCACCTTCTCTATGTCCGCTTTATTTGAAATCAATACACTAAGACGCGCATTATCATCCTGCGCAACATGTGGTGTTAATTTTGGTATCGTGTCTACACCACCAGCTTTTAGGCTGATTGCCGGTGATGACTGAACGTCGGACATCAGATTTTTAGTTTTTTCCTCCACCATGCGCATGATGTCGGTTTTTTTATCAAACAGATCTTGTTGGACTTTCTTTATATCCGCTTCAGCTGTGACACCGTATATTTTAACAAAGTGTCTTGAGGCATTGTCACGTGGATGGTTTATGTACATGTTTCTGCTAATTTCGCCTTGTAGATAACCGTCTGAAAAATCGCGGTTAAAAACCGTATAAAGCTCAGAAGTATCCGTTAGCAGATCACTACCTTCGCAGTAAGCATCAATCTGTTTACGCCAGTTATCCACTACCGTATAGACGTAGTGCGCTTTCTTAATTCGGCCTTCAACTTTAAGAGAATAAACACCAGCATCCGCCAGTTCTTTTAAATCTCCAAATGCAGAGTTGTCTTTCATATTTAGCGGATAATCACTACCGACATCCGTGGTTTGGTATTGATCACGGCATGGCTGGCTGCAACGCCCTCGGTTTCCGGAAGCGCCATTTCTCGCAGAGCTCATATAACAAAGCCCTGAGAAGCCAATACAATATGAACCGTGAACAAACACTTCCATTAATACGTTATGGTTTAAGCCAAACTGAGCCAGACGCTTTATCTCTGTGATATTTAATTCTCTAGAAAGATTTACTCGGCTAACGCCAAGCTTATTCATAAAGAGAATCTGTCCTTCATTATGGGTGTTGAGTTGCGTAGACGCGTGGACATCGAGCTCAGGGAAGTGATGTTTAAGGATATATGCAAGGCCTATATCTTGCACAATCACACCGTCTACTTTCGTACTAACGAGCTCTTTTAACAGACGGGTGATCGCCGGTATTTCATTTTCTAAAATAATGATATTGAGCGTGAGGAATATTTTACAATCGTGTTGATGTGCAACCTCAATAACTTCATTGAGATTCTCTAAACTCAGGTTTTCAGCTCTATTTCGGGCGTTAAATCTATCCAAACCACAGTAGATAGCATCAGCACCAGCAACAATAGCCGCTTTAATCGACTCTAAATCACCACCCGGTGCTAACAACTCAAATTGACTTCTATCCACGATTTTACTCACCTCACTCTTTTAGAGGCGGTATTCTACTGTGCTACAAACAATATTTCTCGTGAAATTTTAAGATAGTTTAACAAAGTAGTTAAATCGCAACTTCGCAGTGGTTTTTCACTACGTTAAGTACTCTTTCTAATGACGGCTAAGTATCTCTTTTAAAACGACAGACAGAGATCCTTCTACCTGTTTATTCTTCCCTTGCATTGCATCACGGTATTTTGCGTAATGATCGTCCATTAAGAATTGTAATTGCGCTTTTAGATCTTTTTCCGTGCAGCTTCTAATCACTTTTTTTAAATCATCCAAAGATTTACTCAAATACTCGTCCGCCAACACTTCTTTGTCATCTTCGTTTAGAAGGGTCAACTGCTTCAGTGCGTCTGAATAAGGATTGCTTAATGCGTATTCACTAAAGTCGTTATAGTCATATTTTTTAAGAACTCGAGCCATTATCGAATCTTTTTCGGCTATATACCCCAACATATCATTGACTATCACATTGCTGACACCTTCATCATCTATTTGGCAATTCGCGTTAACATTAAAGGATAGGATCAGAAGAAGTAACCATTTTTTCATTAAACAATTCCACACATTTTGTTATAAATTGGATATCAACGAACGACACAGAACCTCAAGCTTGGATCTGTTTAACGCTATAGCCAATATGAGAATATATAGGGCAAGATTCTAGGGTATTTTGTTTCTTTTTACTATTCGTATACTCAAAGAGGCGAAAGCAAAAGATCAGGCCGTTATATAGGCCACAAAAAACAAACCCCATCAACTAAATCAGTTGATGGGGTCTTTTGTTATTCTTCTGAACGGGTGTCGTATCCGAGTTTTATACTAACGCTAACACCGAAACAATCATTGCCAACGAGAACAGGCAAGTGCGCTCGATAAAACCTAGAGATTCATTATTTATCGTTACTGGCTTCATTCTTATATCTCCTCTATATATTTTGTATATACATTGTAATTCAAAATGTATGGCTTGTCTACGCTTATTAATTAAACAAAATCAATTTATTGATTTGTAATTATGCCAACATCCTATGAAAATGAGAGGAACCCCTTTTGTTGTTACTTACAATCCTGATATGCTCTTGTAATACAAATTAATATGGAAAACAGTATGCACACTGGTAACTTGAACAACCTCATTCTATCTTCGCAACTTCACCCTGCCGTTAAAGAGATCCTTAACATCGTGGCGGATAAAGTTAAAAACAATGATCTGCCAACAGAGAAACTCTACCTTCAAGAGGATGTTTTTCTATTTACTGCCGAAGTGGTCACTGAAACATTGGATATGAGACGTTCTGAAATACATCGAGATTTTATGGATATTCAGATACTACTGGAAGGAGAAGAGAAGTTTGGATATAGCTGTAAAGGCTACGAAACAATTACCGATGACCAACTTGATACTAATGATGTCGCGTTTGTAGACAACGTTATTGATGAGAAATATGTCGATCTAGCGGCTGGAGATTTCGCTATTTTTTACCCAAATCAGCCCCACAGACCCATGATTTGTGTTGATACACCTAAACCAATCAAAAAGATTATAGTTAAGGTCAACAAAAAAATTCTGTCTTAATTTTACCTGCTACATTAAGTCATACATAATACAGAGCCGGAATCAGTTCAAACACCAAACTGACTTTGGCTCAATTACCTTCGCAAACTCATTAAACTGAATCTAAACTAACTTACAAATAACCACACGCCCACACCCATCATAAGTGTCCCTGATATTCTATTCATAAATCGAACGTTTTTAGAATGACCAAGTACTCGCTTAAGGCCCTTTCCTCCCGTCGCATATAGCGTCATACAAATAAACTCTGACACCATAATAATCGATACCAATAGAACTAATTGGATAGTAAGTGGTTTGCTATTGTCGATAAACGGAGGCAGCAGTGACACCATAAATGCCCATCCTTTGGGGTTAGCAATGGCAGTAACAAAGCCCTGTACGACTAGATCCCAGTTTTTTCCAACCGGTACTTCTGTCGTCTCACTGCTCAGTGCTAATTTTCCTTTAGACAACCACATCTGAATACCTAAATAAAATAGATACGATGCGCCTATCGCTTTGAAAGCCACAAATAACCAAGGGTAATTAAGCATAACCGCTGCAATACCCAGCACGGCTGCAATAGCAACCAATGCGACACCAACTACTTCACCCGCCATCATCCATAGTGCGCGCTTATAGCCAACGCTCATTCCCAAACCGAGTGCCAGAGTCATGCACATACCCGGGGTAATCGACACAAAGAAAAATGTAGGGATAAAGACACTCAAAAGAGCCCAATTCATTGCGATATCCTTCTCGCTAATTTTGTTACTTGCAGCCCTTTAAAATAACGCGACTTTTTATAAAAAGATACAAGAATAATCGTATCGAATTGAAAGAGTTACCTTAGTGGTGTAACCATCATATGTGTTACCAAAACGTTATCGTGACTGCAACTATCGCGAGAACACGAAATCCCCACTTTCGTGGGGATAACACGCTCTCATGTTGAGCAGTATACTGCGTCTGTTAGTTATGCTTCCTGTAACTCTACTGCCTCTATATCAGCTTCTTGTTTCGAAACTTCAACTTCTTTAAGGCGGGCCGTAAAATGGCGAAGTACACTAGGTTCATAAGTAAAATCTAATCCCTTCACATTAAGCGCGTTCTCTTTTACCTTTTCGAAGGCTTCAATAATGAAATCCATATGGGTTTGCGTATACGTTGCACGAGGAATCGTTAAACGCAATAATTCAGCGGGACACGGATGTTGTTTACCCGTTGCAGGATCACGCCCAAGCAATAAAGACCCTATCTCCACGGCTCGAATACCAGCTACCTTGTAAAGCTCGCACGCTAACGCATGAGCCGGGAACTGCTCTGCTGGAATATGAGGTAATAATTTACCGGCATCAACAAAGGCGGCATGACCACCAGCTTGTTGGCAAACAATACCTACTTTTTCTAGTCCATCCACTAAGTATTGAACCTGACCAATTCGATAAGCTAACCAATCTTGACGCATGCCATCATATAACCCGACTGCTAAGCGCTCCATCGCTCCACCTTCTAATCCTCCGTATGTCGGAAAGCCTTCCTGAACAACACATAAAGTGCGACATTCAGTGAACACATCCATCATGGCATCATCTTTAAAGCAGAGTAATCCACCCATTTGTACCATGGCGTCTTTTTTCGCGGACATAGCAAGGCCATCCGCATACTTATAAGACTCTTTGGTGATAGCTTCAATTGACCAGTCTTGATAACCTGGCTCACGCTGCTGTATAAAAAACGCGTTCTCAGCATAGCGGGCCGAATCCATAATCACTGGGATATCGTACTTTCGAGCGATCTCATAGACACCCTTAAGGTTGGCAATTGAGACTGGCTGACCACCAGCAGAATTACAGGTAATAGTACTTACAATATAAGGAACATTAGCGGCACCAGCTTCGATGATAGCTTCTTCAAGCTTAACAAGGTCAAAATTACCCTTGAAGTCACCTTTAACTGAGGTGTCAAACGCGTCTTTGGTGTAGACATTTTTGGCCACACAGCAATTAATTTGGGTATGTCCTTGTGTGGTATCGAAGAAATAATTCGATAAAGCGACCATTTTACTGCGGTCTAAGCCTTTTTCCATTTGGCGTTTCTTGATAAGTACCGGAATGTAAATCTGCTCCGCACCGCGTCCTTGATGGGTCGGAATCGTCAGCTCATAACCAAATATATCTTTCACTGCATTGGAGAGTGCATAGTAACTACGGCTGCCACTGTATGCTTCGTCACCACGGAACATAGCGGCCTGCATCTCTTGCGTAATTGCACCAGTTCCACTATCAGTAAGCAGATCGATAAATACATCTTCACTGTCTAGTAAAAACGGATTCATCCCAGACTTAATTATCGCTTCTTCGCGGTACTCACGCGTAGTACGCTTAACAGGTTCGATAACACGAATACGAAATGGTTCAGGTAAGTGTTTGAAGTTTTCCATTGTTAATCCTTTGTTTTTCTTGTGCTTATAGGCACTTTTAATCATTTAAATTGAATAAAGTGAGTTAATTTTAGAAAAACAAAACGATAGGAAAATAACGAGAGATCTTATGATCTTCGTTATACCACCTAAGTTGAGGTGAGGTTTTATTGTGAGTATTCATTCATTTATCCTAGAAAACACTATTGTAAAAAAATATTAGAAATAGCCGTACTAGGGATTACTTGCAGAAAAAGAGAACAGAAAGTTTATGATCCAAATTGAACCATGACATTAAAGTCTGAAAAGAAGTGGATTGCCATTTTAGGTACACGCTCATGAACCGTTCCTATGCAATAAGCCGTGGGGTAAATAACCTGACCATAGTAGATAACAAAACCATTATTGTCTACATTAGTGTTCAGTTGGAATGTTGAGAGATCTATACCGAATAAATGACATAAAATCGGATAGTTACCAAGGTGGACAATCTACAGATTGATGCATTAGCTTATTCTGATATACTTTCGACTAAAGTAAATTC
Source organism: Vibrio algarum (assembly GCF_028204155.1). Lineage (NCBI taxonomy): Bacteria > Pseudomonadati > Pseudomonadota > Gammaproteobacteria > Vibrionales > Vibrionaceae > Vibrio > Vibrio algarum. Next base: position 1,103,879 of record NZ_JAQLOI010000003.1, on the reverse strand, counting down.
AAATATAAGAATAAAAAGAGGCTTGTAAACAATATGTTTCCTAAACGTTTTTTACCCATTGTTGCACCACTGTTGATGTCGATTTTTATGGTAACGCTAATGACAGCCGTCATTACCCTAGCAAATACGGGCTTCGATGAAGGTTATTTCATGCGTTGGGGTAAGGCGTTTACTATCGCATGGCCGATAGCATTTTCATTTATCTTCTTATTCTCAAAGCGAATTGCAGCACTTGCCCAGCGATTATGTAGTTTGTAGTTTTACCGTTGAAAACCTAAACAACTTTGCAAGAAAACAAGATTACCCATGTCTTAGGTAATCTTGTCTACAAACTATGAATCAATCTGCAATAATCATCATCTTGCAACTTTGCGGTTCAAGCGTAAAATTAAACTCCCCTTTGTCCACTTTCATTTCGGAATCAGTGAGTAAATCGTACATATCTTTTTGCCAATCTATACTAATTTCTATGGTTTTATCCGATTTGTTTATTGCAACCAGTCCTTTATCTCCACGAGACAATATTAGGAAATCTTCATCACCAAGAACTCGCTTCATCGGTTCACCGTGCGCATAGTTATGAAACGCGATCATCTTCGCCATTTTCGGGTCCTTCCAAGCATTAAGCCATCTTGGCTGACCTTTTATATCTCGTATCCCACTTGTATCTAAGTCTGTGTAGATCAGAGGAACGCCACCGTCTCTACCAAGAATATAACAGTAGGCTAGCCATTCACTTGTTTCATCCATAATTAGATTTAGGAACACATCGTTATTTGGAATATCGTGTGTAATAACAAAGGTTATCGCGCGGTTATTCGATAGAGCTTGACCAAAAGTGTAAGGGTTAATTAAAGACGTCATATCCCCCGAGGGTTTAAACGCTTCAAATACCGTATTGAATAATGGAAAATCATACGCACCCAGTTGCGTTGATTCCAAATAAGGCTGAAGAAATATCTCGTACTCTTCTTTTGTCGCACCACCGTCGGTAATGATCTCACCGAAGATATGCACGTCCTGCATAATCTCTTCTGTCCAAACCTTACACAAGTGCTCTAGGGTCATATGCTTTGCAGCATCAATGCGAAAACCGGCAACACCCATTTTTTTCAATGCTTTTAAGTAAGCTTGCTGTTGCTTCACAACATGCTCATTATCACGCAAAGTCGGTAGCCCTGGGTCCTCTTTACCACCCGTTATACGACCATTTTGCACCTGCCACTTATCTTTCCAATCTTCAATGCCGAACGCTTCAACAAAATCATCTTCCGTAAAAAGAGGTTGGCTTAAGTCACCGAATAGCTTCAGTTTTTGAAACTCTTCCCAGTGAGTGCGATAACTTTGCCTGTCAAATTCATTAGGGTAATCGAGATCAGGCCTTAGATAGGCTTCATTAGCCATATGATTAAAGACTACGTCCGCATAAACTCTCACACCAAATTCACTTAGTGTTTGGACCATAGTAATGAAATCTTTAGTATTCCCGAGCTGATTATCAATTACTCGATAATCTTGAGGCTGGTAGCGCTGCCACCACTGCGTACCATCTTTATGAATAGCCGATTTCATGGGTGGTGAAACCAATACCGTTTTATAACCTAGTTCACTGATCTGTTTAGCATTTTTAGTGACATCTGAATATTGCCAATCAAAGGCATGAAGCATAACGTCAGTCTTGCCGAAAAGTAGATCATATTTCTTAGAGAAACTTCGATTCTCTGAATTAAAATTAGTCATTGCTCTCTCCTTCTATGAGAGCTTGCTTGAGAATATCATCGGACACATTTCCGATAGGAGAAAAAGCAAGCTACTTGGAGCAACTAGGTAACGCGATAAGCGCGCTGACCTAATACTGTAAGAATTGGGTGCATTATAAATACCAACATGAGAAGTAAATCACCCTTTTGTGTAAAAATTCAGGGGTAGTAATGGGGGCGTAGAGTGTTTATTAAACAGATTCTTGGATAAAAAATGGCTATTTTTTGCACTTCACGTTTTATCTTGAAAAATAATCAAAGATTATCAATCAGTTAAACAAATAAATAATTTGATCATTATTTAATCAAATAGAATACTGACCATTTATTTATATAGTAAATAAATGAATCCCTAAATATGAACTTTTTATGACACAGATAAATTTAAAGATATTTTTGATTGGAATTGGTTAATTTTTCACCAACTCGGGGCAAGTATGCACTAAAAACTCCATTTCACTTGCGCAAAAATGAGGGTACTCGAAGATTCAGAAAACAAGCTATCGCTCTCACCAGCAAAATATTGGACAACACCTAGTAGTTGCCAGTTATTAGATAAGGAATAGTTATTCGAAAGACCCAAGAAGCATGATCCATCTTGGTAATAGATATTCGATAAGGTGATTCGACTTAAAGCTGAAAGGTCAAAGCTTGCATCCAGATAGCTAGTGAACTCAGTGAAACTTAATGTTTTGGCCGTTAGAGGTAAACGGAGAAAAGCGGTTGCATTTATTGGCTCTTGTGGATTTGAGTTATGCAACAATGCCCCTTTTATCATCCAGTTGCCTACTCCTGCAAAACTGTAATCCATTTCGATGCTTGAAATCGTTGCGCCAGCTTGCTCTACGCCTTGCCAAACCTTCTCTGTAGGGTCGAAATAACTGATCTCCGCCCTCAAGCCTGCGCCTTTTATATCCCCTGCAATGCCGGTACCTATAAAATGGTCTAATCGAGCTTTACCCATTAACACCTGCGCATCCCATTGAGCGACATTAAATAAATACCTCGCTGCATAGCTGTTTAATTGATTTTGTTTATTTGGGCTATAAACAACATCAAAATTACTCGCATAACCAAGTTTTTTACTTAACAACACAGCATCGGTACCCGGCCTCTCTTCGTAATCAAAGTCATAAACAGAATAAGAATTAAAAACATCGTTTGGATTCCATATTGTCGTCATACCCCAATTTATACGAAATCGTCCCCCAGTAAACTGCCAATCCGCCTTTGTCCAGTCAATATAGAGACGATCGAACTGGCTGTTGCCAACGTAACTGTCGTCAGCATTGTGGCCACCAAAGCTCCAATTTTTTGATAAATCAAAGTAACCCGTATCCAGTTCTATATAATCGGCATAGTAGGGGTTTTCTGCAGAGTCACCCCACATAAATCGATTTCTCATCCCTACGTTAAAACGTAAGGATGAATTGAATCGATATTCAAAATTGAATCGCTGATGTATCAGATTATCGAATAAGAACTCACCCGAATCAGGCAGTGTTCCCGTCCCCATATACTTAACATAACCATTCAAATCCCACGCTTTAGCAGGCTGTAAGCCCGGAATAGCCGCATGAGAAAAAATCGGCAATAGCAGTAATAATAACCCTATATATAAACGTAATCTGTTCATTAGGCTAAGGTATCTATACCGTTGTTAGTGTTAATGCGGTCTTCCTTAAGTTGACCATCTTCAAATACAATCACGCGTCTGGCGCGCTGTATCACTCTTGGGTCATGGGTAGAAAAGATAAAAGTGGTGCCTTCTTTTTCATTGAGCTGTTGCATAATATCGAGCAATTCCGCAGTACTTTTCGCATCAAGATTAGCGGTTGGCTCATCGGCCATAACAAACCTTGGCCTAGGCGCTAACGCCCGCGCCACCGCGACACGCTGCTGCTGTCCACCCGACAATTTATTTGGCACTTTATTCAATTGATTTTCTAATCCTACTTGCGTCAACAACTCCTTCGCTCGACTTAAACACGCTTCATTACTCTGACCTTGTAATTGCATGACAAATTCTACATTTTCTACCGCAGTGAGCACTGGTAAAAGACTGTAATCTTGGAAGATAAAACCGATATTATCCCGTCGAAACGCTATGAGTTCTTTCTCTCTTAACGTGCAGATATTACAGCCATCAATATTCACTTCGCCTGAAGTGGGCTTATCAATCCCACCCAACATATTTAGCAGCGTCGTTTTTCCAGACCCCGAAGGCCCCATCACCGCGACAAACTCACCCTGATCAATAGTTAAGTCAAGATTTTGCACCGCGTGGACAGGGTAATCCGTCTCTTGATTGTATGTTTTGCACAAACTCGTTATCTGAATAGCCATATTCACTCTCTTGGATAAATCAATGCTTCTCTGACATAGCTTCGGCAGGTTGCGTTTTAGTATTTGGCGCGCGGGATAAATCGCAGCAACAACACTTGAAAACACCACCGTCAGAAATATGGTCTGGTACTCAAATGTCGATACTCTAGGATAAAGCACCGTATCAACACCATACGCTCCTAGACCTTCAGCCATTTTCCCCAAAGGCAAACCAGTAAATTGTAAAACCTGAATCATCGCCATACAGGCAATGAGTCCAAGCGCTGCACCGCAAACTCCGAGCCACACTGTTTCCAGCATGATCAAGATAAAAATCTTATGCTTTTGCATACCAACCGCCATCAGCACACCAAATTCTTGAGTTCGTTCAAAAACAGACATCAACATGATATTAACGATACCAAACCCCATCGCGATAACAAAAATCACCAACATGATGAGGTTACTTATCCCCATCGTAGCGATCATGGATGCCAACATGGGTTGAACTTCAGTCCAATCGCGGATGCTATTCTGAGAAGCACTGATAGCGGTTAAACCAGCAATTGTTTTGGATAGGTCTTTAAGGCTTTGTGTATTGATTTCGTCTTGCAAAAGAATCGCTATTTCATGGACACCTACCATATGGGCCACTTTTTCAATATCCGCTTTTCTCACATAGACGTTATTGTCGTCAAAAGTAGTGTTAGGTGTTTTGAAAAAACCTCTCACTCTAAAAGCAGAGCCCGTCATCTCTCCCTGCCCATCAGTAAAGGTAATCACCACCTTTGAACCAATACGAAGTTTCAGTCTACCCGCTACTTTCTGTGAGACTAAAACCGGGTTACGACCCTCGCTAGTTAGGCTTTCACCTTCGGTTATACTGCCTGTTATTGGCGTGAGGCGACTTTCGGATTCAATATCAACTCCGTTGATTCTGACCCCTCTTGTACTTCTTGCCGAACCGATCATTCCATCAACCAAAAATCTCCCTGACCACGCAAGTACGTCTGGGTTTATCCTCAATTCTCCAATAATGGCCTCGGGTTCAATAATAGTGGCGGTAATATCAGGGTTTTCAACATACTCTTTATTTTGGATCTGAACATGGCTGGTTTGCCATGCAATCGCATTATGAACCATGTTATCCACCATGCCAGACATAAACCCCATCATGACAACCACGCCCATTAAGCCAAAGACCATCGCACCTAACATAATTCCGGTTCGAAGCTTATTACGCCAAAGGTTACGCCACGCTAATCTAACGAGCATGTGCACCTCCTTTTAAGGCGCTTACTAATTCCAGCTTCAAGATACGGATCATCGGATAGATAAGGCTGAGAACCAAGATAACTAACACAGCTACTATTTGATTAAAAAACAGGTAAGGTGCTAAGAGTACCGGCATTATGGGTTCAAACCCCGAGTCACGCATAAGTTGAGCCGACTCTCCAGTGATCTCAATTGGGTTGAAATATAGATAAGTCAGCACGGGAAACGCAAAAATCAAACCTAAAATCACACCGATAAAGGCAATGAATACTGACTCTATGGCAACTAATTGCAATAGACGATTTCGCAGCATTCCAGTCGCTAACATAACGCCAAACTCTCTTTGGCGTTCTAGCGTCATCATTAATATTGTTGCAAATAGGCCAAAACCAACCACACCGTAAAGCACATAAATAAGAAAGATACCCCCTGCTTTATCCATTGCGATCTGCTGAGCTAATTCAGGTGCTAAGTCTTTCCAGTCTCTCACCTTATATTTATCGCCATAGCTGAGGTTCAGTTGCGCAACAGTTTGATTTAACTTGCTGATTTTTTTGTATGCAGTACCCATGCTGTTACAAAATTATCAGTACTGTACAACGTTTGCGCTAATTTAAGGGGAAGATAAACTAATTGGTTGTCGAGCTGGGGTAAAGGAAAGTGAATAATTCCCTTAATTTTGTATAACCCTGCCGCTGTTTGACCTCGATACCCTTGTCCGTACAAAACAAGCTCGTCCCCTACAGACAAATCAAAAAAGTCAGCAAGGCCTTCTCCGACGAGAACCTGTTTGTCATCCGCATTTAGATACTCTCCTGACACCATTTTTTCACTGATTTTCGAATAACGGTCCTCTTTGTCTGGTTCAACGCCCATTACGATAACCCCTTTAGATTTTTCTCCCGAAGCGGCTAATGCAAACGACTCAATACGAGGCAGTACAACGCTGATATTTTGATTGGATTGGATGGGTGCCAGAACATCTTCTGAGGAACCAATAACATCATCAATACTTAAGCTATCCGCATACTCGATGTTTTGAATCTGTATTAAACCGGTATAAAATCGAGCGGAGTTTTCAATATTTGCTTGATAAGTCCCTTCTTGAAGCGTTCTAACTAACAGAGAAAGAAACAGAGCCAAAGCCAAAGCGGAAGCCGTCAAAAACGTACGCCGTTTTTGCCTCCATAGATTACGCCACGCTAACTTAACTAACATGCTCATCCCTTATCATTCGCTGTGCTGTTTCTTTTGGTCAGATAATGTTGCTCATTGTATTTCTTTTAGTCACGCAGCGACTTCATCTGGCTTTGCGAGAAAAATTCATCCCCTACTTCAAAATCAAACTGTGCTTCATGGGTTATCAACTCTGTTTTGTTACCTTTTTTTCCGCTGGTATCATCTCCATGCGAGTTGCTAGCATTCTGCCCCCCATTTCTTTTATATCAAAGGTTTGCATGAGGTTAACCTGCTCGTCGAACTCATCATAAAATACCACTTTGCGTTGCAGATAAGTCTCTTTTGAAATCCATAGACGCACCTTGCTCCACACGACTGGCGCGTCTGGCTTCGCAATAGCATCAATGACATAGGTAGTTTCACCATCAAACGGTTCTTCATGGATAAGCGTATGATCATAGTCGACCACGATAGACGATTGGTTAATTAGATCGTCATTAGTAAAATCTGAACCCATCCAGGATTGACTCAACATAGATGGCGCGATTTTTATGATACGCTCAATACCAGGAATCCAATTCCACATCTCGCGCTGACGCTTAAGAGAAGCGCTGCCTTTATCCTTTGCTGGTGCTGTCACTAGGACCAAAGAGAGCTCTTTACCTTTTGTCCAGCTTTTCATGCTCATGCTCCGAGTCCAGTCTGGCCGAATAATATTCATAGTAGATACGGTATAACTAGAATCTCCGCGCATTTGTTTGTCCGATTTTTCGACAATATCGTAAGCTGACTCAGCAAACACAGAGCAAGAAAAACACATGAGTACTAAAACAAGCAACTTGGGTAAAGAGCACATAGTTGTATCCAAATATCAAATACCTAGAGTAAATATAGCACGTGAACTGAAATATTATTTAGAAGTAGAAAGCAATGTAAGAAAACAGTTTCTGCATGATGATCATTGTCGTTTATCAACGCTATCGGAGATTAAATAACAGAAAAAAATACAGCACTAGATTTAATAATAATTATCAATTAACCTTATTTTAATAATTTATTTTTATTGAAACAAGGCTCACCTCCATGCTTAACGCTCAGTGGCTCAATACGTTTATTACCTTGGTTGAAGTCGGTCACTTCACAAAAACAGCCGAAAAATTATTTATGACACAACCAGGAGTGAGTCAACACATCAAAAAGCTAGAGATGCAACTCAATGTAGAACTACTTGAAAAAAATGGTAAGCAGTTCGAACTTACAGATGCGGGTCAACAGGTATACCAATATGCTTTAGCTTTGCAGAGCAAAGAAAACGAACTCATAGAAGCAGTAAAAGTTGACTCTCCTCATGCAGGTAAATGCTTATTTGCGATGTCTGGCTCTCTTTGCATGCAATTTCAGGTGCTCTTTCTCGACCGACAAATTGACCACCCTGCTCTATTTGTCTCTTTAGAATCAGCACCAAACTATCGCATTGTTGACGAGTTATTGAGTAGCAAAATTGACTTAGGTATCGTCACACAAAAAATACCTTCTCCTCAGCTAGAGTACCAACTCATTGGAGAGGAAAAACTCTGTTTAGTTGTACCTTTTGGTTTTGATCTTCAGAACTGGATGTTAAATGACTTAATCTCCCTCGGTGTGATCAATCATCCTGATTGCGAGCATTATTTACTGCAATTCTTATCCACTTGTAATCAAGAACACGAGTTGAATAATATTCCCCACACTGGCTATATTAATCAACTGAGTCAAATCCTTAATCCTGTTGCAAAAGGATTAGGTTTTACTCTCCTTCCCGAAAGTGCGGTAAACGCCTTTCCCTCACAAGATCAGATATCCATATTACCTCTAACAGAAGAAATTAAAGAACCCTTGTATCTGGTGCAAAAGCGGTATCGCTCTCTTCCTAACCGTTATAACTGGTTCATAGACACCATAAAAGAGTCATTTAGTCGCATATAAAAATGGCGAACCGCCTTATATTGGTGCGCCAGCATTTTTAGCTCGCCCTAATATGGTGCGTAAAAATTAGTGAGTTTTCAAATAATCATATAATTCATAAGGTTAATTATTGGCTCGATACTTGAATTGTTATCTGTAAAACAATCCGTAAATATCAAATGCACTTAATCAGGGAGTGATAAAAATGCTAGACACTTTAACGGTAGTACTCGCCGGTGGAATGGGCTCTCGCCTCTCACCATTGACCGATAATAGGGCAAAACCAGCGGTTCCGTTTGGTGGGAAATACCGAATTATTGATTTTACTTTGACCAACTGCCTTCACTCCGGCTTACGACGTATCTTAGTACTTACGCAATACAAGTCGCACTCACTTCAAAAACACTTAAGAGATGGTTGGTCAGTATTTAATCCAGAGTTAGGTGAATACGTTACCGTTGTTCCTCCTCAAATGAGAAAAGGTGATAAATGGTATAGCGGTACAGCAGATGCTATTTATCAGAATTTATGGCTTTTATCACGTAGCGAAGCAGAGTATGTAGTGGTACTTTCTGGCGACCATATCTACCGCATGGACTATGACCCTATGCTACAACGCCATAAGAAGACAGGTGCGGATTTGACGATTGCGTGCATGGAAGTACCAATCAAAGAAGCGACAGAGTTTGGTGTAATGGCCATTGATGACAAAAGCAAAATTGTCGCATTTGAGGAAAAACCAAGTAAACCCGCTTCGCTACCCGATAATCCTGAAAGAAGCTTGGCGTCTATGGGAATCTATATTTTCACTACCGAGGCGTTAATCAACGCGTTAGAAAAAGATGCAGAAAACCCAGACTCTAGCAACGATTTTGGCAAAAACATCATTCCAGACCTGATTAATCAAAATAAAGTATTTGCTCATAAATTCGGTGGCGATTCTGGACGAGTAACTAAAGATGCATACTGGCGCGATGTGGGTACAATCGACTCTTTCTATCAAGCCAATATGGATTTATTAGAACCCGTCCCACCTATGGACTTATATCAGCGTGATTGGGCAATTCGTACTTATGAACCACAATTACCACCAGCAAGAACCACCTCATCAGCAACAGGTAACGAAGGAATATTCATTAACTCCTTAATTTCAAGTGGTGTGATTATCTCTGGTGGTTCGGTACAGAATTCTGTTCTTTCATCCAATGTGCGCGTCAATGATGGCGCAACTATCGCCGACAGTATTTTATTCGACCACGTAGAAGTGGGCGAAAACTGTCAGCTTAAAAATTGTATTATTGATAAACACGTTAAAATTCCCAATGGCACCAAAATAGGGCTCAACCCAGTAGAAGATGCTAAACACTTTACCATTTCTGAAAAAGGCATTGTGGTAGTGCCTGAATCATATGTGTTTGACTAGTTGCATGACTCCATAAGACAAATACTTACGGAGTATGATGTATACCAAATAGGCTGAGCAGACTTCTGTTTCAGCCTATTTCAATAAAGCGATCTGTCGAGATTCGACACGAAATGATAATCAAGCTAACCACTCTCTTTTGTCTACAACGCCTTATTAATCCACTTTGCAACACTCGATGATATTAACGAATGCCACTCCACTGCTGTTTAATTGTATTTCGATTAATGGTTGATTTATCTAATCCAAAGCCATGCACCTGTTGTGTATTACTTAAAAGATGGCACTTAAACAACTTGTCCCAAATGGCCAAGGCTGAGCCGAAATTTTTATTAAAGTGTTTACGATCCAAACTATGATGGATTTGATGCTGTGCTGGACTAATAAAGAGGTGTTCTAGTTTTGAGAATCCCAACCAAACTGGACTATGGCGCAAATTACTTGCACACATATTAAATACGAAGATAAACACATTCACCCCCATAATTTGCGTTATAGCGAGTTTGTTTTTAAACAAGTATAAAAATAAACCTGTCACGATTGCACCGATGAATAGACTCCGGACAGCATTAAGACACATTTCAACAGGGTGGATACGGTATAAGGTCAACGGAGTCATGCTCGTTGCACTATGATGTACAGCATGAAAACGCCACAACAAGGGTATTTTATGCATCATAAAATGCACCAAAAATTTAAACAAATCCTGAGCAATAAACAGACAAAAAGTGAACAAGAACATAACCCAGAATGGGTCTAACTGCCAGTAGTTGCCAATCCCAAAAACACCAATTAGCACTTGGTTAACCGATAGTGCATAACTAATTTGCAATGCCATCATCGGCACTAGTAATAGCTTAAATAACCATTGGTTAATAATGAGCCATGACACATCAACAAAGCTAGACGCATTAAACCAAAGCTTGAATCGAAATAACTGATTACCAGCAATCCAATAAGCGATGAGACCACTGCTTAACAAGTACAACCAATAAACTCGCTTGTCTGGTGAAATTAGAAAAGTTAGCGGTGATATAACCGTTTCAATCCAATCCAAAATCGCCCTCCTATCAGAAATTTATATTAATTAATTTGATTATTATCAACTGAACGCTTGTTTTTGTAAATGATAATCACTACGATATGCAAATGATAACAATTATCATAAAAAGATTATTTTACGCAGTTCTATATCAGGAAGATAACTACATGTTCACAAAAAAAACCATATCTATCGTCGCCTTATCGCTTGCAGCTATTGTTGGACGCGCCACAGCAGAAAGTGAAACAAAACCAGACCAACAAGTTAGAATAGTTACCGAGCAATTGATTAAAGCAAACTACATAAATATGGCGCATGCCGCTTACACTGATTCACTAATTACCGCAAAAACCTTACAACAATCGGTACAAGCATTGTTGGCGAACCCGACTAACGAAAACCTTAATAATGCGAAGGCGGCCTACAAACTGGCTCGTATACCTTATCAACAGTCAGAAATTATGCGTTGGGATACCGACATCACTATTGGTGCAGGCCTAGAAAGTAGCGGTGGTGTAGCGAGCGTCGACGAATGGGAAGGCCAAGTAAATGCATGGCCACTTGATGAACAAGCCATTGATTACGTTGAAGGGAATGATAGTTCTGGGATCATCAACAAAAAAAATGGCAAAGCAATCACGACACAATACTTGATAGATCAAAATGGTGTTGGTGGTGAAGCAAATGTAACCACTGGGTATCATGCCATTGAGTTTCTATTATGGGGCCAAGATCTAAACGGCACAAAAGCGGGTGCCGGAGAGCGCAACGTCAATGACTTCCAAACGGATGCAAGTGATCTATGCAGCGCTTCGAATTGTGACCGCCGCCGCGAATACTTAAGTGTTGTCACACAGTTATTAGTCGATGACCTAGAGACCATGGCAAACGAATGGAGTGCACAAGCGGTTTCGACCCAAGGCACATTAGCAAACAACTTTATCCTTTCAGAAGATGGCATTCGTTATATCCTATTTTCTATGAAAGCAATGGCAACCGATGAACTAGCTTCTGCACGTATGAATGAAGGCTTAGAAGGTCGAGACCCAGAACAAGAGCATGATTGCTTCAGTGATTTAAGCCATGTGGCTATTTACTATAACCTTCAAGGCATTCGCAACGCCTTTTATGGTCATTATTACAAAGTGGATGGATCGATAATATCGGGTGACAGCGTCTCTGATTTAATTAAGCAAAAAAGCCCATCTCTATACCAACAATTTGATTCTGCCTTCAATAACATAGAAAAAAACATGAAAGTCGTCTTCGATGCCGGTGAGCAAGACATGCCAATTCGTTTCGATCAAATTATTGGTCAGAATGACAATGGTATAGAGAGACAAGCCGCATATGCTGCAGTTTATCAACTAACAGACCTAAACTCTGCGTTTACTTCTGTTGAAGAATTACTCTCAATTCACGCCCTATCACTCGATGCAGTCGGTGATTAATTTCGCTACCTTCACACCCCTTTTGAAGACAGCTCTAGGGTTGTCTTTTTCTCGTTAAAAGAAGTTTTAAAAATGAAAAAATCGTTCATCCCATTAATCTGCGTATTCTCAGTGACCGTTTTTGCAGCAGAAGTAGATCAAAAACAGCATTTATCCGCAGGTGATACGTCGGTTAAATCTGAGTTTGCCTCTGCTTTTTCATCACCTTCTGCCAATATGAAGGCAGGCAAAAGTCTTTTACAGTTTCATGGTGGTAACAAGTTTTTTGAAGAACCATGGGCACAAAGTGCGGGTTCAGTTAGCTCACAGGATGGCTTAGGCCCACTTTTTAATAACAACGCCTGCCAAGATTGTCATGTTAGAGATGGTCGTGGCCACGCTTCAGAATCCGTTAATGGACAGCGCGGGACCGACTTTAATAGCATGCTTTTACGCGCCTCAAAAAGCGATATAAGTGAAGAGCAAAAAGCCGCGATCAATCAATCTCTAGTAGCAAACGTGCCAGACACATGTATTGGTGGTCAATTACAACATCAAGCAAACTTTGGTATAAAAAAAGAAGCCAGCCAAGCCGTTAGTTATGATTACCAATACATCACATTCGCTGATGGTGATAGCATTGAACTACGAAAACCCATTTGGCATATAAAAGCCAATGGCTGTGAAATTAATGACGATACCGTACTTTCCGCTCGAGTTGCCCCTCCGATGATCGGCTTAGGCTTACTAGCCCTAATAGATGCGCAACAGGTTATTGACAACCAAGATATAGATGACAAGAACAACGACGGTATTTCAGGGCGAGCTAACTTTGTCTGGTCAATTGCAGATAACGGTGTGATCTTAGGCCGTTTTGGTTGGAAAGCGGGTCAACCAACTATTCATCAGCAAGTAGCGGGAGCATTTTTGGGTGACATGGGGTTAACGACGGAGTTATTTAAAATAGAAAATTGCATGCCAAAACAAAAAGACTGCCTTGAAGCCCCTACCGGAAATAGCGATACAACAGGGGAATATAACTATGAGGTATCAAGTAGAATTTTAGATAAGGTCACTTTTTATTCTAACCACTTATCCGTACCCCAACGGCGCAATGCATATGCAGAAGATGTATTAGCAGGTAAGGCTCTATTTAACGAGATTGGCTGTAATCAATGCCACAATGAAAGCTACACAACAGTAAGTTCCGTTGAATTCCCAGAACTATCAGAACAAAAAATATACCCATACACAGACATGTTATTACATGATATGGGTATTGAGTTAACGGACTTTGATAAAAACAGCCAGTTTGTCAAAGGGGATATTCAAGTTGAGTTTTTAGCGCAAGCCAATGAGTGGCGAACCCCTCCCCTATGGGGACTAGGGCTTACGCAAACCGTCGACCCCAACGCCACATTTTTGCACGATGGGCGCGCACGAACCATTATGGAAGCAATTTTATGGCATGGAGGAGAAGCTCAGCCTCAACAACAGGCGGTATTAAAATTAGATAAGACTGAAAGAGAAAATCTAATACGTTTTTTAAGGGATCTTTAATAAAGTTATTTTGGCAATTGTTCGTTGGTAGGTGTTGCTTGAACTATATCGAGATGTACTACATAAATGGTTAAAACATATACTTTTAGCTATACATTTTTCTACCTTTAAAAACACCACAAGAATTTGTGTAATGCCGTTCGGTTAAGGTCATTTAAACCTGTAATCCCGACGAAAACCGACGTCATCCCCATGAAAATGGGGATCTAGTACAGCCAAGATTCCCGTTTTCACGGAAATGACGAAGTATTTAGCACTAACCGATCGGCATTAACAAGAATTTGTGGTTTTTTTAAAGGTATTTACATTGGATACCAGAACAAGGTGTCATCCATAATTCGTTTTGCTATAGACAACACAACACAAACCCCGATAACCACTAAGCACGTTATATCTCTACTAGTTAACGGTCTTAAGCTATACCAAGTGCGTGTTTTATGCCGTCCGAACCCTCTCAAGACCATTGCATTAGAAATTTCATCTGCTCGATCTAAACTAGAAAATATAAGCGGACCCAAAATTTTAGATACGTTCTTCATACGCATAAATAAAGATGTATTTTTGGAAAGGTCAACTCCTCGAGCTTGTTGCGCATGAGTGATATTTATAAAATCTTTTTTCACCTCAGGAAGATAGCGTAAAGTCAAGCTCACCGCATATGCAATTTTATAAGGAACGCCTATACGGCATAAACTAGCCGCAAACTCGGTTGGATGAGTACTAAAAACAAAGACCAATGCTATAGGGAACATACTAAAATATTTCAACGTAATGGTAGACAAATAGAATAATGTCTCTTTCGTTAAGGTGTAATTACCCGGTAATTCAAGCAATATATTCTCACTACCAATCAGTATGCTCCCTTGTTGAGGGGCAAGTAGGTACATAAAAAACGCATTGAGTAATAGCACACTTCCAGTACCAATAACCAAAGGTCTATATACTTTAAACGGAATTCTAGAAATCTTAAGTAAAAGCAATCCCAAGCAGATGAGAGATAGAATAATTCGCAAATCAAAAGTGATTAGTACAACAGTTACCCATGCTAAAAACATCACTAACTTAGTAATGCCATTGAGCCTATGTAAAGGGGATCCGGTATCGATATAATTGATACCAAAAGACATTTTAGACGTGTTCATGCTACTACCTTATCTTGATTAATAAAGTGCAACATAAAATCATTTGCATCATCAATGTTCAGCATTTGAGCGAGTTGAAACAAGCTTGTGGTTGCAAGATTTGCTTTATCTAATAATTTCGGCTGGCTGAATACTTCTGTCATTGGTGCATCGGCAATCAACTTACTGTCCGAAATCACAATAGAGCGAGTAGTATATTCAAGAACAAGGTGCATATCGTGAGAAATAATCACAACTGTAATACCCAGTTTTAAGTTAAGTTCACGGATAAAGGCTAACATAGAGGTGTAGTTGTGATAATCCTGCCCAGAGGTAGGCTCATCAAGTATCAAGAGTTCTGGGTCTAGTACTAAAATAGAAGCAATGGTTACACGTTTTTTTTGACCATAACTTAACGCATCAATTGGCCAATTTCGGTATTTTTTCAAACCACACAGTTTCAATATATCAACAACTTTCTTATCTATTTGTTGTTCATCCATACCTCTGTTGCGTAACCCAAATGCAATTTCATCAAAAATCATATGATGAGAAATCATATGATTTGGATTTTGCATAACAACCCCAATTTTATTACTTCTCTCAAAGATAGATAAACCTGATAAGTCTTCACCGTTAAGCAAGAATCTACCAGCATCCGTTTCTAGCACACCCATAAGCAACTTAGTAATGGTGGATTTACCCGATCCGTTTTTACCTAAAATAGAAAGAAACTCGCCTTTATTCACTGTAAAACTGACATCTTCAAGCGCATTTTGTTCGCCATCATAGGAATAGGTGAGGTTTTCGATCTCAAGTAACGGGAGTTGCGCAGTGTAAACCGCTTTTTCTTGTTTTGTTTTAAACCAGAGTTCAACTTCTCTTTGGAATTTATTCAAGGGCATTCGAGATAGACAGGAGGGATTATCTTGTGGAGTGATCGTGCATTGCGCTGCTTTCAAAGCTGACAGATAAAGTGGTTCACGAATACCGTGTTGTTGAAGCAACCCTGATGCTAGTAGTTCATCAGGGGTACTGTCAGAAACAATTTCACCATTATCCATTAGGATGATCCGGTCAACATCGCGATGAAGAACATCTTCAAGGCGGTGCTCAATGATGATGGTGGTTTTGCTCTGTTTTTTGTGTAACTGGTCAATAATCTCAATGATTCTCTTGCCCGTTTTAGGGTCCAAAGAAGCCAAAGGTTCATCAAACAAAAAAATATCGACATCATCTACTAATATACCCGCCAGAGAGACACGCTGTTTTTGACCTCCAGAAAGATCATGGGGGGAATGCCCAAGCATAGCCTCTAAGTCCACCATTTTCGCAGTGGCTTTTACTAACGGGTACATATCGACCGTTGACACAAGCTGGTTTTCTAGCGCAAAAGCAATATCTTCACCAATGCTAAGTCCAACAAACTGACTGTCGGTATCTTGCAGCACTGTACCCACGTGCTTTGTAAATTGGTGCATATCGAAAGAGGAAGTCCCAATACCATTTATGGTCAGGACTCCTTTTATATCGCCTTGATAAGAATTCGGAATAAGACCGTTTAAGCATTGCCCTAGCGTTGATTTTCCGCTTCCGCTTGGTCCAATAATGACAACCTTTTCACCTTGCTCAATTTTTAAATTGATATTCTTAAGTGTTGGTTTATCTAACGACTGGTACTTAAACGTAAAATCTTTAAATTCAATGCTCATTTAGCGCTATTCTTCCGTCAAATTACGACTCTGTTGGTTACGCTTGGCAACGCTTTTTAAAATGAAGTATCCAACAATAGCGATCAAAATAGTATTGCCGGCAGCAATAATACAAAGTTGCGTAAATACTTTTGCAAACGGTTCAGCATAAAGCACGGTATCTAAGAAAGCGGAACAGCCATAACCAACAACATTACCTATAAGGGCCAATACAACAAAAATCGCGAAATCCTTAGAATTAAACTCCCCTAACTCCAATCGGCCACCGGTAACTTTTGGAAAGATACCAATCACAATACCCACGATACCCGAACCCAGAACCCAAGTGAACCAAACACCCCACCCCGCAAATAAGTCAGTCACCCAGTGACCAATAAAGCCAACCAAGAAGCCCACAATAGGTCCAAAAAGAACAGAGAACAAAGCTAATACAGCCATTGCTGGTTTTAAAGTAGTATTGGCAAATACTGGCACACCAAACATTGGCAAACCGCCAATCCCATATAGTGCAGCGCCGATCGCAATTACTACAACTGTTTTTGCAGTTAAATTCATAGAGTAACCTTCCTTAGTTTGAGAGAATCCATAGACAATTCATAATATTATCTATGGATGATAATGGAATTCGAATCAGATGGATAGACTTTTAGATGGCTGCCTGTATTTTTTTGTATCTGCACTTTAACGATCAAGATCTCGATGTCAACTGGGCTACTTGACTCTCGGTTATAAATTAAGCGTCATATTATTTGTACTCGGCTCTATTAACTCAAAGGAACGTCCTTTCCCGCTCTGGGAAATTTGATTCATATTAAAGCTGTTGTCGCTAACCAATCGTTCTTTTGGCACACTCAGTTTTCTGTCTTTTAATATAAATTATTGAACACCGACCCTTAATTGCACCGCGAATAAAGCCGAACAATGAAAGCCTCTTTCGTTCTCTTTAACCAAAAAATACAAACCTATCTACATAAACAATCATCATAAGTAAATTATATAACTCTAATTAATTTCAAACAATTTCAAATAAATTCAAATAAATTATTCAAATTTTTCATTGATCTTCATAATATATAATATAAAATTATATTTTATTTAAATAGCTCATGACTCCGGTGCACAATATTCCTTCATGCAACTGTCATTCTTAAATGATGCTACGCAGAGGTATGCGGCTAGTCTTATGACAGGAAACGCAATGCAAGAACAATTACGAAAACAGATAATTCGAGATTCAATAATATCGCTTGCTGTGTTAGTTCTTGCCACGATATGGTTCACGAAGTATGAAACATTTGAAAGTATTATGCTTTTCCTACAACAGCATGAAAGCTGGGAACTTGATGAGCTATTTCTAGTCCTCCTTCTTAGTCCAGCAATTCTGTTATGGTTTGCCATGCGACGATTTAGAGATGCGCTTACTCAAAACCGACAACGAGTATTAGCTGAACAAGAATTCCAAAATAAATTGAAATTTGACTCGTTGACGGGCCTCCCTAACAATGCCTTCTTAGAAAGCTTACTTGATGAAAAAATAGAGGCCATAAATAACTCAAATAATACTTTAGTGTTCGTCATTATTAGCATAGTAAAATATGAAGCCCTATATGAATGTCACTCCTCACAGGAAATAGATGACAGCTTAATAAAACTAAGGAATAGAATTAGTGACATCTCGGATTTAGACTGGATTATTGCTAAACCTAGTCGAAATAGATTTGCGCTAGTGATTGAAATACCTGAAGAGAAAAACATTGAAGTTTTGGCGCATAAATTGTCAGAGCAACTAAAATTTATACCACTGAACACCAGTGAACCAGTGATTCAATGTAAATTAGGGCTAACTTACTTTAACGACAATGATGAGCCAATTTCTTCAGTTAATATGATGATGCAAGCATATGAAGCTCTTCCTAAAATTCAACATGACGATACGGCGTATACTATTTTTCAAAAAGCAGAAGAAGCAAATAAACTTAACGATTGCAAATTGAGAAAAGAACTCAGCTCAGCAATAAGCAACAACGAACTCGTCTTACATTTCCAACCTCAAGTGGTATTGAACTCCGGTGAAATTCTAAGTGCAGAGGCCTTGGTTCGGTGGAATCACCCTGAAAAGGGTTTCCTTACTCCAGATAAATTTATCCATCTAATCGACCATCATCCCATAAGTAGCTTTTTCGGAGAGTGGGTCATTGAGGCTGCTCTCAATCAAATAAAAAAAGACGCCCGTGTAGCAATTAGTGTGAATATAACAGTTTGCCACATTGAGCGTGCTGAATTTTCCCAGAGCCTAGCGAAACTACTGAGTCGTTACCCAATGGTCTCCCCTAGTAAATTGAAAATTGAACTCACAGAAAGCGCAGGTATCACCGATTATAAGAAAGTGGCGTTGTCTATGAAAGCGTGCACAGCTTTGGGTATACGTTTTTCCCTCGATGACTTTGGTACGGGGTATTCTGCATTGAATCAACTGCGGGTGCTTCCTATCGCCCAAATCAAAATAGATAGAAGTTTTATTCGAAATTTTTTGACTGACCAAACTGATTTTATGATGGTGAGTTCCTTAATTGGCCTTGCAAGTAACTTCAATCTTGAAGTGGTCGCGGAAGGTGTTGAGACCTTAGAACAACTTGCAAAACTCAACGATTTGGGTTGCCATAAAGTTCAGGGTTTTTTATTTTCTAAGCCCTTGAGCGCACCTGAATTTGTATCTTGGATAAATGAATATAACGAATTGAATTTCTTACCTAAAAAACAAGTAATCCGCCAGTGATAACTCTGCTCATAGCAAACAGTTACCGAGTAATCACGAACTGTAGTTTACGATACTCTCTTGGAGAAAGTTCGGTCTGTTTGCGGAACACACGAGAGAAATAGTTACTGTCATTAAAGCCGCAGTTCTCAGCAATTTGATTGATATTAAGGTTGATGTCGCTAGCTAATAGCTCTTTTGCACGTGAAATTCGCTTGTCGTTTAAGTACTGGCTAGGAGTAGTTTGAAAAAACTGGTGAAACAACCGCTCTAACTGCCGAGTGCTAAGAAAACTTCTCGTAGCAATATCGTTAGCACGTAAGCTTGGGTCATAATAATGCTGCTCTATAAAAGATAAAGCCCGTGCTAGCGCTAGCGTGTTTTTTTGCTTTGCATTGGCTTGTTCTGGGTAGTTTCGCACAAGCAATACTGCGAGATGTTGCAGCATAGCTGTTAATACGGATTCAAACCCCAATTTGGCCTCATTATACTCTGTATAAATTTCTTTCAACAATCGCTCCACATGAGCCAATATATCCCCTTGTATGTTCAAGTAAGGTACGCTCGATTCCTGTTCTCGAGCCAATGGGTCAATATTAAATAGCGCTTGATAACCGGGCAAAACACGTATTGCTGGCGTTTCAAAAAACGGCTTCCGTTCATCGAACATCAAGTTAAATATCATCAATTCATTCGCATTACTAAAACCATGCTCTACGGTGCCATTAATAACAAAAACATCCCCAGTTTTGATCGTTGATCGTTGTTTACCAACAATATGTTCTGCTTGACCAGATAAGACAATCATGAGTTCAGAGAAATCGTGGCGATGTAAATGGAATGCGCCATCGTGTATTGCTGGCTGAATACAGAATGGAATATTAGAATGAAGAAGGTGAGAGCTAAGTCTATAAGTCGTAGTCATGTCGATATAATGCTAATAATTGTCGCTTTTGACAAGGTTTATCGACCATCGACATTTTATGGTAATCCAAATTTATTGGAGATACCAAGATGAATCACCCTTACCAGAATCCAAACTTAAGCATTAAAGACCGTCTTGAAGACCTTTTATCACGCATGACCGTTGAAGAAAAAGTTGGTCAGATGTTGCAGCTTCCTGCGCACGACCAAGTTCATGTGGATAATTTAGAAGCGATGAATGTTGGTAGCTACCTGCACTGCACTGGTGACCAACCTCAGAAGCTTCAAGACAGAGCCGCAAATACTCGTCTTGGAATCCCCTAATATTTGGGATTGACGCCATTCATGGCCATTGCTTTGAAAATGAAGCGACCGTTTTCCCTACTCAGCTAAGTGCATCTTGTTCTTGGGATAAAGACTTAATGGAAAAAATGGGGCAAGTGACTGCACTTGAAACCCGCGCAGCAGGACAACACTGGACCTTTTCTCCAGTGCTATGCGTAGGCCGTGACCCTCGCTGGGGACGCGTAGATGAAACCTATGGTGAAGACCCATGGTTGATTGGAGAACTTGCCGCCTCGACCATTGTTGGTTACCAAGGAAACGACTTTAAGAATGAAAACTCTATTTTAGCCTGTGCAAAACACTATGTTGGTTATGGAGAAACTTTAGGGGGCGTGATTCCTACGAAGCCGATACTTCGAAACGAAAACTACTGTCACTGTTTTTACCCCCTTTGAAAAAGCCGTCAAAAAAGCAAACTGTGCGACATTGATGACAGGTTATCAGTCTATTGATGGCGAACCATGCACCACAAACTCTTGGTTATTAAAAACAGTAGCTAAAGAACAGTGGGGCTTGAACGGATTTATAGTAACCGACTGGAATAATGTTGGGTCGCTACATGACAAACAGGGTGTCGCTGCAAACTTAAAAGAAGCGAGTTACAAAGCACTCGTTGGTGGTAATGACATGATGATGACCACTCCTGAATTTTATCAATCAGCGATTGAATTGGTAGAAGAAGGAAAAATTGATATATCCATCATTGACGACTCTGTCAGCAGAATCTTAGAGGCGAAATTTAAACTAGGACTATTTGACGAAAATCGTTACACCTCCATTGAACGCAAAAAGTTACTTGGAAGCGAGCAAGCATGGGACCTGTCACTGGAGGCCAGCCGTAAAAGCTTAGTATTACTCAAAAATGATGGGGTGTTGCCGCTTAAACCAAATAAGGTTAAAAAGGTTCTGGTTGTAGGGCCAAATGCCGATGATATTATCGCTCAGTTAGGCGACTGGTCTTTTGGTTCAATGCAGGCAGAAGCCAGCGATGAAAGTTTCCACCGAGCGCAAACCATTACTCCTTTAGCTGGGCTGCAAACCATGGCAAAAGAGCTAGGGTTTGAGGTCGAGTATATAAAAGGGGCAGACTGTTTAGACACAGAATTTGAAGAAATAGACAAAGCCCGTTTAGCAGCTGAAAGAGCAGATGTGGTTATCGCTTGTGTTGGTGATACATTAAAACAAAATGGTGAATTCCACGACAGAGCGAATTTAGATTTAAGTGGTTATCAAAACCAATTACTTGAAACCGTGTCTTGTACTGGAACCCCAGTCATTGGCGTACTAGTGGCTTCCAAACCACTTACCATTCCTAAAATGGCGCAACAAAGCAATGCGGTTGTATGTGCATTTAACCCTGGTTGTAAAGGGGGACAAGCTTTAGCTGAACTTATATTTGGTCATTATAATCCTAGTGGAAAACTGACAATATCGTTCCCGCATCATGTTGGTCAAGTTCCTGTATATTACAACAAATATGTTGGCTGGCATGCGCGCTTAGAAGCGGATCTCGGAGGGCAAGAGCGTTATATAGACATGCCGGAGACACCCTTGTATGTGTTTGGCGAAGGCATGTCATATACCCAGTATGAGTATTCGGAACTACATATCAATAATCCAACCCTTAGCCCTGGTGACGACCTTAAATTTAGTATTAAAATAACCAATGCGGGTACACGAGATGGCGTTGAAATAGTGCAAGCCTACTTCAACGACGTGTACAGCTCTGTAACCACTGAAATTAAGAACTTGCGCGCGTTTGAACGCATTGAACTGAAGGCAGGAGAAACCAAAGAGGTTCATATGACTATTGCGTTTGATGATTTAGCACTGGTTAACTCCTCTCTTGAACGTATCGTCGAGCCGGGAGACTTTGAGTTAATGGTTGGTTCCAGCTCCAAAGATAGTGACTTAACAACAGCGACATTTGAGGTCGTTGCTTAAATTCTGCCTCTACAGCATGCCAAATCACATTGAGTGTGGTTTGGCGTGTTTTGACAAAATACACTCTTCTTTAAGTTTACGTGCACTCGTTGAAGTCAGACTCTAACGACCACATCATCACAGAATTTTCATCTCGCGACTTCAACCTTCTATAGACTATGGAAATTTTAAGCTATGAGTTACGCCAATATTATTGATAGACTCGATAATATTGGCGTAATCAATTACCTTTATGTCTAGTGTCGTAGCAAATGACTATTTCTCTAGATACAGTGATAGAAATCAATTTGTATCACTTGAACAGTACCATTCACCAAGGTGCGATATGCAGCATAGTATCAAAACGAAAATTATTTTCAGTTACTCTCTTGTTACCATCATGTTCACAACGTTGCTGATGGTAGCTTTGTATACTAAAGAGAAAGACAACGTATTGGAGTTGGCACTAAAAAGTAGTTCTGAGCTAGCGAGTATGCACGCCAACTTATTAAGTCGAGAATTTTCTCAGTATATCTCCATGCTCAAGGTCGTCAGCGGCGACATTCAGATAAAGCAAGGTGACACCGAGCATATAAAATCAGCGCTAAATCGATTGATGTCAGTTGGAGACGATAGTTTCTTGAATGCCGTCTATGTGGATAACGCCTTAAATCTAATAGACTCTAAAGGCTTTACCGGAAAGATAAGCCATAGCGCCTTTTTAACCGCAGAGCAATGGCGTGGCAAAGAATTCAATATTACCTCTCCTTTGAAAAGTCAGTTTGAAGGAGAGCTAGTTACAATGGTCGCCGTACCAATCCTCGATGACGATAATAATTGGCAGGGGACGCTTGCTACTGCAGTATCCCTATCTAAACTGAGCGATAGACTTTCTTCTATTAAACTAGCTCGAGACAGTTACGCATGGCTAAGTGATGCTAATGGAAACATAATTTCTCACCCCAATGATGATTTTATAATGAGCTTTAATCTCTCTGAAGCAGAGTCTTTTGGATTCCCAGGTTTTGACAAAGTACTTAATAAAGTCAAGGTTCAAGAATTTGGTTATGGTGAGTATCAAGATATCAATATTGATGAAGAAAAAGTGGTAACGTTCGCCAAAGTCGAAAATGTCCCTGGTTGGACGCTTTATATAACAACTTTAAAGTCTGACATTATTAAGGATGTTAATGAGATTTTAATTAGCCTTTTAATAACCTCAATCTTCTTAATGACCATATGCCTATGGTTTATTTACCAGCTATCTCAAAGAATGACTAAACCAATTGTGCAATTGACTCGCGAGGTTAGTCATTCAATTAACATGCCCGGTTCTCCGATTACTGTTATCCGTTCAGGAGATGAAATCGAGAAACTCTCTATTGCTTTTTCTCAAACCCTGATCAAAACAAATATGTATGCTCAGTACTTGGAAGAAATGGTAAGAAGTCGGACCAAAGAAGTGGAAGCCAAAAATAACCAACTGGAAACACAGAACGTAAAACTTGAGGAACTCGCATCGAAAGATGCGTTAACAAATCTCTACAATAGACGAGCGTTTCAAATCTTTGTGACAAAAGAAATAGCAAGAGTGAAGCGATATCGCAGTGAGGCGTCACTTGCCGTGGTCGATATTGACCATTTCAAACAGATAAACGATACGCACGGCCACGCAGTTGGAGATGACATATTACGTAAACTAGCAGGTATCTTAATAACTCAATCCCGTATAGAGAATGTCAGTTGTCGCTGGGGAGGAGAAGAGTTTGTGATACTTATTCCTGAAGCCGACTCTCAAAAAGCGTTTTGCTATATTGATACGTTACGTACCACAATTTCGCAAAGTGATTTTAGTCCAGTAGAAAGTCTCACTATAAGCTCTGGGATATCATCTTGCCAGCTGACAGATACATTCGAAAATTGGTTCCAAAGGGCGGACGCTGCGCTTTACACTGCCAAAAACAGTGGACGTAATAAAGTCATTGTGGATAAATGCCATTTATAATCCGCCACAGGTTAGTATTTCATTATCAAATTGAAGACTAACCAGCGGCACAATATAACCGCTCTTTCAATTTTTCTTACTAGTGGGTGGGTAGTGATATCCATCTCACAAATGCATATTTTATCAACAATGTGATCTTATTATCCATCCCATATTGTGTTATTTTGCTGCTCTGGATCATCTATTTAAAGGGCAGTAACAATCCATAGGTATCACGCTATCCAACTGATATTAAAAAAATTAAATACGCCCCTATTACTGATTTATTTTTAACAAACTATTTTCATGTTTCTTTTAAGTTTGTCCAGTAATTCACTATTGTTAATTTTGTTAAATTAGGTCCATAATAGTATTAAAGTGTTCTAAACCAATAATCGGTTAGCGACAGAACAGCCTACTTAGATGCGGTTGGTTCTGTGTCAGGTTAATGGTGCATATCTAAAATATGGACGACTAGAATCCAAGCTGTGTGAATTAGATAACTTTAATAAAAATAAAACCAACGTAACGTCTGATTGGCTCTTTTAAATTTGAGGAGCTAACAATGCCTGTTTTATCCATAAAATCTCGATTATATCTATTATCTATCGTCCCCCTATTAATTCTCGCTGCAGGAATGATGATAGAGACTTATCTAAAAATGTCAGAACTTGGCACTTCTCAGACCAAAATGGTTCGGTCTGAAATGCTTGAAATGCAAAAAAATGGGTTAAAAGCTTATGTCGAAATTGTTGACACCGTCTTGTTGCCTCTAAAAGAAAGCAATGCTTCAATCGAAAAGGTTGTCGACGAACTTTCCAAAATTAAATACGCAGAGGCCGGTTATTTTTTCGGTTATTCAAGTAAAGGCATCAGGGTATTTAGTGGTAGTAGCACGAAAGGAATAGGAGACTCTTTTTGGGACGCCAAAGACTCTAAAGGCAATTTATTCATTCAAGACATTATCAAAAACGCGAAAAAAGGTAACACGTTCACTTCTTATTACTTCCCCAAATTAGGTCAAAACGAACCTTTAGAAAAGCTCAGTTTTTCAATATATGAACCACAATGGGATTTGGTTATTGGTACCGGATTCTACCTAGACGATGTAAACGCCACTGTGGCCAACATGAGTGCAATAACCAACGCACAAACGTCTGATAGCTTCACAACAATAGCGACATTTGGAGCCGTGATAATAATAGTGTCTACGGTGTTAGCCTTTTTTGTGTCTCGAAGTATCCTCGCACCTCTCTACCAGTTTGGCTCTTCAATTGCCGATTTTGCTGAAGGGAAAGGCGATTTAACAGCACGTATGGACCAATTTAAAGTCCCTGAGTTTGCTAAATTAAGTTCCAATTTCAACGTATTTATCGCTAACCTTCAATCTATTATTAAAAATGTAACGGAAGTGAGTGGAGAAATAGAAGAAGAAACCACAAACATGAGGGGGCGTGCAGACAGGGTGGATTCGCTTTCAAATCAACAACGTGAAGAAACTGAACAGGTCGCCACAGCAATGACTGAGATGACAACGACAGCTCAAGAAATCACCACTAACGCAGTAAGTGCGGCAGAGGCTGCCCATATTGCAGAAGATAAAGCCCAAGAAGCCGTATCGACAGTGGATACCGCCGTTGTTTCTGTCGAATCGTTAGCGAAAATCATTACCGATGCCGCTATTTCTATGGGCAAACTAGAAAGCAATGTAGAGAATATTTCTAGTTCACTTAATGTGATTGAAGAAATAGCTGAACAGACTAATTTGTTAGCGCTTAACGCAGCTATTGAGGCAGCACGAGCAGGAGAACAAGGCAGAGGGTTTGCTGTTGTTGCCGACGAAGTCAGACAGTTAGCAAGTAGAACACAGCAGAGTACACGAGAGATTAGCGAGGTGATTAGCCAACTAAAAGTGTCTACTAATGAAGCCGTTTCTGCTATGAATAATAGTAATAGCCAAAGTGATCTTACCGTCGAGCAAGCCACTCAAGCTGGTACGGCTTTACAAGAAATTTTATCTGCCATTGCAACAATAATGGATATGAATGCTCTTATAGCCACCGCGACAGAAGAACAGAGCCAAGTAGGTGTCGAAATTTCAGAGAGAGTGGTTGTGATATCCGAAACGAGCAATGAAACAGCCAATGTTGCCAATACTAATAGGCAAGCAAGTGGTCATCTAAACTCTAAAGCTAAAAATTTGAGCGAATTAGTTAGCCAATTCGAAGTTTAACCACATTAAAAATTGAGTTAGGTGTTGCGCTTGGCTCAATTCAACTGATCAAATAAAATAAGTTCGATGTAGCACGTATAAATAGCCCGTTCTTTATCTAAACAAACGTTATATCTATGCGTCCGATGCAAGGGACCTTATGCGGCTTGCAAAATTGACCCCATCCAGATCACATAATCAACATAAATGGTAAGCCCATCAATAATCGGCTCGCCAAATCATTGACTTGTAGAGTTAATACTCTATTTTATAGAAAAAATTAAAACAAAATATAATTCAAATGTCAGACATTAAGCTAGATGAGCTTCAGTGGTACTTCGTCGCACAAGAAAATGAATGGGTCGCCAGCTACGGACAATATACTCTCAAGTCTTTTTTTCAACCAATATACACTCAAAATATAGAGACAATTTATGGCTATGAATGTCTTATCAGAGTCTACCTATGTAATGGCCGAACTATCAGCCCATTAGATTTTTTTGCTTATTTTTTAGACGAAGATGAGCTTGTAAAAGTAGGTATTGTATGTGCTTGGTTACACATTCGAAATTTTGCCAAGCTTAGTTTAAATGGCAAAGTGTTTATTAATATTCATCCAAACATGTTTGCTTGTACTCAAACGATTAAAAATGCCACTTCGCAAATCCACAATCGGATTTGCGAAGAAGGGTTATCATCAGAACAAATAATTTGGGAAATTACCGAATTTAAAGAAAGCAATGTACAAAAATTTATCGCTGGTGTAGAAGAATTCCGACAGTTAGGTCACCAACTTGCTATTGATGATTACGGGCAACAATTTTCTAACGATGAACGAGTCTCTCTACTGAAACCCGATATTGTGAAAATTGACCGCAGTCTGATCCAAGAATTTTTCGGTACAACCAACGCAACATACCTTCCTGAATTACTAGAAAATTTCAACCAAAATGGCATCTGCACAGTTATTGAAGGCATTGAGACTAAAGAAGAATATGAACGTATTAAACACCTCCCTTTTTCTTTAATCCAAGGTTACTTTACCGGAAAGCCTTATTCCATGAGTTGCATATCTAACACTAACTTTACCAACTTCTGAAATATGTATATCGTGGCTTCTATGTAGAAAAAACGGATTAATCGGAATGTAATATGGCGAATGTCACACTAAAAGGGTTTATCCTTGTGCCAAGCGATAAAATTAAACTTGTTGAACGAGAGCTTCGAGTTCATACGGATCTCACACTTAAAGAATATGGCTGTATTACTTTTCAAGTCACTAAGAACGAAAAGATTCCTAATAGGTTCGATGTTTATGAAGAGTTCGTAGATCGAGCCGCTTTTGACGCCCATCAAGCGAGAGTGAAAGCATCGTATTGGGGAAAAGTAACCGTAAATGTTGAGAGACACTACGAGGTCATTGAAAAATAGAGTAAAACGCTAAACTAGTATTCAATTTCTGTCGTCGTTTGCCATGCTCGAGTACAGTCCCTACCTTGACGTTTCGCTTCATACAAGGCGGAATCTGCACGGCGAATTAAGTCTTTAGTAGAAATATTACTTTCA
Organism: Vibrio algarum; assembly: GCF_028204155.1. Classification (NCBI taxonomy): domain Bacteria; kingdom Pseudomonadati; phylum Pseudomonadota; class Gammaproteobacteria; order Vibrionales; family Vibrionaceae; genus Vibrio; species Vibrio algarum. The sequence goes on along the minus strand of NZ_JAQLOI010000003.1, from coordinate 1,075,399 downwards.
TAGGCTGTTAGGCCGACACTTGTCGTTACCAAGTCACCAAACGAAAATTGGTTATTTCTAACTTTGTGTCTTATACCTTCACATATATTTGTGGCTTCATTTACGTTTGTACTAGGTAGTAACAATACGAATTCTTCTCCCCCATCTAGCTAGCGTATCAGTTTTGCGGATACTGTCATTAATTAAGGCTGCAAATTCTTTGAGTACTACATCTCCTGCCGTGTGTCCGTACTTGTCGTTAACCTTCTTAAAATGGTCTAGATCAAAAATCGCCAATGTAAAACTCGTTTTAACGCGTTGAAATCTTAAAATCTCACTGTCTAAACTTTGCAAAAATATATATCTATTCCAGCATCTGGTTAACTCATCTTTTGTCGCGCTGTCACGCAACTTGTCTATCACTTTTTCCTTGCCGACTTCTAAGTAACAAGCGGCACCACCACCAAGTAAGAGAGCCATAACGTGGTTATAAATAAAGGCATTTGGAGTACCCGCCCCTACTTCTGGCGTATTTAACGCAAGGTTTCCGATGATAAAAATAGAAAACGATACCGACAGTACAGAGCCCCAAACAATTCCGATCAGTGAAAATGAAATGAGTGGAACGAGTAATAATAATGGTGCTGCGAGAACTGGGTTACGATAGGCAAGATCGCCAATAACCCATGCGAGTGACAGCGAAGCCACCCATGAAGGAAAACCAAGACGATACTTTACTTTAAATTGATAGTAAGCCAGTGCGATAACGACGCACCACACTATTCCTATCACAAGCTCAAAGTTATCCCCCATGTAAATATAGTTTCGGATTGTTGACCGAAACAACATCACTAAACCAAATAGCAATAAAAAATTTAGTAGTTGAGCTTTTCGATAAGCGTGTAGATCATTAGGCGAAAAAAATTGGGGAGTTATAAACAACTTAAGTGGGTTCATAATATAGGTGCTCATTACTTATTAAGCTTATACTCTCAAATAATCAATCAGCTAACAACTATTGATAGCGCATATACACCTAGTGACCCCTGAACGATTTAAATGTATTGACGTGTTACTAGCCATTCAAGATCATCGCTTAGTCGTGTCATCTTACTAAAACTTTACATGATTACCTAAGACGTGTGCTCTGGTTAATTCTTTTCAAAAAAAGGCTGAATAGCCCTTTCTATTGTTTCGCAGTTAATGATGATTAGATGTCATGGTGTGAATATGTGTAATCTACATCTACGACAGCATCAAGCATTGCGCAAAACTTTTCTGTGAAATACGATAGTTGAATAGTTAAATCGGAGTTAAGAACTGTGGCAAAGACTGTACGTGACATTAATCAGCGTTTTTGGGCTCATCAGACTATCCCACACCTGACAATACGTACTACAGGTGACAGCACGCACAGCTACAAAGCACATAGCCATTCTGAACTGTCTATTGGCATTATTGAATCGGGATCGACACGCCTGTCGATGCCACAAGGAGAGATTGTCCTCAATAGAGGAGATATCATTCTCATTGAACCTAATATGGTGCACGCGTGTAATCCGATTGGTGACAGACCTCGCAGTTATCATATGCTTTACATCGATAAGGAATGGTGTTGTAAAGTGTTATCAAAGTTATATGGGTATGAAGTTAATCAGTTTAGTTGCGACCAAAACCGGCTTTCTCAAATAGAAAGTACCATTAATTTACCTGCCTTAATCTCCTTACTGCTAAACCAAGAACCTCAAAAGGTTTCTTCAGAACTAGATAATGGTTTATTCAATATATTAAGTCGATTCTGCTCACCGAAGTACAATCGAAATAATGATAATAAACTAGCCTACAAAGTGAAAAACCGCCTATTACAAGACATAACATGTACTCCATCACTTGATGCTATTTCTCTAGAGTTAGGTCGCCCCAAAGAGACATTAATTCGCAATTTCAAAAGTCATTTTGGTATAACACCAAAGTCATTTTTGAATAACCATCGTATTGAAAAATCTAAATTTTTATTAAGATGTGGCATGAGCATCGTTAATGTCGCCACTGAAGTTGGCTTCTCGGATCAAAGTCAATTTCATCGGGTTTTTGTTAACTATACGGCTTCTACGCCAAGGCAATATCAACAGTTAACGTCAATTTTCGACAATAATTCCTAAATAGAAATATCTATAGTTAGTTAATATTTTTACTATGGATACCGTTTATGTCTTTTTCAACCTTTTTTCCTGTGGCTTTTCCAGCATTAGCCTTGGCTCATTTCGTTGCATTATTAAGCCCAGGACAGGACTTTTTCTTAATCGTCGCTCATTCGATCCGACATAGGTTGAAAGGAAGTCGCTTTATTTGCCTTGGGGTGGCATTAGGAAATGCTGTCTATATCGGGGTGGCAATACTTGGTTGGGCGAGTATCCATGATAACCAAGTGGTTTTCTCAATTGTGGAGGTATTGGGAGCCATTTACCTATTGTGGTTAGGCATAGGACTACTAAAAAGCAAAAAAAATGACTTATTACTAGATACAGAACAACCCAAAGCACCTTCCGCACTGAGCCAACTGATACTGGGTTTAAACTCAGCGCTGCTCAACCCTAAGAATGCCCTGTTCTATATGAGCTTAATGACGGTCGTTTTAGGAAATGACGTAACGCTAATACAGCAATTGTCTTGTGGGATATGGATGTTCCTTGCTGTCCTAGTTTGGGACTTACTGGTTGCTATTACAATCGGTCAACCTCGAGTACAGAAATACTTAAAAGGCGGTATACACGTTGTCGAAAGAAGTGCAGGAGTAATCTTAATCTTTTTCTCTATTGCACTATTCACTGATTATCTAGCTTAAAAAAAGCCTACAGCAAGTGATAGAGAAACAATCATAATGCATTTCTCTATTTGGTCTACCTAAACAGATAAAGGAGTGCAGTGTGTACAAGTCAACGAGCGAGGTTACGAATTGGAGATACATAATCTTCGAACGGCACATGTCTACGCAAAAATGTTGTCCCTTCAACAAATTCAGGCTTACTGATCCGATCCATTCGAAAATGACGAAAATCTTGGCGAGACGGATCCCAGGCCACTAAATACCATAGTGGTGGCAAGATCAGCATGGCTTGGGGCTCAACATATCGATGGGTGACAACCCCTTTCACATCGCGGTATTCAAAGCGCAAATGGAGCCGTTGCAAAAAAGCCGTCTCGAAAGCAGTCAGCAACTCAGGATCCACCTCGCCCATGCTTGTTGTGTCAACTTGCGGTGCAAGTTTCCCGACATATAAACAATCCAATAGACGGCGTAAGTCGCGTAGCTTATCTGCTGGTAATGCTTTTTCTATTTTGGAAAGCCCAGCATCTGCCAAGCCCAAAAAAGGGATGCCTCCCGTCGCATACATCGATGCCACGCTGATAAGAAGCGCAAAGACCTCGGTAACCGAGAGGCGTATCGTGGTTTGAATAGAGCGAGAATCAAGTTGCAAACCTCCTCCACGCCCTGGTTCCGAATGAATAACATAGCCCTCATCACGCAGGGCGCTAATATCTCGTAACACGGTGCGCCTAGACGTACCAACCTCCTCTGCCAGGTTGGCGATCGTCGACGTGCCGTTGCGGCGAAGACTGCGCACGATGGCGTCTTGTCGTAGGCGAACATTCATTTGGTAAGGCCTCCATTCAATGGTGACAATATTTGTCACCATTAGCTTATATACTTTGTCTGTCAACGCCAGCAAAAGATTACGAAGATATACGTACAGCTGAAAATTTCCGATTTGTGAATTGAGTAGCCCCTAAGAAAAAGGCTTTGTATGTACACCCAAAATAGATATAGGAAAACAACAATGTTTGATCCAACCGAATTTCCCAAACCCACACTTATTTCAGTCAACGGTGTGACATTAGAAGTCTTCGAAGCGGGTACAGAAAATGTAGGTAAGCCCATTGTGCTCTGTCATGGATGGCCAGAACATGCCTTTTCTTGGCGTTACCAGATCCCCGCCCTAGAAAAAGCTGGTTACCATGTCATCGTCCCTAACCAACGGGGTTATGGCAACTCTTCTCGCCCGACAGAAATAACTGAATATGACATTGAACATTTGTCGGGTGATCTGATTGCACTTCTGGATCACTACGGATACGAAGATGCCACTTTTGTTGGCCATGATTGGGGGGCAATGGTTGTTTGGGGCCTAACCTTATTGCATCCAAACCGTGTCAACAAAGTGATCAATCTTAGCCTTCCCTACCAAGAAAGAGGGGAAACACCTTGGATAGAATTAATGGAACAAATACTTGGCAGTAACAACTATTTTGTCCATTTTAATCGACGACCAGGTGTTGCTGATGCCATATTAGAAGAGAACACGTTCCAATTCTTGCGTAACCTGTACAGGAAAAATGAGCCACTAAGAGAACCAGAATCAGGCATGGCGATGATCAATCTAGCCAAAGCTAAAAAACCACTCGGTGAAGCAGTGATGAGCAACAACGAATTGGCTGTTTTCGTATCAGCATTCGAATTAACAGGATTTACTGGCAGTATAAACTGGTATAGAAACCTTGACCGAAACTGGCACTTATTGGCGAGAGTGAACCCAATAATCCACCAACCAACGTTGATGCTTTATGGCGACAGGGATGTGATCCCAAAATCTGAAAAACTACCCGAGTTCGTGCCTAATGTGGAGGTGATCAATTTAGATTGTGGTCATTGGATCCAACAAGAAAAACCGGAAGAAACAAACCAGACAATTTTAAAATGGTTGGAACAACAGACAACGCTCGAAGATACAGAAATTATTTACTAATTGGGATAGGCGAAAAGATGGCAGATCTTATTTTTTTAAGAACCAAGAAGAATTTAACCAGTGGTTAGCAGCGCATCATGCTGATGCTAGTGAACTTTGGGTCGGTTATTACAAAAAAAGTACCGCGCGTGCAAGCCTTACATGGTCAAGTTCAGTTGATGCAGCCCTATGTTATGGGTGGATTGACGGTATACGAAAAACGATTGATAAAGAAAGCTATAAGATTCGCTTTACACCGCGCAAAATAAATAGTGTATGGAGCGCAGTAAACGTACAGAAGGTAAAAAACCTAATACAACTTGATAAGATGAAACCAGAAGGAATAGACATTTTTAACCGCAGAATCGATACACAAGGTTATTCCTCCGAGCAAAGAAATATACAACTAGCAGAAGAGTATGAAGAACAGATCAAAGCAAATGAACCAGCTTGGCGATTCTTCACTCAATTAGCACCATCGTATAAAAGAGATTCTATCTGGTGGGTAATGAGCGCGAAGAAGAAAGAAACACAAATAAAAAGATTGTGTGTGTTAATTGCATCTTCTGAATCGGGTCTAAAAATACCCAGCTTGCGAAAGAAGTAAAGAAAGTATTCCTTCTGATAAAAACTTGTCAAACAAGCTTAATAGTGCATAGTTGAGCTCTTAAAGTAACAACTAATTTTTCTATTTGGGCCTTTAAATCAGCCCAAACTGAAAAAGTAGAGTTAGCTTCAATACAAAATTTTAATTTTACTTCTACACTATTTACAATTGTAGCGAGTTCAACTTTTGAGCGTTTCAGTATGAAAAAGCCTCTAACTGTATTAATTCTTAAAAAATTCAATCGATTAAGTGGCCCTGCTATTAACTATCTCCACTAAGAATAAAAGAGAGCGAACATGAATTTACCTTTTAAGACGATAAGACAAAAATATAGTTTTTTATTGATAGTGTTCGTCGCTGTTATTAGCGTTTTGACTATCCTAGGTGTAAAACAATGGGTACAACCTAACTTAAGAGCCGAAGAAGAAAAGAACTTATCTTTCGCAGTAAAGGATATAGCAACAGAAATCAAACTTACTTTGGCAGCAGTTAAAGCTCAGCAACGTGCAACTACCCAACTGGTGCCAAATCTCCAAAGTGACCAAATCGATGAAGTTCTTCCTCATATCGTCGATCAATACGGAAACCAATTGGTCTTCGGTGGTGGTATTTGGCCACTTCCAAACATGCGAGAAAAAGGGGTTGATAGAGCAAGTACTTTCTACCATCGAGATGGTTCTGGAAAATTGATAGAAAACACCTACTGGAATAGTGATGAAGCACCCTCATACTATACGCAAGCGTGGCACATGGCCGGTCAACAGGCACCAAAGGGAGAGTGTGTTTGGGCGAACGCGTATAAAGACGGAGCAAGCACACAACCAAGAACCAACTGCGCGATGGCTATATATCAGAATTCAAAGCTCTATGGTGTATCAACGGTAGATGTGACCTTAGGCTTCTTTAATACCTTAGTTTCGAACAAAGAACGCGAACTCAACGCCGAAATATTAATCGTTGAATCAGACGGAAAGATATTAAGTAAAAACAAGGTGCTGACTGGTGATGATGTCATTCTTAGTCAATTAAACGGGCAGAACTATTCAATGGCAACTGAACTCGACAAAGCACTAAAAAATAAAGAGTTTAGACGGGAGTACACCCAAAATGGCGAGGACCATACATTACTAATACAAGATATTGAAGGCACCCCTTGGCTCGTTGCAGTTTCGCAACCAACTCGCCTTTTAACCATACATACGCAAGAAACAATGAATATTTTAGCCAAGATACAGCTGCCTATGATTTTCCTTTTGCTGGCTGCATTATTAATCGCTTTTACTAACTTAGGGAATCGCTTTAAAGGCTTAAAAGAAAATGTTGATACTTTATCGGCTGGGGACGCAGACTTAAGCATGAGGTTGCCTATAAATGGTGAAGACGAGCTAGATGCTGTATCTGAGTCCATGAATAATTTCATCGTTTATCTTCAACAACTTATACAAAAAGTGTCAGATGCAAATCAAAAGTGTAGTGAGCAAATTGTATCTATGTCGACAGTCACAAAGCAGTCGTTAGTTATTTTGGAAAACCACGTTAAAGAAACAGATATGGTTGCGGCAGCGGTCAATGAATTGAGTTCTTCATCTCTAGAAGTCGCTGGACACACAAGCCAAAGTACAGAAATTACCAGCCAAGCTCAAGAGCAAGCCTTAGAAGCCAACAGATCGGCAAATGAAGCAACAGAAGGCGTCGGGAACCTAATGAGTAACGTGGAATTAACCGCAAAAAATGTTGCGATGATGCAAGAAAATGCGGCCTCTATTGAATCCGTACTTCAAGTTATTGGCGGTATTGCAGAACAAACAAATCTACTCGCGCTAAATGCAGCCATTGAAGCGGCAAGAGCAGGAGAACAAGGCCGAGGATTCGCTGTCGTAGCTGATGAAGTACGTAATTTAGCGGCAAAAACACAGCAAAGCACATCTGAAGTAGCCGACATGCTAGATACTTTAAAAATGGGCGTTGAAACAACGGTTTCCTCAATGAACAATACTAAAGAGCAATGTGTTAAAACTTCCGAATTAACGCATAAAGTAACCGACGGTATTGCAACCATGCAAGAGTCAGTCATTAATGTAGACGATGTAAGTGTGCAAATTGCAACCGCAGCAAGAGAACAAAGTGAAGTGGCAGATGGCATTAACCAAAGTATGGAATCTATTCGTGTCATGCTTCAACAACTTCATTCACAAGGACAAACTTCAGAACAACATGCTCACGCACTTGAATCCGCAAACACTGAACTACAAACCCTTGTAGGGCAATTTAAGCTATAACAACATAACAAAAATCGTCACTTTAGGTTCCTCACTTGATTTCATACTTAAATCGAGAGAGGAACTTTCATACATTCGCAAAACACAGCTCATAAATGGACTGGATAACTCGATTCTTCAACTCACTAATGGGCGTCCGTTGGTGTTCCCTATCAATACCTGTTACCTTAAGCTCCGCTTTTATTCTCTAATAGAGTTCTTGATGGACGCCACACTCGCTCAAAAAAACAGTGCCTTAGAAGGGCCGATTATAACCACATTTTTAAGGTATCTATTACCTTCTATTGTTGGCATGCTTGCGATGAGTTCAGCCTCTATTGTCGACGGAATCTTTATTGGAAATTTTGTTGGTGTCCCTGCCTTGGCAGCGGTCAATCTGATCATCCCAATATTATCTGTGCTGTTTGGCGTTGGCTTAATGCTATCTATTGGCGGCTCGGTAAGAGCCGGCAAATATCTGGGAGAAAAAAACAACACCGCCGCTTCAGCAATATTTAGTAAAACGCTGATCGCTGTTATTTTCTATGCCATTACCATCATCACAATGGGTTTGATTTTTGAGCCCTTCTTATTTCAATTACTTGGTGCAGGGGAAGAGCTTTCCCCATTAATGAGCGAATATTATCGTGTCATTATGCCTTTTCTGTTGGCACAACTGGTCACAATCGTGCTGTACTTTTTCGTTAGGTTAGACGGATTCCCTTCACTCGCGGCTACGGCTCTGGTGATAGGTTCGGTGCTTAATGTTGTTCTCGATTATTTTTTTATTGCGGTCTTTGGTTGGGGGCTTAATGGCGCAGCGTGGGCCACAGGTCTGTCACAATTATTGCCGATGCTAACGCTGTTATTGTATTTTTTAGCCGTAAGCGAAAACTGCATTTTTCACCGAACCAAAAAAACTGGTCTGAAATTTATCAAGCCGCATACAATGGTTTATCTGAGTTTATCAATGAAATTTCTGGCGGAATTATCGCTTTTATTTTCAATTTGATGCTTATTTCTCGCGCTGGTGTTGAAGGTGTTGCCGCCATCACCGTATTAAACTATCTGTTGATGATTGGCTTTATGGTTTATTTTTCCATTGCCGACACCGCGCAAGTAATGTTGAGCCAGAATTTCGGGGCGCAGAATGAACAACGGCTCAAACAGTTCTTAAAAATCACTTTTGTTATGACTAGCATCGTCAGTTTAATCACTATTTTGGTTCTGCTAATTTTTAACGAGTCACTCATCTACTTGTTCTTAGACGATCAAGGTACAGATACCACAGTATCAATGGCGGTTGAATTCGTCTATTACGTCTGGCCTCTATTTATATTCGCTGGTGCCAACATGACGATATCTGGCTACCTTACGGCTATTCATTTACCGTTCCAATCCGGTATCGTCTCTTTATGCCGTAGCCTTATATTTCCTGCTTCTTTGTTAATTCTGCTGTTTATGTTATTTGACGACAACCGCTTCGTCATTGCTCTCCCTATTGGTGAATGCATGACCTTCGCAATCGCCCTAGCCTATTTTATTCGCCATAAACCGGAACGAGCGATTGCGGAAGAAAATGTTTGAATTGCGATTTTCGCTTAGTCTAAAAGCGAGTCGTTTGATATATACTTACAACATAATTGAATATGAACCATGGGTTACCTATGTCGAAAACCGCTAAGATCAACAACGAAGACAAGCTGTTCAAGAAAGCATTAGAAGTTGGTAGTCAGATTGCAAAAATGCAGGGATACAAGCTTTTTGACAAAAATACATCGCAACCCAATAAGGTAATGGCTGTTTACCTGTTCTTAGTCGAAGTGCGTCAGATCACGCCCTTACCCGCCGATAAAACCGACGGCAAAAATATTAAAAAACGATTAGCACTATGGATTCATAGCGCATTGCCTGACGATGACCCTTTAAAGTAGTCTTTAATATTAAGCCCCACGAAAAACGAGGGGCAGATCGATTGCTCGCGAGCGAGCAAGAGTCAACTAAACGATGACTTTAACTCGGCCTACATCGCCACTTTCTAAACGCACTTTAATACCATGAGGGTGGTTGGGTGACTTAGTCAAAAGATCTTTCACAATTCCAACGGTAAGAGTACCGCTACGCTGATCTTTCTTAAGTACAATTTTTACTTCTAGTCCGGGATGAATATCCGCTCGTGTCGTTCCACTCATTATTTCTGCCTTCAATTTCAATGTATCGTATGTAACCTAAGCTAAAATACGTGCTGTTGAACCAGTGAGCTGACATCCTTGGTGCTGATACCATTTTCAATGGCCAGCAAGGTCTTGTCATTACTATGGCCACTACAATAAGTGACCATTTTCTAAACCCAGTAATTACACTAACGTCGCTTTAAACTGCTCCATTAGTTCAGTTTGCTCACGAGTTAGATTGGTTGGCGTTACCACTTTAATTTTAACTAAAAGATCGCCAGTTTCACCCTTGCGGCTCGTTACGCCTTTGCCTGTCACCTTAAACTTTCTACCATTTTGAGTACCCGCAGGAATTTTAAGTTTAAATCGATTCTCTAACGCCTGAACTTCCAACTCACCACCTAATGTGGCTGTTGTGATATTCACTTCTGAATGGCAAATTAGGTCATTTCCATCGCGCTCCAAATACGCATGAGGGCGAATCAGTATCTTGATAAACATGTTGCCTGCAGGTCCACCGTTTAATCCCGGAGCGCCTTTGCCTGAAAACCGGATCTTTTCTTCTTCTTTAATCCCTTTCGGGATTTTGATATTAATTTTTTTCTGCTCACCGTTAACAGGTAGCTCTACCACTTTTTCAGCACCTTGAATGGCGTCGACAAAATCGACAGTGACGGAATATTCAACATCCTGACCTTTTTGAGCACGTGGTTGACGGTTTCTTGCTTGAGAGAAGACATCATCAAAACCACCCGCACCTCCAAAGCCTTGTCTACGCTGGCCAAAAGCATCACCAAAGATATCTTCAAAGCCACCAAACCCTTGAGAACGCCCCTGACCGCCACCAAAGCCACTGTTTTCAAAACCAGCGTGACCAAATTGATCATACTTGCGGCGCTTGCTTGTATCTGTCAGCGTTTCGTATGCTTCTTTAACTTCTTTAAAGCTGCCTTCTGCTGTGGCGTCTCCGGGGTTTTTATCCGGATGATATTTCATTGCGAGCTTTTTATACGCCTTCTTAATGTCTTTTTCAGAGGCGTCTTTAGAGACACCGAGCACGCTGTAATAATCGCGTTTAGACATGTTTTACCTCGATAATAAAAATATTTGGTCGTCTGGGCCTTTCAGCCTAAAATTCAGAAAGTAGAAGTGTATGGCTTGGGCGCTACTCTGTCTATTTTAATATGTTAACCTATGGCCCTATTTTTAAAATTGGCACGTTTTCAGGAATCTCATGACCAACTCCTCCGCTAAATCCGTCATCGTACTCGACTTCGAAACCACCGGTTTGTCTCCGAATATGGGAGACAGGGCAATCGAAATTGGGGCGGTAAAACTCGTCGATGGGGTAGTCAAAGATACCTTTCAACAGCTTATGAATCCGGGTTTTAGAGTCAGTGGGTTTATAGCGAACTACACAGGAATTTCTAACGCTATGCTAAGCAACGCACCTTCTTGCGATGAAGTGATGACTGAATTTTCTGAATTTATTGGTGATCATCACTTAGTTGCCCATAACGCATCGTTCGACAAGCGTTTTCTTGATGCCGAATTTGAGCGGATTGGCGCAAGCTATGCCGGTCAATTTGCCTGCTCTATGTTAATCGCGAGAAGACTAATACAAGATTCTCCTACTCACAAATTAGGCGATCTCATTAGGCACAAGCAGATTGAACACGATGGTGTCTTTCACCGCGCCTTAGCCGATTCAGAGATGACGGCTAAATTATGGATGGTGATGGTAGAAGAACTGGAAGCGCAAAATATCGTAAACCCAAGCTTTGCTCTCATGCAAAAAATCAGCAAAACCAGTAAAAATGCTATACCGGCTTTGCTAAATAACCTCTAACCAAATAGACCAAGGTTCTTGTCTGGATTGATAAGTTATGCGCCAGTTAATGTTTTCACTTGATGGGCAAGGTATTCATTATAAGTACCTTGAAACTGTACTAGCTTTTTGTCTTTTACATCAATGATTGACGTGGCAAGAGACGACACAAACTCGCGGTCATGGCTGACAAAAATTAACGTACCCTGATAAACTTTAAGTGCGTTGTTCAATGCTTCGATCGCTTCCATATCCATGTGGTTTGTTGGCTCATCCATCACAAGAACATTGATGTCTTGCATCATCAACTTACCAAACAACAGGCGATTTTTTTCGCCACCAGAGCAATTTTTTGCTTTTTTATTCGCATCGTCAGCGGTAAAGAGTAAGCGACCTAAAATGCCACGAACCATTAAATCATCGTGTTTTACGGTTCGCCACTGAGATATCCAATCAAAGATACTTAAATCGTTATCAAAGTCAGCAGTGCTATCTTGTGGACAATACCCAATAGACGCATTTTCTGACCATTTTACGATACCTTCCGATTGCTCCAGCTCGTTCACTAGACAACGTAAAAAAGTAGTTTTACCCACGCCATTCTCACCGATAACGGCTAAACGGGTACCCGCTTCTAAAAGTAAATTACCTTTTTCGAACAGCAATTCATCTTCAAATGAATGGCCAAGATCTTTTAACTCTAGCGCCAATCTATGCAGTTTCTTGCCTTCACCAAAATTAATCGATGGGCTGATACGGGTAGTCGATTTAACCTCGTCGAGCTTAATTTTGTCCATTTTCTTGGCGCGAGAACTTGCTTGTTTAGCTTTAGATGCGTTTGCGCCAAATCGATTGACGAAATCTTGTAGTTCGCTTATTTCAGCGGCTTTTTTAGCGTTACTAGAGAGTAACTGTTCGCGTATGAGGCCTGATGCTTCAAGGAAATACTCGTAGTTACCCGGATAAATACGCAGTTCACCGTAATCGATATCGGCCATGTGTGTGCATACAGAGTTTAGAAAGTGACGATCGTGCGAAATAATGATCATCGTACACTTACGTTGATTCAGTTCTTCCGCGAGCCAGTTAATCGTATGAATATCCAGGTTGTTGGTTGGTTCATCTAATAACAAAATATCTGGATTAGCGAAGAGTGCTTGAGCAAGTAACACTCGCAATTTCCAACCCGGAGCAACTTGTTGCATTAGGCCAAAATGAAGCTCTTCTTCAATACCGGCTTGTAATAAAATATCGCCTGCACGGCTCTCGGCTGTGTAGCCGTCCATCTCTGCAAATTCACTTTCAAGATCCGCTACTTTCATTCCGTCTGCTTCACTCATCTCTGGTAGTGAATAAATCCGGTCACGTTCTTGTTTAATTTCCCATAGCTTACGATCACCCATGATTACCACATCGATAACGTTGTGCTGCTCAAAAGCGAACTGATCCTGACTCAATACGCCTAGCTTTAACCCTGGAGTAATAGACACGTTGCCAGAACTTGGCGCCAACTCGCCACTAAGAATTTTCATGAAAGTTGATTTACCACATCCATTGGCACCGATTAAGCCGTAACGATTACCGTTCCCGAACTTAGCAGAAATGTTTTCAAATAAAGGCTCAGCGCCAAATTGCATGGTGATGTTTGCAGTAGATATCAAAGAAATATTCCTAGGTATTAGGACTGGCGAATCGCTTAATGAAAGACGCCAAATCAACAGAAATGAAAGTAAGAAACAATAGGCGGCGAATTATACAGACTTATTGAACAATTAATAGATGTGAGACCTAAGTCACAGAAGGTAGCTCTGTAATGGTAAACCAGATCAACCAATTATCTTTTGTTCAATAATGGTTAACTCTTGCTTTTTACACGAAGCCTATTGTTATTATCACGACTGCTGCGGATAAGTTCATCCCCCAGCGCTATATTTTCAGTTTTTGCTAAACGGTCATATAAAAGTACATTCACTGTTGCAGCGAGATTCATACAACCAACCGTGGGGACGTACACAACATGGTCCGCTTTATTGGCGATTTTTTGATTGATAGAACCGTCTTCTGGACCAAATATATAAATCGCTTTCTTAGGATGCTGAAATTGCGGCAACGGCGTGGCTCCCTCGGCAAGTTCAACACAAACAATCTTTGTATCAGACGGTAGATCATCAAGTAATGAATCTACACCGGTCAATGGGATAGTATGCCTTGCAGACTTAGTATCCGTTGCTAATTTGACCGCACGCTCATAGCGTTGCCCCGTATATTTCACACCATCGGCTTGATAGCATCCAGCCGCGCGCATTACGCTACCAACGTTTTCAGGGCTTTTAGGGTTAATTAATCCAATGATTGTATGGGTGTCTTTCATATCGCGTGTCTTTACCTAACTTTGTTTATCAAGGTATTGCCTAATAATAAAGTGGGGCATTCTAACTCAGTTTTGCCTTTAACGCTTTTAGATTCTATTTTACTAGGTACTCGTACGGGGTAGTGGTTGTTATAAACCTAAAGCCATACTTTTCAACGATTGGCCTGCTCATATCAGACGCATCGATGGTCAAATATTTTACTCCGCGTTTTTTGGCATCATTAATTCGTTTATGAAGCAATGCACTGTAATGACCTCGACCTCTGAAATCTTCCAATGTTGAACCACCCCAAATACCGGCAAAGGGGCTATTAGATGTGTATTCAATTCTGGCCGACGAAACCGCTAAACCGTTCTCGTAAATAACATAGAGTGACGTATTCTCTGGTGCGTTTTGCTTACTGGCGATCAAGTGTGCTTCTTGACCACTATGGTCGCCACCCCATACTTTTTCAGCTACTGAAATATAGTCTCTTATGCCTGCTGGATCAGTCACCTCAACGCATGCGTTTGACTCTGGTAAATAGCCTTCAATCTCGCTCAAATCCATCAGCATGAAAGATTCAGCTTCACCTTCTTCAAAACCATGCTGAATAAGATATTGTTTTATTTCTTTTGGTTTATCAGTGTCATAAACTTTCCATTCGAAATTCTTACCACACGATTTGAAAAACTCGATCTCTTTTTCTATCGCCTTTTCAAGTTGATCGGGTCTAAGTTGGTAGTAAGAAACAAAACTACCCCACTCTTGCTGTGCAACAAAACGGATAACATTTCCCAGATTCATTTTTGAATAACCAGGAACTTCTATGCCGACCCTCTCGTGCTTTGCATATTCATCCATCACGCTATTAATTTTCATACTCTTCCTTGTTAATCTTTATTCTTGCCAACGTAATAGCGCTACTTTTCCAATCTCTATACCTAGTTCATAACCTTTTATTAACGGCTCGGGATCCCGAGTTAATCGTTTAAGTTTAAATGATTCAGGTGGGCATATTTCTATGATCTCGACACCCAATGGCGGATTTCGGATCAACTCAAGCGTTTTATTATACTGGTGTGATCGATTTAACATTGGTCCAATTAACGCGGGGGATTTTCTTAACGCATGCTTAAGTAGAAGAGAAGCCTTCGAAGCTGATTTTTTATAGGAATAGGGGCGGCTACGTAGCACCATAATTTTTTTGCGCCACGGCGAATCGCCTCTGCAACCGGGATAGAATCGGACGCACCACCATCAACATAACATTGCCCGTTTATGACTATATCGGGTTTATACATAATAGGGAGCGCACTGCTCGCCTTCATTGTCTCGACCAGTGTTGACGACCGCGCCAGATGATATTCTGATTTGCCCGTCCCCTTATTGGTCAGTCCCAAATAAAATGGCCGTCCATCTTTTTCAATCATATCTAGGTCGATACCCAGATCCTGCATGGTGATCTTCCATAGCCAATCTATGTCTAAAAGATCGCCTCCACGAATAAATTTTTCTGGTGTGAAGAACTCTTTTCGACAGCTGTAATCTGAATAGATTTTCAGATTTCTACCCGGCATTTTAGCCAAATAGGCTGCAACATTTGATGCACCAGCAGACACGCCCCAAAAGCTATCGAATGGAGAAAAGTCGACCGACAAAAAATGGTCTAAAACACCGCAAGAGAACACACCTCTCATTGCACCACCTTCTACAACTAGCGCATTAGTACCGACCGTGTCCATTCGTTAATCCTTTAATTATGTTTTACTAAATATATATCAAAACTCTAATTAATTGTCAGCACCTTCATTAATAAAACCAATAAGTTATGTAAATGTTCGCCCTGTTTTTCTTCGATTTAATAAAAAAAATGATAGTGCTAGTTTGACAATACTCATATTAGCACTACAATTTAGTTGTGTGTCACAGCTGTTGAAACTAACAGTTAATCTAGAAAAGCTCCAAACAGTAATACAATTGGTAAATAGAAAAGCAACATCAACGCTGCTGAAACTAGCAGTAACAAGTAAAGCTCCAAAAGGTTACACTTGGTAAATTAGAAATATGTAACACGCATGCTAAATTAGCATTTTTTAACTTAGTACAATCGTAAATTAACTTAGTAACATTGTAATTTAACTTAGTAATATCGTAATTTTAACTTAGTAACATAGTAAATTAGTTTAGTAACACCGTAAATTAAGTATATTTCGTGAAAAGTAACATCGTAAATTAAGTATGTTTTGTGAAAAGTAACAGAAACACTGTAACACGTACAAAGTAATAGAAATTGTTAAGAACCAATCTATAAATGCTACAAATGACACACGCTTACTACCAAATAGGTAATGAGTTTTGAGTAATAGGTAGTAATTGTTAAAAAAAACAGCAACCCTCGGGTTGCTGTTTTTCTTTGTATGTATTGAATAAAATTAATTATTTTTTAGCATTGGGTTTATCAAAGAATGAGCGCTGCAAAGCCACTTCAAGCCCTCTGATTTCAGCCAGTCCTTTCAAACGACCAATACATGAATAACCCGGATTGGTTTTTTTATTGAGATCATCAATCATCTGGTGGCCATGGTCTGGACGCATTGGAATTAAGCGTGTCTCACCCTGTTGCTTACGGCGGTTTTCTTCTTCTAAGAGTGCCATGACAACATTGTACATATCAACGTCACCAGATAAATGAGCAGCTTCATGGAAGCTCATTTGGTTCTCTTCACGCTGGGTAGAACGTAGGTGCGTAAAATAAATCCTATCGCCATACTGCTTAATCATATTAACCAGATCATTGTCACCACGAACACCATAAGACCCTGTACACATTGTAATGCCATTCATTTGGCTCGGTACTTCTTTTGTTAACCAACCAATATCATCAATGGTAGAGACAATACGGGGTAAACCGAGAATAGGACGCGGAGGATCATCGGGATGCACCGCAAGCTTAAGACCATATTGGTCACAAACTGGCATCAGTTCCTTAAGAAACAGCGCCATATGCTCACGCAGATTATCTTTGCTGATACCTTTATAAGTGTCTAGTCGTGCTTGAAATTCATCAAGCGTATAACCTTCTTCTGCACCAGGTAAACCTGCAATGATATTCGCCGTCAGCTTATCGACATCTGCTTGACTCATATTATCGAAATAAGCTTGAGCTTCTGCTTGATCTTGCTCTGAATAATCGGCAGGTGCGCCGGGACGCTTTAAGATATGCAGTTCAAATGCTGCAAAGGCTATCTGGTCAAAACGCAGTGCTCTTGAGCCATCTGGCAATTCAAACTCTAAGTCCGTTCGAGTCCAATCCAATACGGGCATGAAATTATAACAGACAGTATCGATACCACATTTCGCTAAGTTTTCTAAAGAGATACGATAATTTTCTATCCACTTAGCGTAGTCACCTGTGCGAGTTTTTATCTCCTCGTGTACAGGAACACTCTCAACAACAGACCAAGTTAGACTGTTATTTTCTAGTAGCGTTTTACGCTTTTGTATCTCTTCAATACTCCAAACTTCCCCATTGGGAATATGGTGCAGCGCTGTTACTACGCCTGTTGCACCTGCTTGGCGGATATCATTTAACGATACGGGATCATTTGGACCGTACCAACGCCATGTCTGTTCCATAACCTTCACCTTTCAAAAATTCTGAGCTTTAATACCAAACAAAGTTCGTGAGAAACACGATTGTTTACTAGCGTTTTATTGTTCTAATTTGTTACTGGATAAGAGTTAAACAAAAAACCATCAAATTTCGGATCATCAACATCCGACAAGTCAAATAGAGTCTGTTTTACATTTTCTAAATGAAGCCACATAGCCTCTCGCGCAGCGGTCGGATCTTTACGTACCAATGCTCTATAAATCTTTTCATGGTCAGCTAACCACCGTCTGCGATAATCTTGATTTGAAATCCTTTCATGCAATTGACGCCACATAGAGCTTTTTTCACGACGAACCCAAAGCTCTTTAACCATGTCGCAAAGCACACTATTCTGAGTCGCTTCTGCAATCACAATATGAAACATCTCATCGCCGTCATAATCGAGGCAATTGTCATCTAAGTGCTTACGCTCCATATCTAGAGCTTCTCTCAACTTAGAGATGTCACTTTTGGTTACTTGAGCAGCTGCAAATTCCGCTATTCGACTTTCTAAAAATTGTCGCGCTTGCAACATCTCAAACGGACCCACGTCATCATCATCTTCTGCGTCAATTTCGAGCTTCTGCTGCTCTTTCATCAACTTTTGAGCATCATCAGGAGTATTAATAACGAAAACACCGGAGCCCTTGCGTACTTTCACAATATTTTGTAGTTCTAACATTATGAGTGATTCACGGATCACGGAACGACTGACTTCCATTTGCTCGGCAATCTCTCTTTCCGGTGGGAGTTTTTCCCCAACCTTAAAGTCGCCTGCGGCAATTTTATCTTTTAGTTTTTGACCTATCTGCTGGTATAGGCGCTTAGTATTTGTCATGTCTACATCAAACCTATTGTTCTAATTTCACTCAGAGAATTTTGGCCTGACATCATATCAGCAATTATCGAATCCTCAATAAATTGGTATGTCAGGTACTACTTTTGAATCAAAAAACCTATATGTTTTTCTGCATACATAAGAATGAAGAAATAGATACAGCCTCTTATACTCGTTTGTTTTAAAATTAGGGGCCTGTTAAAGCCCCTATCTAATATTACTTCGCTAGAGCATCTATGCCTTTCACGTACTCTGCAATTGCAGGGTTTTTAAGTGCTTCGTCATGCATTGGTTTAACAGCATCGATAAACGGTTGTTTTTCAACTTGAACAACTTTTACATTCATTGATTCTTTCGCTTTTTCTACAGCAGCATCGGTCATCTCTTTCCACAGTACTTTGTGGTAAGCCATAGAGTCATCAGCCGCTTTCTTAACTGCTTCTTGCTCTTCTTTTGTTAGCTTGTCCCACGCTTTAGAAGAGATTAATAACACATCAGGGATCATCGTGTGTTCGTCTAAGCTGTATACTTTTGCCACTTCACCGTGACGTGAGTTCGTTAATGCTGTTGGGTTGTTTTCAGCACCATCTACAACGCCTTGTTGCAATGCAGTATAAAGTTCACCATAAGCTAAAGGTGTAGGCGAACCACCCATTAACTTAATCATGTTTACTGCTGTCGGACTTGGTTGAACACGGATTTTTAGACCCGCTAAATCTGCTGGGCTATTGATTTCTTTGTTTGCGTAGAAGCTGCGTGAGCCACCATCATAATAAGTCAGACCAATAAAGCCTTTATCATAAGAAGTACTTAGAATTTTCTGACCTACTTCACCTTCCATTGCACGATAGTAATGGTCACGGTCACGGAAAATGTAAGGGATATTGAATGCGCCGTAAGCAGGTTCAAATGATTCCATTTCACTTGCGTTCGACTTCACCATGTCTAATGCACCATTTTGCATAAGCTCCATAGATTCACGTTGAGTACCCAACTGACCATTAGGATAGATACGAATTTTAACTTCGCCATCTGTCAATTTTTTCACTTCATCAGCCATAAACTGCATTGATTTATGAACAGGGTGGGTTCTGTCCTGGTTATGGCTTAGCTTAAATGTAGTTGCTGCATAAGTTGGTAGAGAGGCAGTTGCTGCAACCGCACAAGCGATAAGTGTTGCAACAGCAGTTTTATTCCCAAACATAGTATTCTCCATTCTCATTTATATGAGTATTGAACCGGGGTTAAGTATGATTAATTCCGTTACTTTTTATAGTCGACTTTTTGTACGTCCACGTTATTGCCCCGACAATTTGGACCAACATCTTTTGCAATACAATTTAAAATAACCCACAACTTGACCTACCTCACAAACAATTTAACTCAAATTGGCCGGACCAATTATATGTGATCTAGCTCTCTTGGTCCAAACAGTTATGAGAATATAATCCGGAAAATATTTTGTCCGTTGTGGAAAATAGCTAGTCAACTAGGTTCATACCTAAATACATTGGCCGTGTTCATTACGGTAAAAATACAATCACTCAAAATATTAATTTGGAAGAGACAATGAAAAAGCTAATTTCAGTGATGGATAAATCTCTGTCTATGTTCTGTATCTCACTCAGCAGCTTCTTAGTGTTGTGTGTTGTGTGGCAGGTATTCTCTCGATATGTGCTTAACGCTCCGAGTACAATGACAGATGAAGTTGCTCGTTTCCTATTTATTTGGGTCGGATTGATGGGCGCGGCTTATACACTAGGAAAAAAACGCCACCTCGCTATCGACCTACTCTCTATGAAACTGGAACACAACCCGTCAAAGCAAGCTCGTCTTCACTTAGTTATCAATATCATCAGCATTATTTTTGCTGGCGTTATCATGGTATATGGCGGAGGTTCGCTTATGCTGAAAACCCTCTCGACTGGTCAAGTTTCTCCCGCTTTAGGCATTGAAATGGGCCTAATCTACGCTGCAATACCTATTTCCGGTTTCTTTATGATGATCTATCTATTAGAAGATTTTATGAAGAACCTGTCCCTTATCAATAAGCCTGTCAACGGCTAACTCAACTTATATCAGGAGAAGCCTAATGGAATGGCAGGTTATTATTGTATTGTTTGGTAGTTTTTTTGTATTTCTCGGGATTGGCGTGCCAATCTCATTCGCGATTGGTGTTGCTTCACTACTTACGATTTTATTGCAGCTACCCTTTGATGCCGCGATTGCGGTTATTTCTCAGAAAATGGCCTCTGGCCTCGACAGTTTCGCACTACTCGCAATCCCGTTTTTTATCTTAGCGGGTAATATTATGAACCAAGGCGGCATCGCAATCCGGCTAATCGAATTCGCCAAGGTGCTAGGTGGCAGGTTACCGGGCTCACTTGCTCACGTAAACGTGATAGCCAATATGATGTTTGGTGCAATTTCAGGGTCAGCGGTGGCCTCTGCCGCAGCGGTGGGTGGCACCATGTCTCCATTGCAGAAGAAAGAAGGCTACGATCCAGCGTACTCGGCTGCTGTCAACATTACATCTTGCCCTACGGGTCTACTGATTCCACCGAGTAACACCTTCATTGTTTATTCCCTTATTTCTGGCGGTACCTCTATCGGGGCACTATTCCTTGCGGGATATATTCCTGGGATGATTATGGGACTGAGCCTTATGATGGTTGCTGGTTTCATCGCTAAAAAGCGGGGATACCCGGTTTCAGCCAAACCATCCACTTCTGAAGTCGTTAAAAAAACACTAGACGCACTGCCAAGCCTTGGCCTAATTATTGTGATTATGGGCGGTATTATTGGCGGTATCTTCACCGCGACAGAAGCATCAGCAATAGCGGTGGTGTATACCTTGATTCTTGCTTTTGTCTTCTACCGCGAAGTTTCTATCAAACAGCTTCCTAATATTATTCTGGAATCGGTAGTAACAACCTCTATCGTGTTGTTATTGATAGGCGCTTCAATGGGTATGTCTTGGGCTATGGCAAACGCAGATATCCCTTACATGATAAGTGATGCTCTTTTAGCCGTATCTGAAAATCCAATTATTATCTTACTGATTATCAATATCACTCTATTGGTTATTGGTGTGTTTATGGATATGACCCCAGCCCTGCTTATCTTTACTCCTATCTTCCTTCCTATCGCGATGGACTTAGGTATGGATCCAGTGCATTTCGGTATCATGATGACATTTAACTTATGTATTGGTATCTGTACTCCTCCAGTAGGTAGCGCACTGTTTATTGGTTGTTCGGTTGCTAAGGTGAAAATCGACAAGGTCGTGAAACCCCTTCTTCCTTTCTACGCCGTGCTAATTATTGCTCTTATGCTTGTAACCTTCGTACCACAGCTTAGCTTGACGCTTCCTCAAGTTTTCCTAGGTTACTAATCTATATAAACGGGCAGGTTCCTCCTGCCCTATCCCAATTGTTTAAAGGAAATATAAATGAAAACAGTAAAACAGTGGCGCTTTTTACAGCAACAAAACAATCGCATCGATATCGAGTGCGACGGTCGTCACCAACTGCATATTTTCGTACTAGAACAAGACATCATTAGAGTGATGTTTAAAAACAAAGGTGAGCTGCGATTAGATAAAACTTGGTCGATTGCACCAGGTCAAAAAGATGTACCGTGGGAAGGCCGAGACAAGTTTTCAACCGAAGGCTTTACTTGTCCTAAGTATCATACTGAACAAGAAGAAAACCTATTTAGAATTGAAACTGAAGCGTTGCGACTTTCTATACACCAACCGCTATGGATGGAGTGGGAATACAAGAAAGATGGTCAATGGCTGCCATTAGCTACAGACCGTAAAACAGGTGCTTATCAGTTAGGTGTATCAGAAAATGGCGTAGCACATTTTATGAACCGTGACCTATCAGACCAATATTATGGGCTCGGTGAAAAAACAGGCGATCTAAATCGTTCTGGCAAACGCTTCGAAATGCGTAATCTCGATGCAATGGGTTATGATGCTAGCTCAACGGACCCCTTGTATAAGCACATTCCTTTCTACATTACGCGTGTTACGAATCAAGAAGAAGCAGTAAGCTTCGGTCTTTATTACGATAACTTAGCCAGTTGTTGGTTTGATCTTGGTAACGAACTAGATAACTACCACGTGAAATACCGTAGCTATCGCGCCGAAGATGGCGATTTAGACTTCTATTTCATGCTAGGTAAAACGGTCGCTAATGTTTCCAAGAAGTTTGTTCGATTAACCGGTGGCACGGCCTTTGGTCCTCGTTGGAGTTTAGGTTACAGCGGCTCAACCATGCAGTATACCGATGCGCCAAACGCTCAAGAGTTGCTTGAAGGATTTGTTGACAAATGTGAAACGCACGCCATCCCATGTGACTCATTCCAACTCTCTTCGGGCTATACATCTATTGGCAACACACGCTATGTATTTAACTGGAACTACGACAAGGTACCAAACCCGAAAGGGATGGCTGATGTATTCCATAATGCGGGTCTAAAATTAGCTGCCAATATCAAACCATGCCTATTGCATGACCACCCTAGGTTTTCTGAAGCTCAAGAGAAAGGGCTCTTTATCCTTGATTCAGAATACGATGAACCAGAAAAATCTGTTTTTTGGGATGCTGATGGTTCTCACTTAGATTTTACCAATCCTGATACGATTAAATGGTGGCAGGATAACGTCAAAGAGCAACTACTCGAGAAGGGCATTGATTCTACTTGGAATGATAACAACGAATACGAAATATGGGATAAAGGCGCGCGCTGTTTCGGCTTTGGAAACACAATTCCTGTTAACCTAATTCGACCTCTTCAACCGCTACTTATGATGCGTGCATCGTATGAGGCTCAGGTTGAATATGCTCCCGAAATTCGTCCTTATCTGATATCTCGCTCTGGCTGTCCGGGTATGAATCGCTATGTTCAAACTTGGAGTGGTGACAACCGTACCAATTGGACGAGCCTAAAATACAATATCCGTATGGGCTTAGGGATGAGCCTTTCTGGTTTATATAACCTAGGCCACGATGTTGGTGGCTTTTCTGGCGAAAGGCCTGACCCTGAATTGTTTGCACGTTGGGTGCAAAATGGTGTCATGCATCCTCGCTTCACTATCCATTCATGGAATGACGATGGCAGTGTTAACGAACCTTGGATGTATCCTGAAGTCACTCCAATTATTCGTGATGCGATGGCTATCCGCTACCGTATTATGCCGTACCTTTATAACTTGTTATGGCAAGCGCACAGTGAAGATGAGCCAATGATGCGCCCTACTTTCTTAGATCACGAAAACGATCCTCGAACGTTTGAAGAGTGCGACGATTACTTGTTAGGCAAAGACTTATTAGTCGCTTCCGTCGTAGAAGAAGGCCAAAGAGAAAGAGAAGTATATCTGCCAAACAACGGGCAAGGTTGGTACGACTTCTATACTGGTCAGTGGTTTAGTGGTGGACAGCGCATTGTTGTTCCTGCTCCTCTAGAAACACTGCCCTTATTAGTAAAAGCCGGCACAGTTTTACCAACTAGCGAGCGTATTGCACATAGCGATCATGCTAAAGACAGCATCAGAAACCTTGAAGTATTCCCTCTTAAAGGTTGTGCAGAAACCACACTAACGATCTTTGACGATGACGGTGAAAGCCACAACTACAAAGAAAATGGTTTCTTGAAACTGACCATTAACATGAAATGTAACCAAACAACAGTTGCGCTTGATATTCAATCGGAAGGTGACTTCAAACCCGCTTATCAAACCTTTGCGATTAAAGTGCCTGATAGTGAAAAACGCGAATTGATTATCAACGGAAAAACGTACAAAAACGGTGATTCACTGTTACTTGCAGACGTAAAATAAGGAAAGCGAAACGATGACAACTACTATTTCTAATACACCACTTAAAACAGGTGTCGTTAATCCTAGTTATGACCGAAGCCGTCTTAAAACCAAGATAGTCCATTTGGGCTTTGGTGCTTTCCACCGTGCCCACCAAGCTTTGTTTACTGACGAAATTGCTGGAAAGTCAGAGAGCGATTGGGGTTACTGCGAAGTCAATCTATTCGGCGGTGAAGAACTCATACAAAAACTTAGAGAACAAGATCATCTGTATACCGTCGCCGAAAAAGGGGCGAACAAAATTGATGTTAAAGTGATTGGCTCTGTGGTTGAATCTTTACATTCAACCTTTGATGGCACACAAGCCATCTTAGAGAAGATGGCCGAACCGCAAGTGGCTATTGTCTCAATGACCATTACTGAAAAAGGGTACTGTTCAGACCCCGCTACAGGCCAACTTGATAAAACCAACCCACTTATCGTGCATGATTTAGCAAACCCGACAGACCCAAAATCAGCTATTGGTTACATCGTACAAGCACTTAGGCTACGTAGAGACCGTGGTTTAACACCTTTTACTGTGATGTCTTGCGACAACGTTCAAGAAAATGGGCATGTGGCGCGCGCGGCGGTAATGGGTTATGTGCAACTATTGGATCAAGATTTGGCTCAGTGGATTGAATCTAACGTCACATTTCCATGCACCATGGTAGACAGAATAGTACCAGCAGCAACAGAAGATACCTTATCAGAGATCGCTGAGTTATTAGGTGTTACAGACCCTTGTGGAATCGCATGTGAACCTTTCCGCCAGTGGGTAATAGAAGACAACTTTGTTGCGGGCCGCCCTGACTGGACTCTTGCGGGCGCTGAGTTTGTAGAAGACGTTATTCCATTTGAAGAAATGAAACTACGTATGCTTAACGGTAGCCACTCTTTCTTGGCTTATCTTGGTTATTTAGGTGGTTATGATCATATTTCAGATACGATGACAGACCCAGCCTACAAAGAAGCCGCGCTTAACTTAATGCTTAAAGAACAAGCCCCAACACTAACCATGCCTGAGGGGAGCAATTTAAGAGCCTATGCTGAACTGCTTATTGACCGCTTTACTAACCCAAGTTTAAAACACCGTACCTGGCAAATAGCAATGGACGGCAGTCAAAAATTACCACCGCGTATGCTTAATTCCATCATGTCTCATTTGGAATCTGGTACCGAATATAAGTATCTAGCATTGGGCGTAGCCGGATGGATGAGATACGTGTCTGGTATAGATGAAAATGAGCAACCTATTGAGGTTCTCGATCCCTTGGCTAATGAACTTAAGTCCATTTGTGATAAACATGGACGCAATGTTTCTGTCGTACAGGCATTAATGTCCATTGACTCTATTTTTTCACCAGAGTTGGCTAACAACCATCTGTTTATTGAAGAAATAGAAAAGGCCTACAGCAACCTAATTACTCTTAGCGCGAAAGGCGCTGTAGCGGCTTTGTAAGGAAAAATAATGAAAGACTTTATGTGTGAAAATTTTCTGCTCACAACAGAAACAGCAAAACGTCTATATCATGAATATGCTAAAAATCAGCCGATATATGACTATCATTGCCACCTGAACCCGAAAGAAATAGCCCAAGATCGTCGCTTTGAGAATCTTGGACAGATCTGGCTTGAAGGCGATCATTACAAATGGCGAGGAATGAGAAGTGCTGGTGTTCCAGAACACCTAATCACCGGAAATAGTACCGATTTAGAAAAATACAAAGCTTGGGCGAAAACGGTACCTCAATGCCTAGGAAACCCACTTTATCACTGGACCCATTTGGAACTTCGTCGTCCATTCGGTATCAGTCGCAAACTGTTTGGTCCAGAAACCGCAGATCGTATTTGGACTCAATGTAACGAACAACTCGCCACTCCGGAGTTTAGTGCTCGCGGGATCATGAAGCAGATGAATGTACGTATGGCGGGCACAACTGACGACCCAATAGATTCATTGGAACATCATGCCACTATAGCCGCTGATGACAGCTTTGATATCGAGGTTTTACCAAGTTGGCGACCAGATAAAGCCTTTAAAATTGATCTCGAAGGTTTTGCTGCATACATGTTAGCCCTTGGAGAAGTAGCGGATACTGAAATCCGTTGTTTTGACGATCTGTTAACCGCGCTATCAATTCGATTAAAGCACTTCGACCAACACGGATGTCGTGCAGCTGATCACGGTATCGAAATCGTTCGTTATGCCAAAATCCCGAGTGAAACGGCATTAGATAACCTGATGACGCGTCGCCTAAAGGGTGAAGAGCTAAACGAGACTGAAGTTGCTCAATTTAGTACAGCGGTACAGGTTTGGCTTGGCAAGCAATACGCTAAACTTGGTTGGGTGATGCAGTTACATATCGGAGCACAGAGAAACAACAGCACACGCATGTTCAAGTTGCTCGGTCCAGATGCAGGCTTTGACTCTATTGGTGACCGTTCTTTTGCTTATGAGCTATCATCGATTCTTGATGAAATGGACAAAACCGATGAACTACCAAAAACCATCCTTTATTGTCTAAATCCAAGAGACAACGAAATGATGGCGACCATGATTGGGAACTTCCAAGGTGGTGGTATTGCAGGGAAGATCCAGTTCGGTTCAGGCTGGTGGTTCAACGATCAAAAAGATGGCATGCAACGTCAAATCGAACAACTGGCTCAACTCGGCTTACTAAGCCAGTTTGTTGGCATGTTAACCGATTCCCGCAGTTTCCTTTCTTACACGCGACACGAATATTTCCGTCGTATTTTATGTGAAATGATTGGCCGCTGGGTTGAAAATGGTGAAGTACCAAACGATGACTCATTGCTAAAACCTATGGTCGAAAATATCAGTTTTGGTAATGCGGCGAATTTCTTCAAGGCGGCGAAATAGCGCTATGACAGAAAATGATACTCCTAAAAAAATCGCAATTATCGGCGAATGCATGATTGAGCTGAACGGTAAACCGTTCGGCAACATGCTGCAAACCTTTGGTGGAGACAGCCTTAACTCTGCCGTATATCTAGCACGGGCTGCAAAGCAACAAGTTCAGATAAATTACGTCACAGCGATGGGCTCTGACGCACTCAGTGAAGGTATGATTCAACGCTGGCAAGAAGAAGGCATCAATACGCAATTTGTGCTAACTGATAACACTAGGCAACCGGGCCTATATCTTATTCAGCTTGATGATCAGGGCGAACGAACTTTTCTGTATTGGCGAAACCAATCTGCTGCGCGCTATATGTTACAGCACCGAGATTTCGAGCTGTTAACAACCAAGCTTGAAAAAATGGACATGGTTTATCTCAGTGGAATTAGCCTAGCCATATTACCAGAAAAAGATCGGAAAACTCTGCTTACATTACTCAGAAAGCTCTCGGAAAAGGGTGTTGAAATCGCCTTTGATTCCAACTTCAGGCCAGCACTTTGGCCACAGAATGAAGACTGGAAAACCGTTAAGGACCACTATGCTGAACTACTGTCGTTCTGCGATCTGGCGTTGGTTACCTTTGATGACGAACAAGCAATTTGGCAAGACATCTCTCCAGAGGCAGCATTAGATCGCCTCGAACACGCCGGTGTTAAAAAAGCAGTAATAAAACTCGGTGCGGAAGGGTGCTTATATAAAAACCTACAAAAGAAAGAGAGCGATGCGTTATTCATTACCACGACACCTATCGAAGAGGTTGTAGATACAACGTCTGCCGGTGACTCTTTTAATGCTGGATATTTAAGCGGCCACCTAACTGGGTTAGAACCTGAAAGATGTTGTGTACGAGGCCACCAACTTGCTAGTGCGGTCATTCAAAGCCAAGGGGCCATTGTGCCACTATCTGCAACCCAATCTATCACCAACCAATTTAAATTAACTGACTGATCCTTCAGTCTTAACAACGAGGACAAGTAGATGAGTACAACATTGGATAAACTGAAGGAACTTAAAGTCATTCCGGTTATTGCTATAGACAGAGCCGAAGACATTATTCCTTTGGGAAAAGCGTTAGCCGAAAACGGTTTACCTGCAGCAGAAATCACCTTCCGTTCCGATGCCGCAGAAGAAGCAATTCGTCTACTTAGAGAAGCACAACCAGACATGCTTATTGGCGCTGGGACCATTTTAAATAGAGAGCAAGCCATTGCAGCAAAAGAAGCAGGCGCGACCTTTATAGTTTCTCCTGGGTTTAACCCAAACACAGTAAAAGCGTGTCAGGAGATAGGCATTGATATTGTACCGGGTGTCAATAACCCGAGTACAGTAGAGGCAGCATTAGAGATGGGCCTCAAAACGCTCAAGTTTTTTCCAGCAGAAGCATCTGGTGGAATTGCAATGGTGAAATCGCTACTCGCGCCATATACCGATATTGAACTAATGCCAACGGGCGGTATTAGCTCAAAAAACATCAATGATTATCTCGCTATCCCTAGAGTTATCGCATGCGGTGGAACTTGGATGGTAGACAAAAAACTCATCAACGAAGGGCGGTGGGACGAAATTGGGCGTTTAGCAAAAGATGCAGCTGATTTAGTCAAATAACAGAGTAAGCACTGCGCAAAGCAGAACTAGTTTCATTGCCATCTAGTACCATTCAGTGTCTCTTATCAATAGCTATAAGCCTCTACAATTTTATCTTAATCGTAGGGGCATTTTTGATCTTGTTTCGCATTTATTACGTCACTATAAACCAATAAAAAATCAGAAATTTGCTGCAAATATCAATATTTAAACTATTTTATATATATAGTATCCATTCGATTTACCAATAATAAACAACCAAAAACAATAGGCTTTTTATGAAAGGAACTTCTTTAATATCGCTTGCGCTAGTGTCAGTTCCCTTTTTTGCTTTCGCGGATGAGGCCCCCTCAGATAATTCGGCACACCATCAATTAGGCATTCGTGGTGGCTGGGTTATGCAACAACCAGAATATAATGGATTGGATGATGCAGATGACCGTACGACAGGAAACGTCTATGGTATTGACTACACCTTTTTAAAATCCTTTGGAGAATCTCGGAAGTTTAAGTGGGGGGTCAATGCCGGGGTCGATAAAGTGAAGAATACGGTTGATTTTACAGTTGATGGTCGAACTACTTCTTATCCTCTAGATTATTATTCTACCCGAGCTGCAGGTGTATTTGCATATGGTATCACCCAGCAGATCGACGTATACGGTAAATTAGGGCTAAGCTATAATTATGGAGACTTAGGCACTCAGCAAATAAATGGAATCGGTATATTCGAAGCCGTTGGCTTTAGCTATCAATCATCTAATGGTGCTTTCTCTGCCATAGAAGGTCAAATCGATTCATTCAAAGACGGTGATTACGAAGCGCCATTTAGCTTATCTCTCATTATTCGAGCTGGTTTCACTTTTTAACATCGATTCGTCACTTACTTTTAAAAAACGGCTATCTCTTGATAGCCGTTTTTTATTTTGTTCTTTTTATTCTCGTTAATGTGAAATAAATCCTAATCTTTAAAGGTCTAGTAATTGTAATCACTTAGATTTAACCAAAATATACATCTAAAAATAACACAAAGCATCAATAGGAAAGAAATGACAGAGTGGCTTACACAAGAATTAGCATTACCAGGAAACTTGACGGTTCCCGAAATTGTTGTGTCTATTATTCTGCTTTCTTACCTATTGGAAGACCTTGCAATTATCACTGCTGCACTGTTAGCCGCTGATCAGGCTATCTCACCTTCTCTTGCTCTGATGGCTATTTTTATTGGCATCGCTACCGGTGACATCGGTTTATACGGAGCCGGAATGCTAGCAGCCAAATGGCGAGGTTTACGTTACCGTTTATTAAAAAACAGAGGAATGCGTATTGTTAGAGCAAGGCTCAAACACCAACCTCTTTTAAATATTGCTCTCATTCGCTTTATACCCGGCTTAAGGACCATAGGCTTTACGTTAAGCGGTCTATTTGGCATTCGGTTTTTCCATTTTATGGGGGCTGTACTCTTAGCAACTGCGGCTTGGACCGCGCTTATATTCTTCTGCATCTATCAATTAGGGTCCATCAGTTGGCTCAGCGATAGTGAATGGAAATGGGTTATCGCGCCATGTGCATTGGCAGGCCTATGGTCAATAAATAGAACTTCAAGAAAAAATTAAATACTCACGGTAAAGGAGTGTCAGTTTGAGTGCACTAAATCAATCAAAAACAGCCAATCAAATAGACCAGAGTAATGTCCTTCCTCTCAACAAAGGACAGTCTATTGAATCACGATTAGGTATGCCTGAAATGGATAAATCAGGCCCGGTCGTTTCTCGTTACGAGTTTTGGCCTACCTGGTTTTTTTATACCCCAGTCATTTTTCAAAGCCTATGGCATAGCCTTAAGTATCGCAGCATTGGGCTGCCTCTGATAGCCAACCCTTCAATATGGCTAAGTGGAATGGTAGGTGAATCGAAAAAAGATATTCTGAACCTAGCGGGCAAAGAAGCAAAACAGTGGATATTACCGTTCACTACACTAAGAAAAAACAACCAATCTATCGATATTCAGATTCAAGATGCACTTGATGCAATGGAAAGCGAAAAACTCGAATTCCCTGTTGTCGCAAAACCCGACAAAGGCTGCCGAGGCGCTGGTGTCAGGCTTATCCATAATAAAAAGCAACTTGTCGACTATGTTAAACGCTTTCCGAACGGTGCTGATTATCTACTACAAAAAAATCCGACTACGAGGCTGAAGTGGGCGTGTTTTATATGCGCTATCCCGGGGAAGCCAAGGGGCAAGTATTCTCTATCACATTGAAATACGCACCCTATATCGAAGGCGATGGTGAAAAGACGCTACAACAGTTAATTCACGATGACCCAAGAGCTGGGCAGCTTGCTCATATATATGAACAGAGGCATCAGCACAAACTCGATTGGGTAGTTCCCAAAGGCTTAGAATTTAGATTAGCCTTCGCTGGTAGCCACAGTAGAGGAAGTATTTTCAAAAATGGCAATCAATACATTTCATCTGCGTTAACAGAACAATTAGACAACATTTTTGATGATTTTGATGGTTTTCATTACGGTCGATTGGATATCAAGTTCAAAAACATTGAGAGCTTAACCGCAGGTGAAAATTTTCAAATAATTGAGATTAACGGTGCGAGTAGCGAAGCAACACATATTTGGGATAGTAAAACTACCCTATCAGAAATTTTTTCAACCTTACTTTTCCAATACCGTTCGCTATACAAAATTGGTTATTTACAGAAAAAGGCTGGCCACAAACCACCGAAACTCAAATCATTATTTAAAGCGTTGAAAGAAGAAAATGAACTCATTAAACAATATCCATCAACGGACTGAGCAGGCCAAAATATGAATAATGAACCTATTTGCCCATCTATTATCGGCAGCTTAGAAGCAATAGAACAGAGTTTAACGTTGTGCGAAAAACTTGATCATACTAGCTATAATTTTAAAGCGGTTCCTCATGTACAAAGCTCGATAGGTGAGCATCTTCGCCATATCTTGGATATGTTTCTTGCCTTAATGAATCAGTCAAACATCGGTGTTATTGACTACGACCATCGCCGTAGGGGCGACCCGGTGGAGTCTAATCTATCCGTAGGCGTTTCAGAGCTAAGTGACGTAAAGGTATGGTTATGCAAACTAACGAGTCAACAATTAGATAGCCCCGTCACTATACTGTCGGAAGCAACAATATCGACACAGAAGATTTGCGAGATGACGTCTACATTAAGACGAGAGCTGTTATTTGTGTCAAGCCATACTATCCACCACCTTGCCATCATTAAAGTAATCACTACTCATTGTGACATAGAAACTAATGAACATTTAGGCTACGCGCCCGCAACAGCAACTTACTTAAGAGGACAGGCTTAATGTGCACAGCATCGTGGCTTCTAGATGAAACTGGCTACCAAGTTTTCTTTAATAGGGACGAACAAATTGGTCGCGCTAAGGCACTACCACCTGCTCAGTTTACTAGCGAACAAAGTATCAATTATTTGATGCCTGTAGACCCTGTTGGAAAAGGAAGTTGGATTGCAACCAATGAATTTGGGCTCACGTTATGTCTACTCAATTTCTATCAAGGGGAATTACCTAATGGGGAGTTGGTCAGTCGCGGTCAGTTAGTAAAGTCGTACGCTCATTATTCTAACGCGGAAGCCCTAATCGCTGATTTCACGACATTAAGCCTCACCCAGTATGCACCATTTACCTTGGTTATCTTCGATACACAATTAAGTTCCGAACAAGGTCATGTCAAAGCGCTACAGTGGGATGGGAAGAGCCTCGTTGACTCTCTGCCATTGCCACCACTTATTTCTAGCGCTGTTGATGCAGATAACGTGAGAGCGTCTCGTAGAAGCTTATTTGCGAAATTTAACGCCATTGAAGAAAACACGACGTCTAGACTATTATTCCATCACAGCCATGAACCAGAGCAAGGGCACTTTTCACCTTGTATGCATAGAGATGACGCCCACACCGTTAGTTTCACTCATATCACTGTCACTAAAGCGACCATACAAGTGAATTATCAGGATGGCTCACCGTGCCTTCAATCTCCATATCATAAAAGTAGCCTGAGTAAACTCAATGCCAAACAAATAGAAAAATTCGCTTAATTAGCTGAAAGTTTTCCTCTCTCTCTTCTGTCTACTCTGTTAACTGCGAATAATTAGCAAAGGAATCTACAATGAGAAAGTGGTTATCAAGTTTACTCGTATTGGTGGCAAGTGTTTTTTATACCCTTCCCGTACTAGCAGAGGCTCCCGTCTACACCGGCTTTTTTAATAACAAAGCCGTAGATGGGTACGATACTGTCGCTTATTTCTCGCATAATAGAGCGATTAAAGGTAACAACAAATTCAAACTCGAATATATGGGTGCTGATTGGTATTTTACGAGTCAGAACAATATGGATAAGTTTAAAGCCGACCCGACCAAGTACGCGCCACAATATGGCGGTTACTGCGCCTGGGCAATTGCGGAAAAGAACGACTTTGCTCCAGGAAACCCAGAGCAATGGACGATTGTAGATGGCAAGTTATATCTAAATTACAATCGAGATATTCAGAACAAATGGTTAAAAGATGTCCCCGGGTTTATCGCTCAGGGAGATAAAAACTGGCCGATGCTTTTTAAGAAAGACAACATTAATAACTAATGAACTTATGGCATATAGAACAACTTAAATAATCAGGTAACTTACCTGATTATTTCTTTTTTAAAACCGATTAACTGCTGAAAGGCAACCTTTGCAGACTCAAAAGCAAACTTGCTGATTTCTACATCAGTTATTGCAACCCAGAGAATTTGCGCCACATCGTCTTGTGCCTTCATTTTAGGCTTTTCATCCAATTCAACCACAAAAAAGCTATCGCAGGTTTTATAGATAATATCTTTATATGGGTAAGTATTGGGATTGGACCCCACATATATCGCGCTATCAACAACAAGGTCAAGCTCCTCGTATAGCTCTCTGATTACCGCCTCTTCTAGCGTTTCGTCTGGGTCAGCAAAACCACCCGGGAAGTCCCACATACCTATACCTGGCTCTCTTCCTCTAATAGCAATAAGAACCTCATCTTTGCAGGTTATCACCACCATAACGGCAGCGGCTACATTTTGAAACAATGTGAACGTACACTCGCTACAGGTATAAAGTTTCGCTGGTGTATCTTGAATTACTAACGATTTTGAACCACATTTTGGGCAAAACTGCATCTTGAAATCCCTCTGCTTATCTAAGTCCAACTCAATATTCTTACTTCGTTACCTTCTGTCGGTTTTTCAGGCACGTTCAATGCTAATAACAAAGAAACAACGGCCATTCCTGCACCCAAAAAGAATACCGCTGACGGTGAAACAAGCCAAATAACACCGAAGGTAACCGGGATAACAACCGCTGCAATATGGTTTATAGTGAAAGCCACACCTGCGGTGGAGGCCATATCCGCAGGATCGGCAATTTTTTGAAAATAGGTACTAATCGCAAGCGCCAACGCGAAAAACAGATGGTCGATCACGTAAAGTGCGGCTCCCCACTCGGCTGTTTCAACAAAGGCGTAGCCGAGAAAGACAGCAATTAACCCGATATATTCAAATGCCAAGGCTTTACGTTCGCCAACTTTACCAATTAGCCGCCCAATTTTCTTGGCAAACAACCAATTAAATACGTAGTTAATTAGAAATAATAAGGTGATATCTCCAGCTGAGTAACCAAATTTTTCTACCATTAAAAAGCCCGCAAAAACAGTGAATATCTGCCTTCTGGCACCACTCATAAAGGTAAGCGCATAATAAAGCCAATAACGTTTTCTCAAGAAAAGTTTTTTGTTCTGCTGAGTATGCGTTTCAAAAGCAGGAAAAGCGAATGCAAGTACAAGAGTAATAATAAAAGCCAAGCCGCCCGCGATAAGATAAACCCAAACATAATCTAGTTTTAGTTGTTCTAACGCTAACCAGAGTGCCCCATAGGTGAAAAGCGAGGCGAATGCGCTAACAGAAATGAGTCTACCTAATACTTCAGGCGCTTCAGACTTTGTTAACCATTGTAAAGAGAGTGATTGTTTTAGAGTTTCAAAATAGTGGAACCCGATAGACATTATTAGCGTTGTAAATAACAACCCCCAAGAGACGGGAAAAAACCGGTAGCCGCAGTACCCAAACCACACATTGCCAATGCAATGATCATGAATTTCTGTTCACGTATAAACAGAAGAACAAATACCACAGTGAAAGCCAAAAAACCTGGGATTTCTCTAACGCTTTGAAGCAGACCAATGTCCGCACCATCAAAGTTGGCTTTCTCTACTACAAAGTTGTTAAGTAGTGCCTGCCAACTAGAAAATGTAATTGTGATTACAATAGAGGTGAGTATTAAAAAATTTTGTGGGTTTTGCCAACCATGGCGTTTAGACGTTTGCACAAATTATCCTTAATGGTGCGCATGTATCATGCTATTTACCTAACGTAAATATTGAGAAAATCGAGTATATGGTAAAGTAACCTATGACAATAACCTAAGGATGTCTAGCATGGATGAAACTCGATAAGTTGCTTTTATATCCGAATGAATATGATGAGGATCGTAAAGAACCACTTTCATTCCCGCGGCTTTTGCAGCCTGTATCCCTACTGGGCTGTCTTCAACGACTAAGCAATTCTCAGGTTTATATCCCATTTCCTCACTGGCGTGTAGGAAAATATCGGGTTCTGGTTTCCATATCCCAATGTCGAAGCAGCTAAATATATTTTGCTTAAAAAACATATTCAGATTAGTCAGTGCTAACGCTTGTTCTATTTTTGGTCTAGGTGCTGACGAGGCTACACACATTGGTAATTGGATGCTTTCAAGTAGCCCTTTCACCCCTTCGTTAGCCGTTAAAGAAAGTGCAAACAGTGCCTTTACCTTTTCACGATATTCAACTTCAAAATTGGCAGGTAAGGCGATTGAGTATTCGACTTCTATAACAGCAAGAATGTCGGTAAACTTTACCCCTCGAAATCTATCTACTAACTCTTGGGGACTCACTATAATGTCGAGTTCAGCAAGTTTGATAGCTAACGCTTCATTACATAAAAGCTCGCTATCTACTAACGTACCATCGCAGTCAAATATAATTAATTCAATCACTTAATTTTATCTTTATGTAATCCGTAAATGGCATGATCGACAATGCGACCACCAAGGTATTCTTCATTTGTAATGACACCTTCTAACGTCATTCCTAAGCGTTCACAAACCGAGCGGCTCGGTTTATTTTCTACTGCTGCCGATATTTGAATTTTCTGCATATCAAATTCCGAAAACGCTATTTCAATTAGAGCCCCGCATACACGAGTCATGACGCCCTTACCTTGAAAAGGCTTAGCAAGCCAATAGCCTATTTCTACTTTTTTCAAGTCGTGGTTTATAGTATTAAAGCTGGCATTCCCAACCAACTCATTCTGATAAAAAACTGCACACACCATTGACTTACCGTCGGCATAATCATGTAAAGAGTGCTGTACGAACTCTTCAAAATCTAGCTTGCTTTTACAGTGTGGCGGCCAAGCTAACCACTCTTCAAGATATTCAAAATTTTCTTTCGCTAACTGGGCATATCGAGGGGCAAAAGACTTATGGACTAACGCTAATTTTACCTCACTGTCTATTTCTCTATAAAACACCGAACTTTTCTCCACGACTCATTTTTAGTCAATTTTCTTGGTCATATTGTACCCTGTGACATTAAATGCCAGTTTTTGGTACAGTTTTTTTGCTCGTTCATTATTAGACGCCACTCTTAAATTAAGAAATTCGACACCCCTCGCTTTTAAGCGAGACTCCAGTTTGGAAAAAACCTGAGTTCCAATACCGCAACCTCGGAAACCTTCAAACACATAAAAATCATAGATAAAGGCGGTTTTATCTGGTTCGGCAACTTTGTACCATAAATAGCCAACTAGTTGAGCAGCCGATTCAACACCAAACTCAATACAGTACATTTCATGGTCACTTGTTTCTATACCATCGGGGAAGCATTCCGTTAACTTGTTATCTGCGATATCTGCAGCTTCATTCAATGTATAACCGTAATTTTCAGCTAAATCACTTCCATAGGCTAACATAGAGTATTGCCGATAGGCCGAAAACTCATCATCTCGCATTTTTCTGAGTTTTATCATGGCGTACCTTCCTATCAACATATATGAATATTATTAAGACAATAGCTCGAATAGGTTGAAACTCAAGTAGAACAGAGGGTAAACAGAAAGAAAAAACTAACAATTAGAGCTTGGTTCACCTAGCAATACCTGAGACAATCGAGACTATAATTTAATATACAGGTTTTCTATGAAACTTTTAGTTCGCAACCTTGCTCGCTCTACCACCGAACAAGAACTTCGCACCCTATTTTCTGAATTTGGTTCAGTAAAACAATGCAACTTAGTCTTGGATCAAGAAACAGGACTATCAAAGGGGTTTGCATTTGTTGAAATGCCAGAAGAGAGCGAAGCGACCTCTGCCATTACGGCCTTAAATCAAAAAACGGTGGCTAACAACAAAATCAGAGTGAAAAGAGCTAATCAGTAGTGTCTGAAAAGCCATATCTATCAGCACAAAGATCAGATACTACCACTGGCTACTTTTAAATATACCGCGGCAAACAGCCCAGCAAAAACAAGTACCGTTACAAGTAGTTTGAGCCATAAGAATTTCATGTTGTGCCTCTGATGTTAAAAGTAAGATAGTCACACAACGTTAACACTTAACGTGCAATTGAAAAAGCCCGATTGTGAATCACAAACGGGCTTAAATTTATTAATGTCTAACCATTAACTTTAAATTGGTATTACAGCATACCCAATAATTTTTCAGCAGCAGACTCTGAACTCGCTGGGTTTTGACCAGTAACAAGAAGCCCATCTTGTACAACAAACGGAGTCCAATCACTTACTTTTTGATAGTCAGCACCACGATTTTTCAGCTCGTCTTCTAACAAGAAAGGAACGACTTCGGTTAGCTGAACCGCTTCTTCCTCGGTATTACTGAAGCCCGTCACCGCTTTTGAATTCACAACGTACTCACCTTCAGCGTCTTTTACGTTTAATAATACGGCCGTTGCGTGGCAAACTGCAGCAACAGGCTTATTATTCGCAAGAAATGATTCAACCAATGAAACTGAATTGCTATCTTCAACAAGATCCCATAATGGTCCATGGCCGCCTGGATAAAATACTGCATCGAATTCAGATTCGTTCATCTCTTCTAGCTTTAGCGTGTTTGCCAGTTGTAGTTGACCAGCTTTATCTTCATCAAATCGTTTTGTAGCGGCTGTTTGAAAGTCTTCCAGTTCGCTACTAGGGTCAATCGGAGGTTGTCCACCTGCAGGAGAAGCTAGAGTCACCTTAATGCCAGCATCCAGAAACGCGTAATAAGGGGAAGCAAATTCTTCAACCCAAAATCCGGTTTTTTTACCTGTATTGCCTAACTCTGAATGTGACGTAAGAACCATCAGTACTTTTTTTCTGTTGTATTTGTCATGATTGTTTTCTCTTTTTCAATTCGTTGAATGACCTTATTGGGTATGGAACTTACTATATATTCGTCATCCTATTTAGACAATGACCTAATTTTGAACTATATTAGTTCAATTATTAGAACAATAGCTGTAAAGAGTATGAACCTATCAATTGAGCAACTAAAAAGTATGGTGGTATTCACCCATATTGTTGAGCAAGGCAGCTTTAGTGCAGCGGCAAAACAAGTGGATCTTTCTAGAACAGTGGTCAGTTACCATATGAAGAAGCTAGAAGATAACTTGGGTGTAAAGCTTATTAACCGATCGACAAGAAGCTTATCTCTCACCGAAGCTGGAAAAGCCTATTACGAAAGTTGTCGAGTGATCACTGAACAAGCTCAGTTTGCACAGCAAAAGATGGACAATTTTAAAAACGAACCTCAAGGTTTGATTAAGATTACCTGCCCAGTAAATGTGGGGCTGCAGTTGATTGTCCCTGCGCTCAATGAGTTTAAAGAACAATTCCCAAAAATAGACTTAGACGTCATGTTATCAGATGATGTTATTAACATTATTCAAGAAGGTATCGATTTAGCTATCCGTGGAGCCCCTTTACCAGACTCGGGTTTAATCGCCAGTAAATTATCGACCCTTCAAACCTGTTTATGTGCATCACCAGATTACCTCAATAAACATGGCCGTCCTAAAACTCCGACCGATCTTGATACTCATACATGGGTCGTTTACAAGCAATCGTCTACAACGTTAGAATTAACCAAAGGCACTCGATCATTTCGAGTAAAAGTGGCTGGGAGCATCTCCACCAACAACGCGGCCGCAAGAACCGCATTCGTTGAAGGTGGGCACGGATTGGGGCGCATTCCGGTTTATGATGTTGCTCCTCGACTTAAACAAGGAAAATTAGAAACGGTTTTAGATGATTATTTTCTTTCACCTATTCATGTTTATGGCGTTTTTGCTCCAGGTGCTTCTGATTCAAAAAAATCAGGGTGATACTCGATTTTCTTAAATCTTATTTTGCCAACCGACAAAGCAAAGAGACAAGCGGGCTAATTTAAGTTGGGCGAAGACTCAAACATCAGGCAATATCAATATCGGCGGAAAAGCCACGTATATTCTTGGTCTACACTTTCAATGAACAAGAGATAAATCGATGAAAAAATGCTGTGGAAACTGCAGGCAGTTTATTCGTTCAACTGGTAAGCCAGTCGATGTATGCGGAGCTTGGGGAAACCCGACTACCGCTGATAGAGTGGCATGCGATTTTTGGATGCTGTTAGTAAAAAAGAAAAACGATGAAAGAACGAAGTACAACGACAATTAATGTTATTTTATTCTGTCGAGCAGCATACTATTCACATTCTATGCGAAAAGCAGTACTCCATTACTAGGAAAAACCATTATACTTATGCTACATCAGTTACTTATGTTGATAATTTGAACAATTCTAATAGGCACCGATTCATAAATGCACAATGAGATTAAAATTTCCGAACTAAAGGTAGGAATGTACGTAGTTGAAATTACTGAACAAGCGAGTAATTTTCGGCTAAGTAGTGCCAGTTGGATTAGAAATCAAGCCGCACTTGATCAGCTTCAAAAATCGGGTGTTACCAAGGTTTTAGTCGATCCTACCAAACGTAAGTTTCCCAAATCTAAAAACCCTTTAAAAACAGCTCAAAGTAAGAGCGTATTTGAAGAAATAGAAAAAGCACAAGAGATCCTTAACGAGTCTAAAGAAGTACAAAAAAAGGTTTTTGACAATATCCAGAATGGGTTGCAGATTGATATCGACGAGGTAAAAGTTACCACGCGTAAATATATCAATACTCTATTTGAAAACCCTAACGCTATTGGCTGTCTGCAAAATATCAGAGACAAAGATCAGTATCTATTGGAGCACTCTTTAGGCGTTGCGACATTAACGGCCATGTTCGCTCGATATTTAAATTTAGATGAAGAGATAATCCATCATATGGCTATTGGTGCCATATTGCATGATATCGGCAAAGTCGATATTCCCGACAGTATCCTTTATAAGCCAGCTCGTCTTACTACTGCTGAATTCGAAGTCATGAAGTCTCACGTTACCGAATCAATCAAAAGACTTAAAAAAACACCGGGTGTCTCTAAGTTGTCATTAAATACAGCCGCTCTACACCATGAAAAGTTAAACGGTAATGGCTATCCAAGAGGATTAGCCGATACTGATATCCCGATCAATGGCAGAATTATTGCGATTTGCGATGTATTTGATGCATTAACCGCAACACGATGTTACAAGCAAGGTTTTACGCATACAAAAGCATTTTCTATCATAAGAAAAATGGCAGCAGAAGGGGAACTGGACGAAGAGTTAGTGAAACGATTTATTGATTGTGTCGGTTCTTACCCAGCCGGTTCTGTCGTTGAACTTAGCTCAGATAAACTTGCGATTGTAGACAATAGAAATACGCAAGATTCTACTAAACCGCGTGTCTATTCATTTTATGACCTTGCCACACGGCAGTATTGCGATGTGAGTTATATTGATCTAGAAACCATCGAAAACGTGCAAATTGTAAAATGTATCCAAGCAGAGCAATATGGGATTAACGTCGGTGAGTCGGTAGATTATGTCTCTAGAAACAAAGAAAAATCAGCTTAAGTAGATCAATACATTCCTATTGTTACACCGTTATTTTTACGCATTGGCACTATTCTATTAACCAAAACGGTATTCCTTGCGCTTCAAGAAAAGCTCTCGCTTCTCCTCCTTGCAGCATTGCTATCGTACTAATGAGCCCTGCTTGAATACAATTACTCCCACCAACGGTCACTTGCTTAGGGGCATGTTCGACTGGATAGCCTGTTTTGGGGTTCAAGATATGGCTGTAGCGAACACCGTTTTTAAGTAGGTATCGATTAGCGTCTCCACTTGTTGCTAGTCCTCCTTTAACCAAATTAATCGCTTTATGGTCGTCGTTATTTAATGGCCTCTCAAAACCAACGAGCCAAGGTTTACTCGACAACTTAGGCCGACTTATCGCCAGATCACCACCGAAGTTAATAAGCACCGATATTTCTGCTGCCAATAACTTCATTTCTGCAGCCACTTTATCAACGGCGTATTCTTTACCTATACCACCAAAATCGACTTCCATCCCTTTAGGGATAAAAGCCTGCTTTTCATCGAATCGAATTTTATCCCAACCGATAAACGGTAATAACTGCGTAACCTGATTTTTAGTGGGGATTTTGTCGCTTCCGTCAAACTGCCACGCTTTTCTTAAAACACCCGAAGTAATATCGAACATCCCTTCACTCACTTGATAACAAGTGTCCGCAAACTGAAACAGACGAAATGTTTCTTCATCAATCGCGACCGCTTTTCCATTGCTACAATTAAGCTGAGCACACAAGTTGCCGTCTCTATACCGGCTAAATTTTGTTTCTATGCCCCGAGTAATTGTAGCCGCACTGTTGAGTAACTGGGCAGCGATGTCCTTCTCACAAGGCTCAAGTAATATCTCACATGTGCTTGCCATGGCAGGGAACGACCCCCGCCAGTGGTCACCTTTCCAATCTAGTACAACTCCGTCAGTAACCATATATCTCCTTGGTTTGCTTAAAACGAATAATTGACTTGCGCGATAATGGCACTAATTTCTGGATATAGATCTTGTTGTGCTAATTGTCCTGGCTCGTCAAATCCTGCATTTTTTGGCTGCTGGACGTAATACTCTAACCTAAATGCTAATTCATCATCATTAATTGGTAAGCCATATTTAAAGCCTAAAGTGTATGTGTTCATCTTGCCTAGTCGATAATCGGCACTCATGAACTCAGGTACTTGCGACGATTCCATTAAATAAGGCGAATAGAAATCGGCTTCGGATTGAGTATAAAAACGAATATGAGGTTCAAAATAATGATTGTTGCTAAACGTATAGTTATACCGCAAATCGATAGTATGAGAATCCATTTCCCAATCATCTAACATATACCGATAACTCACATCTAAAACTTGCCCGCTAATATTAGCTTTAGTCTGCCAAAACAAGACATGTTTGGTTCGTGAATCAGGGCGATTTTCGTATAAAATTTGCTGAGTAGTACCTGAATCATCGACAACACTCATCAGCTTAAATGGGTCGGTTAAATAACCGCTAACCAGTGAATAGTTGTAATTAAATGATGTGATTAACCACCGGTTAATTACTTGACTCACACCAAAATTCAACTCAGTCGTGGCCTTAGTTTCACTGCTATCTCGACGCGTATTTTCAAAGGCTGCGTTAAATTCAGCATCGGATGAATAGTCATTACGATACACCATTTCCGAACCACCTACAGGCACTCCACCTTCCGGTTCTATAGTATCGAAGTATCCGCCAATCCCCATCGAAAATTCTGTATTATTTTGATTCAAGGCACGAGTAAAACCCAGATTCCCACCTAAAGAAAGGTAGTCGTACTCTTTACTCAAATGAAGTCCAGTAGACCAATCCCAGACGCGATTAATAGGTGAACTCCAACCTAGATTAAGCTGAACACGTGTGTCATGAAAAGTATCGTCTAACGGCGTATCACCGGGAGCCACTACATAAGAACCATCTCCAGAAGGCCTAGTAAAGGTTTGCGCTTCATTCTGTGCTACCGCTCCGGTTGGAGATGCGCCTGTTAGTGCATCAATCGTGAGCTTGGAACTAAACACTTGCCCGTCGCCATTGGTTCTTTTCGCAGCAAACATTCCTTCTGAAGCCATAACTCTGTCAGAGTCTTCTCCATAGTATAAAAATGCACTATCAAAATCCCACATGGCATCTGAATTACTTTCATCCGCTTGCGCGTTCGGAGAAATCAGTAATTGACTCGCAACCGCAAGAGCGCTGCTAATTTTTCCTATGTTGGTTAATTGCATCCGCAACCTCCCGCAGCGCTGCCACGACCACCACTTGTGGCTTCTTTACTAAAATAAATATGATCATCAAAACTTTTATCAACTTCATTCCCTTGCAATTCCATACGCGGATCAGCAAGCAGATCTCTTTCCCATGGTTGAACACCCAATTGGCTACAGGCCGCTAATAGACAAACACCGACTACCATCATTGAGATCTTAATACTATTCATTCTCGTCCCTTAAGGCTGAATTAACGCCCTTATTTGTTCTT
Organism: Vibrio algarum; assembly: GCF_028204155.1. Taxonomy (NCBI): domain Bacteria; kingdom Pseudomonadati; phylum Pseudomonadota; class Gammaproteobacteria; order Vibrionales; family Vibrionaceae; genus Vibrio; species Vibrio algarum. Next base: position 1,031,890 of record NZ_JAQLOI010000003.1, on the reverse strand, counting down.
TTAATTCACGCTTATCACTCGTTTTGAAACCGATATGTATACCCACAATCTCACCATTTTTGATCAAATAACTGGTAGGCATTGCAGGCACTTTATAAGCGCTCGCGATGTCGCCATTCGAATCATAAACAACCGTAAAATTTGCCGGATTATCATTCAAAAACTGATCGGCTAATGACTTTTCCTTGTCGACATTAACCGTAACGACTTTTAACCCTTTGTCGCCAAACTCACTTTGTAGCTCATTCATAAAAGGAAATGAATATCGACAGGGACCGCACCAACTAGCCCAAAAATCCAAATAGATCCAACTTTCCTTTGACAAGGCATGCAAGCTCGTTTCTTGGTTCTTCATATTGATAGGAAAATCTGGAGCAACATCATTTTTTGCATATGTATACGTACTAAAAACAACACACAAAATAAAAACTAGTCGATTGATGGTTTTCACTAATAAAACCTCTTTAGTTCGTTTATCGTTAATGTGCCTTTAATTAAGACATTCACTGCTGATAAACCTATTGTTATATTTATAAAGCTTAGATGAAGTTATGTGAAAAAAGTGTAAACAACTTTTATATATGACAAACAAGAATAAAAATCATCATCATTTTAATTTATATCAAGGGTTTACATTAATTTACACTAGATTACGTTGCTATACATTCACGCTGCTAATGTTAAGGTGTATACATAACTGAGGGATGCATTATGAACAGTAAATTGATGCTTTCAACAATCGCGATTTTAAGTTTGACTATTGCTGTTGGAGTTAACGCGGCAGGTCAAGGCAGAAACATGGTTGGGAATAATCAAATGCCAACCTTTGTAGAAATGGACACCAATCAAGATAGCGTGATTAGCTTAGATGAGTTTAATGCCTTTAGAGCCGACAAAATAGCTCAAAAAACAGAAGAAGGTCGCGCACTAAGAAACATTTCAAACGCACCCATGTTTGAAAATCTTGATACCAACGGAGATCAGTTCATTGACAAAGACGAATTTCAAAACATGCCATGCAATACCAATCAACGTGGTGGTAAAGGTCGCAATAAAGGACAGCGTAATGCTTCATAAAGACTAAAGTCCCATATTTATAAATATGGGACTTTTTTATCATTCATCTTAAGAGATGATTTTTTTAATCTTTAATTAGAATATTATCATTTACTAACATTAAGGAAAGTAAGATGTCTCACTTCAGTTGGAAACAGAGAGTGCTCATTGTTCCTCCAATCGTTCTCGGCGGTATTTTATTGTTCCTTGCTCCAGGGATGAAAGCCGAACCACCAACATCAACTCAGTCAACAGGTAAAAAGGTGGTTCGTATTCTAAAAATCGAACCGCGACAACTTCAACCGGTTGCCGTTGGTTATGGACATACTGAACCCGCGCAAGAATGGGAAGCACAATCAGAATTAGACGGTACAATTATTTGGAATTCTGAAAAATTTCAGGAAGGAAATATCATTAGCAAAGGGACACCGCTTCTGAAAATTGACCCTTCATCCTATGAACTTGAAATCGCAAAACTAGATGCTGAAATTAAAGTCGCCAAACTAAAAGATGAGACTATCTCCGCATCCTTAAAAATCGCATCCGAAGAGTACAAAATTCAACGTTCCGAATATGAACGCTCACTACAGTTAAGTAAAACCGGACATATATCCAAAACGGAAAAAGACCGCGCAACACGAGAGTTATTAAGTAGTCAGCAGCAATTGCAGACTCTTAAGAATAATTTAGTGATTAATCAAGCTGAGCAGCAAGTCCTACAGACGCAGCTTTCTCTCGCCCAACGTGATTTAAAACAGACGACAATATCCGCCCCTTTCGATCTTCGTATTACGGAAAAACTGGTTGGTTTCGCAGAATATGTCAATAAAGGTGAGATTTTACTTCGAGCTGACGGTATTGCAGCAGTAGAAGTAAGCGCACAGTTCCCTTTAGGTAAAATGCGCCCCCTTCATCAGGCAATCAATAAGAACAATATCTCTGGTGACCTACATAACGAACTAGACGTTTTGATCGAACTAAATGCAGGCGAGCGTATCATTTCATGGAACGCAAAAGTAAACCGCTCCGGTGGACATATCGACGCACAAACTCAAAGCCAAAGCATTGTGGTTCGAATTGATGATCCATATGGCCAGGCTCAACCAGGCAAAAAACCGCCTTTAATTCGAGACACATTTGTAAAAGTAACCCTGATGGCGCCTGTCCTTAAAAAACAAATTCTCATACCTGCCAATGCTATTCATCAAAATAAGGTTTATGTCGTAAATGACGAGGGAAAACTCCAAATTAAACCCGTTAAAGTTGCCTTTATTCAAGACCAAATAGCCGTAATAAAAGAAGGTATTGAAGTAAACGACAAAGTTATTGTTAGTCAGCTCTCTCCGGCGGTAAAAGGTATGCCACTCAAACCCCAACCTGACAAAAAAATGATTGAATGGTTAAATAAAACAACAGGATTTGACGTTAAGAAAACACCAAAAACGGAGGGTAAATCATGATCACCTTCTTTGTCCGCCATGCAACCGGTGCGAATGTCTTGATGATAGTGGTACTGTTGCTCGGTCTGTTTGCTTTACCCAAGCTGCAAAAAGATACCTTTCCCGTCACTCCGACCAAAGATATAGAAGTCCGTGTTAGTTATCCCGGAGCATCTCCTGTAGAAGTACTTGAAGAAATTTGCTCTCCGTTGGAAGATGCCCTCGATAAGCTTAATGGTATTAAAGAGATCACTTGCGATGCGAGAGAAAATGTTGCCATTGCCAACGCTGAAATTACTACTGGTGAAGATATTGATATTCTCACCACAGACATCCAACAACAAGTCAACTCTATTGGTGACTTTCCAGACCGAGTAGAGCAGGTAACCGTCACTAAGCTAGACCGTACCGCTACGGTTGCAAGTGTCGCTATTACAGGCGACATGTCTGAGAAAGACCTTTATCTATTCGCACAAGACGTAAAACAGAGACTAAAAGCCAATCCTCTTATTGCCCAAGTTGTTGTCTCTGGATTTTCTGATCAAGAAATAGAAGTGCGTATCTCTGATTGGAAATTAAAACAGTATGGTTTAAGTATTTCTGACCTGTCTACCTTAGTCGAGCAGCAAAATATTAACAGCCCTGCTGGCGTATTCACAAGCCAGTTAGATGAGGTTAGTGTTCGCTTTAATCATCAGAGCACAACAGTAGAAGACTTCAGAAATCTCGTCATTAAAACCAATGAACTGGGTACTCAAATCCGACTCGGTGACATCGCGGTGATCGAGCAAAAATTTGCTTTAGACGAAGAGAAAATCCTATTTAATGGGCAACAAGCCGCCCTATTACAAATATCTAAAACCTACTTTCAAGACACGTTAAAAGTAAAAGACGCACTCGACACCCTTATCGCTAAAGAACAAGCAATGGCAGTGCCGGGCATAACGTTTACTGTCACCCAAGATGTCAGTGTGAATATCAATGAACGGCTTCGCATATTAACCAGCAACGGAATTCAGGGGTTAGCGCTGGCCTTTTTAATGCTATGGGCATTTTTTAACATCCGATTTAGCTTTTGGGTTGCAATGGGGTTACCAGTTTCATTTCTTGGTTCTATTTTTGTTATGCATTTACTTGGTTACACGATCAACATGATGACGATGGTTGGCCTAATTGTCGCTATCGGTTTGCTTATGGATGACTCGTTGATCATTGCCGAAAACATTGCAGCAAAACGCCAAGCAGGTATGCCTTCTTTCGAAGCGGCAATAGAAGGCACCAAACAAGTCTTTCCAGGTGTTATTGCTTCGTTTGCAACAACATTAATGGTCATTGGCCCACTCATGTTTTTGAGTGGAAAATTAGGCGAAGTACTGAGGTATATTCCTATAATTTTGCTCATTACCTTATTAGTGAGTCTTATAGAAGCTTTTTTAATCTTGCCTTCACACTTAGCCCATAGCCACTTAAATTCTAAATCAAACCCAATTAGGGATAAGTTTCTCGCTACATTCGAAGTCACAAGAGATAAAGTTTTTGTACCCCTCTCCTTTAAGGCGATGAATGCTCCCTATTTTACGCTAGGTATTATGCTCATGGTTGTGCTCGTTTCGTCAGCTACTTTCTCTGCAGGTTGGCTCAAATTTAAAGCCATGCCTTCCCTAGAGAGTGACACCCTGCAAGCCCGAATTTTATTACCTCAAGGGAGTTTGCTAGATCAGACTGAAACGGTCGTGAATAAAGTGTCGGGTGCACTCGCGGAAATCAATCAAGAATATGCTGCTAAATTTCCTAATTCTGAGCCCTTAATAGAAAGCACCACCATCATGTACAACACCAACATAGATGCGAACGAATCAGGCCCCCACTTAGCGACTGTGAGCGCAGATTTACTCGCTGCACAATTTAGACAAGAAAGTATCAAATCATTGATTCAGAATTGGAAAAGCAAGGTCGGCCCAACAGCCGATGTGGTATCACTCAAATTCACCGACAAAGAACGGGGCATTGCGGGTAATGGTATTGATATCAGAGTACAAGGAAACTCTTTGGATGAGCTAAACAAAGTCAGCCGCACCCTTATCAAGTGGTTAAAAGGCTTTGATGGGGTATTTAACCTTTCAAGTGATTTACGCAATGGCAGAACAGAGATCCACGTCAGTTTAAAAGATGAGGCCGGAGTCATGGGTGTTAACTCCGCACAAGTTGCCCAAACACTAAGAAGCGCAGTTAAAGGCACGACCGATCTTTCTGTTTTTCAAAATGGAGAAACCTTGGATATTACAGTTCGACTAGACGAATTTACTTATCAGGCGAGTTTAAGTGGCTTAAAAGACTTAGCTGTTACTGCTTCAAACGGAACCTTAGTTCCCCTTTCTAGTGTGGCTGAATTTAAAGAAGAGCAGTCCTACTCACGAATTAATCGCGTAAATTCGGTGAATACGGTTACTGTACAAGGCAATGTGAACACGAGAGTAGCAAACTCTAGAGAAATCATGCAAAAATTCTATAACGAGTTTGTTCCCACATCGAAGAAAACATTTCCTGATGTCACCTTTGTTTCTCAAGGGCAAGATAAAGAGAGCTCAGATACCGGCTCGTCTCTAATGACGTTCTTTGCAATGGGGGTAGTGGGTATTTTCTTAATCTTAGCTTTCTTGTTCCAAAGTTTCAGCCAACCTATCGCCGTTCTGCTTGCGATACCAATGGGGTGGATTGGTGTTATTTGGGGACATTTAGGGATGGGGTTAGACCTTACTATTCCTAGCTTAGTTGGCTTCGCAACGCTTGCCGGCATCGTGGTGAATGACAATATTTTATTGGTGAACTTTGTTAAAGAAAATGTAGCAAAGGGCCAACCCTTGCTCGCAGCTTGTAAAGAGGCTGTTCATGATCGCTTTAGAGCCATATTTATTACATCGTTGACGACTTTTGTTGGTCTACTGCCTTTACTTACAGAAAGCAGTACTCAAGCGCAGTTCCTAATACCGCTGATCGCAAGTATCGCATTTGGGTTAATGTCCGCAACACTGCTCGCCTCTATCACTGTCCCCTGTGTTTTACTGATATTAGACGATTTGGGGTTAACGTCATTCGGCAATGCAGAAAAACAGCCCGACAGTAAAGAGCAGGTAGTGATAAACGAATACTAAATGGTAATAACAGAGAGAACTATGAAACGCGTTCAACCACTATTTGTGAATTAGATTCCAAATCAATAGCGGCTCTAGGACCAGGTCCTGAACCGCTACAACATCCTGCTAATAATAATATACAACTAACAAAGGCTAACCATCTCATTTTACTCTCCTCGCAATACTCGTACTCAGCAAATAGAGTATAGGTCAGCATGGAGAGTAAAATGTGACTTAATCAATAAGTCAGTAGATTGCTAGAGTGTTAATAGATAATTGACTAGCTGATAATACTCATCAATCGTTTTAATTTCATCGGCCTTAACAATGTATTTATTATTAACAACCACCCCAGGAACGCCTGTTAACCCAGTTGCTTTAAACTGTTTATCAAATCGTTTCTGCATCGAATCAACAGCGAAACCATTGAACGTAGAATCAAATTTTTCGCCAGAAACACCATTATCTACAAAAATCTGACGTAGTTCAGAAACGTTGCTCGGTGCATTTTTGAAGTCATGAATCTGTTTGAACATAGGCATAACGACTTGGTCTTCCACTTTCAGGGCCACCATAGTCGCATAAGCCTTAGCCATTGGAATCGCCATGCTATTGCCCATAAAAGAGACATGCACTTTCTGGAACTTAGCTCCATTGGGAAGCTCATCTTTTAACCCTTCCATCACAGGTTCAAATCCGTAGCAGTGTGGGCAATAAAACGAAAAGAACTCTGTCACGGTTGGCGTTGACGATTTAGATGCCTCCAATACGGTATAGTGTTTACCTTCAGAAAAATCAGCGGAAAAGGCTGACATGCTCAACAATGTAGTCGCGACCAACAAAATAAATTTTCTCATTATTAACTCATTCTCCTAAAATCCAATATGGATTTTATATATTACTTTTCAAGTACCTTAATCCCGTTAGGCAAACTCGTCGTTCACCCAACACGATAATATTTAATTACAGATTACATAGTGAAAAGCTAAGCGATTGGAGGCTTATAAAGAGATTGGGCTAAAAAATTATTTTTACGAGGGTGCTCTTTTTCAATGAGCGCTAAACTAAAAGAAGGCGCCAAATGTAAGCTTTGGCTAAGCGAAAACGGTGGGTACAATGCATGCGAGGCAGACGCACAACATTGAGATGCAGCTGACGTTTTTGATTCTATATGCACGTTGTCAGATTGAATAGGATCAGCAAAAACAATCTCCACGTTTTCTGATTCTACGGGACAAATATCATAATTACTAAATGATACAACCACAGATGCACTCGCACTAAAGCTCATCATCAATAAAGAAATGAGTAAAAAGCAGGTTAACAAAAGAGATTGAGTACGAAGTAACATAATATCGCTAGCAGTTGAGAATTGATCTCATCATACATAAAGGTATTCACGTTAACAACGATGAAGTCGTTTTAAAATAAGATTGAAGGGTGTAACTTAGAGTCTGTACTTCTAACTGCATGTGCAGGCAACAAAAAGGTACAAACACATTATATCGACACAGCTATTTTGTGGGATAGGTATTAATTGGGATACGCAGCAGACATGCAAGAAAAAACAAAATTGAATAGTGTTACATCAGCGTCAAGTCAAAGCCCTATATTAGAAACGACTCGATATTTCATTCGAGCGTTCGAGAAAAGTGATTTAACGGCATTCGCACAGTATAGAGCAGATGAAAACGTAGCTCGCTATCAGAGCTGGACCAACTACACCTATCAAGATGCGTTAAGGCTATTTAACCAAATGGATTACTCCACCTTTGGCCGCATAGGCCATTGGTATCAATTAGCCATAGAGAAAAAATCTTCCCATGAGGTGATTGGCGATCTTGCTGTCCATTTCATTGATCAAGAAAAAATGGAAGTCGGATTTACTATTTCGGCAGATAATCAAAGAAAAGGTGTCGGATTTGAAGCTTTATCCGCGCTACTTGATTTTTTGTTTCTAACACTAAATAAACAGAAAATAGTCGCCTTTGTGGACATGAAAAATGAAGCATCTTATAAACTGCTCGAAAAAGCAGGATTTAAGCGAGCAGCGAACCTTAAAGCCGATACTTCACCACAAGCTGGCTGGGGAGATGAATATTTCTACATGAAACTGCGTTCTATGCATATCAACCCACCAGCTTAATCACCTAACTCATCCATGACAAAATCTATAAAACTCCTAACCTTTGCCGACATATGCTTTCTACTTGGGTAAACCATATAAATACCAATCGAAGGCTTTGGCCAATTTTCGAAGAGTTCGACAAGTTTACCCGTCTCCAATTCATCTTTTAACGCAAAACGTGGGATGCGGAAAATACCTTGATCAGCGACCGCTAATTCCACCTCTAACATTGAATTGTTGGTCAACACATGACTATCAACATGAACTTGAATTTGCTCACCATTAACATCATCGAATATCCAAACATTCGGTTGTTTGAGATTGCTATAACTAATAATTTTATGCCGATCCAAATCGTAAGGATGCTTCGGTGTTCCATGTTTAGATAGATAGCGAGGAGAAGCCAATACCAATGCCTCAGAGCGTGTTATCTTGCGGCTGATGAGACTAGAGTCTTCTAGGCGCTGTGCCGCTCTGATAACAACATCGAACCCGTCAGAAATGAGATCAACCTTTCTGTCATTGAGTTCCAGATCTAACTTAATTTTTGGATAACCATCAATAAATCGACTTAAAACGGGGCTAAGATTAGAGAGCCCGTAGGACATTGGACAACTCACTCTCAACAAGCCATGAGGTTCACCCTGCTTGCCAATGATGGCGTTTTCTGCCTGTTCTGCGTCCTCAATTATTTGTTGGCACCGTTGATAGTACAACTCACCTTCTGGCGTTAGGCTTAATGAGCGAGTGGTTCGATGCAGCAACCGTACGCCTAACCGCGCTTCTAGCTTGCTGACTTCTTTACTTATATATGAAGTCGAATGACCGCTAACATCAGCAGCTAAGGTAAAACTGCCTAACTTAACGACCTGAGCAAAAATAGCCATACCATCTAACAACGTACTTTTAATCGCCATACGGATACTTTTCTCCCTATTAAAAATACTTAAGCGCTATTCAAATCACAAACAGCCAATTAAGAGTCATTTGGAAACAATCTGTCCACAATAAGACCATTAATTAACGTATGAGAATAATTTAAAGTGTATCCATCCAAGCAGAGAAAAGATAGGAAATGATGATGAAAGTACTCGCGTTTGCAGCCAGTAGTAGCAAAAACTCAATTAACAAACATCTCGCTAATTATGCCGCGCAACAAATAGAAGAAGCACAGGTAGAGCTTCTAGATATCAACGACTATGAAATTCCGCTGTTTAGTGAAGACAGAGAAAAAGAACTTGGCCAACCAGAACTTGCAAAAGCGTTCCATCAAAAGCTTGGAGAAGCCGATGTCATTGTTATTTCATTTGCAGAACATAATGGATCTTACACCGCAGCTTATAAAAACCTGTTTGATTGGACCTCTCGCATTAGCAGAGATGTATTCCAGAATAAACCCGTGATCATGCTGGCGACCTCTCCGGGTCCTGGTGGCGCAGGTAATGTGCTTGCCGCGGCAAAAGCTTCTGCGCCTCATTTTGCCGCCGATGTCAAAGCAACTCTGTCAGTGCCTAATTTCTACGACAATTTCGATTTAGAAAACGGTATCTTAACCAATAAAGAACTCGTCGATCAGTTACTAAGTGCCATCTCTCAGCTTTAGATAATCGCTGATTCGTCAAGATGACAGAAAAAGTTGGATTAGATTTAATGTCTATTTCACCTTTTTCCGTTTTGATAAATAATAATTTAATGCTTTTGCCCAAATACCCGCTAAATATTTATTTTTCCTAGAGAAAAACCAGAAAATCTGCTACTTTTTTCCTTACACACTATAAGGAAGTCCTATCTACATGGATTCATTAATTACCCAACTACAAGACTATTTTTCTCAGCCTGACCAAGACTGGGGTAATGATGTTCTATTCATCACTGGTATCAGCTTTTTTGCTTGGGTAGCATGGCGAATCATCTACTCTCGATTGGAAACGATAGCGGACAAAACCAAGATACAGTGGGACAACGTTATTATTGGTGCTTTAAAAACACCAATCAGCACCTTGCTTTGGTGTTGGCCTGCTACTGTCTCTATTGGGTTAGTCATGCAAAGCTATATAACACACTCTCTTGATTGGCTCGCAACACTCAAAATGTTGCTCATCATTGCGATTTTCATCTGGATTATCCTACGACTTATCAATAATGTTGAAGAGTATGTACTTGAGCAAAAAACACGAGATGAAACTACCGTTCAAGCGATAGCCAAAGTGGCAAGGCTATTATTTATCATGATGGGTGTTTTATCTTTCATGCAGACGCTAGGACTAAGCCTATCAGGTCTTCTTACTTTTGGTGGTGTGGGTGGATTAATTGTCGGTCTGGCAGCAAAAGATCTGCTATCTAATTTTTTTGGTGGCATGATGATCTACTTCGATCGTCCTTTTAAAGTTGGCGATTGGATCCGTTCACCAGATAGACAGATCGAAGGAACAGTTGAACGAATTGGTTGGCGCATGACTATCATTCGTACCTTTGATAAACGACCACTGTACGTACCGAACTCTGTTTTCAGTAGTATTGTCGTTGAAAACCCTTCTCGCATGTCGAATCGACGCATATATGAAACTATTGGCCTTAGATACGAGGATGCCCATAAAGTCGATAGTATTATTGATGACGTGAAAATCATGCTGCAAAATCACCCCGATTTAGACATGTCACAGACTTTAATCGTTAATTTTAATGCCTTTGGCCCATCTTCATTAGACTTTTTTATCTATTCGTTCACTAAAACCGTGAATTGGGTGCACTATCACGAGGTAAAGCAAGATGTTCTATTAAAGGTCATGGACATCATCCACGATCATGATGCTGATGTCGCTTTCCCAACGCAAACTCTAAAGGTCGAACAGTCCACACCGCCAGCCGGATTTCCTTTTCCCAGCATCGGAAAGTAAGTAGTCATGCTGAACAACGGCAACAGACAGGCTTTTTATCCATTCTGTTGCCGTTGTTTGAGTGTTATCTCAAACGTTTTCATAGTATTGCTGCAAAATAGCTACAACTTACATTTAGGACGACGACAAAATGGAACAGAGCATAAATTGGGGGGTTATCGCCCCAGGACGAATAGCACATCGATTTGCGCAAGGGTTTGAATCTATAGACGACGGCAGACTCTTCGCCGTAGCGAGCCGAAATATTGAGCGCGCAACCAGCTTTGCAAAACAATATGAAATCCCCCATGTAATGGCTGATTACGAAGAGATAATTAATCACCCGGATATCGATGTAATCTACATCGCAAACCCTCATCGCTACCATCATGAAACCGTCAAGCAGTGTTTGCTGGCAGGAAAAGCCGTACTTTGCGAAAAACCGCTAACGGTAACTGCAAAACAGAGCATCGAACTGTTTGATTTAGCAAAAAAACAAAATGTGTTTCTAATGGAAGCGGTCTGGAGTCGTTTTTTACCGTGCTGGACTCAGGTAAAAGTGTGGTTAAATGAAGGCATTATTGGGGATGTTCAGCTACTCCGATCCACATTTGGCTTTCAGCCACCTAAAGATGAAACTGATCGACTTTTTGATATCAATCTTGCTGGTGGAGCTCTTTTAGACACCGGTATTTATAACATTGCTCTTTCGGAATTTGTATTAAGTCGACAGCCAAATCGAATTCAATCTGCCGTCTTAGTTGGCGAAACAGGTGTTGATGAACGCTGCACTGTGACATTAGATTATGGCGACGTCACAAGCCAATTTACATGCACTTTCCTTAGTCAATTAGATAACCAGTTCCACATTATTGGCAGTAACGGTACCATCGTCATCAATGGTAACTTTTGGGATGCGCAAAGTGCTACGTTAACCACTAATGTTGGCGAAGTTTTAAAGTGTAATAAACCACAACGTGCGAGTGGCTTCGAATACCAAGTCGATGAAGTACACCGTTGTTTAAGAAACGGGCAAATAATTTCCGAGAACATGCGTCCTGAAGTGACAATTGCCAATATGAAGGTTATGGATCAAATATTGGAAGACGCAGGTGTGGTCTATCCATTTGTAGAAAGATAAAACGATATTAAATAAGTCTATGAGCAGCATCGATGTCATTCCGTTTACATCAATTGAATCCCATTCATCAGACAACTCAGACTCATGTAAACGCATAAAAAAGGCCCGCTTAAGATTAAGCAGGCCTTTCATTTATAAACGTATCTATTTTGCTTTGCGTCGGTCTTCTACTGCATCTGCTAATTGACGAAGTACTTTTTCAGTATCATCCCAACCAATACAAGCATCGGTAATAGACTGACCATAACAAGCTGCGTTACCATCCACAAGATCTTGGCGACCTTCTACCAAATGTGATTCAATCATGACACCAAAAATGGCGTCCTGACCGTTAGCCATTTGAGCCGCGATATCTTCTGCAACCACCATTTGACGCTGAAACTGCTTAGAGCTGTTTGCATGACTGAAATCGATCATTACTTTTTGTGGTAGACCTGAAGCCGCTAGTTGAGCTTTTGTTGTTTCTACATGGTCAGTACTGTAGTTTGGCTCTTTACCACCACGAAGAATAATATGGCAGTCAGGATTACCCGCTGTTTCTATGATCGCAGAATGACCATATTTAGTTACAGAAAGGAAATGATGCGATGCTTCCGCACTACGAATAGCATCTGTTGCTATCTTGATATTGCCGTCAGTACCATTCTTAAACCCAACCGGGCATGAAAGACCAGACGACAGCTCTCTATGTACTTGGGATTCAGTCGTACGCGCACCAATTGCCCCCCAACTAATTAGGTCTGCAATATACTGTGGAGTAATCATATCTAAGAACTCTCCAGCAGTTGGCATACCCATATCCGTGAGATCAAGAAGAAGCTTACGACCAATTCTTAATCCATCATTTAATTTGTAGGTATCATTTAGATACGGGTCATTGATCAACCCTTTCCACCCAACCGTAGTGCGAGGCTTCTCAAAATATACTCGCATAACAATTTCAAGGCGGTCACCTAATTCATCACGCAATACTTTCAGCTTTCTACCGTAGTCTAGTGCCGCTTCAGTGTCATGAATAGAACAAGGTCCAATGACAACGAGGAGACGATCATCTTTATCGTTTAAAATGTCAGAAATAGCCTTACGGGCTTGATATGTCGTTGAAGCTGCCGTTTCTGTTGCTGGAAACTTCTCTAACACTGCTACAGGGGGAAGTAATTCTTTTACTTTATTAATTCTTACGTCGTCAGTTTGATACATTGCTACTACTAATCCTATTTATTTTAGTGAGCCAATTTTTCTAATGAAAATTCTAAGGCTCTTTCCATTCTCTATTCTTGTAACTTATCGAGTAAAAAAGATAACTGCAACCACTTTTTTTAACAAAGTTCAATAAAACACCCTAATTTACACTTTACACAAGATGTAACGTTATATTTACACCTAAAAAGAACAATTTCCGACCACTTTCATTACTACCAACAGCCGCTGTATTAATGCCACATTACTAATACAGCGGCTGTTGCAACCATCATAAGCGCGATGATGTCTTTTCTTTTTATTTTTTCTTTAAGCCAAAAGAAGGAAATAAGCATAGTGAAAAACACTTCAACCTGACCCAAGGTTTTAACATAGGGGACAGCTTGAAGAGACATAGCACTAAACCAGCCAAAGGAACCAATAAAACTGGCAACGCTTGTCATTATGACCAACTTGGGTTTACGAAACATCGTTACTAACGTGTGCCTATCTTTCAACAATAAATAACTGATCAGAATTAACGTTTGCAACAAAATGATCAGAAATAACACCCAAGCAGCACGATGCGGAAAAGGTACAGAAAGGCTTAAACTTGCTTCGCGCACCCAAAGTGAAGTTAGAGCAAAGGCCGTGCTGCACGCTAGGCCGAGTAATGCGGTATTCAGTGATAGGCTTCTAAACCCCTGCGGGCAGCTGAGGATTAACACCGCAATACCGCCAAGTAACACCCCAACCCAACCTAATAATGTTAAAGATGTGCCAAAAAATAAAACACCTAAGAAAGCAGAGACTGGTGCTTCGCTTTTTGCCAAGCCGGCACCAATAGCAAAGTTTTTTTGTTTAAATAAAACGACCATCAATGCGGTTGCAACGATTTGCATTATCGATGCACCAACGATGTAAAACAGCGAATAACCGGTGACATGAGGGAGCGAGGCTGGCTGCCACTGATAAAGAAAGGTTAAATAAATTAAGGCTAAAGGGCTCGCCCATAAAAAACGAGCGAGTGTCACACCAACAGTACTTAGATCGGCGCTCAATTTGCTTTGAAAAGCATTGCGCCATGACTGACTAAAAGCAGCAAGAAGAGTAAATAGAATCCAGCTCAAAATAGTTATTCATTCAATGAATTAAGTTTTTCATCATAGAATAAATAATCTAGGGCGTCATCAGGATACGACGATAAAACGAATAAGGCTTATTCTGCTCGATGGATATATTCGACAATCACTTGATTGCCTTCAATATAAGCTCGTTGAATTTCACCATCTACAGAAAGGCGAGTTTTTAGAAAAACGTGTTTTGTCGCTGTCATTGCACCATTTCTCAATGAAGGAATCGCCTGTTGTGGTTCTATGCGCATAATTTGACAAAACTGTTTCACAAAACCGTATGTTAAAGGCGCATTTCCACGTAAAAGCTCGGAAAATTCTTTTTGAGAGATACCTAACTTTTTGACAACCTCCATCTGCATCAGCCTCATTTTGGCCTTTTTTGACATCCAAACCTGGTAAAGCTCTTCTCTATCTTGTTGTGTAAAATCCACATTCGTCCCTTGAATAATATATTGAGGCTGTGAATATGCCTTTTCCAGCAAAAAAAATGTCAATTCATGGTAAAAATTATCCAATCAAAATTCAAATTGGAAGCGAGCGCAATAAGGGTCGTTTATTCAAGAAACCTTTGGGTCGATACAGACTATATTCGAATTAGTATAATTTATTCTGCCACCCATTCTGCTTCAACAATAACTTGATCCCCACATTTGATCCGGCCTGTAAATATGTCCCCTTGATAAACAACACCGACACCTGCAGGCGTTCCACTCATGACTATATCGCTGGTTTCTAACTGTGTATAACTCGCCAGTTCTTGTATTATTACTCGTGGTGGATACAACATCTGACTTACATGACCACTTTGAATACGTACTCCATTGATGAAAAGTTCAATACTAAGATTATCAATATCAACACCATCTAAAGGAACAAATCGACTAAGAACTACAGCACCATCGAATGCCTTGGCTCGCTCCCAAGGTAGCCCTTTCTCTTTAAGCCGACTTTGTAATTCTCTTTTGGTCAGGTCAAGACCAAAACCAACAGCCGCAAGCTTTTTTCGCCTAACCATAAAGCAAATCTCGGCTTCGTAATGCAAGGGCTCTTGATGAAAGGATAGTAGCCGACTCGAAATTGAAGAGTTAGGTTTATTAAACACCACCATTTGCTCAGGGATCGCATTATTAAGCTCTTTTATGTGTTCTACATAATTTCTACCTACGCACAATACCTTACTTGGCTTCACCTTTTTTATTCCTAAAACTACGGTATTCATCTACTAGATCCTTCTAATCATATCGATATTATTTGTTTAATTTTTCAAGTACTTTTTCACACAGTCTCTTTAATTCAACCAACTCGGTTACTTCCATGTCTAGTTTACATGCCATACCATTCGGTACTAAAAGTGCCTTTTCTCTTAAGTCCATTCCTTGCTCCGTGAGATACAGCATCCGCACTCTTTCATCATCTAGCCCTCTCTTTCTACTGACTAATCCTTTCCCTTCTAACCTTTTCAATAGTGGTGTCAGGGTCCCTGAATCAAGGTGAAGCTTAGCCCCTAACTCTTTTACATTAATTCCATTTGTTTTCCAAAGTACCAGCATCACAAGATATTGCGAATAGGTTAAATCAATGACCTGTAGAAAAGGCCTATAAGCTCGAATCACAGCATTTGCAGCGCTGTATAACGGGAAACAGACTTGATTCTCCAGCTCCAATGCTTTCTCATTTTTTGTCGAAACACACGATGTCATATACACCCTCCAAACAATATTGCGCACAATATACTTGCATTCTAGTTTTACATCGATATATAATTGCAAGCAACTTAATTGCGCACAATATATATTTTAACTAAAGGTAACCCCCTATGACAACTCTATACAAAACTAAAGCAACAGCATTAGCTGGTCGTAACGGAAAAGTAGCAACGGATGATGGATTACTTGAGGTAAACCTAAGTTATCCAAAAGAAATGGGGGAGCTGGCACAGCAACCAACCCAGAACAACTTTTTGCAGCTGGCTATTCAGCGTGTTTTTCTAACGCTATTCTACATGTTGCAAGAGAAGCGAAAGTGAAAATTGACCAAGCACCAGTCACAGCAGAAGTCGGTATTGGACCAAACGCAGAAGGTGGCTTCGCTTTAACTGTAAGCCTTGCCGCAACGTTAGATTTGCCACAGGAAAATGCGTTAGAAATCGTACGTATGGCACACAAAGTCTGCCCTTATTCAAACGCGACTCGCGGTAATATTGATGTTGCAGTCACTATCAATGGTGAAACCATTTAAACTAAAAGGGTTATTATAGATTTAACTCCATTGACGACTATCCCGATATTCGAGCCAGCTCATAGTATGAGCTGGCTCTTTTTAATCACTGGACATTATTTAAAGATATTCACAGAGGTAAGCTGTCGACTCTACTACTTTGACATCAAAAGACGAATCACCAACGACATCAAAAGCCTGGCCAGCAGCGAAGGTCGTCCACTCTGTTTCACCAACGCGCTTGATCGTTAGCGAACCTTTAACGACCGTCATTTTTTCAGGAGCACCAGTACCAAATGTATATTCACCTGGCGCCATAACACCAACGCTACTGTCGCCATCTTGTTGGGTAAAACCTAATGATTTAACACCACCATCAAAGTAAGTATTTTCTTTAATCACTTTACATCCTTGTTGTTTCGTTAATCGAACATATGTTTGTATAAGAATTAGCGATGATTAACAAGCCTTAAAAGACCCTCTTTATAATTTATGAGCTCTTTTTTCTAACAGAGGGACAATATCTTCTGCTAATAGCGGCTTACTAAAGTAATAACCTTGCGCATGTAAACAACCTCTTTGTACCAAGAAATCAGCTTGTTCAAGCGTTTCTACTCCTTCAGCTATTACCGTAAGAGAAAGTGCATTACCTAGTGCAATGATGGCGTCAGTAATAGCGATATCGTGAGTATTTTCTGGCAAATTCATAACAAAAGAACGATCTATTTTAAGTTTATTAAGTGGTAATTTCTGTAAGTAACTTAATGAAGAATATCCAGTACCAAAGTCATCCATTGATAATTCGATACCGTAAGATCTCAACGTCATTAACTGCTTAACGGCGTTTTCTGCGTTACTCATCATGAAGCCTTCGGTCACTTCAAGTTCGAGATATTTCGATTCCAACCCTGTTTCTTTCAAAATGGATATGACCTGCTCAGCAAAATTATTACGCTGCAATTGAGGGCCAGCCACATTCACTGCTATTTTCCCAAATTTATAACCTTTATCTCGCCACTCGATGGCTTGTCTGCAAGCCTCTCTAACGACACGCAAACCTATTTCTTGTATTAGTCCTGTTTTTTCTGCAATAGGGATAAATACATCAGGAGGAACAAAACCAAGTTTAGGGTCATTCCAACGAATCAAGGATTCTAAGCCCACCAACTTGCCCGTTTTCATATCAACTTGAGGCTGGTAGACCAAAAAATCTTTCATTATCAATCGCTTCATGAAGCGCAGCCTGCAATTTTAGGTGGGACTCAGATTCTTTGGTTAGCGCTTCTGTGTAATAGGCGTAGTTATTGCGTCCTGTTTGTTTAGCGCGATACATGGCTGCATCAGCATTACTTAACAATAAGTCACTGTCGTTTCCATCTTGTGGGTAGAGAGCGATACCTATGCTACCCGTTAATCTAAATGGATCTGTTTTGCCTATTTCAATTGGCTTTTCGAAAACCGACATTATTTTCTGCGCAATGATAGAGATAGAATCCACATCAGCAATCCCAGGGAGGAGAAGTACAAACTCATCGCCACCAATACGAGAAACCGTGTCGACTTCACGTAAGTTGTTTTTTAACCTAGAAGCAATTTCACACAACACTTCATCACCAACAAGGTGCCCGTAGCTATCATTAATATGCTTGAAGTGGTCAATATCGATAAAAATCGTCGCAAAACTCTCCCGATTTCTTTTAGCATGATATATTTCTTGCTCGATTTGGCTTGTTAACTTGGTACGATTAGGGAGATCGGTAAGAGGGTCATGGTAAGCCATGTGCTGTAAATCATTTTCTTGCTGTTTTTGTTGAGAAATATCGGAAAATACAGCCACATAATTACAAATATTTCTGCGGTCATCATAAACGACACTTATCGTGGAAAGCTCAGGGAAAATTTCACCATTTTTACGTCTGTTCCATATTTCGCCTTTCCACTGACCTTCATTAATCAAATTCGCCCAAATGTTTCGATAAAAATCAGTGTCATGGCGACCCGACTTCAAAAACCTCGGATTTCGCCCTATTGCCTCGAGCTCCACATAGCCGGTAATTTCGCAAAATGCTTTGTTTACATAGATGATCATACCGTCTTTATTAGAGATAATGACCCCCTCTACTGAATTCTCAAAAACAGTTGCCGCAACTAATAATTGATCTTCTATCGCCTTTCGATTTGTTACATTACGGGTCATACCAACAATCCCAACAGTACGCCCTAGGCTATCCAACACAGGTGCTTTAATCGTCTCTAGCCACGTTTTGCTTTCAGGATTAACCGCATTAGCACATTCTTCAACTACGGTTTGTTTTCCCGCTGCGATGACTTCATCGTCTGCAGCTATAAATTTTTCAGCTACTTCAGGATCAAACAGCTCATAATCGGTTTTACCTATTATCTCTGATACTGGTTTTCTCCAAGCCTGACTCACTTCCCTATTGCAATGAGTGTAGACGCCCTCTACGTTTTTAATCCACAGGTGGTCGCTAAAACTATCGATGAAATTTTGAAATTCCGGAGTAGGATATTTTTTTGCAGCATTGGTTAACTCAAAGTCGACCTGCTGTTGATCTTCTTTAACAACTTTAAGAAGATCTTGTTCTATTTGAATCACTATACCGTTCAATAAATCATAGTGCTCCGGGAGAATTGACCTATCTTTGCTAAGCACCAATAAAACGCCAAAATGCGACGAACTAGGCCAACTAATAGGGAATCCAATCGAGTGTTTAAACCCAGCTATCAAAGCGTCTTTTTCAGAAGGTTCATGATGAAATAGTACATGTTTACAAAACGAATCAATTTCTAAGATGTCTTCAATAAAATCCATCGATTTAGAAGCTACCACCATTGGTTGATATACATTATGTTTTACTGTTGTACACAACGTAAACTCGTAACCTAATACGTTTTGGTAACTTACAAATAATTTTTGCCAATGTTCTTGTACTTCTAAGGGGACGACAATATCTACCATAACCAACTTCTGCGAATATCTAATTAATACGAGCGCTCATTCGACTTTCTTACAACACGAGCATAAGCTCGAATATAACTTAATGCTTAACTAAAAGATAAAATAATCTTGAGTTCCGTTAGCTCACAAACAATTCAGACCTCTCGTTCATCTTCTAATTAATGATTAATGGGCTTTCCGATGCTATCGAGTAAGACTTGAAATCACATAGAATAAAAATTATAAACGGTGCTTATTATAGGCCCAAAAGGGCATCATTCTAATCGCCATCGGAAAGTTGCTTAAGAAGATATGTCCAATTTATTTACCGAACCTCGAATTAATGCGCGTTTTTATAATTTCCCGTGTAATAACTTCACGTTATGAGTAAGTGTTGGTTCTCGATATCTTAAGGTTGCGTCTATACTTATTTCGGTAACTGTTCTAGGGAAGGATATGGGAAAACTAAAAGAAGTTTCAGATATTATTGGCAGCCCTATGCGAAGTCGTATAGGTAGACGAATTATCTTAATTATGGTTCTAATTAGTAGCACGGTGACGTTAACCGCGACAACGTTGCAGCTTGCATGGGATTATTCGCGAGAAGTAACTGCAGTAGAAAGCCGACACAATGAAATAGAAACAATACATGTCCCGTTGCTAGCCGCTTCTTTGTGGGAATTTGATCTCAAACTTTTGCAACAAAAATTAGAAGGTTTGATCAATCTGCCCCGCATTAACTATTTGGAAGTTCGTTCAGCCAACGAACTGTTTTATGCCGGTAAGCCAGTTAAAAATAGGCCAATAGTTGATGAATACTTAATCGTTTACCAGTCTAGTTATCACGAGGAACCGGAAGTTTTAGGAACGCTACGTGTCGAGTCCGATGAACAAGAAATTTACGATTACCTCCTTGAACAGTTTCTTATTACACTCGCTATTAATGCATTCAAAACGTTGATCGTCTGTTTTGTAATCATGATTGTAATTCACGAGAGCATCAACAAACGGATATTCTCTATCGGTAAATACCTGCAAAAATATAATCCTAGACATCCAAGTAAGCCTCTACACCTATCATCCAAGAAAATTATTACTCAGGCATCTGATGAGCTCAGTGAACTTGGCAATGAAACAAACAAGATCACGACACGTCTTACCCTTCTCTATAATAATATCCGTTATGAACAAGAACGCTTTAGTGATTTTGCTAACGTTGCATCAGACTGGTTGTGGGAAACAGATGGTGATGATGTATTAATCTATGCCTCTATTGAGATGCGACAAAGCTTAGGTATTGATGAGTTTTCTAGGGTACATTTTAGAGATTTACCCGTGTTACGTAACGCCAGAACTCTGCTTTCGAACATTGAAAAAAAACAAAGCTTTTCTTTTTGCCAAGAAACCGTTGTGATAAACGGGTCGGCTCATTATCTTCTTTTTCAAGCTATTGCAAATTATAAAGACGGTGAGTTTATTAGTTATCGCGGTACAACTATCGACATTACTGTTTTACAGCAGGCTCAAATTGAACTGGAAGAACTCAACAACAACTTAGAACGCAAAGTAGCAGAGCGGACACACGATCTTGAAAGCAGCATGTATCAGTTGCAGCGCACCCAGCAACAATTGATAGAGTCTGAAAAACTGGCGGCGCTTGGAGGCTTAGTCTCAGGAGTTGCTCATGAGGTAAACACCCCTCTAGGAATATCCGTCACAGCCGCTTCTATTATCAAAGAAAGCATTGATGATTTAAACCAACGCTTCGATAATAATACACTCACAACAACGCAATTTTCTGACCTAATGAAGCGCTTAGGCGATAGTAACTCAATGTTGGAAAGTAATTTAAATAGAGCCGCTCGATTGATCAAAGACTTTAAACAAACGGCGGTTGATCAAGTTTCAGAAAGTCGAATTCAATTCTCTATTTACCAAGTACTCTCCTCGCTACTCGCCAGTCTCCACCCAGAAACAAGAAAGGTCCCAGTAGAACCACAACTTCTCGGTGACACAGAACTGGTTATGAACAGTCTGCCAGGCGTACTCACTCAAATAGTTTCTAATCTAGTACTAAATAGCGTCAATCACGCCTTTTCCACACAGAGCACACCTGAAATTTCAATTTCATTTGTTGAAGATGGTGAGGAAGTTGTGTTTGTCTACCGTGACAATGGAGCGGGAATAGATAAGGCTTTACATCAAAAAATATTTGAACCCTTTTTCACTAGCAAAAGAGGTAAAGGTGGCTCAGGATTAGGGCTCTATCTTGTATTCAATCTAATACAGCACAAAATGAAAGGTACTTTGAAGTTTGACTCCGAACTTGGTCAAGGCGTGCAGCTTACCTTCAGGCTACCTCGTCAATTACAAAACTCTGAAGATGATAGTTCTGATGCACAGGTTTGAGCAGTAAATTGAATTCATATTGATCACATCACTAATATAATCGGAATAACACAAATACAAAAGGGCGACATAATGTCGCCCTTTTGTATTTAATTTTGTTGTTTAATCGGGAAATCTTGCTCTTATCTCCACAAAGTCATCCCAATACTCAACCATCAAATCGACGAGTCTAGGCTCAAAGTGCAAACCTCTTTGTTTAATAATTTCCGCTTTTATCTCATCATTAGACCACGGTTCTTTATAGCTACGCTTAGAACCTAGTGCATCAAATACATCGGCTATGGCCGTCAAACGCCCGCTAATAGGGATATCTTTACCCTGTAAATTATTTGGGTAGCCAGTGCCGTCCCATTTTTCATGATGAGTACCAGCAATCTCTTTAGCAACTAGCATTAATCGACGTTTCGAATTACTTAATATCTCGACACCATAATCGACATGCTTTTGCATTACAGCCCACTCTTCTCTATCAAGCTTACCTGGCTTATGCAAAATACTATCAGGGATAGCAACTTTACCTACATCGTGCAGTGGTGACGCATGTTTTATCATCGTGGTTTCTTTTTCAGGTAAACCATAAAGCAAACCTAGATGTTCGCTAATCAAAGAGACTCTTTGTACATGCGCCCCCGTTTCTTTACTTCGAGCTTCCACTGCATTCGCTAAGTTATAGACTAGCTCCTTAGTAGTGTCTTGGAGGTCCACCATTAAGTTAATATTCTCAAACGTTAAGCATATATTCTGCATATATAATTCTAAGAGTTGCTTATCTAAATCGCACGGCTCTGTATTTAAATTAATATAAAGAATACTTTTTACACCTTGATCATCCACACTATAAAAAACATAAGCGTCCGGATAATTGATCGACTGACAGGTATCGATTGCTTCTTGGCAACGATCAGCTACATGATCGGGTAACAAATCTAATGAACATTTAGGGTGGAAGTGTACAAAATCACCTGTTGCTGCCAATGTTAGGGCCCGAGTTGCTTCCCCAGCATCACTCGGTTGAACAATACAATAAAATGCTGAAGCTTCTAATTTAAGTAAGCCGGTAAGCTGCTCAAGTACGCTCGTCGCATACTTTTTCAAAGTACCTGTACTCTGAACATTTGCAGATGCTTTGATTACTCTGCTAAGCCCTTGCTTTTGATCTTCAATTAAACAGATGTCTCTATAAGCTCTGAGCGAAGAGTATAATAAGGTTCGTAATTTCTGAGTGGTTAACTCTGTTTTCTCTTTATAATCATCAATTTCATATTCACGAATGACGATATCTTCTGGTGCTTGCCCTGCCTGCCCTGTTCTGAGTACTAAGCGAGTAAGATGATTCTTACATTCTGAACGAATATAGTGAACAAGCTCAAGCCCGGCATGCTCGGTCTCCATTACTACATCAATCAAGGCTACCGCAATATCTTTTTCACGAGTGATAATTTCCTTTGCTTGCTCACCAGAATAAGCAGAAACAAGCTCCAAGCCACGATCCTGAAATTCGAAGCCATTCAACGCTATCTGAGTTATCTGGTGCATTTGTTCGTCATCATCGACAAGCAGCACACGCCAAGGAGCCCCTAATGTAGCTACTTTTTCTCTCGGAACCTTATCACTATCAGGATCGCGTAGATCAGCGAACAACTCCATTCCCACCCCTTAACAATTAAAGTTCTTCTCAGTTGTTTAGAGAAGCCATATAAAGACCGATCTATAACATTAGAATGAGCGTTTATACTAAAATATCAAGTAGAACATTACATACACTTCTAGAATCTTTCTTAATTTGAGACATCAACTTTATCGAATTCATTCATAGATGAAACAAGGTGCATACTTGTTGTCGGTAGTCAAACGTCCTTAAACTAAAGCCCTACTAAAAGATAGTTGGGCTTTAGTCTTAAATCCAACTGTCAAACCTAATGAATTGGTTTATCTGAATTTTTATTAAATTGTCCAAAATGTTTTTCTAGTACTTCAGGAGTAAGTTTACCTTCGGCTTCTAGCTTTTTTAGCTCCTCAACCACGGCTCTTTGTTCTTCCATCGTTGGTAGCTTAGTCTCTTCTTCATCACCCATCTCTATCGACAAATCCTGAAGCTCTTTTTCGAAATCACTCATTTTCAAAACCTTACATTACTGTTATTTAAGTGAAGTTTACCCATTTCCACATTTTGATTCTAGAAAAACTCGTTTAGCTGAGTAACGATATGGAGTAGCCTAACTTCAAATCAAGTAGTTAGCTACTGACAGTCGTTACAAACAGCTTGAATTTCATCAAATGAATCGCATACTGTTCTCATAAGCTTAACTGCCATGCATTAATCAATGCTGAATAAACTCGATATTGTATAAGAAATCGGCAACTAAATTGATTATCAGGAACTTAATTTCATTTCAGACGACAAAGCATTAAAAGTAGGAGATATGTCGTAAATGCATTCAGAAACATTTCAAAAACTTCAGCGCTATCTTAATTCACAAGTGATAGGTCAGTCTGAACTGGTCCAGCAGCTTCTTGTTGCCTTGTTAGCCGACGGCCATATATTAGTGGAAGGCCCTCCAGGTATCGCGAAAACTCGTGCAGTACAAAAGCTCGCAGAATGTATTGAGGGGGAGTTTCATCGCGTTCAGTTTACTCCTGACCTATTGCCTGCGGATTTAACAGGCACTGATATTTTTAGACCAGAAACCGGAGAGTTCACTTTTCAGCCAGGTCCTATATTCAACTCGTTGATTTTAGCTGACGAGATTAACCGTGCTCCCGCTAAAGTTCAGGCTGCAATGCTCGAAGCTATGGCAGAAAAACAAATTACAGCAGGCCGAAAAACCTATCCTCTTCCTGAGCTGTTTTTGGTAATGGCGACTCAAAACCCAATAGAGCAAGAAGGCACCTACCCTCTACCGGAAGCGCAACTTGATCGCTTTTTATTGCATTTAGATGTGCAATATCCCGATGCCCAAAGTGAGTTAGAGATACTCAGGTTAAATCGCGGAGAAGCGCTGGGAATGGAGGCAATAGAAAAGGCATACATTACTCAAGAGCAAATTTTTAAAGCTCGCAAAGAAGTGTTATCCATCCACATGGCTGAAAGTATTGAGCAATATATCGTTCGACTGGTTTTAGCCACTCGACACCCAGAACAATACAGCCCTAAGCTAGTAGAATGGCTTGAAATGGGGGTTAGTCCTCGAGCAACGATAGCTTTAGATCGATGCGCAAGAGCGAGAGCATGGTTAGAAGGACGCGATTACGTGACTCCAGACGATGTGCAGCAGATGGCTTTTCCGGTAATGAGGCACAGATTGCTTTTGAGTTACCCCGCTCAAGCCGAAGGGGTACACCCTAACCAAGTAGTCCAACAGCTAATATCAACGGTTGGCAGCGCGTAATGAGAGATGTAAGTACTTTCAACATCACGTACAGAATTGCAATCGAGAATACGCTGTGTTTGTAAAACAAGAAATAGCCCATTCTGAACTTCCAGAGCATGCTGATGGGGTAACTCTATCACTTGGAGAATTACTTTATTACAAAACACAAACTGTCCGTTGGCTTCCTCCTGCAAAAAGCCTTTGGTCACAGATCAATGGCCAGCACAAGAGTACACAAAATGGTCGTGGCATGAATTTTTCCGAAGTCCGCCAGTACCAACCTGGAGATGACATTCGTTCTATTGATTGGCGTGTAACAGCAAGGACAGGCAAGCCTCACACAAAGATATTTCATGAAGAGCGAGAACAGCCAGTCATGCTTTATTTAGACTTTGGCAAATCAATGCGGTTCGGGTCTAAGTTGATGCTCAAATCAGTACAAATGGCGCATATGGCAAGTTTAATTAGCTGGTTAGCTGTCGATCAAAAAGACCGGATAGGTGCAATTCTCGACTCGGGGAGTGACCTATTTGATATTAAACCTACCTCTCGAAATAAAGGACCGTTGCAGCTTTTTAACCAACTAATTAAAATGCATAACCAAATACTTACTACTGACGTAGAGCATGAAAGTCCTTTATCTAAAGGTTTAAATGCACTGCATCGATTATGCCCTAAAGGTAGTGAAATCATTATTTGTAGCGACTTTATTCGCTTTGATCATGTGAAAGACAAGGTACTATTGACTCAACTACGGCAGCACAATAGAGTTCAGTTCGTTCAGTTTTTTGACCCGCTAGAACTCGGACAAACCAACTTTAGGGGTGTAGAAAAGGTAACTAACGGACAACAAACTAGATGGCTCAGCTTTTCAACGAAGCAAAATAGACAGAAGTTAGAAAGCGCATTTCAATCTGAGCAGCAGAAAATCGCTTCTTTGTGTCGCTCGCTTGCGATACCTTATTACTCTATTTCCAGTGCCGTACCCTTAATTTCTCAAATTGCCGGAACCAATAAATGACCGAAGCAACGACTGTAACTCATCCACTTTCACTAGAAGCGATCCACCTTCCTTCTGCCCCGGAATTTTGGCCTTTGCCATGGGGCTGGTGGAGTTTACTCGCTATTTTTGTGCTCTCTACGCTCACTGTTATTGGTCTTTTTAAGTGGCGTAAACGCCGATTAAGAGCAAAAAAAGCGGCTATTGCGTTACTTTCACTAGAAAAAAACGTATCACCCCGTCAGGTGCAATGGAAATCGTGAGGCAAGCCGTTCTTAGCTATTATCCTCGGGACCGTGTAGCTCACTTATCTGGTGAAAACTGGTTAGCCTTTTTAGATTCACAAGTAAAAACACCTATATTTGAAGCTCATGAAAAAGAGTGGTCGAACGCGTTATATCAAAAGAATTCGACAACGAATAATGAGGTTCTCATCTCTCAATGCGAAACTTGGCTAAGTAGCGCATTACCACCAAGCAAGGGAGGTCGTGGGTAGCCTCATGCACTTTGAGTTTATGTGGTGGTGGATGCTACTTTTGTTTCCACTTCCTTTACTTATTTATTTTGTTCTCCCTCCAGTAAAAGAAAATGCAGCAATATCTCTACCCTATCTTCCGGAAGAAGGTAGTGTCGCCGCACCGTCAAATATTCTCGCTAAATCGATAGCGATATTTATATGGCTGCTATTAATTATTTCATGTGCCAGACCAGTATGGTACGGAGACCCTATTGAAAACCGACCTAAACATCGTGACATGATGCTTGTGGTTGATTTATCCGGTTCAATGAATACTAAAGACATGGCATTTGAAGACCAGCATATAGACCGCTTAACAGCCGTCAAACATGTTCTCTCTGACTTTATACAAAAGAGGAAAGGCGATCGCTTAGGTTTGGTGCTATTCGCTGATCATGCCTACTTGCAAACGCCTTTAACACTGGATCGAGATACTATCGCCTCACAATTAAACCAAACGGTATTAGGTTTAGTTGGCAATATGACGGCGATTGGTGAAGGAATTGGGTTGGCAACGAAAACATTTATCGATGGTGATGCCCCTCAAAGAGTCATGATTCTACTTAGTGATGGTGAAAATACCTCTGGGGTTTTAGACCCAATAAAAGCCGCTGAAATTGCAAAAAAATATCAAACCACCATCTACACCATTGGTCTCGGCGCAGGGGAAATGGTGGTGCAGGATTTCTTTATGACTCGCAAAGTCAATACGGCAAAAGACCTTGATGAAGAATCACTAACCAAAATTGCAGAAATGACGGGCGGTGAATATTTTAGGGCTCGAAATCAAGACGACCTTCAGAACATATATGACAAAATTAACGGCCTAGAGCCTGTATCAGGTGACATTCAAACATGGCGACCTCAAACCGAATGGTTTGCTTATCCACTAAGTCTCGCATTAATACTTTCATTTTTATTGGTCGTATGGAGAAAGATTCGTGTCTGATTTTACCTTCCTTACACCTATATGGTTTTTGGCATTAATCCCGTCAACTTGTGTTTTATACTGGCTACAGAAAAGCCAATCAGCATCAGGACTAATCGCATCACATATCGCTGAAAAAATAGGCTTGTCCCCACAAAAAAGCCGAACTAAAAACGTATTCTTACTTGGTTTGACCTGGCTATTGGCTATAGTTGCTTTAGCTGGCCCGAGTATAGACAAAGTTTCCCAACCTACCTTTGCCGTTGACTCTGCACGAATGTTGATTCTAGATATGTCCCGCTCACTCTACGCTCAAGACATAAAGCCAAATCGACTCGCGCAAGTAAAATACAAAGCAAAGGATTTACTCCCATATTGGAATGAAGGAAGTACTGGGCTTATAGCCTATGCTGGGGATGCCTATACAATCAGTCCACTGACATCAGATTCGTCTACCCTAGCAAACCTTATTTCACATTTGTCCCCCGAATTAATGCCATATCCGGGTGCTAACGCGGCAAAAGCCGTTGAACTTGCTATTAATAATTTGCAACAAGCTGGCTATAGCAGAGGGGATATTATCTTGATTGCGGATGATCTTGATGAACAAGAAATGACAGAAATTCAAGCACAGCTTGATGGAACATCATGGGTATTTTCCATACTTGCCGTCGGTACTGAAGAAGGAGCCCC
This sequence comes from Vibrio algarum, assembly GCF_028204155.1. Lineage (NCBI taxonomy): Bacteria > Pseudomonadati > Pseudomonadota > Gammaproteobacteria > Vibrionales > Vibrionaceae > Vibrio > Vibrio algarum. The sequence continues at coordinate 1,003,707 of NZ_JAQLOI010000003.1, read as the reverse complement.
AATACCGATGCAGGATGGCTCAATTCTCACTAATAGTGCAGGAAAAACGGTTATTGCCAAAACCAATATGCACAATATGCAAAAAATCACTAAAGCATATTCAGGCGCTTTTGCTCCTGTTCAGATCACGAATACCGATATTGAACTCATCGCTAAAACAACGACAACAGTTGAGATGTCTAATACTAAAAAGGGTAACCAGGAAGTTGAAGAGCGTATCAATAACGGCTATTGGCTGCTCTTTGTCTTGATTATTCCTGCTCTCACTCTTTTCAGAAAGGGCGTCTTATTTGCACTGGTTATTGGTGTTTTACCACTGACAACATCTCAACCTGTAGAAGCTTCACCTTGGCTAAATAGTGACCAACAAGCCTACCGAGACTTTCGAGCTAAAAACTTTAAAGCTGCACAAGAAAAATTTGAAGACACTCGTTGGAAAGCGGCATCAGCCTATGAGGCTGGTGATTACCAAACAGCGATAGACCAACTCAAAGATAGGCAAGATCTCGAATCTAAATACAATTTAGGCAATGCTTACGCTCAGTCTGGACAATTCGATAACGCGATAGATACCTATGAAAACGTGTTAGCGAAACAACCAGAGTTCTCAGACGCTAAGACTAACCTAGATAAAGTGAAGAAAGCGCAACAGCAACAGCAACAGCAACAGCAACAGCAACAGCAACAGCAACAGCAACAGCAACAGCAACAGCAACAGCAACAGCAACAAGATAAGAGCTCACAATCAGACAGTCAACCATCTGATTCACAAGAAAATAATTTATCTCAGGAATCTCAGGAATCTCAGGAATCTCAGGAATCTCAGGAATCTCAGGAATCTCAGGAATCTCAGGAATCAAAAGATAGCACCAAACAGCCAGACAACAAGCCAGCATCGGAATCGGAATCGGAATCGGAATCAAAGTCTATAGAAAATAAAGATGAATCCGATTCTAAACAACCGACTGAAAGCTCAGCCAAAGCAGACAACAGTCAACAGGTTGATCCTGAATTGCGTGAGCTAGAGCAAGTGGAAAATGCAAGAGATCCGAGCCAGCTGATTCGTGCACAGATGATTTTACAGGCGCGAGACAGAGAGACACCAAAAGTTAACGGTAAGAGTTGGTAGCATGAATTTAAGTAACGAAAAACTTCACATTAATAGTATTACTCTATTTATAACTGGCATTGTTCTTCTTTTATTAAGCCATCTATCGCACGCTGCTGTGATCGCATCTGTCTCTAATAATAAAATGGCAAAGGGTGAAATATTTACACTGAAAATTGTTTCTGACAACCAAGCAGATTCAGGTGAAATTGATTTTTCTATTTTAGAAGACAGCTTTTACATGGGTAGACCTAGTTTTTCCTCTTCCATGAACAGCATAAACGGAACTCGCTCAATTCGCAGCGAATGGACAGTATCGCTAGCGCCTCTTAAAGCTGGGAACTTAACCATACCTTCTTTCGATGTTCAGGGAGAACAAACCGTACCAATTAAAATAACATCAAGTATTGACCCAAAAACCCCTAACACAGATGATCTAGTCAGCCTACAAGCGCAACTGAGTAAAAACGAGATCTATCCTGGAGAGATAGCTCAATTAAACACTAGGCTAATCATCAAAACAGACGCAAGACGAGTACAAAACCCCAAACTGGTACCGCCTGGCTCCCTTGAAAGTCTCAATATCGAGCCAACAGGAGAAGCAAAGCAGTATTTAAGTATTATTGATGGCATTGAAGCGACAGTAATCGACCAAAGCTATCAAATTACAGCGAATGACGCAGGTCTTAAGTCCATCACTGGTCCAAGGTTCACCGCCACAATTTTAGATAGAAATAATAACACCGGAGCAACGAGGTTAATTCCAGTAAGTGCAGAGACCGGTCAAGTTTCGATTAACGTTCTTGCCAAGCCAGTCGATTTTATTGGTTCATGGTTACCAAGCCCTAACCTTACACTTTCTCAGAAATGGCTAGATGACAATGGGAATGAACTCACTAACGTAGAGAGTATCAGCACGACTGCAGGCTCCGCAATTACCCGAGAAATAGTGCTCACAGTAGAGAGTATCAGCCCATCACAGGTGCCAAACCTAGCAGTAAGTTACCCACCTGAAATTCGTTATTACGACGAACCGCCAAAAATCACGCAAGATGGTAATAAAGTATCAATGACACTTAAGCATGTATTAATACCGAAAGCAGAAGGTAACATCGACCTCCCTTCACTATCAGTAAACTGGTGGAACACGACCAAAAAAGAAGCACAAACGACAGAGCTAAGCGGATTAGTTTTAACGGTAACACAGAGTCAAACCCACAGCATTAAGCTTGATTCGAGCGAAAACCTAAAGACTCAACCGATTCAGACACCAACAGAGACCGTCATCGTTAAAGATTCAGGTATATGGCCCTATTTAACCGCCCTAATAAGCGCATTATGGTTAATTACATTAACACTGCTGATCAAAAAAGCAGAAACACCCAAATATCCAAACCCGTTATCGAAGAAGGTTCAGACCGTGTAGACAACCTGATAGCTTCAATAAAAGATAGAGATGGCATGAAAGTACAAGCTAATGTATCCGCTTGGTTTATAGAAAACCCTCACATAAATGAATCAGAAAAAGTGAATATCGAAAAAGAAATAAGCTTGATGATGGCTGATATATATTCAGATAAAGCAACCTCTTGGCAAGATAATGAACTGATTAGATTAATCAAACAAACTAAGAAAAAAGGACGCGCAAAGAAAACAGAACAACAAAGCTTGGCGCAACTATAACGACTGACCACACCGAATAGGTTGTATATCACGACACTACACGTTGTTGCATCAAAGTGAATCTGGCTGCGAGTTATCAGGCATTTATATCACTTTACTTCGGCATTAATAGGGCCATACTAAATGAGTCGTATATGATCTACACGTTATAGTAGGCATCATATATAACAACAGCCCTTCAGTTGGCAAAACTGACTCTAGGTTAATGATTACTAACAAATGGTAAATATCATGAGCAAAGGTCAACAAACGAAAAAAGATTCTAAGAAAAAACCACTTCTCACTGCCAAAGAAAAGAAAGCAGCAAAGGCAGCGAAAAAAACACGCCAAGCATCTTAGGCAGCAATTCATAATACTCAGGTTCAATCTTTTATCGAATAATATTGATGACAAAAGCCAGCAGACTAAAACCTGTTGGCTTTTAAACTTCTCAAACAGAGCGTCAGGGAATCAATTAGATTGAATCAATTCCTCAACATATTGGTTCCATAATTTCAGCAGTTCACCCGATTCCGTCATCTCCTTCATAATGCTTTCTATTTTCTTGATCGTCTCTGTGTGTCGTTCATTAATGTAATGATAGCCCGCTTGAACTTTTACTGGGTCAGAAATAGGTTCGATATTCGTTTTTGGGTGCTTATTTAGCTCAAAACGAGCATTAATTTCACTGACGACAGCGACATCTACCTTTCCTCTATCGAGCTGCTTCATCAATATGTTAACGTCTTTCAAATAATAGATATAAGGGTAACTTTGAACAAATTCATTCGTGTGTCTAATCCCTTTTACCACGGCAATCTTATATTCACGTAACTGATTCACATCAATGGTTTTGTCGCCGACACGGGCGTACAGCCGCGTCTTAACAAAGCCCAATGGATAAGGGATTCTATAAAGGCCTGTTTTGTCTGTCCCATAGGTTAAAATACGCAATATCTCACCATCTTTATCACCTGAACCGGTTTCAAAAGAAGCACGTTTTGCTGGAAGCTGTACGATTTCCATTTCTATTCCAGCTCTCTCGTATACTAACTTAAGTAATCTCTCTGCTACATTTTGTATTGGGCTATAGGCTATTCTTGCATATTCAAGTTTGTCTTCACTAAGCGCAAACCCTGGTAAAAAAAGTAACGTTAGAAAAACTAAAGAAATTGACCTCATTTATTACACCATGTCTAATTCTATGTTCATGCAAATAAATATTAGCATTGCTCGCTATTTACTAAATTATAAATTATAAATTAGCGGCCTTGAAATGCAATTAGACGGATGTCCAATACTCACTCTTGCTTTTTCGGGGCTCCATCTATTAAGTATCGAGGTCCGGTTCCGTTGAGAGCCGCTTCGTCATTAGGGTTAAATAATTGACAACTTTTTAAAGACAGGCATCCACAACCTATACAAGAATCCAAGTTTCCTTTAAGCCTTTGTAGTTCTAAAATCCTCTGATCGAGTGTATCGGCCCATTTTTTCGACATTTTCACCCAATCTTTTTGCGTCGGTTGCCTTCCATCAGGAAGCGCTTTTAGAGCAAGTTTAATCTCTTCTAACGAAACCCCTACTTTCTGAGCTGCACGAATAACAGAGATAGTTCTTAATGTCGCAGCCAAGAAACGTCGCTGATTACCATGAGTACGAATAGAATGAATTAAGCCTTTTGACTCATAAAAGCGTAACGTTGAGGTCGCAACGCCACACCGTTTTGCCGCTTCGCCGATTGTAAAAAAACGTGGGGTATTCTTCATTAAAGCATCCATCTTTAAAAAATAATTAAAGTGAAGTTTAACTATAAGTTTACCGCTGTAAATTTCAAATTATAAAACGAAAAAAAGCCCACCGTTAAAAGTGAGCTTTGGCACAAAAAGTTTGACGATCGATAGTATTAACGTGCCATTAATTTACCAATAAAACGACATTTAAATGCGATACACAGTTACTCTACGGGGGTGAGACTAACAAACCGCACGAGCCATAAAGCCGTTTTTTGACATTGGTAAGGGGTTGCCAATTCTTACGCAAATAAGAACTGGCAAATACTACTTAAAACTGAGCTTTAAATGTCTTTGCTTGGCACTGAGCTAAAGTTCCAACTGAGCCATTTTCAACAACCTCAGCATCAATTTTCGCTGTCTCATCAAGCATAACCTCAGTCCATGTTGTAATATCAGTAGTAAAACTGATCTCATCCGACAATTGTTCTGTCTCTGATGGGTTATACATACGTAAGATTAACGCATCGTCATCTTCTGCTTTCTTAAGTACACTGATCACTGAACCGTCTTCACTCTTATTAAGCAAGCTATAGCTTAGAGGTAAGTTCTGCTCACCAACATTAAGTTTCATCGCGTTATATGGGATTTTGTTGTAACAAACGACGGGAGTGACATACTCACGCGCTTTCGTCATTACATTTGCTGAGATATGCTCCCCAGCAAAACCGTATATAGCAAACTCAAATACCAATTTACCGCGTACTTGAGAATCTGGCGCTGGGATCTTAATACCAGAAGGGCGACCAGGGCGTAAAAGTAACTCTTCTTTACCAAGCACACCAACAGAACGGAACAGAGTAAGAGCAAACGTATCACGGACTTCTGAACCTTTACCTGCGATAACTTCAAACTCGCGAAGGCCATTAGTAAACAACGCAATACCTGCTTTGCCATTTTGCACGGCGGCAAAGTTCATCAATTGATAGATAGGTACTGGTGCTTCTTTCCACTTTTCTTCTTCCCACACCTGCATAGCCGGGTCATCAACTGGACGAGTGATACAACCAAATTGATTATCCGCTACAACGGTTTCTGGCGTGAAAGGTGTTGGAACTAATACACGTACACGATGATCATCCGCTTGGTTATCTAATTCCATTCGTACTTCGATACGACGAGAATCATCTTTCAAAACAACTTGGCATTTAACATCAACGTAGCCGTTTTGACCTGTACGATCTTCACGTTCAGTCAGATTTTCTGGAACGTTCATACGGAATGCGATATCCGCTACAGATTGGAAGCCTTCGCGTTTAATGCTTGTTTTAACTTCAAATTCATCTGAATATAGAAGCCATTCTTGACGAGATGGGGAATAATCGTATTCATCACCGTCATCAGAACCATCTTCCAAACGAAGTACTTGTTCAAATGTTTCTTCGGTTTCTTTATCAAAAACAGATAAAGTACCATCGTTGTTAACAGTAATTTTGTAGAAACTATTTTCAAGGACATCCATGTTTTGGTCAGCAACTTTTACTGAACCTTTTTCATTGGCTTGAATATGTAGCGTTGTATAGCCCATTGCAGGCACCTTGATATTCAATTGGATATCAAATTCCATAAATGGGTCATAGTTGCCATAGTGAACAATTTGGCGATCTACTTTTCCTGGGTCAATTTGGCGTTTATCTTGAACAAAGTATTCAACTTGATTGCCGTTCTCATCGAAAATAGAAAACTCTTGAGCACGAATAGTAATCATAGTGTTCACTACTTCGTTACGCTCATAAGGCATCAGATTAAAGAATGCTAGCTTATCGCAATCACCTTGCGCTGGCATATGATCAACAATCTTACGTTTGTAAAAATGGATAAGGTTGGTCGCCATATCGTCCGCTAGAATATATCGGTTTAGAATTTCAGCATGTACTTTATCAGAGCAACAACAACCGATTGAATCGTGAGCATGGTTTTTCATGCTCTCTTTCCACATTTTTTCAATCAAACCATGGTGATATTCAAACCCGAGAGACCAAGCAATAGAAGCTAAAGGCTCAAGAATATTAACGATTTTGTTCTCTATTTCTGCGTGGATAAGTTTAATATCCATACGCGTAGAAGAGATAGAACGGTGAACACGCATGTATTTACCATCGTTAAATTCACCTTTAATGGTATCAAGTTGATCGCGCATCGCTTCGATCTTCTCAAATACTTCTTCATAACGGCTCATATGGAATTCACGGTCTGGATAGATTTCACGTAGTTTATCCATAACATCAAAAATGTCTTTTTGGATAGGCATTTGGTCGTGACCATTTGGAAGTAAGATATCTTTTGTAACAGAAGCCGCTTCAAGAACAGGAAAATACTTATCTAAACGAGCACGTAACCCTGCTTCATCAGTTGGCAAATATTTACCGATCGCATAACCAAGTGGTAGTACTTGAGCCGTTACTTCACTGCCGTCATTACTCTGCCACAAGAATTCCGTTTTATTTGTTCCGTGACGCTCACTACAACCACGCCAGAACATAGTGCGGTCGATACCAAAACCATTATAAATCATTGGCAGTTGCGAACTCATAGAGAACGAATCTGGTAAATAACCAATTTTCATCGCGTCACCAAACTTAAGGCAATCACGGATACCATACATCATGTTACGAACAATAGACTCACCAGATACTTGCATCGTATCCGTCTGTGAATACCAAGGACCAATAATTAGCTTGCCTTCTTGAACTAGAGCTTTAACACGCTCAGTATTCTCTGGCTTAATTGCAAAATAATCTTCCAATACCGCAGTTTGACCGTCCAGTACGTAGTACTTATATTCTGGATCATTCTCTAGACGAACCATGATCTCTTCCATGTTATTCACTAGTAGAATTCGTGATTCTTCCGTCGTGAAATACCATTCACGATCCCAGTGCATGTGTGGAGTAATATGAACGCGTGATGTAGTCATTGTTTTTACCTGATGTTGTCGTTACAAGAACAACCTAAAACAATATATTTAGGTTGTTCTGTTAACGAAAATTAAAATTTGAAAAAGTCATTCGGGTGCAATGTGTGATGCTAGAAATTGGGAGTAAAGTGACAATAGTCGTGTTCTCACTTCTTCAACATCATTTCAGAAAACTCAGGATTTAAACCAGCCCGCCACTTTTCCGAAGAAAGAAGTAGGTTCGTTCTTTGGAGCAGGTGCTGGAGCAACTTCTTGAACCGGTGCTGGTGCTGGTGCTTCTTCTTCGTCGTCTTCACTTTGAGCATCAAAGATAGCTAAAATTTCTTTCGCAGAAGAGGCGTTAAGAACCGCTTCGCGTACATCATCGTCAACAAGCGTAGATGTCAACGCAGTAAGCAAATGCATGTGAGTCGAACCCGCTTCTGCATTAGGAATTGCAATTAGGAAAATTAGGTTTACATCTTCTTCATCGTCATCCTCATCAATACCAGGCCATTTCACATCTTCTGTAAGAGTTGCAACTGCAAACGCGGCTTCTTTTACTGCGTCTGTTTTACCATGTGGAACCGCTAAACCTTCACCTAGTGCAGTTGCACCATGTGCTTCACGTGCAAATACCGCTTCTAGGTACTCATCAAGGTTGTGAAGTTTGCCTTGCTGCATAAGTTGCTCAGCGAGCGCTCTAATCGCTTCATCTCTATCAGTGAATTTAGTTTTAATGTTGATTAGCGATGCATCGGTAATAGTTGTTAGTTTCATGGCCTAGTCTCATCGTCAAAGAAATAAGTTTGGGTAACACCGTTAAACATAGAAACTCTCAGAGTTTTAGTAAGTATTGTTATCGGCTATGCATTAATAATACACCATTAATACAAATCATCTGTGATCTACGCCTCACTTTGATACATATTTGTATTCTTGTTGTATTGCTAAGTGCAAATTCATGATTAGATTGGAGTTGTTTTATTGTGATTAATTTGTATCATGTAACCTATACTAAATAATTGTTACTTTGCACAAATTAAAGAGGTAGGCATGGCTAGACTTCCAATGTATCGCCAAATTGCTGATGCGATCCGAGAAAAAATAGGTAATGGGGAATATAAGGTCGGTGAAGCTTTACCTACTGAAGCTAATTTACGTGAGGAGTTTTCAGTTAGCCGAGTGACTGTTAGACAAGCATTAAAATTACTGATTGAGAACGGAGAATTAGAAAGCGTTCAAGGTAGTGGTACTTATGTGAAAGCTAGCAAGGTTAATTACGATATTTATCAACAAACTAGCTTCAATGAAAAATGGGCTCATTTAAACGTGGCTACCCACAGTGATGTGATCGCTTTTGAAATAACATTGCCTAATTTAACTATGGCAGACCACCTCAACATCACTGAAGACGAGCGTATTTTTTACATTAAACGCGTGCGATTTTTGGATGACAATCCTATTACAGTTGAAGAAACATGGATGCCACTCAGTCTGTTTCCAGATTTGACTTACGAAGTAATGCGAAACTCAAAATATGACTATATTGAGAATCAAAAAGGTATGATTATCGATCGTAGTGAGCAAGAAATTGTTCCAGTGCTCCCACCTGAAAAAGTATCTGCCTTACTTGGCATTGACCCTTCCCAACCAATAATAGAAAAGCGCACTCGGGGCTATTTATTAGACGGGACCGTATTCGAATATAGCCGTAACTACTTTAAATCAACGGACTACAAATTTACCTTGATAGCGAAAAGGCATAAAGGGTAACGGTAAGCATCATTCTCGCCTCTCATAGAAAGCAGTTGCGGCTGCTTTTTTTAATTTTCTAGAATTGGTTCCAATTCCTGATGAAAAATCCATCCTTTCTACATTATTACTCGCATATAAAACACACTAAATTGCCAACCAACGAGAAAATTTGATATTTATATATTCTTTATATATTACATATGGTTAATAGTACATTATGCTTATAAAAACGATATTTACTAGTATTTTTATCAGTGCTTTTTCATTAATTATTTTAGGATGTACTAACCCTACACTTAAATCATCTAGAGACATTATTCAAGACCCTCATTGGCACACTCAAGAACTAGATAACGGACTTAAATACCATCTATATTATCTGGAAGGTGAACCTATAGAGATGCGTATGCTAGTAAAGGTAGGTAGCTATCACGAAGATTTAACTCAATTAGGTTACGCGCATTTTTTAGAACACATGGCTTTTAATGGAAGTAAGCACTTTAAAGACAATCAGCTTATTGAACAATTTGAACATGAGGGCGTTACTTTTGGAGCTGACCTCAACGCTTACACCGACTATGAAGTCACGAGCTATCAAATGTCACTTCCTAACAACAACAAAATCGATGAGGCCTTAACTTGGTTTCGTGATATAGGTGATGGGTTAACTTTATCACCAGAACAAATTGAGCGAGAAAAAGGCGTCGTATTAGGAGAATTCAGAGTCACCAACACGAATGAAGTCCCATTATATAACCAGATATACGATGAACTAATAGAGGAATCAGGGCTTGGTAGCTATGACCCTTTAGGTAGTGAAGACCACATAATTACGATAGATAAAAATAAACTAACTCGTTTCTACAATAAATGGTATCACCCAAATAATACGGAAATCATCATTGTTGGTGACATTTCACACCAAAACGTAAAACAGAAAATAGAAGATATTTTCTCTGACTGGAAGTCAAACCCAATACCAAAAACATCCAAAGTACAGTTAGAACATATTAAATCGACAGGATCAGTAGCATTTGCTATCCCTACTTCAGACCCGGCTTCTATAACACTTCTACAACCTCTAGGGCGTTCAGAAGAGCGAACACGACTAGACCAACAAAACCTTCTCAATTATATATTTGCATATCAGGCAATACACAAACGACTAGACACTAAAGCGTATGAAAAATCACTTAATATAGAGTCCATTTACGCCGATTATTTCGATCTTTATCAAATTAGATATGGTGAAATCACCTTAGGTTTTTCTGAAAAGAACAGAGAAAAAACACAAACGTTCCTAGCAAACGAACTAGCAAATTTACGAGATCAAGGGCTAAGCCAATCAGAATTTTCTACCGTTTTGATGGGGTTTAAAAACGTATTTGATGAAATGGAAACGGAGCATCACAATAGGACCTCTCAAGAGGTCATTGACGAAAAAGAAAATTCGGTCTTAACTGGTAACCCCTACCAATCTTTTCTAGATAAGAAGGAAAGCTTTCAACAGTTCTTAACCGAAGTAAGCTTAACGAAAACTAACGAGACACTGAATAAAATACTAAGTACAGAACACCAAAAAATAGCACTTGGTACCCCAGTATTACTCGAATCGTTAGACTTTGCTAAATTTCCGGTTAATAGATATTCCGACGCATTTAACACCATTTTTTTGCAAAAAAGTAGCGAAAAACCGACAGATATAACCAATAAATCTCTTTCAATTTCAATCGCTAATGGAAATGTAGTGGCGTTTGAGACGGTAAAAGAGCAACTACACAAGTGGACATTAGAAAACGGTATCGAAGTCTGGCTAAATCAATCTGAGCAGGCCGAAAACAACGTCTTTATGAACTATATCAGCGAAGGAGGATTGCTGAGTGTAAACAATCAATTTAACCCTGCCTATTATCTGTTTTTAGAAACGTTACAACAAAGCGGCATAACTGGGTTAAGCGTTACCGAACTGCAAACAAATTTAATCAATAATGCGACCGACATTTACCCGTTTTTTGACATCAACACACACGGCTTTCAGATAGATACAAGGTTACAGTACCTAAACAACGCCTTTACTTTATTGCACCTAAGTGCAACTGACGCTCAGATTGACTCAAAACAATTTCATTTGATCAAAAACCGCATCGTAGACGAGAGAACAAACCTACAGAACTCTTCAATAGACGCCTATTACTCAGATTTACAAAAAGAGCAGTATGGTGAAAACAGTGCGAGAGCAGATTCTAAGCCGAATGAAATTGCAGCAGTAACAGCAGGTTCTTTAGAGGAGCTCTATCATTTATTGTTTCGAACAGACTACCCGTTTCGGCTTATTATAGCTGCAAACATTACTCCAGAAGAACTCACACCATATCTGGAAAAGTATGTCGCTAATATTCGTTTCGACGCTAAGCAACACAATAATCAACGCATAACGATTGCATCACATAAAACTGAATTAGAAAGAGCAACGTCAAACGAAGATTCTGTCCTTTACGGTATCTACTTTTCAGAGCAGTCAACTATTGCAGACAGCAAAGAGAGCGTTGTTAACGATCTAATTTACAAAATCATTGATTCACGCTATTACAAATTGATTCGAGAAGAAAAAGGGTTAGATTACTCTCCAACCGTCGGTTTGAATAAGATGGATGGATCTAACATTGGCGAAATATGGTTTGAAATGACACTAGATCCAAACGATGTAGAAATAGCCAAGAAAGCAATGCAAGAATTTTTAGATCACTTACTTACAAACGGTATAACTGAAAATGAATTGCAAACAGCAAAAAAACAAGTGACTAGCGACATAGAAAAAAACGATAGCGTAACGGATAAGTTAGATAAGCTGACTCGTTACCTAACTTTTGACTACTCTCTGGACGCTTATAACAATCCTCAATCCGTTATAGATTCAATCACTATTGACGATCTGAATAAAAGAATTGATGCCTTAATAGGTGCAGATTCACATCGTATAAATGGTTATTTAAGACCAATAAAGACTAAGTCATAGCAGGTTTTAGCCAAAAAAACCCCACTCATAGAGTGGGGCAAGGTTTCCATCGCATATTATTATAGTTAATTGCCAGTAAATAAGGGTTAATTACCAGTAAATATTGTTCGTTGTTAATAACATTAATTCCGCTATTTAGCCAAAATCACCGTTTACATAACCTTTTGTACGGTCATCTTGCGGATTGGCAAAAATGTTCTGCGTAGCATCATGCTCGACCAGTTCACCCATTAAGAAAAAAGCAGTACGGTCTGAGATACGACGCGCCTGTTGCATGGAGTGGGTGACAATAACAATCGTGTAGTTTTTCTTTAATTCTTCCATCAACACTTCAATTTTATGTGTTGCAATTGGATCAAGCGCCGATGTTGGTTCATCCATCAGAATAACATCAGGCTCCATGGCGATAGTGCGAGCAATACATAAGCGTTGCTGCTGCCCACCAGATAAACCAAAAGCGTGGGACTTTAAGCGATCTTTAACTTCATCCCAAAGCGCAGCACCACGTAGAGAATTTTCAACGACGGAATCGATGTGTTTTTTATCTTTAATACCTTGGGCACGAAGACCATATGCCACATTTTCGTAAATACTCATAGGGAATGGGTTAGGTTTTTGGAAAACCATTCCCACCTTGATACGCAGATCAGCAACATCGATATTTCCATAAACATCTGTGCCATCCATCTCAAGTAAACCAGTAATTTTAACGCCTTCAATTAAATCATTCATGCGGTTTAAACAACGTAATAATGTTGATTTTCCACACCCTGACGGTCCTATAAGAGCGGTAACCTGACGGACAGGTATTGGTAAGTTTATCGCCTTCAGCGCTTGGTTTTCACCATAAAAAAGATCAAGGTTTTCGATATTAAACTTGTTCATATTCATCATCTCTAAATTCTTCGAATCTGTTCTCGCCGCTTGTTTGTATCAGCCACGAGATATTCAATTAGTAGGTCGCTGTGTTAAAGCGTTTTGCAATAAGCTTGGTCACCATATTAATAAACAGCACGAGCACAATCAGTACGGTTGCTGTTCCGTAAGCTTGGTTCCATTCATCTATGGTAAATAGCTCTGTCGTTAACTTATATAGGTGAACGGTGAGTGTTCTGCCAGAATCGAACAAGGACTCTGGTACACGTGCCACCATACCAGCGGTTAAAAATACTGGGGCTGATTCGCCGATAACACGACCAATACTAAGGATAACCGACGTTACAATACCCGGTGTAGCGCTTGGTAGAATTAATCGCCAAATTGTATATATTTTTGAGGAACCTAACGCATACGACCCTTCTCGATATGTTTGTGGTACCGCTATTAACGCTTCTTCTGTGGTACGAATAATCACCGGAAGAATAAGAATGCTTAGCGTTAATGCACCGGATAAAATCGAGAATCCAAGTCCAAGAACCCCTACAAAAAAGGTCATACCAAATAGACCAAATATAATCGAAGGTATACCCGCTAGAGATTCCGTACAAAAACGAATAACTTTAACTAAACGACTGCCTACTTTTGCGTACTCAGTTAGATAAATTGCGGTCATGATCCCTAATGGTGCTGCTACGGAAATTGACGCTATAACCATATAAATGGTTGAAACAATCATAGGGAATATACCCTTTTCATCACCCGTCGCCGTATAGTCACTAGAGATGAACTCCCAGTTCACATATTGCAGACCGTTAGAAAGGATGTACCAAATAATCCACAATAAAAAACCAACAGTTAACGCTGCTGCGCCCCAGATTAAAGTAGTAAGCACTTTATCTTTAATTTCACGAGCTTGTTTTAATTTTACCGTATCCATAGTCATTACTTCGCTCTCTCACGGTTCAAGTAAAGTAGCGCTGCATTTAACAGCATAATAAACACCAGTAACACAACACCTGTAGCGTAAAGGGCACTCGCATGGATACCACTTGCATAAGACATTTCTATTGCTATGTTAGCCGTAAGTGTTCGAGCTGCATCTAAAATACCTTCTGGCATCGCAGGAGCGTTTCCCATCACCATGATAATCGCCATGGTTTCACCAAGAGCACGACCAATACCTAAGATAACACCGGTCATAATGCCGGAACGAGCAGCAGGGACAAGCAGCTTAAAAATGGTAAAGATGCGTGAAGCCCCCAATGCCAAAGAGCCCTCTTTATATGAATGAGGTACCGCTCTAATGGATGTTTCGGAAACCGTTATTACTGTCGGTAAAATCATAATACCTAGAACGATAATACCAGCCAAAATAGTATTACCTGCTGGCACATCAAATACGTTTTGTATCAATGGCACAATAATGACTAGACCAAAGAATCCGTATACAACGGAAGGGATACCAGCGAGCAGTTCAACCGCTGGACGAATGATATCCGCTAATTTTTTGGGGGCTATTTCAGCAATAAAAATCGCTGTTAGCACACCAATTGGTACACCTACAATCACTGCACCGAAAGTGGAAACCACTGAAGCGACAATCATCGTCAATACGCCGTAAAGCGCTGGTGGTAGCCAATTTGTTCCAAGTACAATGCCTGAAACACCGGCAGCTTGGAAAGCGGGAATACTTTCTACAATGATGGAATAGCCGATCACTGCAAGGGATAAAGTACCAATAATTGCACTGGTTAAGAATAAGCCATGGAAAATACGTTCTTTCCAATCAACACCTTTTTTTGTACGTAAACCGTTTGATTTAACGCTTGGCATAAGCTCTTCACTATTAGTCGCGATGGTCATATAAAACTCTCACATTTCGATTTATTCGATATGGAAAAGGAAAAGGCTCAGCCCTAAAGATTAGCGGACTGAGCAATCATTACAATTGGTTAAACTTAGTTAACTGAGATGTAGCCCTTTGCATCAACGAGCTTCTGCGCTTCGTCTGCTACCATCCAATCTAAGAACTTTTGAGTCTCAGCAGACGGTTTGCCTTCTCGGTATAAAACTAGGAAAGGACGAGCGACTTTATAAGAACCGTTCTTAACGTTATCAACTGATGCGTCAACACCGTCAATCGCCAGAGCATGGACGGATGAGTCAACCGTGCCTAAAGAAATATAGCCAATTGAGTAAGGGTTAGAAGCTACATTAGTCTTTAGAGCACCGTTACCAGCAGCAACTTGTGCGCGTTGAGAAATAGCCGATACTTTCATGCCAGAGACTTTTTGCTTCAGGCTCATGATATCTTCGAATGCACCACGAGTACCTGACGCTGTATCGCGAGTAATGGCAACGATTGGTTTGTCTTCACCGCCAACATCTTTCCAGTTAGTAATATCGCCTTTATAGATTGCCGTTACTTGCTCACTCGTTAGCCCTTGAATCTTATTCTTAGGGTTCACGACAACAGCGATGCCGTCACGAGCAACAACAAGCTCTTTAAGTGAGTCTTCTTTTTCTGAATCTTTAAGATCTCGAGATGACATACCTAGGTCAGCGGAACCATTTTTTGCGGCTTTTACACCCGCTGAAGAACCAGGTCCTTGGACCTCAATGAAAACGCCTTCATGCGATTTCGTATATGTTTCGCTAAAAACTTCCATCAGTGGAGTTACACTTGAAGAACCTACAGCTGAGATAGTTTCTTTCGCTGAAGCTGGAGTTACTGCTAGAGCACCAAGAAGTGCAATTGCACCGATTACTGTCTTTTTCATCACAATTTCCTTTAAGGGCATATTTGCCGTATGTGTTTTGTTTGAACGAGAGTAACTTTAGGGCTTAAATGTGACAGTTGTGTTTCAGTCTGTTGAACACTCTATGACAGTGATATTTATTCAAGGATTCGACAGGATTAGTTCTTAGCTTTTGAATATTAAGTGATTTAATTGATTAGACCGTAGATATTTGGATAACTTTCAGCCATTAAATAATCAATGACATAAATAATATTACCGTTAACAAAACCATTTGTGATAATAGAAAAAAATAAAACCCCAACCCTATTTCGTATAGGCTTGAGGTTTCAACTGTATTTTAATTCACGCGTTTCTAGTGGCTAGTATGCATATCATGAGTTGGACTGTGGCTTTCGACATACGCTTCATATCGACCGCGAAGCACAATCGTAACTAAGCCATAAACAAGACCAATGACACAATAAACAAGTTCTGTAATCGTCGCAGAAACGTAGGTCGCTCCACCTACATAAGACATAAAGCCAAAGAAGGTACCCGCACCCACAAACAGAGCAGGAACAAAATCAAATGGTGGTATGCGCTCTAAGCAAATACAGGGAATAACAACAAAGAAAACAGCAACGGGAAATGCAAAGAACCCAAGGGTAGCTAAAGATCCACCCAGCTCCATTATCGCTACCGATGCAACTATTCCTGCAATATAACCGAAAAACGTTTTTTTACCGCCTTCAATGTTACAGCCCGCCATGAAATACATCGCCCACGCGATGAAGGCTATCCAGCCGAATCCTACATTATTTTCAACCGGCATAAACCCAGCAATTAATTGATCCAAAATCTGAATCGTAAATGCTAAGAATGCCACCATTATGGGAATAAGTATAAACTGTGAAAATTTCATCATTACCTTCCTTAAGCTTGTGCGCTCTTTTCAGTTTCATATAGGTCGTACGCTTGTATTGGTGTTAGGCCACTATGTACAACACCATTGATTGCTTTGATCATTCCCACTGGACTGTCTGACTGGAACACATTACGCCCCATATCAACACCTGCAGCACCTGCTTGAATGGATTTATACGTCAGTTCTAATGCTTCCATTTCGGTTACTTTTTTGCCTCCAGCAACAACAATAGGAACGGGACAAGCAGCGACTACCTTTTCAAAATCATCACAATAGTATGTTTTCACTATGTGTGAGCCGAGCTCAGCCAAAACACGTGTCGCCAACATGAAGTAACGAGTGGTTCTTGCCATCTCTTTCCCCACCGCTGTAACACCTAGAGTCGGGATACCTAAGCGAGCCCCTGAATCAATCGTTTTAAGTAAATTATTTAAGCTTTGACATTCACCATTTGCGCCAATAAAAACTTGAACAGCAAGACAGGAAGCATTAATTCGCACTGCATCATCAATATCCACAGCCGTAACTTCATGGCTCATATCATCTTTTAATACGGTGCTACCCGCACTTGCTCTCAAAATCACAGGTTTATTATGTATAGGTTGGATACAACTTCTTAATGCACCGCGAGTTGCCATTAATGCATCCGCATAAGGCGCTAAAGGCTCTATGCTCAAATCCATACGTTCTAATCCAGCCGTTGCGCCCATCATATAACCGTGATCAAACGCTAACATTACTGTTTTACCAGTATCTGGCCTAAAAATACGGCTTAGGCGATCCTTCATCCCCCAATCAACATGGTCCATTCCTTTTACATAAAACGATTGGTTTGCTTGTGGGACATCCAAGCCATAATCTTTAGCCAATTTCATTCCATCTTTATCTGCCATTTTTCTCTGCTAGCCTCTTAATTGTTCTATATATTGTGTAAATGATTCGAAAAGAAGCGCCATACTTGTTGCACCTGGATCAACATATCCAATGGCTTTCTCACCCATATTTTTTGCTCGCCCACGGGTTGGAACCATTTCAATCGTTGCTTGACAACCTTGTTCTGCTGCATGCGATGCAGCTTGGAACATTTGATCCACACCAGCACCGTTATCGGCATAGGTTTCTAGCGTTTCTATAGCGGGGATCAACGCATCTAACATGGTCTTATCACCTTGGTGAGCACCGCTAAATTGAATCATGCGATCTAGTCCTGCTCGAAAAGTAGCGGCAATCTGTGAAGGTGAAAGTTCAGGTTCAACTAATCCAGAACCAATCCCAATAAATAAATTCCCGATTAACATACCTGCGGAACCACCGTCTTGACCCATAATTGTCCAGCCAAGCTCGTCCACTTGTTTACTCCAATCACCAGATGCAGGGTGTTGCATAAACTCTTCTATACAGTGGCAAACACGTAACATGGTCGTTCCATGATCACCATCCCCCGTCTGCCCATCTAATTCATTAAGGTGTGGCACTTGCTCTAATATTCGCTCAGAAGCGTGTGCAAACATGCCAAATAACAAATCTTGATTGAATGTGATCATTATTCTTCTCCTGATTTATGGCAAAACGATGCCCTACGCCTAAGCACAAAACTTGGGCATATATAACTTTGAGTATTCGTTTTATTAATAAGTTTGGCTTGCCAACTCGTTGCTCATTGAATTATTACTCAATAAGACAATCGTTTATTTAAATACCGAACCTTTTATAACGTTGGCAAGCTCATAATCGATTATTGTTGAGTCCAATATGGTGTGTTACATGGCTTATCCCAAAAACTCAGCGTTTCGGCATCAAACTTACCAACACACATCTGGAAACCAGCCATCTCTTGAACCGTTAAGATTTCCTCTACTTTAGATCGCGCTACCGTCGCACCTTTTTCATTGAGTGACAAATGGCTAGCACGTGCAACAATAAACATCTCCATTAAGGTAGTCGCGCCAGTACCATTAATGACGAGCATCAGGTCATCACCTTTTTGCAATTCAATCGCCTTACATAATTGCTCTAGCATAATGTTAGCGGTGTCATCTGCGGTTTGAATCTTCATACGACCACCCCCACCTTCGCCATGCTGCCCCATACCAATTTCCATTTCATCGTCAGCCAAGTCACCAATAACCATCCCTGATTGAGGGTGCGTTGCATTACTCATCGCCACTGCCAATGTCGCCATATTTTGATTGAATTTTTCAGAAATTCGGTAAACTTCGTCCAAATCTAATCCTGCTTCTGCAGCCGCACCAGCAATCTTGTAAACGGGTACGCAACCGGCTAGGCCACGACGATCTTTAATATCGACATCCAAACCTGCACTAATATCTTCATGGGTAAGCAACATTTTCACATTGATACCTTCGCGTTTCGCCATCTCCATTGCCATGTTAGCTGACATGACGTCACCTTCATGGTTGAGAACAATGAACAACACTCCAGCAGGACAGTTCGCTAATTTCAGTGCTTCGAATACCTTAGGAGCACCTGGAGCGGCAAAAATGTCACCGACCACCGAGTAATCCAACATACCTTCACCAACATAACCGCTCAATGCAGGCTCGTGCCCTGCACCACCAAGAGTCACAATAGCGACTTTATTCGGATCTTTGGGTGTACTGCGACAAACAATTTTTTCTGAAACTACTTTAACTTTTTGTGGAAAAGTTAAAGCTAATCCTTGAAGGAGTTCTGAGGTGATATTTTCACTATTATTAATAAATTTTTTCATTGTAGGATTCTCTTATTACGTTATTCGATATATCAACGTTGGTAATTATTTTATAAAAATTGCATTAGCTCTACTGGCGCTTCATCTTCCATTACAAACGCAATTTTTAAGGATTCATTCGCATTAAATGGTTCAAGCAATACTTTTTTACCTTTCATCGCTTCATCCAAATCATCTACCTCATATGCGATATGAGCGGTTGTTTTTAACTCTTCAGGCATCGGGCTATCTTCTAGAAATCGCAACCACTCAATACGATTTTCGCTATCGTTAAAATCTGTGCAATACAAACCAATATCAGCATTAAGAACTTCACCTTTATGCTCGACATTTGAAGGTATACCTATGTGATTAAATTTCTTCATTTCTCGCTCCTTGGATAAATCACTTCATTTAGTTGACGAGACTAATATAGACAGCTAAATCAAAGTAAAACGTGATCATAGTCACACCCGGGGGCTTATTGTAAGTCATTGTTTTTGATAGATTAATGTGTTTTATTGCACTTTTTAATTAGCAAGTGCAACAGAATGGGCATAGATTGACAAACAGGCAAGTGCAACAGAGTAAGTTCGTATTTTACGGGCTATATGTGAATATTCAGCAGCAAGTGCAACAGAACAGGGTTACGTATCGATGGGGGAAAATGAGCAAGTGCAACACGTGACTCAACTCTCAATTTCTAAACTTTTTTAGCTAAAATTCCGTCATCGATTAATTTATTTATCTGTTCAATGGTAAGTTCTGGGTGATGATGCAGGATAAACTCCTGACATTGCTCTCGCTTCCAACCAATACTCACCAACTCTTTAACGAGTTCTTCGTATTGCTTTTCTATAATCTGCGTATGAAATTTTTTACGGTAAATGGCCATTCTTTGGGCCAGTTGAGGCTCATAGCCATAAGGGCCAGAGTTTCGGGAAAGTTCTCTACTCACTGTTGAACGGTGAACCTCGAGAACATTAGCAATTTCCGTTTGAGATTTACCCTCTTTTCTAAGAGCCCAAATCTGCAATCTTTTTTCTTCCGTCAATTGCTTATACATTATCGTCCCTTTAACTGTCTCAAGTTGTTGTGATTAGAGTGCAATAAATAAAACAATTATTCTGTGAGAAGTGATTTATAACCGCATTAAAAAAGCCCTACCAATCAAGATTAGTAGGGCTTCGAATTTACGATGTTTTCTTATTCATCAGACGCTGGTGGCTCGGATTTCACCACTTTCTTTTTCGGAACAAACACAGCATCACCAACCGCTACATTTTTGTAGAAAGTCTTGTCATGCTTAACCGGTTTTTTGTTCGTTTTCTTTGCCTGTGGTCGTTGTTTTTTCTGTGAATTATCGCCCTTTTTAAAGGCTGGTTTGCGAGGTTTAATCCCTTTAAACTTACCTTTTAAGCCTTCTAGTTCTGAAAACACGATATCTTGTTGCAAGAACGTTTCTACGCGCTTAAAGCTTTCCCAGTCCTTTGGTCCCACTAATGAGATAGCAGTGCCTTTATTACCCGCACGCCCTGTACGACCGACACGATGCACATACTCTTCCATATGCTTTGGCATATCAAAGTTGATCACATGCGTCACGTTAGCAATATCTAACCCGCGAGACGCAATATCCGTAGTGACAAGAATCTTAAATACGCCACGTTCAAACTGACTCATGATAGTATTACGTTGAGTTTGAGTTAAATTCCCGCTTAACGCTACGGCCTTTAGACTTTTCTCTGCTAACTCTTTAGTTAAGCGTTCAGTATCTGCACGTGTTGCTGTGAAAATAATAACTTGGCGATAATCTGCTTCACTAATGACACGATTTAATATCGCCTCTTTATGATCTAAGTGATCACACAGATAAAATGACTGAGTAATATCCTTATGCTCTTCATTTGAAAGACCAATAGAAATACGTTTTGGGTCCTTCAACATTTCGGAAGCAATACTATTTACTTCAGCATGATCCATCGTCGCTGAGAACATCAGCGTTTGGCGACGACGATGCTTAGCTAAACTATTGATTTTTCGAAGCTCAGGCGCGAATCCTAGATCGAGCATTCGGTCTGCTTCGTCTAGTATCAATGTGTCGAGAGTATCGATAAAGAATGAGCGGTGCTCAAGATGATCCGCTAATCGACCAGGCGTGGCTACAATGAATTTTGGGTGCTTTCTTAACGCTTTAACTTGATCGTTAAAGTTTTCACCACCAACGATAAGCGTCGCCGTATAAGAAAGGCCACCTAACATACCACGTAGTTCACCATACACCTGTTTAGCCAGCTCACGAGTAGGAGCAAGAATAACAGCTCTAGGATCTCGCGCGGAAAACGATTTTGTTTTTAGCGCCTTATGCAGCATTGGCAATACAAACGCCAACGTTTTACCTGACCCAGTTTTTGAAGAAGCCATCAGATCCTTACCAACAATCGCAACAGGAATTGCTTGCTGTTGGATATCTGTCGCTTCTTTAAACGCGAAATGGTTAAGGTTTTTTAATAAGCGATTATCTAGGCCTAGGTCTTTAAACTGCAAAAGTGTGTCTCCGATTATGAGGTTAAAAATAGCGCGCTATAATAACGCAGATCCTAACCCAATAGATAGAGATCACAGAGATTATTTACAATCGCGTTATTCTTCTTTTTATCTCTATGCGAGAATTTCATTTGATACATTCTTTGATCCGCATGGCGAATAAGCTCATCGATATCATCGCTGTCCTCAGGGAAATTTGCAAAACCGATACTAGTAGACAACTCATAACGTATATCTTCATGTTTAAAGGGTTGTTGAAATACCTGTTCCAACGCTTTGCAAAAGTCGTCTGCTGAAAGTACTTCATTTTCAGGCACCACTACTGCAAACTCATCACCACCTATTCTGAACGCATGAGCTTTTGTCATTCTTATCGAATTTAGACGCTTTGCCACTTCAATCAAGGCGCCATCACCAACTTGATGTCCGAATTGGTCATTCACTTGCTTAAAGCCGTTGAGATCCAACAGAAATAAGTTAAATGACCTGTTTTCATGATTGAATTCATCAACCAAATTAAACAACGAAAATCGATTAGGCAACGACGTCAATGTATCTGTCATAGCAAGGCGTCGGCTATGTTTAAGCTCCCTTGAAAAGATAAACCCAATAATTAAGATGCACACAACCAAAATTAAAAGAAGGGCTGTTTGCATAAACTCCAAATTATTAACCTGACTTCTTCTTTCTAAATACAAAGGACTAGCGACCCGAAAATTACGATTAGTATATTGGACCAACTTTTGATGAACTTCGGTTGCTTTATTTACGAATTCAATAGAACTTTTCGACGTGTTTTCTCCAATCGTCTCCAGTAGAGGTTCCATTTCTTTAAACTCATCGAATAGCTGAGTGAAAAAAATTTTGTACCCTCTAATGACATAAAATCATCCGCTTCTTTATTAGTAAGCAGTAAATCAAAACGACTCCAAGCAAGATCATATTTGAGTAATACTTCAGGTAGATGACCATCTCCATCGCCTAAATGACTCGCATTTGATACAAGGTCAATCAACTCCTTATTCAGTTGAAAAAGATACCATGTTGCTTGATTCTGCTGACTAGCAAAAGAAGATCCTAACTTCTTAGTTTCACCCAATATATAGATGTTCGCTATTAGGATAAGCACTGCTATTGTTGCCATTAACGTTTTAGCCGTTTTTGAATAGAGATGCATTTTTTTATGGGGCGGGCTCTCTTCATAGCTTACCTATCTGTATTTTTTCTAACTGCCAAATCATTTGAGAATGATAAAGGCTGTGATCAATACTAGGGTGATCAGAAAGAGAATAAATAATCCAATAAGGCCCTTTTTCTCTTACTGTCATTTTCTTCCCATCTTTCAAATAGGCAATGATAGGGTTATATCTTTCAATGTCGCTTTTTCCAATTTCTATCGAGTAATCGTTCAAGGCTTGGAAGTACACTATATCTGGGATTTTTCCGTATTCGTTCATCAAAAAGTCTGATAATGAAACCCCTGTAAACTCTGCTTCACCAAGAAACCAAGGTAAATGGGTAG
This sequence comes from Vibrio algarum, assembly GCF_028204155.1. NCBI lineage: Bacteria > Pseudomonadati > Pseudomonadota > Gammaproteobacteria > Vibrionales > Vibrionaceae > Vibrio > Vibrio algarum. The sequence continues at coordinate 980,153 of NZ_JAQLOI010000003.1, read as the reverse complement.
TAATAGGGGTAACAGGCATCCTACTAAGTTCATCAAAGGTGAACGATTTACTGGGATGATCTGAAACCTCAAAAACCAAATCACGCGCCAAACTTATCGGGCTCAACAGTACCATCATTAATACAAAGATAAGAACTCGCATGTAACCCCCTACATATCAAATCTTTATAATAACTATAATGCTAACTATCAATTGTTACAAATAGGAAACAAAAAAGTAACAATTCTCATTGAGCTATGCATACCTATTCTAGTTTCATCCTTTAAGCTTAAGACCGACTATTTGAGTTATCTATTTCATTTTTATCAACAACGGGATCACAGATTATCAAACTAAAGTTAGTTATTAGCTATTGCACTAAGCCTTTTCGTTGTCTAATTGTTGGTTTTTTTCTAGAACTTCTAACAGTTTTGCGTGCGTTTTAGTGCTCTCTTCTAAGGATGTTGCTGTCAATTGAATGGAGTTTGCCATACTTGCAACATTACTCGTGGCCGACATGATCGTGTTCTGTATAGGTCGAATCACAAACCAATATAAGCAAGCAATAACAACAACTAAGGCCACCAATATCAAAATGAGCATAATAAGTATATTCATCTTAAGATCGCTCAAAAAAACTTGAGTATTTGCAACAACTGATTCCTTTGCTTTTGTAATCGCCTCTGGCAAAGCTTCGACAACCTCTGTAGACGACATTGTCAATTGGTTAATATTTCCTGATGTTAAGGTAATTACTTCCGCTTGCTCAGGGGTAAGCTCTTGATTTTCTGATATTCGATCTAACGCATCAATCACTTGTTCCATTGATTGGTTGGTAATCAGTATTGCCTCTTCTATCCCTGCTGTGTCCACCACAACATCAAGTTCAATAAAAGGTCCACGTATTTGCGGCTCAGTTTCCAACTTATTCTCCGCAAAAGAGAAACAACTGACCATCAAACAACAGGTGACTAGCATTCGCATCATTGCATTACATTCCTATTTGTATTCATGACATTACCAATAAGAATGACTTTAGCTCATCCGCGCAACGAATGTATTTATTTTTATAGAAAACAAAAAGCCCATCCGAAAGGATGGGCTGTAGGCACAATATTGAAATTGCAAGACAGCGGAATCAACTTCATGCCTCAACATCTTGCTTATTGGAACAACATCTTGCTTATTGGAACAACATCTTACTTTACTTAAAAACTCGGCACTCGCTATAACTTAGTGAGTGCCGATAAAACTAAATACCTTTAATTACGCTTTTGCTTCTGATTTTGCTTCTGCTTTACCTTGCTTGCTCATCATCTTAAGGCCAATCGTAAGGGCCATTGATACTGCAATACCGATTACAAAGTAAGTTAACCATGCCAGTGGCTCGCTGATTACTGGCAGCATGAATACCGCACCACCTGCAACCGTACCAATGGTAATCTTAGAAGAAAGAATCAAGCCTGCTGCAATACCACCACCAATCATATGGGCTGGGATGATACGCATTGGGTCTTTAACAGCGTAAGGGATTGCACCTTCAGTGATGCCACAAAACCCTAGAATTGCTGTAGAAGGACCTGCAAGACGGTCTTCCTTGTCGAAGAAGCGTTTAAATACGAACGACATGATACCTAGAGACATACCTGGGATACATTTAGCCGCAGTAAATGCTGCGTAGAAGATAGATGCATCACCTAAGAAGCTACCACTTGTACCAACACCAATACAGAACATGTAAGCGGCTTTGTTGACCGGCCCCCCCATATCGAAACAAGCCATTGCACCGAGGATGAAACCAAGAATTAGAAGGTTATTAGTTCCCATTGATGTCAACCAGTCTACTAAACCAGAGTTTAGCGTTGCGAAGAACTTACCAGGGCCAGCGTACATGAAGAGTAGAGTTAACACACCTGCAAGAAGCGGGGTGATGATAATCATCTTAACCGATTCTAATACCGCTGGTACCTTAATCTGACGGACAAGCATTACAAATAGCGCTGCTGCCGCACCAGCTACCAGACCTCCAAGAAACCCACCGGTCATAATAGAAATCTTGCCGAAACCGCCACCCACAGCAACGTAACCACCTACAAAACCTGGAGCAAGACCTGGCTTACCAACCATACCGTAAGCAGTAAATGCAGCTAGAACACAAATCAACAATGGGTTGAATGCTTTCAGCGTACTGTAGTACAGAAAGTGCATAATTCCCTGGAATGATGATTCGAACTGCGCTTTTGCTTCAGGCTCTGCAATCGCAGCATAGACTTCTTTCTTAATTGCACCTATTTCGCTGTTTGCCAAACCTTCGGCGGCATTAATAATACCTAGATCAGCATAAGTTTTACCAGTGTACTCAGTTAGGATCGCTTCATCATAAAGGTGAGTATAATCGTAACCAAAGAATAGGTTTAATAGACCTACACAAAGACCACCGATTATTACAAGAGGGATGATGTGAGATACGCCTGACAATGCTCCTTTATACCAACTCTTAAGGAACTTCATCACGAAATTGTCGTTGTTTTCTTCTTCTTGCATAAATTCGTTAGAAGCTGAAGTTGCAGAGGCTTTCTTTTCACCACCACTGGCTTCAATTTTTTGCTCTAGAGCATCAATCATTTCGTCAGCTTTCTTAATGCCGTCTTTCACTTTACCTTGAACAGAAAGCAAACCGTCAAAACGTTCCATTTCCGCAACACCAACATCTGTTGCGAAGATGATACCTGAAGCTTCAGCGACATCTTTTGCAGTGATACGGTCATCGATACCGTTAGCACCTTGCTTCTCTACTTTAATTTCGTAGCCGCGCGCTTTTGCCTTATTTTCTAAGGTCTTAGCCGCCATATAGGTATGAGCGACCCCAGCGGTACATGCAGTAATTGCTAAGATTTTCATCTTGTTATCCTTTGTTTCGTCTCTCTACAGTTTCGAACTAGTTGTGCTCTTTATCAATACTCTCTTCGATCTCGTAATAAAGGGAGACACCACTATTTCAGAAATATATGAGTCAGTCACGACTTACTCAGTGACTATATAATCGTACTATTTGTCCTAATTATCCGTGACAAAAATCACATAAGAAGATTTTTATGTATTGTAATTGTATTATTCTGCATGTGATCACATTAATACAACTAGATAATACAATGATAATTACCATGCAAAAACAAAAACAAAAACTTGTATTACATTTTAACTTATTGTTTATAATTGAAAAAATAAAGAAATATTGGCTAAACCACCTTTATAAACCAAAAAATAGAACGGCACCCTCACCGTATATCTTAGAAAAACATTACATACTTGTTAGAACGAATTGGAAATAAAAGTGACCACCCTCGGTTAGAAAATAGAAGTGTAGTAAACAAATTACAGTATTGGTATGAACATAATTTCAACATCAATTTATCTTGCTTGCTTGAGCTAATCCAATACTAAAATGATGTTCGATTAACGAAATACTGATACTTTTGTACTCAGACCAAAATGTCTGCACATTATCGAAACGCGATTACTTTGTGGTTTACTCAGAAAAATAGCGGTATAGCCGGACAGGAATGTTCATCAACTCGAAACAAAACAGGTATGAGGGCCTTCATTGATACGGTTTATCACATAATACAGTTGTTTATGGCATTGCTCTCAGCCCATTATTTGAATATCTAAACCGAGAAGAAAAGGAATTAATATTAGATAAAGATCTCATTTATACTGTCTTACTAGTGAGACATGAGTATTTTTACAACGTAAATAGTGATACTAGTGCATATCTATATAAAAATATTCTAGTGAATCAATAAGATCAGGTCTACACTAAACAAAGTCCGGAACAAGACTACAATACATAACAGGAGTGTGCATGAACAAAAAATTATTATTAGCAGCTGGTATGGGTTCTCTTCTTTTACTTGGTGGCTGTGCATCTGGTCCAGATGAAGAAACAACAAGTCAACTAAGTGCTCTGTCTTCTCAAATAGACGAGTTAAGCAGTGAAGTTGCAGCACTTAAATCAGAGCAGTCAATGGCTGAAATGAAAGCAAGCAAAGCAACAGATGCAGCAATGTCGGCTCAAGACGAAGCAGCAAGAGCAAACGAGCGTATCGATAACATCGCTCAGTCTTATACTAAGTAATAGTATAAGGTAACGCGGTTTACTTAACTAACTAGCTCAATGTATCTAAGCTCTAACTAGTGTTAGGGCTTTTTTTGTTCCTGCTTAAAGGTTAAAAACTTCGTATCCAATTGAATTGACGCGAATAGTGTAATACATTCGCTCTGTCTTTAATTCATTAGGTTTAGAAGCGTAAATTGGCAAAATTTTATGTTGTTTGGCAAGGTCGTAAAACCGGCATTTTTACTGATTGGGCCACGTGTAAAGCTCAAGTCGAGAAATTCCAGGGGGCTCGCTACAAATCATTCCCTACTCGTATAGAAGCAGAACAAGCATTCGGCAAACCTACGAGTGCGGCTCAGAAAACTAAATTGACCGCATCCAACTCTAAGCTTATCAATAAGTCCAAAAAAGCAAAATCCTCACCACTAACGAATGACCAAATAGATAGCATGCCATATGATATTAAAATCTTTACCGATGGCGCCTGTGAACCTAACCCCGGCGAAGCAGGTTCTGGCATCGCTATCTATAAATCTAATCAACTTACTGAGCTATGGTTTGGTATCTATCAAGCGGACGGAACAAATAATACTGCAGAGTTGAATGCGCTTTATGAAAGTTTAAAAATCAGCCAAACCTATCTAAATAACGGTAAAACAGTTGCTATCTACAGTGACTCTAGCTACTCGATACAATGTTTAACTACATGGGCTAAAGGTTGGGCTAAAAATGGCTGGGTCAGAAAAGGGGGCGAAATTAAGAATGTCGACCTTATTAAAGAGATGTACGCCCTTTATCTGACGCTAGGAAACAAAATTGATATACACCACGTTAATGGTCACATTGGTGTAGAAGGCAATGAACTTGCTGATCGAATGTCGATATTAGCCATAGAAAAAAACAAATAGATCTATGCTTATACACCGAAGCGTTAGACATAGATGAAATTCTAAAGAAACGCCGTGGCTAATTTATGGCTCGAAAAATAAACAGCATTAATAAAAGCAGAAACAATCAGCACCAAGTTGAAAGGAAATATTTTAGATGAGCACTCTTACACCTGAACAAGAACAAGCTATTGCCGTTTTCAAAGGTAATCTTCACCTCCCTGACGGCGGATTTCACCGGCTCATCCTAAACCTTTGTATAGAGTTCCAACTACCATTTCAAAAAGTAAGGGCGGTACTGAAAAAGTCTCAACTTATCATTGAGAATAAGATACGTCATGAATTTGAAAGCGTAGACGAAAATACGCTAACTAAAGAAAACTGGTTAAATATCATTAAACGAACGCTAACGATTATGGCAAATGATAATCAGCCTCTTATGGAAGTTTTAGCTAATAATTCATACTACATAAAAGCACTAGAAAGTATCAAGCACCCTATGACCAGTGAGCAGGACCGAGAAAGCATTCTCGCCGATCTTAGTCAGGCCTATGAGATGGAAGTGTACAAATCTTTGTCTGAGATGCTTTATACCTCTGACCTCTATTGGCATTTATCGGATGACTTAGCTGAAATGACTCAAGAACGCCGCATCCTGTTTAAAGACTACACACAGCACACCGAAGCGATGAACCACCTTAGCGAGTTGTATCTAACCACAGTGTCTCTTACACTAGCAAAAGACGAGAAAAACTAGGCTTTGTTCTAATCCGGTTGGAGTTGTTCAAACTCTGTTCTTTTGCTATCAAACCAAGCTTTCATTGCTTCTGGATCTTGCATCAGTTTTTGAATTCGTGCCATCGCTTCTAAATGCTCAGCATCTTGTTGTTGAAACATCTCCATTCCATGCTGCTTACTCAATTCAGCAAGCTCGTCAAAGGTGTTAGCACTAAAAGTTTTATCGCAAGCACCACCCAGTTGTTTGCATGTCATTGTCTTCATCGGTTTATCCCTCAATCTTAATTTATCTAATATGACCCGATTAATTGTAGTACAAACCAGTTTAAAATTGAGGTTCAACTATTTCTAAAGGTACACCGCTTTGTACTAATATTGCTGCTTTTGCTTTGCGCTTAGACATATCAAATTCGTCCATAAAAGCTTCTAAGTTCTCCGGAACTACTAACATTTTTTCTCGCCATTACTTCTCGTTAGTGGCTCGTGAACCTCCATGAAGACACTACTGTCAGGCTCTAGTGTCATTTTTACTGGAGTGTTAACGACGGTGACCTTTTCTTTGCGAGAAACGCGGTTAAATAACCATTCGATATCTTTTGGCTCCATCCGGATACAACCAGAACTTACACGCAACCCGATACCAAAATCCTTATTGGTGCCATGAATAAGATAATCGCCTACACCATAAGCTAGGCGCAATGCATATAAGCCTAGAGGATTATTCGGTCCCGCAGGAACAACCTGAGGCAACTCAATACCATTGGCTAAAGACTCGGCTCTAATTGTTTGAGTTGGAGTCCAAGTAGGGTCTTTAATTTTTTCGTTAATATAAGAGACCATTTCAGGAGTATCGCGTCCAATACGGCCAATGCCAACAGGAAAAACGTGTACATGTTTTTTATCTTTATCAAAATAGTAGAGTCGTAATTCTGCAAGGTTAATTACGATCCCTTCGCGCTCTTTCGACGGCAAAATAAACCGTGATGGTATAGTGAGGACCGTCCCTTCTTCAGGTAAAAAAGGGTCGACCCCTCTGTTAGCGGCCATTAGAGATAAAAAACCAACATCATATTCTTTCGCTATTTGAGCCATTGTTTGGCCTTGTTCCACCAAATGATTTTGAACCCGCCCAACTAAACGACTGCCATCGGTAGGAAGCTGATAAGTTGCCGCCTGTAGAGGCGAAATCAGAAATAAGCAAAACAAAACTATCCATTTAAAGTTCATCAAATATCGGTTCCTTTTCAATTCGATACACAAACTCATCATCCGTAAATAATAGATTACAATAAAGTAAACCGATCTTATACACCAGAACTGTCTACCGCCCTTGCCAATGGTTATAAGCAATAAAAACTGGGTGATGTATAATCTAGTCAAAGCTAAGCTCATATATCGGCCACAACTGAAATAAAGTTAACTATATGATTTTAAATAAATGTTAAGATGTATGCTGATATAATGAAATGAAATAAACTCTATGAGAACACTGTTTAACACATTACTTTTTTCCGTATTGATGAACACATTTGTTGGCGGTTCTATTTTCCTTATCAGTACGCAAACGGATTTTATATCTGTCAATTTCATCTCGGATTACTTTTTTTATTCGGTAGTTATCCAGTGGGTTGTTGGCGTCTTTTTTATGGTTTCAACACCAACGACTGCGCGCTATATAAATCACAGCCCGAATATCGCAACAAGAAAGGCGGCTTCAATAAGTGATAGCTCGGGTGAACAGGCGTTTACCTATGTCGATCTGCCGTTAAGCCAACGGCTTTTTATTTCTGGTACGGTCAGTCTGTTGATCTGCTTAATTATTTGATAGGGATTACGTCGCCACCATTAGGCGATAACGCTATATAAGATAAGAGCGACAACTAAATCATTCTATTTTCTCTCTCTTAAAGAAGCATCCGCTAAATTTTACTAAAGTTGCACTTAAACAGCGTAAATATTCACGCATGTACGAAAATCCCGCAAGGATCATGTTTCCAAATCCCTTTAATTTTTATACTCGTTGGCTTGATTCAACTTATTTTCGAATCGGCTGTTGCCCCCAAGGAGTATTATGAAACCTCAGCAAAAACCCGCTAACCCGAATTTCTCTTCTGGCCCTTGTGCCAAACGCCCAGGATACGATGTAAATCAATTAGATTTGTCAACATTAGGACGTTCTCATCGTAGCGCAATTGGCAAAGCCGCATTGCAATCAGCTATTGAGCAAACAAAGACAGCCCTTAATATTCCAGACGATTACAGGGTTGGAATTGTGCCCGCATCAGATACCGGTGCGATGGAAATGATACTTTGGTCCATGCTAGGCCAAAACCCTGTTGATATTTTCACATGGGAATCATTTGGTGAAGAGTGGCTAACCGATGTAACTAAGCAGCTCAAACTCGATGATGTACGTCACTTTGGCGCCGATTATGGACAACTACCCGACCTTACTCAGGCTAATTCCGATCATGATGTCGTGTTTACATGGAACGGTACAACATCAGGTGTGTGCGTCCCTGATGGCAATTGGATTGATGATTCACGTAAAGGGTTAACCATCTGTGATGCTACCTCTGCCGTCTTCGCAATGCCAATGCCGTGGGAAAAGTTAGATGTCACAACCTATAGTTGGCAAAAAGTACTTGGTGGTGAAGGTGGTCACGGTGTCATCGTGTTGAGTCCAAAAGCCGTCGCACGATTAGAAAGCTATACACCAAGTTGGCCTATGCCTAAAATCTTCCGACTAACTAAAGGTAATAAACTTATTGAAGGTATCTTTAGTGGCGCTACCATCAACACTCCGTCAATGCTATGCGTAGCCGATTACCTAGACGCGTTACAGTGGGTCGAATCCATAGGTGGCCTTTCTTCTTGCATCAACAAATCTCGCGAAAACCTCGCGGTCATGGAACAGTTTATTGCAGAAAATGAGTGGATAAACTTCTTAGCCGAAGACCCAGAAACACGCTCCAATACCAGTGTCTGCCTCTCTTTAGACGCAACACCCGATCAGGTTAAAGCCTTAGTTAAGTTGCTCGATAATGAAGGCGTTGCCTACGACATTGGCGCTTACCGCGATGCTCCTGCAGGGCTTAGGATCTGGTGCGGCGCAACGGTCGAATCAAGTGATCTTAAATTGCTGCTTCCTTGGCTTAGCTGGGGTTATCAGCACGTTTGTAAATAATCATAAGGTCTCTATTTTTGGATAGAGACTCATGTATAAGAGAGTCATGTCAATGAGAAAAATTCGTACTTATAATAGTATCAGCGCCCATGGATTGGACCGTTTTCCTCGTGATAGCTATGAGGTAGCCAGTGAAATAAGCGAGCCCGACGCCATTATGTTGCGCAGTCAAAGCTTACATGAAATATGTTTCCCTGATCGAGTGAAAGCGATTGCTCGATGTGGAGCAGGCGTTAATAATATTCCAGTGAGAGATTGTACTCATCAAGGAATCGTTGTATTCAACACGCCCGGTGCCAATGCTAATGCCGTTAAAGAGCTTGTCTTGACTGGTATGTTGATGTCTTCACGTAACATAATTAGTGGTATCGACTTCACCAGAACCCTTGTCAACGAACTCGACAACCCTCAGTTTTCAAAACTCGTTGAAAAAGAAAAGAAGAATTTCGTAGGTTCAGAGTTAGCAGGAAAAACATTGGGTGTGGTTGGTTTGGGCGCTATTGGAGCCAGTGTCGCCCACGCTGCGCTAGCGTTAGGTATGAATGTTGTTGGTTACGACCCGGCACTCAGTGTCGATACCGCATGGCGACTCTCTTCACAAATACAACGAGCCGAAAATCTACAATGGCTACTTTCTCGCAGTGATTTTGTCAGCTTACACGTTCCTGCCAATGAACATACTAAAGATATGCTTAACACCGAGACCTTCTCCCATGCAAAACCCGGCTCCGTGATACTAAACTTCGCTCGTGGTAGCATTGTCAATCAACAAGCCTTAATGAGCTCACTAGAACTAGGCACCGTTAAGCAATACGTTTGTGACTTCCCATCACCGGAGCTCCTAGAGCACCCTAAGGTTATTTTGTTACCGCATCTTGGCGCTAGTACAGAAGAAGCAGAACAGAATTGCGCCACGATGGCAGCCGATCAACTAATGGATTTTCTTGAAAATGGCAATATTCGTAATTCTGTTAACTTTCCAACCATTCGTTTAGATAGAACTAAAGGTTATCGAATTGCTTTTGCCAATGACAATGTACCAAAAGTATTGAGTCAGGTTCTTGTGGTTCTATCTGATTTAGAAATTAATGTTATCGATATGCTTAACCGAAGTCGCGATGACATTGCCTACACAATCGTCGATATAGAATCGGAACCCACCGAGCAGCTATTGGCTCAAATAACCGCAGTAGAACATGTATTTAATGTCAGTGCGTTTTAACTGAATAGGATTTCTGGGGGAGTCTTTCGACTCTCCTTTTTTATACGTTGCTGTTGGGTGTCCGAGCGGACAAACACTGTAAAAATACAAACCTAGTATGATTAAATAAAGTGACCGTTTACTAAAACACCAATCGGATCAAAAAACGAATAAATCGTTTGACCTGACTATGGGGGAGCCTTTATAGTATGGCGCTTTTCGACTCGCTAATTTATTTCAGAAAGGTTGTTTATGGCTATTGGTTTTGATTTTGGTACTGCAAATTGCTCGGTAGCACGTATAGTAGATGAGCAGGTGCGAGTCATCCCTCTATCTGAAAATGATGTTTACCTGCCATCAACACTCAGTGCTCCCAACGCAGAGACAGTATCTGAATACTTGTTTAAATGCCTGAACATCAAGCCTGCCAATACTATTGGCGAATCTGTTCTCCGTCGCGCCATAAAAATTAATCATGAAGAGGGATTAAACGTTCGTCACGATGATGTCCATTTTGGCCAATCAGCATTAGACCTCTACCTAGATGATCCTAAGTACGTTTACTACGTACAATCACCAAAATCATTTTTGGGTACGCAAGGCTTGCGAGACGTGCAACTTTCCTATTTCGAAGATCTCATCTGCGCCATGATGGCAAACGTAAAACAGCAAGTAGAAAAGCAACTCGACAACGCTGTTTCAGACGTAGTTATTGGCCGCCCTGTTAATTTTCACGGTAGGGGTGGCGAAAAGTCCAATATCCAAGCAGAAGGGATATTGCGCAGTGCGGCTAGGCGTGTGGGTTTTAAAAATATTGAATTTCAGTTTGAGCCTGTTGCAGCTGGTTTCGAATATGAATCCACTTTAACCGCTGATAAAACGGTATTAGTCGTTGATATCGGTGGTGGTACGTCGGATTGTTCACTTATAAATATGGGCCCCAGTTGGCAAGGTAAGGCGAACCGAACAGACTCACTTCTTTCGCATAGCGGTTTATCTGTTGGTGGGAATGACTTAGATATCGCGATAGCTTTCAAAAAATTCATGTCTGAATTTGGCTTAGGGACCGAACAACTCTCCGGATTACCCGTCCCTATTTCTCAGTTTTGGAACTGTGTTGCAATCAATGATGTAATTGCTCAAAGAGATTTTTACACACTTGAAAATTTGAAGCAGCTGTTAGATCTGACCAAAAACGCAAAGCAACCTGAGAAAATCAGGCGATTGTCCTACCTCCATAAAGGCACATTAGGACACAGCGTTGTAAGAGAAGCTGAGCTTGCAAAAATCGCATTGGGCAAGCAAGAGCAGTACGTCTCCAGCCTCAATCTATTAGAAGACACCGTAGAACTTAACCTACTAAAAGAACAGATGGCTGACGCCATTTCTGAACCTGTCAGAAAAATCACGCGGATGATTAAAGAGGCAGAACAACAAGGACAGACCAAACCAGATGTCGTCTATATGACGGGTGGATCAGCGCGATCACCAATACTGAGAGCAGCAATAAAATCGGTATTGCCAAATACCGAAATCGTAAGCGGTAGCTATTTTGGCTCGGTAACGGCTGGCTTATCTCGTTGGGCAGACGTTTGCTTTAAGTAAATTTAATCGAACTATATAAAAATAAATAACCCCTTTTGAAAACTCATCCGTTTATATACGAAACAGACTGAGACACAGAAGGAAATTCATATGACTTTAGGCAAAATAACAACGGTATGCGCCGCACTAACAATGGTAATGGGTTGCAGTGACAAATTAGCGAACGAACAAGACCAAGCATCGAGTTCAAAAAAAGATCAAGCCGTCATCGCTGATGTTATAGCCCGAGAAACAAAAGCGCACGCGATACAAGAGCAAGAAATTTATACCGTTGCAACATTAGAAAGACAATCGAAATCTAAAATATCCAATCAAGCCGTGCGCGCTATGCCAGCATCACAAATGGATACGATGCTGAGAATCGAACCGCCTGTTTACAATCAAAATAGAGATAACTACCTTGAAAGCGTAAGTAACAACGTCCATCAAGTTATTAACGCGCCTCTATCGACCTTTTCAATTGATGTCGATACAGGCAGTTACACCAACGTTCGAAGTTATTTGAATATGGGACAAAAACCCCCTGTTGATGCCATTCGTGAAGAGGCGTTTATCAACTATTTCGACTATCAATACGCGCCACCAGAAAACAAAGATCAACCGTTCTCAGTAAACACGGAGATAGCACCTTCTCCGTGGAATGAAACAAGGCAATTACTTCGAATCGCATTAAAAGGTTATGACATCCCTCATTCAGAACGCAAACCTTCCAACCTTGTTTTCCTCGTGGACGTTTCCGGCTCTATGAACGACGCAAATAAACTACCTCTGCTCGTTCGCAGCCTCTCAATGCTAGTCAAAGAGTTGAGTGAGAATGATAGCGTAAGCTTAGTCACCTATGCTGGCCATTCAAGTGTGGTTCTGAAACCAACAAAAGGAAACGAAAAAGAGACCATCATTAATGCACTAAAAAACCTAACAGCGGGTGGTGGCACATACGGAGAAAGTGGTATCACTATGGCTTACCAACAGGCAAGAGCGAGTTACATTGAAAACGGTGTGAATCGAATTATTTTAGCCACCGATGGCGATTTTAATGTCGGCGTAACCAGCATTGACGCGCTAAAAGAGACGATCGCGACAGAACGTAAACAAGGTATTTCACTCACGACAATCGGGTTCGGACGCGGCAATTATAATGACGCTATGATGGAACAGTTGGCCAACATTGGTGATGGCAATCATGCTTACATCGACACGCTGCATGAAGCGAAGAAAGTATTATTACGCCAGATGAGCGGTACGCTTCAAACCATTGCTTCAGACGTTAAAATCCAAATCGAGTTCAACCCTGATATCGTCAAAGAGTATCGCCTTATCGGATATCAGAATCGTATGCTAAAAGACGAAGATTTTAACAACGACAAAGTCGACGCGGGAGAAATAGGAGCGGGCCATACTGTCACAGCACTTTATGAATTAACCCTTGCTGGTAGCAAAGGTCAAATTGACGATCTGCGTTACGGCGCAAAAACCGCAATAAAACCAAATTTCGACGGCGAAGTTGCACAGGTAAAAGTTCGCTACAAACGACCAAACTCTAATGACAGTACATTGATATCTACGATAATCAGTAGCGAACAGATTAAAGAACAATTTAGCCTTGCTAGCGAAGACTTCCAATTTGCCTCTAGCGTGGCGGCGTTTGCACAAAAACTCAAAGACAATAATTATCTAAATGATTTATCCTATGAGCAGATCGCTGATATCGCACGAGAAAATAGAGGTAACGACCCATTCAATTACCGCGGTGAATTTATTAGCTTAGTTGAAGTAACTCAGAGTCTTTAATGAAAAACCGAACCGACGAACAACTGATGACCGTATTTGGTAAGGGCGACCAAGTCGCCTTTACCGAACTCTACCAACGGCACAAAGGACCACTCTATCGCTACTTTGTGAGGCAACTCGACCCTTCGCAAGGTGCGCGTGCAGAAGAGTTGTTCCAAGAGGTATGGTTCAAAGTAGTAGATAAAAGAGAAACTTATCAACCGTCCGCCAAGTTCACTACATGGATCTATAAAATCGCGCACAATCTAGTCGTAGATGAGTTTAGAAAGCGCATGTCTGAAAAAGCCTACAATACGCAACTCGACAATGAGCCATCTGAAGAGTTGTACGACCCAACCGAACAAAACAAAAGTGCCATCAAACATTGCATGTCACTGCTCGCTCCGCTTCAGCGTGAAGCTTTTCTACTACGATACGAATCTGGTTTTGAACCAGCACAAATTTGCAGCATTGTTGAGGCAAAACCAGAGGCAATAAAAACACGGCTTCGCTACGCATTAGATCAACTGCGTCAATGCTTAGCACGTAAATTGGGAGGTCAGGAATGAACAGGCCATTAAAAGATGAAGAGATCGTTTCCCTTTATGAACAAGGTGCAACGGAGTCACCCTCACCCGATTTAGACAAAACGATATTAAATTACGCGAACACTCAAACTAAGAACAAAAACCAAAGAAATTGGTGGCCATACTTTGGGTTAGCAGCATCCGTCACCTTTGTCACCCTTCTCGCACCATGGGAATGGGCTGAGCAAACTTTAACGGCGCCTACTCAACTCGATAATCAACAACAAACGCAGCAAATGGAAGCCGCACTTAACAAAAGGGTAACATTAGAGAAAAAGGCAAAAGAAATGAATGTGGAATCTTTGCAATCTCGTTCATTAATGAAGTCAGCACCTCAAGCCGAAGTGCTCGAAATGCGAATAGAACAAGAGCTAGCGAGCGCGGACGATTATATAGATGAACAACCTTCACCTTTTAAAGAAGTCGAAGATCTACTAGCAAATGGTGAGAAAGAGCAAGCACTCAAACTGTTAGAGGAAATCCTTACTGAAAACCCTAGATTAGAAATACAATTACCGGAAATTCTGAAAGCATTACGATTAGATGACGCAGATGAGTAGCGAGTATCACTATAGTTAGCTTAAGCCGACGGCTATACGTGTGATTCAGGTTTGAGTGAAATACTCATTACATTATGATTTGGCTCGCTTTCTATATCCACAACGGACCAACCCAATGAGATATAGAGAGGGGCAACGTTGGTATAAACATAAAGCTGATCCTGAATTTGGTGCGGAACTTGTCTAACACCACAACGTATCAACTTACTGGCGATACCTTTTCCTCGCCATTCTTCACGAACATATACCGCATTTATCCAAATTACCTCACTGCTTTGGTGAGGTTCTTTAAAGCGGCTATACGCTAACCCACCAACAACCTTACTACCAACAACCGCAACGATGACAAGAGGAAGATCAACACCATCACTATACGTATCTTTGAATCGAAAATCTGACCATTTTGCCTGAAAAAGACGCTCCAACTCATCAATAAACAACGGATCGGAAGTGCACTTAATCAATTCAGCCTTTTCAATTTCTGTCACATTGTCTCCAAGATATCTCATTCTCGAACCACGATACTACCATTATATAGAGTTTCGGTTGCCTACGTTGAGGCTTAAAGAAAACCATTGGTAAAAAAACGCCAGTCAGATTATTAACTGACTGGCGTTTAAATAAAGGCTTTCAAGAAATAGTATTTAATCCACTATCCATTCTTAGGTGGAGTAAATGCCATTAATCCCGGAGCTTTGCCTTTGAACTTCTCTATACGAACCAGAGAGGAGTTAGCAGCACAACCGTTAGCTAATCGCGAGGTTGGAATATCACGAGTCAACACATTTGGTCCACCGTTACGACATAGACCATTTTCATCTAGATCTGGCCATGCACCTTCATGTACACAAACTGTACCCTGCTTAATACCATCAGTCACCAATGCGCCGACTAGGATCTGTCCACGATCGTTAAAGGCGCGCACCAAATCACCATTCGAAATACCACGAGCCTTCGCATCATTTATATTGATCGAAATTGGTTCACGATTAGCTATCGCATATTGTTCACGAAGTTTCGCGTAATTAAACTGACTATGTAAACGGTCTGCAGAATGCGAAGTGATCATGGTTAATTCATCTTTCTTAGCGCTGCCTTTGTACTCGTCTGGCTCCATCCAAGTTGCATGAGGTGGACAATCTTGTAAGCCAAAGCCTTCAATCGTCTTGGAGAAAATTTCAATTTTACCGGAAGGTGTCCCTAGCGGATTCATGATTGGATCTTTACGGAAACCGGCATGGCGCACAAACTTTTCATTCTTTTTGTTCGGTTTCATCTCAATCAATTCATTAGTGTCCCAGAATTGATTGAACTTAGGCATACGAACACGTGCACGTTTTGCCCCTTTCGCAGCTTCGTCATAAAAATACTTCAACCAATCCATTTCCTCTTTACCTTCAGTAAAGATTGCACGGCCTTCTCCAGGTATTAGAAGTTCAGACATACCAGCGAATACTTCAAAATCGCTTCGAGATTCAAATTGAGGCTCAATAACTTTTGGCATTGGTACAATATGCGCTTTTGAGTAGTCCCCTGTCATGGTCATGTCGTTTCTTTCAAACGATGTCGTGATTGGGAATACGACATCCGCATGTTTCGCAGCCGCTGTCCAATAGATTTCTGACACAACAGACAACTCGAGTGTTTGCCACGCTTTAACTAAGCGATTGGTATCTTGATGGTGTGTAAAGTTGCCCCCACCAGTCCACCAGACAAGTTTCAATTCAGGGAACGTTAATTCATGCCCGTTATGCATGTATTTTTTGCCTGGATTTTCCAAAGCTTCAACAATACGAGCAACAGGCAAAGCATTTACCGCTTCTTTTGAAGCTGAGCGTGCACCCGACTTACCAGCTTTTCCAACAGTAGCTCCCATTGCTGGAAGAACACCGCCATCACGAGTTGGATTACCACCATTAGAATAGTGGTAAGAAAGCCCAAAACCACCACCGGGAAGTCCAATTTGTCCCAACATTGCCGCCAACGTCGCTAA
This sequence comes from Vibrio algarum, assembly GCF_028204155.1. NCBI lineage: Bacteria > Pseudomonadati > Pseudomonadota > Gammaproteobacteria > Vibrionales > Vibrionaceae > Vibrio > Vibrio algarum. The sequence goes on along the minus strand of NZ_JAQLOI010000003.1, from coordinate 963,525 downwards.
CATCCAATGACGTTGTTCACCGTGTTGCTGGCGTTGCATAGACCAACCAGACATTAACATAGTACGATTGCCGCTAAAGATATCCGCTAATGTTTCGATCTGCTTCGCTGGCACGCCACAAATGTCTTCAGCCCACGCTGGAGTCTTTGGTATACCATCAGATTTACCCAACAAGTATTCTTCAAACTTGTCGTAGCCAACGGTATATTTGTCTAGGAAACTCTTATCGTGCTTTTTCTTATCCACAAGAGAGTAAGCAACACCGAGCATCATCGCTGTGTCAGTAAATGGATGGGGGGCAATCCATTGTGCTGCATCGCCGAAGAAATCGATGGTTTCAGAGCGCATTGGGTCAATGCAAATAACCGTCTTACCTGATTTTTTAAGCTGATGGAAGAACTCGATACCTGAGTTTTCTGTCGACGTCCAAGCAATCTTTAGTGTATTCATTGGGTTCATGCCCCACATGACCACAACGTCACTGCTTTCCATTACCACAGGATGTGTTGTCTGCTGCTCATACACTTCAATTGAGCCCATAACGTGAGGCATGATCACTTGAGTCGCCCCTGTAGAATAGTCACCAAGATGGCTTGTATAACCACCAGCAAGAGACATATAACGACGTAGCAGTTCACGGCCTTTATGTAACACACCCGATGATCGCCAACCATATGCACCTGCAAAGACAGTCTCATCACCATATTTGCCACGAATACGCATATGTTGGTCATGAACAAGCTTCATTGCTTCATCCCACGAAACTCGAACGTATTCGTCTTTACCACGTGGTAGAGCCGGATTTTCAGGGTTTTCTAAATAGCTTTTACGTACCATTGGGTACTTAATACGCGCTTTTGTATGTACTTGGTCCGGTCCAGTTGTTTGCAAACTGTTTGGTACTGTTTTTGGCAATGCTCCTTCTGTTGCAACCAACTTACCATCTTTAACCATGGCGTAGAGTGGGCCCATACGAGATGCCGTTAACACCCCTTTCCCTTTCACGTTCGCTTTTGCAGACAAGGGTACTAATGATGTAAATACACAAGCACCAGCAACAGCACCTGTACTTTTCAGAAAGCTACGACGGGTAAAATTTGTCATAGAGATATCCTCTTATTATTAATTACCTATTCCCTGAACCCAATTCTCATGCAATCGAAAATTTGTCAGGTAAACAGATTCCTGTATTGCGTTTTAATGTCCTGAACCAGCAATGTCTTTCGCGTGGTTTTGGAAATATTTAGTCAGTATTTCTAAATCGAGTTCAGAGATATCGGTACGTTCCCCCATACCTTTCGCAACCGGCCCCCACGCATTGACCGTAAAGTGACCTGGTGGAATTTTTGCGTGACATGCCGAACAATAAACGTTGTCCAATTCCTCTGCATAGGCCCACATTGGTTCGAATGAAGACAACACTGGGGCATCAATTTTGGTCACGAGTTGGACATGACGCCATTCGTTATCGTATTCATCTGCTTTGAACTCACCTACGGTTAGCGTGGCTTGCCCTTGTTCAGAAAGAGTAGCAATAATGGAGCGCTTCCCTTGACCCATATAAACAACCTGCTCTGCACCTTTCATTTGGTATCCAGATAGCTTGATTTCACGTTCATAACCGTTTGAATTGATCACTTCAACTTGAACCGCTGGATTGATGCGGCCAAGGTCACCCATTTCGGCACCGTCTATAGTTACTGCATTTTTAACGCTATCACCCGTTTTTTCAGCTTGTGCCAATAGGTTGTCGAAAGCCTCAGAATCGAGTTCTAATACAGGAGGGAAGTGAGCGACACCTTTATGACAGTCAATACAGGTTTGATTGTTTTCTTGACCATAAGCATGCATTTTCACAGCTTCATTAGATTGCTCGTAAGTATCCATAGCATCAAACTCATGACAAGAACGACAGGTCGCAGAATCATTTTCCTTCATTTGCTCCCAGACAGTTTGAGCCATGGCCATACGATGTTCTTCGTATTTCTCTTCGCTACTTATCTTGCCGGTTACAAACTCATGATAGATATCTTTTGATGCGCGGATCTTAGTGATCAGATAATCAACCGTGTCTTCGGGGATATGACAATCCGCACATTCCGCCCTTATACCTTTGGGGTTACTGTAGTGAATGGAGCCTTGGTATTCCTCATATGGGATTTGCATGGTGTGGCAGGACAAGCAAAATTCGGTATCGGAAGTACCATGCATTACTAACTGAGTACCACCTAAAGAAACCCACCCAATGACTAAGCCAACCAACAGAACTACTATCGTTTTTTTCATCTCAATTACACTTCGTACGTTATATGGGAATATCGTACGTTATATGGGATAAAAAGCAAGATTACAGCGGGATCATTTATGGTGCGAATGAATTTATGTTATCAACCTCAAATTTAATAAGGTTATTTTTGCGAAGTATTTTCTAAAATACGCCTATCGCAACTTAATTTATAAGACTCAAGGGGCTGGTCCTGACGCAAATATTTCTCATCTTTCGTCTTAACAATGAAATAGCGGATAACTACTACCCCACAAACAACCGCTCCGGTATAGCCACAATAAGTCATGATGTAATTCAATAAAGTTTGAAATGGGATAAACAAAGTAACAAAGTAGACAACAGTACCAGCGCAAACACACGCCAGCTTGTACTTAAGGCCATTTTCATCCTTGATGCACATTGAGACACAAGTCCAGAGAATAGGACAGAGAGTACTGTAAACCGCCACAAGAATAACGATTGCAAACACACCGCTCATCACCCCGAATATCTCGCTGGCAAGCAACAGGTTGGGGATCGCAGAAGCAGAGGAAGCTTCTATGTTTCCAATATGATTGAGCCCCATGAGAACATTAACAAAGGGAAGAGAAAAAGCGGTGACGCAAAAAACAATTTTGCTGTACTTAAAATGGTATTCACGCAAATTGGAACCCATCCGACCAACCATCGCGGAAACAAGTAAAATACAAACTCCCCCATAGGAAAGACCGGATAACACAACACTACCACCAGCGCGAACAACTTGAACTTCACCACTATTAATAGCTGCATTACCCTCGGTAATAAGAGGATAATAATGTACCGAAGAAATAACGCCTATAAGTAAAATGAACCCCATAATAACAGGACCAATTTTGCCAATAATATTGGACATATTGTTCAGCCCAGCCGCAGCTGTAACCACAGAAATACCGACACCGATAGCATTTCCAATAGCAAGAGAAACCCCCATTGCTGCAACATTACATTGCCAAAGCAAGAAACCATAAACACATAAGCACAACCGTTGAATATCCACGCAAAAGCTTCGAATAACCGACCAAAAATAGGGCCAGAATAAAACTCGAAGATTCCAGAGACATCATCAATGCTTCGGGTTCGACCAACATAGGCATAAGCTGAATAGGCAAGATACATCATAAAAAAAGTGATAACACCAACAAGCAAAGTCGCCCACACAGAGCCCCAACTAGCAAAAAACTGCACGGTCTCTTGGCCAGAGGCAAAACCCGCCCCTATCAAATAGGCAAATAAGGTACCGATTAAAGTCGCTAGCCTACCGATACTCATTTTTTTATTGCCCATAACTTTATACCTTAGAAGTTATATTGGTTTAACACTTCCGTTCCGTATTCACTTTACAACCTATAAGGCTCTATCGCTTAATTACGACACACATCAATCGTTCGCTATAGCTACCATATATCCTTTATAGTGTTATTGAGTTAGTTGTTAATGTCAATTTTGCACTTTAGATACGAGACATAACTCAAGCGAAATAGATACGATGTTAATATACAAGGCGCTTATACTTCAGCACTAACTTATCGTCCTCAAAAGTATTTCTAAGCTAGGCTTCCGGAATTAATATGATTTTCTCGGCATCATTTGTTAATGTGTGCAACAAACTCGAAATGTAGATGACTACATCAACCAAATTTCAATATAGAGGTAAGACGACATGTCAGATTTTTCTGCGCTGGGAGAAAAGCTAAAAAGTACCCGTAACAAAATGGGCCTGAGCCTTAACGAAGTCTCTTCCATGACCGGTGTAAGCAAAACGATGCTTAGCCAAATAGAGCGATCAGAATCAATGCCGACGATCTCGACTGTTTGGAAGATAGCCAATGGTCTTAAGATTAAGCTAGAGACTCTGTTAGATAATTCGAACAAACTCTACGATGTGAAAAATATCGATGATATGATTCCGATAAAAGACGATGACGAAAAAATGATCATTTTTAGTATTTTTCCGTTCTCACCAACAAGCGGTTTTGAAGTTTTTACGGGATATTCAAACCGGGGTGCAACTATTCAAAATCCAACCACAAGAACAGTAGTACAGAACAATTATTTGTTTCCCAAGGTGAACTTGAATTAATCGTAGGAAAAAACACCTATCAAATAAAATCTGGTAGCTCTATCACTTTCGACTCAAAAGAGACTCACCGATATATTAACCGTTGTGATGTAGATGCAAACGTACTCATTATTGTCAATTATGAATAATGCCTTATCGAACTCAGGACAAGCGAATAAACTGTATAGTGACAATTTTCACTGATAAAACCATTTAAAAATTTAATAGCCCCATTAGCAAGACAGATCATCTGATTGCCTTTTATAATTCGGTTATACTGTATTTATGGTAAATCTATGTGAGTCGTCGGCAAATGAATGAGCCGCTTAGTGAGAGCATCGAGCATATTATCCAACAAGGTTTAGATGTCTCCCCTGATTGCTTTGGAATTCTAAACCCTGAAGGTAAGGTTATATTCTGCAACAATACTTTCGCTGATGCCTACGGCGTATCGAAAGAAGCCGCCATCGGTAAATCCAACAAAGAACTTCTAAAACTTGCGTGGAAAAACAAGAAAGGAATCACTATAAACACGGATGACTTCGAGCTTTGGTATAAAAAAATCGAAGAGCTCTATAGAGAAAAAACTGAACCAATTTGAAACTGATTTTATCGATGGACGCTGGTTCAAGATGACAAGAACTAACCTAACAAACGGTTATGTCATTCTTTTCGGGAGTGATATTAGTGATCTTAAAAATACGCAGAGCCATTTAGAAAAAGCCAATTTAAGAGTTGAAGCGCTCGCGATTACCGATCAATTAACTGGTATAAATAACCGTCGCTCAATGGATACGGTTTCCGAACACGAAATTAAGAGAGCTAGGCGCTATAAACAACCTTTATCCGTCCTGATGCTAGACCTAGACCACTTCAAACTCGTAAATGATAGTTATGGTCATAACGCAGGCGATTTTATTCTGCGTGAGTTTGCTTATCTATGCACCCAACAGTTAAGAGAAACAGATTTTATATTCAGAGTTGGTGGTGAAGAATTTACTATCTTGCTGCCTATGACGGACATCGCCACGGCTTATACAATTGGTGAGCGGATACGCTTGTTTACTGAAAGCCACATTTTTTATTTTAAAGAACTAAACCAGAAAATTGATATATCTGTTTCTATCGGTATAAGTTGCTTTTCAGACACCTCCCCCTCTTTTAAAGAGTTGATGACACAAGCGGACAAAGCCCTTTATAAGGCTAAGCAAAATGGCCGTAATCAAGTTTGTGCCTATTCAAATTCCGAATCAACTTAAGATTGAACGAAAGCAAAGGGCTTTCAGTACCGTGACTTATTTATGTAATAGTCCGCAACCTTGATAATAAATTTCTGAACTAGAGCAACCTGTTTCGAATATGGGCACCAAATCCAAACAAGCCAACACCATATTGCTCAATGCTCTCCCTTCCAATAACTACCATGACCTCAATGGATCGTTATTTTTTGACCATACAAACCATCTTTATCGGACAGAGTTCGTGTCCATTTTCGCCGTCCGGCTAGAGCGAGTCTCTAACACGAATTACTAATAAGTATTCACAAAGTAAAAGAGATCGCTAAGCGACCTCTTTTACTTTCTTCATTACTATATACCTAATACCATTACATTAATTCTGCCAACACTTTTAACTGAAGCATTATCTAGTGGTATTGCTACTTATTAAACCCAAACTTACCATTGGCATTCTTCCAGTCAGCTTTAGCAGGGATTTCTTCGATTGTGTCCCAATGCTCTACGATCATTCCATTATCAAGGCGGAACAAGTCATAAAAAGAAACATGCTTATTCATGAATGTGCCTTCACTTATTGCCAATACAAAATTACCTTGACCTAGAATTTTATGGTTTTCTGTGTAAATCATTGGCAATCCTGCATCATTTAACGCTTGAACCGCTATGCTTAATCCACTTAAACCGTCTGCAACACCGATGTTATGTTGCAAATAATCGCTGTCTTCAGGGCCAATAAACTGACCTATTTTCGAAAAATCACCTTTTATAAAAACCGTATCAACTAAATTCGCTACAATCGCTTTATTCTCTTCCGTTTTGTCTAAATCTGTTACTTCCGTCGGTCCATCAAACTGAGTACGTCCGCTAATGTTTGCTGGTGCTATTTCTTGCAGATTATCCCAATGCTCAACGATTTTACCTTCTTCAAAACGGAAAACATCAAAGCCGGCTTTAGGACCAAAAAAATTGTACTCTGTATGCAGAACAACAAAATCACCGTCTTGGAAAGCTCGTTTTACTTCTGCCTTAGCGCTCCCCTCTGGCAACATGTGCATGACAGCACCAAAACCAGCAAGGCCATCGCCAACGGCCAAATTATGTTGGATATATCGCTCTGGGTTAATGTAAGCAATTGGTGCTACATCACCGGTTTCAATTGAGGAAACCAATGCAACGGCTTTGTCTTTATTTGAAAGAGTAGTTGTATCGGCAACAACTGCCGAACAGGCAGCAAGGCCTAGTATGCCTGTTGCCATTAGAGTTTTACCGAATACATTTGAAAGTGATAGTTTGTTCATTGTTGTAGCCCCTTTAATTGGATGAGTACATGCTAGTCTCTATCTTCAAACAGGGGCAGGGTGGATATTTGCCTAAAAATGGTAAATATTGAACAAAGTTATAAAATCGGCTTTAAATATGCCTTTTGAAATTGGCTTGGTGTAAGTTGGGTGTGTTTCTTAAAAAACTTCACAAAGTTGCTGGCATCTTCAAATCCAAACTCATAAGCAATTTGCTGCGTATTGATATTACTCACCACCAAATTTCTTTTTATTTCTACTACTGTGTAAGCATCTATTAATTGTTTTGCGGTTAAATCGGTTGCAAGTTTGCACACCTGATTCAATGTTTTATAGGTTGTATTAATCTGGTTTGCGTACCAATTTGCATCTCGTACTTTTTTAAAATGTTCAAAAAGCAGATCTAAAAATCGTGCAAATTTGCTGCTCTGCTCATATGAAAGCTTGTCGTGACGAAGCTCAGGCCTTAGACGGTGCAATATTAACGAAAGAGAAGAAAAAAGATACATAACAATCAAAGGGTCTGACTTTGCATGGGTAAGTTCATTGTGTATTTCACCAATCAAAGTCTGACAGCGATTACTATCGTGATCATTCAATTGAACCAATGGAGTATGGTGGCTGTTTAAATGCGTTGGCGTGTAGTTAGGTAAGCGCATATTAGCGTGCACTCTGTCTAAGAAATCTTGCGTAAATAGAACCACTTTTCCTTTAGGTTTTGATGAAAAATCAAATGAGTGAACCTGTTCTCGTTGAACAAATATAAAAGAACCCGAAGAAAAAGGGTATTCTTCAAAATCCACCATATGAACACCTTGCCCTTGTTCGATATATAGAAGCATGAAAAAAGTGACACGGTGAGGTTTTTCGGGGCTATGATTCCATTGCCTGTTATAAAGAGATTCGAGATCGATCATTTCAAACTCGGCTTGTTCAAAATTACTGTGTCTAAATCCGATCTCTGGAATGTTCATTCCATACTCCATCTACTACATTTCAACCCAGTCTAATCAATAGGCGAGAAGATACAAGATTCATCCACCTAAGTTGTACTAAATATATCAATTATATATTGGTAAGGTCTCTATTAAAATTAGCAACTATTTGAATTATCTAAATTTAGAGCGATACTATTAAAGTCCCCTATTAATAATTGGATGCTAAGAGCATTTTATGACCAAACAAACCGACACTAAATTACTATTAGACGCTAAAATCCTATCGTTTGTGTTTGCGCATATCGAAACAGCCGTCATCCTTGCAAGTTTAGACCGAAAAATAGTCAGTGTTAACGATGCAGCAAGGCATTTATTTGGTTATTCGGAAGAAGAACTGCTTAACAAAAGTACTCGTGTTCTTTACGCTCATGAACATGATTTTTCTAATTTAGGTAAACGCTTTAACGATACCGCAGACTATATTGACGACACTTCCACTGTTACCTGCAAGAATAAATCTGGTTATCTATTTAAAGCACAAGTTACCGGCGGCCCAATTAAAAATGCGGCGGGTAAAAACCTGTTCTATGTAGCAATGATTCAAGACGATTCGTCTCGCCTCAATGCGGAAGATACATTGAACAAATTGCATTCCATTACTTCAAACCAACGACTTAGTTTTAAGCAAAGATTAGATGCCATACTTCACTTAGGCAGTGAACATTTTGGCTTACCCATAGGTATATTTAGTAAAATAACAGGCGACCAGTACGTTATACAGCAAGCTATTCATCCAGACGACTCTTTAGAAGAACAGATGTCTTTCAATTTAGGAGAGACCTACTGTTCCCATGTCTATCAGGCCAATGAGGTTAAAGGCTTCCACAACGCAAGTAATAGCGAGATCGAATCGCACCCCTGTTACCAAAGTTTCAAGCTTGAGGCCTACATTGGTGCACCTATCTTTGTAGACGGGCTTCGCTACGGCACACTCAATTTTTCAAGTAATAACCCGACAAAACCATTTATCAGGCAAGACTTTGAACTAATTCGTCTTTTTGCAGAATGGGTAGGGCATGAAATTGCTCGGAAGAACGATATTAAGGCGTTAAAAAAAGCGCATGACCAACTTGAAATATTGGCCAATACAGACGCATTGACTGGGTTAGTTAACCGAGGTTTTTTAGAGCAGGAGCTACAAGACAGCATTGATAAAAACGTTCAATATAGGAGAGAAATGGTCGTTGCACTTTTTGATTTTGATAATTTCAAAACTATTAACGACAAATTTGGTCATTCTGTTGGCGATGAAGCTCTTAGAGTTTTTGCCCGTGTTGTCAATGAGTTTGGTCGTAGCGAAGATGTGTATGGCCGTTGGGGTGGTGAAGAATTTATGGCCATTCTGCCTACAAAAAATATTCAAGGTATCTCTGTTTCGCTCACAAGGTTACAAAAACAGATCCGAGAAGCGGGCCTTAAGATTGCAGAGCAAGAACTCATATTAACGGTAAGCGTCGGTGTAACAATGCTGCGTGATGATGATGACATTCACTCCATCTTAAAAAGGGTCGATACTTTACTGTACAAAGCTAAAGACAACGGACGCGATCGCATTGAAATTGGTTAACTCAAACCATTTGATCCCAATAGGGCTCGTCCCCGTAGTATTTAGAGACGAAATCGACAAAACTACGTACTTTGCTCGGTAAAAACTTTCGGTTTGCATACACCATGTAAAGCCCAATAGATTCAGGCTCATAATCTTTAAGGATACGTACCAACGAACCATCAGCCAGCGCCTCTCCTGCTATAAACGTTGGCTGAATAGCAATACCACCACCGTATATCGCCGCATTGACTAATAAATCACCATTATTAGCTCTAATATGGCTCGACAACTTTAAGTCAATCAAATTCTTATCAAACCGGCTAAAAAGGAGTGAGGTATCTGCGTAGGTATATTTAAGATAAATGTGGTTCTGGAGATCTTGTGGCGACTGAGGAATACCTCTACGTTGCAAATAATCTGGAGATGCCACTATCGCGATATTAATAGGCGCCACTTTTTTAGCAATCAGAGACGAGCTTTTTAGCTTTCCAATCCTAAGTGCCACATCAACGCCTTCTTCTACAATGTCTATTTTTACATCGGTGAGTTTTAATTCCAGTTTAACTTCGGGATATTGCGCTTGAAAATCCACCAATAACTTCGGTAAATGCTTTGCTCCAAAAGACATAGGTGCACTTACTGTCAAGACCCCAGAGACATGCTGGCTTATGTTCGTAAGCGAGTTCTCCATTTCTTCAATGTCTTCTATTACCTGCTGACAGCGAAGATAGTAATTATCACCAGCTTCAGTGGTACTCACCTTTCTTGTCGTTCGATGAAGTAAGCGGGTGTGCAAGTTGTCCTCTAATGCCGAAACATACTTACTGACTAATTGAGGTGACATGTCGAGTTTTTCTGCCGCTTTTGAGAATGAACCCTCTTTCACCACAGCCAAAAAAGTTTTCATTGTTTCAATTTTATCCATTTTAGCAACACCTTGTTGATAGTGTGTAAATTAATACCATATTTATCTTTATTTTGACAACCAATATAGTACTCCTCAACGAATAGAGATAAACAAAACAACACTGAAATTGGAGATACATCGATGAACATAAAAAACTCAATAATCCGTACACTTGCCCTTTCTGCTATTACAATTTTACCAACCACTTCTTTTGCAGAAGTCATTGAAGTTGTGACAGTAAATTTAAAAGAAGGTGTGAGCTATCAACAGTTTGCGCCACTAGATCAAGCCGTAGCAATAGAGCATGTCTCTAAACAACCAGGATTTATTTCACGCGAATCTGCGAAGGGTCAAAATGGTGAATGGTTAGTACTCGTTCATTGGGAAACGACCGAAGATGCCGAAGCTTCTATGAATTCTTTTATGGATGCTAAAGCGGCCAGTGACTTTGTAAATAACATAGACCCGTCAACGATGGTTATGAAACGTTATACTAAGTAAAATTCGTTTTCCTATTGTTAAGTAACCCCGATTTAACGGGGTTACTTCTGTTGTTTAACAAAGAAAAAATCGCTTAGTAATATCATATATATGTCATAGCTATGCACTTAACAGAACTTCCGCCAAAATCTAATGCTAAGTAATGCACACTTACCTCCTAAGACAAAATAGAAACACCTTCAATTTCTGTCACGGTATTCGCATTTGCTCGTTCAATGACTTTAAGTAAGGTCGTTTGAATCACTTCATCTTCTCGAACATCGGTTTTACCGGCAAAACGCTCTTCCATCACTTCTCCACCTTCATGTAGTGTGAACTGGATGACGACTTCAGTAGCACAATCTGCGCTCTCACCAAAGTAGGCCATCGAAATAATGGGATAACCTTTGTGACCTTTTTTAACATGCTTTGCTATACGTTTTTTCGCTTTATCTATATTCATAGATAGTCCTTAGAGTACTGACCCGTTGTTTCGTATAAATGGTATCTCTCCACCATAGTCGATTGATTGAACAAGGTATAACGAAATAAAAGTGATTTATAAGCTGGCTCAAGCTTTAAATCCTGATGCCTCAACTAAAACTCAGCAAACTGTAACACCATATAACCAATCCTTGTGTCTGAAACAGAAATCCGTAGAATCGGCGAAAACTTTAAACTAGAGAAAGATATGCCTAAACTCGAACTGCACCGACGCGACTATGTTTCCATTCTAGGTGGCGATATTACAGCAGAAGAGCTAAAACATACGCTGTCATCTAAATTCACACCTTCGACGAAAAACCTACCTGCGAGCCCTTATCTTACAAAAAAGAACGTAGAGCGACGTTGGAGCCAACTGGATGCACCTTCATTGAAGGCTGAACTCTTAGATCCGCACACTCAGAGCCAGTCTGATGCTTACCATAAAAACATCGAAAATTTTATTGGCACAGTTAAAATTCCAGTTGGGTTGGCTGGCCCATTGAGAGTAAATGGCCTATTTGCTCAAGATGATTTTCTCATCCCATTAGCCACTACTGAAGCCGCATTAGTCGCTTCGTATAATCGTGGGGCAAAGCTGCTTACCGCCTCTGGTGGCGTAAGCGCTATGTTACTTAATGAAGGTGTAACAAGAACGCCGGGGTTGGCCTTTTATAGCCTAGCCGAAGCGGGTCAGTTTGTTGCTTGGGCCGTCACTCAATACGCCCAGTTTAAACAGATAGCACAGTCGACCACATCCCATGGCAAACTGACTGACATCAATATAAACATTGAAGGCAACCATGTTTATCTGGTGTTTGAATACCTCACAGGTGACGCCTCAGGTCAGAACATGGTGACCATCGCAACCAACGCCGTATTCGAATACATCTTAGCGCACACGCCTGTTGAACCTGAATATGCATTTTTAGATGGCAACTTATCGGGAGACAAAAAAGCCAACAGTCAAACCCTAAGAAGTGTACGCGGAAAGAAAGTCACAGCAGAAGCCCATATTTCTGCAGATCTCATCCAAAAATATCTGCACACCACACCAGAAAAAATGATGCAGTTTGGTCAAATGACCACCGTAGGGGGCGCGTTAAGTGGAGCTATTGGTATCAATGCCCATTACGCTAATGCACTCGCAGCTCTTTATATCGCTTGCGGTCAGGATGCTGCGTGCGTAGCAGAATCGGCCATAGGTATGACACGCATGGAAGTAGACAAACATGGGGGACTTTACGCGAGTGTCACCTTACCAAACTTAATGATAGGCACTGTGGGAGGTGGTACCAACTTACCAAGCCAGAAAGCTTGTTTAGACTTAATGGGGTTATCCGGTAATGGAAAATCTCAAGCGCTGGCTGAAGTATGCGCGGCACTCTGTTTGGCTGGTGAACTCTCTATCGTTGGGGCTTTTTGTGCAGGCCACTTTGCACGGGCTCACCATAAATTAGCGCGAAAATAATACACACTACACCTCGCTGTTATTAAGGCCGATTTTGTCGAAACACCCAGATCGGCCCAATCAATAAAAATTGTATATCATCAAAAAAAGACGGTTTTTTACCTTCCACTTTATGGCCAATAAATTGGAATACCCAAAGTACTATAAACAATCCAATTGAGATATTAAGAACGGGAAAACTCGCCTTCTCTAAAGAAAAAACAACCGCTACACAAGCCAAACTGAACCCCGTCATCCATAAGAAAATCACACGTGACAGCGAATAATAAAAAGCCAATACCGGCAGCAAAACTACCCAAACCCAATTTATTGAAACGTCAACAATAGTTAAGTTAGGGATAGACCACACAAGGCCGACGATAGAAAGAAATATTCCTGGTACCGCCACTTTATGAATTCGGCGATTCATTAAATTTTGGTGGCTCTCTCCGTAGGCTGACAACCATTGATCCAATGTTTTCATTTCTCTTCCTTGATCTTATTCCCGACACGTTAGCTATAACATTGAAAGAACGCGGAGCAAAGTTGCATGTTAACATTTTGTTAAATAGATCATTAACCCTAGGAAAGAAAGACCGAACACATGATCGTCGTATGTCGGTGATCGGTGATCGGTGATCGGTGATCGGTGATCGGTGACATTTAGTATCAACAACTTATTTATAAAGTAAATTTGTAAATTCTGCAGATGGTTGAGGACGACCAAGAAGGTAGCCCTGAAATTGCTTACAGCCAAGTTTACTTAGCAGGTCTCGTTGCTCTTTGGTTTCAACACCTTCAGCAATAACACCTAATTGTAAATTCTTCGCCATTGTAATGACAACTTCAACAATTGATTGAGTGTTAGACCCATCTGTTAGCCCATTGACAAATGAACGGTCAATCTTAAGCTCATCAAGCGGCAGTTCTTTTAGATATTTTAAAGAAGAATACCCCGTACCAAAATCATCGATAGAGAATGATATCCCTCTATTTTTTAGCTGTAACATCTTATTTTTCGCAAGTTCAAAATTGTTCAGTAGTAAATTTTCTGTAATTTCTAAAACAACTAACTCCCCGGAGACTTGATATTTATTTAGTAAATCAATCACATAAGCAACAAAATCAATCTGTAAGAAAAAGGTAGAGCTAACATTGATTGACAACGTTTCAAGCTTTCCTATCACCTCGTCAGTTTTCCATTGAGTAATCTGTTTCAGGCTCTCATTTAACACCCACTTATCAATTTCAATAATGAGCCCACTCTCTTCTGCATGAGGGATAAAAGTTGGAGGAGATAGTAAGCCACGCTTAGGGTGGTTCCACCTAACAAGAACCTCCGCGCCAAATAAAACATCATCTATGTTTACCTGAGGTTGGATCCATAGCTCAAATTCATTCTGATCTAAGGCTTGGTGTATACCTTCTTCCAACTCCAAAAGGTGTTGTGCTGCATATTGCATTTCTCTTTCGAAAAACTGAACCCCATTTCTACCCAACGATTTCGCTTTGTACATTGCTGTATCTGCGCGCCTAAGAAGTTCGTTGGCGTCTATAGATTCATCCGGAAAAAATGCGATACCGATACTGCCTGTCGTATGCAAAGTAACGCCTTCGAAATGTAAAGGCTCAGAAATACCAGATAAAAGACTATTCGACATCTGTAATGCTTGCTCCGCCGCATAACTGAGATTATCGGCGAGGTCTAAAAGTCCTATGACAAATTCGTCACCTCCAATTCTCCCACACAACGCGTCAGCACCAAACATCTGTCTGACCCTAGAGCCAACTTCGATTAATACGTTATCTCCTACGGAATGACCTAAAGAATCATTAATTTTCTTAAACTGGTCCAGATCAAAATAAAGCAATGCGCCGTATCTCTGATTGGCTTGGTGCAGCTTGATCTCTCTTTCTATCTGCTCGGTGAAAAGGCTTCTATTAGCAAGTCGTGTTAATGAGTCAAAATAAGCAAGTTCGTGTATTTTTTCTTGAGCAAGTTTTTTTTCAGTTATATCTCGAGCATTTACCATAACGAAAGCTTCATTGTCTATTACAATACTGCAAGCCCTACACTCTAAATATATGTTCTTTTTCTTCTCACCAAGGGTGAGTACAAACGTGTCCTCATACCCCTGAATTTCCTGAAGAATGACTTTGCTAAAGATGCTTTCGAGATCACTATCAGAGTAAATACCACTGAAGCCAGCCAAACTCTTACCGATAAGTTGAGTAGCGGAATAGCCCGTTAAGTTTTCTGCAAGGTTATTGACTAAATGAATTTTAGTACCGTAGTGGCACAAAAACATTGCGTCGCTTGAGTTTTCCATCAACAGCCTTGCGAACCGTTCACTTCTTTTAAGGTTTTCTACCATCTCGTTTAATTTTATAGAGGCGGATTGATTTGATTGCCATTCTTTACTAAATCTATTGACCAGTATCCCCAATTCATCATCTTTTGTATATGGGAGGGTAACCAAAGCGTCTTCTCTATTGATATTCTTGACCCAGTGAGCAATGTTTATTACCGGTTTAGAAATATAAACATAGCTGAGAGTGACAAGAATAATCGCCAGAACAATGGTAAACAAAACAGAAACACTAAAATTCACCAATAACCTATTTAGCAGCTCGTGGGCTAAAACCGACTCATCGATTGTAACCGTTAGTTGAGCGTATCGGGAACTATCGGAGCCAACGCTGATATCATAAGATTGCACGGACGGAATATTAGCTAGAACAGATGCTAACGTCAGATAACCCGTCATAGGGTATGTATCATTGCGTCTCTGCTCTGCCAAAACATCTTTAAAATCATCTAACAGCAATGCGTGCTTTATTAAAGGCTGACGTATTAAAGAGATTAAGATTTCGTTGGCTTGTGATTCATCCAGTATGAATGCCGCGCTTCCAAGCGTATCTCGGTGTAAATCGATAGAACGAGCTAGCGTTTCTGACTGAACGGCTCTGTCTTGTTGTATACCGAGATACATCTGTACAGCAGAAGACAAAGCGCCACAACACAAAGAAGCAACGAGAACGTAAACGGCTTGTCTTACGGAAATACTGAGTTTCACGTGCGCGTTAATCCTTAAAAATATTCAGTTAAAAATACGTCGCTTGTATTTCTTGATACTTACCGTTTTGTTTAATAATTGCGAGGCCATTATTGAAGCTTTCTAAAATTTCTTCACTATTAGGGTATCCTTTACTAATGCATAAATGAAGCTTGTTTGAAGGTATGTCATCTAAATATGTGGCTTTAATACTAGTATTGTCTCCCATCATTTTTGCACTGTGCTTAGCGGGTATTTCTGGTCCATATAGAACATCAACGCCGCGATGAAGCACATTGACCAATCCAGAGCGTATATCCTTAGATTCAACATAATCAATTTGGCGATCCCGAAGCATATTTTCAGTCCCCCATCCAGAAACGGTTGTCACGCTATGATTTTTCAAATCATCTAGATTTTTAATCTTACTCGTATCCATTCCATTTCGAGTGATAGCAGCCTGCCTAGTTTCACTAATATTGTCGCTGAAAAGCATAAAAGTCTCTCTGCCTTTACGCTTGCTGCACGAAAGTCCGCCGGCTATCTCTCCAACCTGCATAAGCTTCATTACACGCTTCCACGGCAATACGCCAAAAGCGACAGACTGTCCACTCTCTTTAAAGGCGGCTGAAACAACATCAACGTCCATTCCAGATACTTCGTTTTTCTCATTAACGATCATATAAGGAGGATAATCGACGACATAAAATACAAGTCCTTCCTTTGCTAGCACTGAGCCACTGAATAAAAATAAACCCAAAAATAGTAGTTCATATTTCAAATGATTCACTTCCATGTCTAAAAACCATACTATTAAAATTGGCTTATTTTTTAGGTAAAAGCAACTAAGTTTCTCGTTCAACCATTGAATTCAATGATAAAGATCACCTCAATTACATTCATCACAATTTTATAAACCTTTAACGTATCTATTATTCGAGTAACTGAGTATTAACCCAAAGATACGTCTAATGACCACCTAATGATCGTTTCATTTAAGTTTACCTTAGCAACAAATATCGTTATTGTAATTTGTCTCATCATCATAACCACAAGGACTGTTTTAGACTTATGAACAGCACGATTGAAACCATGCTAGGCCACCGTTCCATTCGAAAATATACAGAACAACCGATAGAACAACACCAGCTGGACACCATTATTCAAGCTGGACTTGCTGCGTCATCGTCTAGCCTGTTACAGGTTGTATCCATAATAAGAGTCACTGACAAAGATAAGCGCCAACTGTTGGCTCAATATGCGGGCAATCAAGCTTATGTAGAAAGTGCTGCAGAATTTTTAGTGTTTTGCATCGATTATCAGCGCCACGCACTAATAAACCCAGAAGTCCAAGCCGACTTTGCGGAACTGACTTTAATTGGTGCGGTAGACTCAGGCATCATGGCGCAAAATTGTTTATTGGCAGCCGAATCATTAGGTTTGGGTGGCGTGTACATCGGCGGTTTGAGAAACAAGGTTCAAGAAGTCGATGAACTTCTTGGCCTGCCCGACAATACCGCTGTACTGTTTGGCATGTGTTTGGGTCATCCTGACCAAACACCTGAAGTAAAGCCCCGCCTACCTGCTCACGTCGTTATACACGAAAACCAATATCAATCACTAAATTTAGATGATATTAAAAACTACGACCAGTCTATGCAAAGCTACTATGCGAATCGCTCTAGCAACCAAAAACAAAGCAGCTGGTCGCAGGAAATAACCGCTAAGCTATCCGGCGAGTCTCGCCCGCATATCCTTACTTATTTGAATAGAAAAGGCCTGATTAAGCGATAAAAAGGACATATTAGAACGCCATATTGAAGCAACAGGCGTTGATATCTTTATCATCGCCACGTTTGGCTGATAAACCTCAAGGAAACCGCGCACAGTATGCCTTAATATAAACAAATTGAAGGTAGGAACGAGATAACTCCAAAATGAAACAAATACTATTGGGCATTCTGATATTCACTTTTGCGCACAGTGCAAACGCTGGTGTTTACTGTATTGATAGTAACTGGAATAAGCTGAGCACTTTATTCAACGAATCTGCAAGGAGCTACAACCGACTGGTTAAGGAAATTGATGAATATGAAATAAAAACCAAAGCATCAGCGTTTATCCACAATAGATACTCATTAGAAGAGTACTCATCCATGTGGAATATGAATAATGATGTGGACAGAAAATCTGTTGAAGGATTTATCGCTAACACCAACAAGCAGATAAAGCGCATTGAAAAATTCAATACTCACCTGAAAATAATAAAAAAGGATGGACGAAACTTAGAACACAATTGGGAGAAGTTAGCTGAGTATTGTTACGATGAAGATCAATATGATAACTACAAAATAGCTTACAAAAACTATGAGCGTTCAGCAAGCAACCTCAAAAAAACCAAAGAGCTAATAGAGAGCCTCAAAGTAACAAAAGCTCACTATTACACTGAGCTAGAATTTTTTGTGAAAACGAAAGAGCTTTCGAAATAACACAATGAAAGGGAATCCGATCTCAAGAAGCTCTTTATCTGAAGATCCACTTAACTGCGTATATCCAAAATAGGACGGTTTTATTATCCATACCGTTAAATATTACCTTCTTCTATTGCCCAATAGGTGGCCAAGGTCTGTGCTGCTCTGATTCAACCCACTCCGTAACCCATAGAGGTAACTTTGGGGATTCTACCGGTTCATCCATAGCTTCTAGTATTTGATGTGGTGCAATTAAACCATTTTTGGAGGTCACGCCGGCTCGAATTAACACCGATGAGCATGGTTGGCCATCAACCCACATAGATTGCTCGACATACATCCATCTATCATCCCAGCCTACACATTGTGTATACATTTTTACTTTGTGAAACATATGAACGCGTTTGCGATAGCGCACCGAACTGCCCGCCACGACCAAAGCCCAACGTTTACTCGCTAGAACGTTCATCAAACCACAACGAATACCCAACTCAGTACGGCCCAAATCATAAAGAGTAAGCACTCGGCCATTGTTCATCTCATTAAAAATATCGAGATCCCATGGATGGCACGAAAAAGAAATTTCACTTTTGTCAGTAACATGAATGGACGTGTTGCGCTTGGCTTGCCACATCACTTTTGCTAAACGTAAAAACGGATACATATTCAGCTTTTCCTTAAACTGTTATTATTTTTCTAACTTACTTAACTTATATTATGAAAATAATATAAGTTTGCTACACACTATAGAGTTAACATTCTAAATACAAGTCATTAACATCAGTCTGTGAACATTGGCAAATTAGAAACACTAATCGTGTTCTTACCTTGGTGCTTAGAGGAATAGAGAGCTTGATCTGCATAGGATAACAATTGTTTCGAGAGATCTTGAATCATCACGTGTTCTGGCCCTGCACTTACAATACCAAAAGAACATGAAGCACTGAATTTATCAGGACCGATACCAAATCGCGTTTCAAGAATATTATTTCGGATACGGTCAACAATGGTAAATGCTTGATTATCTTCCTCTAAACCAGTAAGAAGAAGAACAAATTCATCACCACCTAAACGAGCAAAACAGTCACTGGGGCGAATCGCTTCTTTTGTAATTCTAGCAATTCCCTTCAACAATTCGTCTCCATTTATATGGCCATGATGATCATTAACCGTTTTAAAATCATCTAGGTCAAATATACACACGTATAAACGGATGGAATCACTTCGTGACAGTGTTTTAAGTTCTTCAGAAAAACGAATCTCAAAGTAACTTCGTGAGAAAGCCTGTGTCAGATGATCATACATAAGACGGTTGCTCATTTGACGCCGATCTTCATAAAGATCATCTATATGAAGAACCAAAATCCAGGCAATACAGCAAGTAACTAAAAAAGAACCCACCCAGGTTAAAGGCGGTAGATCTACGACCTGTATTCCGGTTAGCGTATCGCAAACACCCGCTATCATCCAAATCGTACTAGCAGCCAAAAGCAGTTGCACCGTACCCATAGATTGATTCTTTTCACTTCTAGATTTACGTAAATAAACCCGAACAAGAATAGTGATGCAGTACGCTGCCAATATTAATACCCAAACTCCCCAAAGTTGGAACAGCGGGCCATATACCAACCCAGTATAATATTCTGATGTTGAAAGGAACTCCTTGGCTAGAAAGTATGGATTAGGAACCAAAGATAACAGTGAGAAAATCGTAGATATGGCATAGCACCATTTAAGGAAAACCGGGGCTTTATAGTCAAAGAATGACACATAGAAATGCAAGCCCAAAACAATGGTAAACATAGAGGTAATGATAGCTAACCGATTGGATATATTAAGATAATCTAGATTATCACCTGAGTTTATGAGTACAGCAAAAGCCCCTAAAAAAATACCACTAACCAGAGCCGATAACGAGAATACAAAGTAATATTGCACCGATTCATCATAGCGAGACCTAAGGCGATAAAATAAAAGCATGAAGAATAACCCTAGTATCAAACTGATACTAGAAGTGACAATCAAAGGTAAAGATAATACCTGTACCATACCGCTTCCTTATAGCCGATAAGTGGAATCTAATTCACTTATCCCTAAACCACTCTTTTTACTTACCTTAAGTTGCACAGGAATACGTTCTTTCATCGCCTCAACGTGACTTATTACGCCAATCATTTTACCTGATGCATTCAAGCTATCTAACGCGTCTAAAGCTAAATCTAACGTTTCAGCGTCTAATGTGCCAAAGCCTTCATCAAGAAACAAAGAATCTATACTAGTTTTGTGACTAACGAGATCAGATAATCCAAGCGCTAATGCTAGGCTCACTAGAAAGCTTTCACCCCCTGACAACGTCTTTGTATCGCGCACTACATCACCCTGCCACGTGTCTACAACCGAAAGCTCCAACCCTTCACCTTTGCTGCGTTGTAATTGGTAACGACCATGCAAACGAGATAATTGACGATTGGCTAGATATACCAAGTTATCTAAAGTGAGTCCTTGGGCAAATTTTCGGAATTTGTCACCGCTGCTAGACCCTATAAGAGAGTGTAAATATTGGATATCCTCATAAGAAGCGGTCTGTTTCTCTATCTCATCAAAAAGAGCCTGTTGCTCTTGACGGCGACGTTGGTCTGACTGAAGCTCGTTTGCTAATTCACCCTCTCTTTTAGTCACTTGCCTAATTAACTCTTTTAGTTCCACTAAACGTTGTTCAACTTCCGTTTTATCGGCCTTTTGGTATTCTTGTCCCTGCTTGTCGCTTAAAAGAATTTCGCACTGCTTATTTGTTGAATCCAAAATGGCCTGTGCTCTTTCCAAAGCCATAGCCAAAGTCTGTTTCATCTCGGTTAAACGGGTTCGTTCTTCATGGTCAAGTAACGCAAGCTCAAATGCTTGCGTAGAGCTAAACTGACTCTGCTCTAGCAATGCGTTCCATTGTTCCTGCTGTTTTTCAGCTTGTTCTTTTGCTGCCTGTAGATTCGCGTTAATAATTTTCAGTTCACCTTCAATTGCCTTTTGTTCTTGCTGCACTTGCTGAAAGTTCTTTTGAGCATTAGCCAGCTCTTGTTCTGATTGAGCGAGTGCATGCAAACTACGTTGTCTTTCCTGTTCCACCACTCTTTCGCCAAAGATCTCCTGACGCTTATCGACTAGATCGTTAAGTTTTCGTTCCTGAACACTCAACTGCTTATTTTCAACAGCGAGGATTTGCTCAATATCTGACAGTCTATTCTGGTGAACCGCTAGGTTAGATTGCAGTGCCGCAAGCTCTTTTTGACTCTCATTAAATCGCAACTCATTCGTTTGCCATTTCGTAAAATCCTCTTGCTTGAATTCAATCCAAGAGAACAAGTCTGTCTGTGGTTCGATAACATAACCACAATCAGAAATATGGCTTATTAATGAACGTCGCTGCTGCTCAGTTTCAGAGTCTATCTTCTCAAGCTGCCGTTGTGCTTCATCTCGAGTTTTTTGTTCATGCTCCACTTGCTGCTGGTGCAATTTAACCAATGAATCGAGTTGATGATGCGCCTGCTCTGATTGAGACACACTCTCTCTTGCCTTAAATAGTTGGTCTTCTACGTGACGAAATTGCACGGTAAAGTCCGACAATTTGTTGCGTTTAGTTTCAAATTCCAATGCATAGGTGTTTAACGCTTGATTATTTGCAATTGGATCTGAGTAGCTTATCGTTATTGCCGTTTTCTGCCATAGCTGAGATAGCGTTGTCTGTTCATTTTCAAGCCAAATAACCCGCTTATCGGTATCGTCTATGTGACGAGTTAGAGAGTCAATTTCACCTTTTAGATTTACGCCATTTGATTGCGTAATATTGAGTTCAGCGACAACCCTATCCAATTCGATCTGCTTGGCGGACACGTCATATTGCTTACTGTGGTCAGCAAATGGATGCTCTATTGAACCGCAGAGCGGGCAAGGGAATTCACCTCAAGTTGACTGCGATAGATAGCAAGGACCTGCTCTTGTTCTAGTAAGGCTTTTTCTTGCTTAACCTGCTCTTCTAAGGATTTTTTTAAACTATCTTGTAAGCGATACTGTTCTCTAAGATGAGTGCGTTGGATCTCTTTTTCTTTTATCTGAGCATCTAAATCAATTTTAGACCGCAGTTTCTCTCGTTTTTCCGTCTCGTACCCTATCCATTGGGTCTGGTAACCATGTAACGTCTGGGCGATAGAAATATGTTGATTGAGTGTACTCAGTTGCATCTCTACTTGAGCAAGTGTGTCGGTAATATTCGAAGACGATAGTAAAGCTTGTTTATCTAATTGGATTTGAGCAACTAATTGCTTCTTTTGTTCAAGTTCCGCTGCACTTTCTGATAGGCTTTTCTCTTTTGATTTTCCTTGATCACTCAATGTCTTTATTTGCTGGTCTAACTGCGAAATATGTTTTTTCTGGTGCTGTAGATTCACTGAATGACGTTCTATCTGACCTAACTGCTCATTCCATTTGGCCATATATTGATTAAGCAATGCGTCGGCTTTGTGGTCGTTTTGATATTGAGATAGTACCGCTATCGTCTTCTCTACTTCTTTCTGATCCGTAAGCGCTCTTTGTTGAATATTTTGAAAACCAACAAACTGCTCATTTTGTTCAGCAACCCGCTTCTTTATTCCTTCAAGGTTACTATTTTCTAGTTTTATCTGACTATCTAAAGGAATGATCTGGTGATTTATTAAGCCTTCTAACTGGGTGTTTTCTTGCTTTGCTAACGTTTGCTTTTCATTTGCCTTAACGTTAATCCGTTCAAGTTCCGTGACGCGACTAACGATTGTTTGATTCGTATATTGCTTATCTGTGAGACGTTCATTAATAAGTTGTAAGTGAGCACTCGCTTCTTTCAGAGCTCCATAATAAGGACGCATTTTTTCTGCTGGCTCACTGCTAGAAAGCTTATCTAAATCAGGTTTAGCTTGCTCTAATTTGCGTTTTACACCATCTAGTTTCTCCTGCGCTTCCATTTTCTCGATGGTGCATTTTTCAAGATTTACATACCAGTTAAAATTCGCTTCTAGTTTTTCAAGGCGGTTTTTCTGTTGTGATTGTTTTTCACTTAAAGCGTCATATTCCGTAATGAGGTCTTTTTTCTGTTCTTCACTAAGCAGTTGCACCCCTTTCGCCTGCGCTTCGAGTTCTGCCAAGTCTTGTTTAGCCTGGCTATAGTGCTCATGTACCTTTTGGGAAATCTGACTGTAGATCTCCGTTCCGGTTAACTCTTCGAGTAACTCGGCTCGCTCTGACTCTTTTGCATTGAGAAACGCAGCAAATTGTCCTTGTGACAGCAACATGGATTTTGTAAATCGACCAAAATCTAGGCCAGTGATAGACTCAACAAGCTCTCCTTTTTTTCAGTTGGTTGGCAAGTACTTTACCCGATTCAACTTCAGCTAGTTCAACGCTTGCTGGTTGCAGTTTCCCATCTATTTTCCCTCTAGCCCGCTTCATTCCCCAAAAGGCACGATAAGCTTTGCCTTTCACTTCAAACTCCACTTCGGATAGACATTCAGCCGTACCACGAGTCATCAATTCATTGTTTGCAGGGGTGATCGGCCCCAAACGTGATGTTTCTTGATACAACCCAACGCAAATTGCATCCAATATTGTCGTTTTACCTGCGCCAGTTGGGCCAGTAATAGCAAATAAACCATATTCAGAAAAAGGTGGTTGAGTGAAGTCAATTTTCCACTCACCTTTTAAGGAGTTCAAATTTTGAAAACGTAAGCTTAAAATCTTCATTCGCTCTGTTCTCCGTTTTCAACTTCTTCGACTATTTGATTGAAATGCGTCCTTAATCTTGTAGACCTTTCCGAACTGCCGTCGCTATCTAAAACCTCGCCTTCCAGCCTTTTTTCAAACACATCGAAGGGAGTAAGTTCCGCAAGGGTTTCTAACTGCTCTTGCTTTAAGCTAGGGTTCTGCTGGCCTCTTGCTCGGCGTAATTGCAACACTTCAACATTAAGATTTTCTGTCAATACCTGTACCTTTTGCTGTAAATCAGAAAGAAAGTCTTGTACCTCTACTTCAATAGCAAGCCATACCGATTCATCATCTACAACATCACGATAGGCTTGGAGCTGCTTTTCTATCTCTGCCAAGTCCCCTTTTATCGCTTCCATTCGCTGAAAAGTGGGGACTTCTTCAATTTTTATCCCGACTCGTTTCTCTTTTTCAAACTCTACAATCACTACCTGTTTGTTGGATTTGAGTTCATCAAAACTTAAAGGAATAGGTGAGCCGCTATAACGAATATGTTCAGATTTCGCCACAATTTGTGGACGATGAATGTGGCCAAGCGCAATATAATCAGCAGGAGGAAAACCGTCTGCTGCAAAGGCATCGAGTGTACCGATATAAATGTCTCGTTCTGAATCGGTTTTCGTCACTCCTATTGCCGTTAAGTGCCCAGTAGTAATAATGGGTACTTGCAGATTTCTCTCTTGTTTAATCTGCTCTGCTTTTTGGTAAAGGGCGTAATAGTGCGCCTTAATCGCGTCACCCAACTGCTTCTGTTTGTCATTGCCAGAAGACCCCGAAACACTTTGCATTACGTCTCTCGCCCTTACAAATGGAACCGCACACAGTAAGGCACCTGTCTCGCCAGAAGCCTTTAGTTCTATAATCTGACTATCTAAATCGTCAGAGGTATTTGCGACCACATGCGTATTCAAACATTCAACAAGAGGCTTAGATTCATTGAGCATTGAAACGGAATCATGGTTTCCACCTAAGACCACCAAGGTACAATCCAACGCGTTAAGTTGTACGACAAATCGGTTATACAACTCTCGGGCGTAACTCGGAGGTGTCCCTGAATCAAATACATCCCCTGCAATAATCAAAGCATTGATCTGCTGCTCTTTAACCATGTCAAGTAACCAAATAATGAACGCTTGATGCTCATTTTTTCGGCTTTTAGTAAAGAAGGACTGTCCTAAGTGCCAGTCGGAGGTATGGAGAATTCGCATAGAAAGTTCTTATTATTTAAAGGCTATAAGCTCTTGATTGTTCAATTGTGCCAACTATGTGGCCTTCATACAACGAATAGCCCTTTTAAGTGGCTGATTTTTGTTTGATACTTAACGCGCAATCAAAAATAATAAGGAAATGAGAATGGCCGAACAGCAAAGGGATATTACACTCCGATTTTTAGCAGAACCGGGAGATGTCAATTTCGGCGGAAAAGTGCACGGTGGTGCAGTCATGAAGTGGGTCGATTTAGCGGCATATGCATGCTCGGCAGGTTGGAGTGGAAAATACTGTATTACCGCTTATGCTGGTGGTATTCGCTTCGTCGCACCTATCCACGTAGGCAACTTGGTAGAAGTCAGTGCTAAGGTTATTTATACCGGTACAAGCTCTATGCATATTGCATTAGACGTTCAGGCCAGTGACCCAAAAGAGCTAAATAAGACGCTGACAACACACTGTATCGTCATAATGGTTGCAGTAGATGCGAACGGTAAACCCACCAAAATACCTGAGTGGATTCCGGAAACAGAAGAAGATATCAAACTTCGTGATTCTGCTATTAAGCTGATGAATATGCGCAAAGAGATTGGCGAAGAGATGGAGATGCATGTAAAGATGCTTAGATAACCATTCGAGCAATAGTGCATCGCCTTAAAAAGTCGCTTACTTCTAAACAGAGGTTAGCGACTTTTTCTTTTTTCACTGTCATTTTTCTTTAACGCTTTTCTGCTTTAATTCTCAAACCATTAAAAATATATCGATAACGTTTCCTTTAGAAAACGCTCCAAAATAATAGCAGGGTTTCAATTGATAGATGACCGCTCTCTTATCACATTAAGCGATGACACCATTGGTAATCCAAGTGCCGTTGAGTATCAGTGGGTACGTACTATGTACGTAGAAGGTTATCAAAGCGACGATATCAACCACTATATACAGACTTGCTTCGGTGGTGATGGTATTTTTGCTGACCTTTTCAGAAAAGTGGCTCTACACGAAGAGAGTATCTATGTATTGATGCAGTACGTTGGGTGCGCGCCTTCAAGTAGAGAGCTATAGAGCGAAACGAAGTAAGTTTGTGAACAATATAAAAGTAAAAGAACGACTTTACCGTCGCTCTTTTACTTCTTAAGTACTATCCCTTAACACCACCAGCGGTTAAACCACCGACCAGCCAACGCTGTGCTAATAAGAATACCACTGTAATAGGGACTGCAGACAAGACGGCTGCCGCTGCAAAATCACCCCATAGGTAGTTTTGTGGATAGAGGTACTGCTGCATGCCCACTGCAAGTGTGTAATTATCTACGTCAGACAACAATAGCGATGCAACCGGCACTTCACCAACAACACCAATAAACGACAAAATAAACACAACCGCTAGAATTGGCACTGATAGAGGAAGCAGAACCAATCGGAATGCTTGCCATGGCGTCGCTCCATCAAGTGCAGCCGCTTCTTCTAAGGAATTATCAATAGTCTCGAAATAGCCTTTGATAGTCCATACGTGCAATGCAATCCCACCTAAGTAAGAGAAAATCAGGCCACCATGCGTATTCAACCCAAGGAAAGGTATGTACTGGCCTAACTTATCGAACAAAGCATACATAGCTACCAATGCCAATACGGCAGGGAACATCTGAAATATCATCATCGCTTTCAAGATAGTGTTCTTACCACCAAACTTCATTCTCGCAAATGCGTATGCGGATGTCGTTGATAACGCAACGATGAAGATAGACGAAATAGCCGCCACTTTTACCGAATTCCACAACCATAATAGGACAGGGAATGGGGGTGGTGTCACTGAACCATCTGCGTTAGTCACCGAGAACCCTAGCGCAAGTTTCCAGTGCTCTAAAGATGGATTTTCAGGAATCAAGCTACCCGTTGCGAAGTTACCTTCACGAAATGAGATAGCAATAACCATCAACAGTGGGAAAATAATCATTGATAGGAATACCCATAGAGCAATATGGGTTGCCCATACACGATATTTCAAGTTTTTACCTTGTACAATTGCCATGATATTGCTCCTTAATCCTGTGATAGTTTAGTGAATCGTAGGTTAAATAGTGCTAGACCACCAACCAATAGGAAGATAAGCGTTGCAATTGCACTAGCTAGACCAAAGTCTTGACCACCACTACCTTCAAACGCAATACGATAGGTATAACTTACCAGTAAATCCGTGTAGCCAGCAGGTTCAGAAGTACCAATCATGTTTGGACCACCACCGGTTAACAGGTAGATCATTACAAAGTTATTGAAGTTAAACGCGAAGCTAGCAATAAGTAGCGGAGTCAGCGGTTTAAGCATCAAAGGAAGCGTTATCTTAGTGAAGTTCTTCAACGGCCCTGCCCCATCTATTGCCGATGCTTCATAAAGATCATCTGGAATCGCCTTAAGCAGACCCATACAAAGAATCATCATGTAAGGGAAGCCTAACCAAGTATTCACTACA
Source organism: Vibrio algarum (assembly GCF_028204155.1). Taxonomy (NCBI): domain Bacteria; kingdom Pseudomonadati; phylum Pseudomonadota; class Gammaproteobacteria; order Vibrionales; family Vibrionaceae; genus Vibrio; species Vibrio algarum. The sequence continues at coordinate 935,768 of NZ_JAQLOI010000003.1, read as the reverse complement.
ACAACCATAACCCTAGCGAGAACAGGGTCTGAGAACCAATTTGGACTCAATCCAAATATGGTCTCTAACACCATGTTTATTTCACCAAAGCTTTGGTTAAATAAACCTTTAAAGATCAAAATAGAAATAAACGCAGGGACAGCATATGGCAAGATAAGCAGCACTCGGTACACTGCGCGACCTTTCAACGCTTCCCATTGGACGATACTTGCTAAAACAAGACCAATGACCAGTGTTAACCCAACACTTAGCGCTGAGAAGGCAACTGTCCAAATGAAGATACTAATAAATGGTTCTTTGATTCCGTCGTCTTTCCAAACGCGTTCGAAATTTGCCGTATTAATATTAACGATAAACCCAGGAGAGACCGTTGAACCAATAAACGCCCCATTTTCATCAATAGCTTGATAGAAACCAACATCCATATTTGGTTTTAATGTCTCGCCTGTCTTGTTATTGATCATGGATTCACCATCATCTTGCAACGTATACAGCGAAACAACCGAGGCAAACTTACGCAGGCCACTCATGCGGACATCCGCACCATCAGGCATGTTCAGATCAACATTACCTAAAGAAGATTTATTTTGAATTATGGTTTTTATCTTCTCTTTCTCACCCTGAACGTCTGACACAGGAGTAAGGTCAAGCTCACTGGCTGAAAAGCTTTCTAATATAAATTCATCGGTTGCTAACAGCTGGTCGCCTTTTGTAATAACTATTCTGTGGCCATTATCTGTTTTGTAAAGATTGAAAGGATAACTATCACCGCTTTGATACGTTCTATCCAGTAATACAGTTTGTGCTCGCTCTAACGACAATTGGTTCTTAGCGCTGTAGTTTGTGAACGCTAGACCGACAGTGTAAGCAAGAGGGAAGAGAATGAAGAGAATCATTCCTGCTACACCCGGATAAATATAGCGGTGTGCGTAAGTCTTTTTACTACCAAAAATATAAAGGGCCAGAGCGGTTAATACCACAGTAAGCAGCGCAAATGCGAGCTCACCGCGAGAATACATAAGAATTGTGGCATAGCCATTCACAATACCTACCGATGCCAATAATGCCCATTTGATAAACACTTTTTGACTTGAAGGTAATGCGGCAGATGACATTGCATCTGTACCTTGAACTGACTGCATAAGAAAACCTGCTAGCGATAAAAAAATAAAAAAACTAAGGAGAGGTTACCCTCTCCTAAAAAAGGTTAGAACCTTCAGTTGTATAGCGATATAAACTATAGGTCCTATTTATTAACTTGTTACTTAGTCATTTGCTTGTCTGCATCAGAAAGTGCAGCATCAACCGTTTGACGGCCATCTACGATATTGATAATGGCATTTTTTGCACTACCCCAGAACGCACCCATTTGAGGGATATTAGGCATAATTTCGCCATTCATTGCGTTGTCCATTGTTGCCGCGATACGTTGATCACTGTCTAATTCTTTCTGGAAAGAGTTAAGAGCAACCGCACCTAGAGGCTTGTCATTATTCACCATACGCAGACCATCGTTAGTTAACAGGTAGTTTTCAATAAACTCTACCGCAAGATCTTGGTTAGGTGACGCTGTGCTAATACCAGCCGTTAGTACACCAACGAATGGCTTAGAAGATTGACCGTTGAATTTAGGAAGCGTTGTAACGCCGTAGTTGATACCTGATTTCTCAATGTTGCCCCACGCCCAAGGACCATTAATAGTCATTGCTGTGTTGCCCTTATTGAACTCGGCTTCAGATACTGAGTAATCCATATCAGCAGAAATAACGCCTTTATCTACTAAACCCTTAACAAAACTCATAGAAGCTTTAACGCCATCTGTAGCAATACCGGCATCTTTTACATCGTAACCAGATGACGTGTATTTAAATGCGTAACCACCATCTGCAGCCATTAATGGCCAAGTGAAATACGGTTCTTTTAGGTTCCACATGATCGCCGTTTTGCCATCTTTTTGAAGTTTCGCGTTTAACGCTTCAACTTCTTCCCAAGTTTTAGGTGGCGTAGGGACTAGATCTTTATTATAGATAAGAGATAGAGATTCTACTGCTACTGGGTAACCGATCAGCTTTCCATCATACTTAACTGCATCCCACGCAAAGTCTACGATACCATCTTGGATTTCTGTAGATGGTTTAACTTCCGCTAATAAACCCGCTTCTGCGTAACCACCAAAACGGTCATGAGCCCAGAATACGATATCTGGACCATCGCCAGTCGCCGCAGTTTGTGGGAACTTGTCCTGAAGCGCATCAGGGTGAGCAACCGTCACTTTAATACCCGTATCAGCTTCGAACTTCTTACCAACTTCTGCTAGACCATTGTAGCCTTTGTCACCATTGATCCAGATTGTTAGTTGACCTTCTTCAATGGCTGCATTTGCACTTAGTGAACCAAGGGCGGCTAATGTACACACAGCAACAGTGCTAAGGGCTTTTTTCATGTTTATATCCTTTTTATGTGAGATGTAGGGCTCTTTCAGATGTTAAGCCATATTTCGAGGTATATAATGTAAAAATACTAACGACTAATCATCATCCTATTTTCTACGCCCCAGATAGTATGGGATATTTTCGTGATCGTCATCAGCTTCGACACGAGAAGCAGCTCACAAAATCGTAACAAAATGAGATAACCAGCACATTTTGCATCTGTTTTTATTTGAAGTAGATCTTGTTTTGTATTTCTATGCCCCCTACGCCTCATCCCCCTCTACTCCCCCTGAAAATTATTTATAATGGAGGATGTAAAAGTAGTGTTTTTGAAAGAAACTGAGCATATCCAAGAGTAATGACTAACTATCAAGTGAAGAGAACTTATTATAAGTGGCGATAAAAAGCCGTCTCACAATAAGATTAAAGTAAGTTGAAAGTTAGTTGTGGTGGATGTATTGAGTAGAGGTAAGTGTATTTTCCAGTAGTCCGACTAAGACGAACACTGGCTTACGTTGCCGGATAAATAAGTAATCACGTCCAAAAATAGAAGTTTACGGGGGATATTTTTGGAATTATGTGGGGGTATCCTTACTTATTTATTTTTGGCACTAATGGGTGATGATTGACTTATGCAGAATCAATATCGCCCATTTTTTCTTACCAAAATCGATGCTACTAAAACCTTATTTTTTAAGTAAATTACTCAAAATTGTTTCCTACTTTTTATTGTCTAGCATACTATTTAATTAGTAAAAGACGATGAAACAAAAAATTAATCGAGGACAAGCTACATGGCGAGCGTCACGTTAAAGAATGTATGTAAAGCTTATGGCGACGTACTGATCTCCAAAAATGTTGATCTAGAAATCAAAGAAGGCGAATTTGTTGTTTTCGTTGGTCCATCGGGTTGTGGTAAATCTACTTTGCTTCGCTGTATTGCAGGTTTAGAAGATATCACATCAGGTGACTTGTATATTGGCGAAGAACGCATGAATGACGTGGAGCCTTCTAAACGTGGCGTTGGCATGGTATTCCAATCTTATGCCCTATACCCTCATTTAAACCTCTATGACAACATGTCATTTGGTCTCAAACTAGCAAAAGCAGACAAGACTGAAATAGACAAACGCGTTTCCCATGCCGCTGAAATATTACAACTTGCTCACCTATTAGAAAGACAACCTAAAGCGCTTTCAGGTGGTCAACGTCAACGTGTTGCCATCGGTCGAACACTTGTCTCTCAGCCTAATGTGTTCTTACTTGATGAACCACTGTCGAACCTTGACGCTGCTTTACGAGTTAATATGCGTAGCGAAATCACCAAGCTACAACGTCAACTCGGCTGCACTATGATCTACGTTACGCACGATCAGGTAGAAGCAATGACAATGGCCGATAAAATCGTGGTGTTGGATGATGGATTTGTATCTCAAGTTGGCAAGCCTCTTGAGTTATACCATTACCCTGAAAACCGTTTCGTTGCTGGATTTATCGGTTCTCCTAAGATGAATTTTATGAGCGTTCACATTGAAGATGTTGAAGCAGAGCGTGTGTTAGTTCAACTTTCAAATGGGAATACTCTCTGGATTCCAGTTGACGGTACTACCGTAAACAAAGGTGATCGCATGTCACTGGGCATCCGCCCGGAACACTTGCTTAATGCCGAACAAGCCGATGCGGCAATTGAAGGTGATATACAAATCGTCGAGAAGCTCGGAAATGAAACACAAATCTACCTTCACTTAGACAGTGCTGACGCCGACGTAATTTATCGTGCACCGGATACGCTACCAGTAGAGGTAGGCGATAAGTTTTCTATTGGTTTATCCGCTCATCGTTGCCACTTGTTCCACAGTGATGGCAGAGCATGCCGAAGATTACACAAAGAAAACGGTGTTGATTTTGATTAAACTTTTGAGTTCGATTAAATCATAGTTAAGACGCTCTACCGACTTTAAAAACCTTACATGTAATGTAAGGTTTTTTGTTTTTTAGCCCACCGTCAAATCGATTCTCAATTTGAGAATTCTTTTTTTATTTATTTTTTCTTTTTAAGAATCTCATTTTTATTCCATACTTTTCATGACGTTATAATGTGGCACGGTACATGCGTTAACCTCTGTACATCCACAATGCATAGAGAGTCACGGTCATGGAACTTAGAAAAATAGACGCTAATAATACCCTTCTTACTTTGCAACTTTCGGGAGACCTTGATGCAAATGGAAGCAAAGAAGCGCTTCCCCACATCGATCAAGTACTTACCGAAGATAATCACCCAGAAATAGAAATCGACCTCAAACATGTTTCATTTTTAGATTCTTCCGGAGTGGGTGCCATCGTTTATATGTACAAACGCTTAATAGAAAGAGAAAGAAAGATGTGCATCGAGAATGTGCATGGACAACCACTTGAAATTATTACCTTGCTACGAATCAATCAAGCCATTTCTGTGAACAAGAAAAGAGAAGCTGCTTAAAGGTGTACCGCATTTAGACATAAGGGAGAAACCAGCATGAAAAATAATTTCTATCAACACTTACTCATTCTTTGCAGCATTAGTTTTCTTGCTGCCTGTAGCAGTAGCTATCCAGAAAAAGGAAGTGGTGGGTTGGCGGAAAATGACTTTTCTGCTGGCTTCTCTCCGGTACTACCCGATGAACCATTAGGGCCAGAGCATGGGCTACGATTCGACTGGCAAATTAACAAGCTTCATCTTGATATGTTAGTACAAGAAGGGGCCAAATGGTGTTTTCCTGCTGCTGTGGTACAAAATCAAGAACGACAAAATAGAATCGCTCGAGAACTAGAAGGAAACTTGCTGCTTGATGCAGCTAATGACCTCATCATCCAAAGAAAAAGCCTCAATAAGCTAGAACAGCAACTAACCTATGTCACCAGTCAGGCAGACTGTACACCACCGAATAACCAAGAAAATCAACAACAAGAATTGACCACTATTAATACGCTCTTCACTTTATTAAACGTAGATAATCAGTTCGCTCACAACTCAAGTGAAATCAATCCAAAATATATGGGGAATCTCGCTCAAGCCGCCAATATATTAGATGAGAACAACGAACTCACTCTCTCGATTACCGGTCATGCTGATGCGTCCGGTAGTGTCGACTATAACGAAAAGCTCGCCTTAGATAGAGCTAATCAGGTTAAACGTTATCTCTCGATATTCGGTTTGAATCCTAAGAGAATCAACGCAAGCTCCCTTGGATCTAGCGCTCCACTTTTTCAAGGCGATACAGCCGCGGTCCAATTGACCAACCGAAGAGTAAGCGTAGAAATACTGTCAAAGAGCAACACAAGCGCATCCACAAATCCAAGGGGCTTATTATGAAAACGATAAGTATATTTGTCTGTACGTTACTGAGTTTAACTCTGCTATTTTTTCTTCTCTATCTCGTGCAGATTCGAATGAGACAATAAGCATAGGTGACAGTATTCAGGTCAATCTACCAGGAGAAAAAACGCTCAATAAAGGCTTTCAAGTTGATCAAAAAGGGAATATCACACTACCAGAAATAGGGGCTGTGTTTGTTGCTGGGTACGATGATACTCAACTAAAAAAAGTCGTTTTAGAACGTCTCTCCGTTGCCTTTCGAGATCTACGTAATGCCGATGTTTATGTCTCTAAAAAACAGTTAATAGTAAAAGTACAAGGATATGTTAAAACTCCTGGTCAGTTCACCATTATGCACAATGCCGGTATTCAAGCAGCATTAACCGCTGCCGGAGGCCTTAGAACCGGGGCGCAACTTGATAAAATACAGCTAAAGCGGGCCACCGACACTATCGTCTTCAATTACAAAAATTTTCTCGATACCGGCAACAATAGCGTTTTACCTCAACTTCAATCTCTAGATACTATTTTTGTCCCTGCTTCACCGTTAGTTGGCAATATCGAACAAGATTTCAATCCATTGTCTCAAGCAAATTCAGGAGATAGTTCAGACCCGAAATCGGCAATTAAGGTTTTTGGCGAGGTCAATTCTCCGGGGTCTTTTTCATACACTGAAGAGGCAAGTTTAGTCGACATTCTGATGCGCTCAGGGGGCGTTACCCGCTATGCAAGTGTTGAGCAAATCCGAGTCATCACTAATAGCAATCCTATTCTATTTAACCTTAAAAGATATCTAGATTCTGGCGACAATGATCTGTTACCTGTTCTGCTGCCTGGCTCAACTATCTTTGTGCCAAAACAGGAAGAAGAGATAAAGTCGGGTGCTAATACCGTTTACATTATGGGAGAAGTTGCGGCTCCGGGCGCTTACGAAGGGAAACGAGGCGCTAGCTTTATGGATATTCTCGCCAATGCGGGTGGACCCACAAGATTTGCTGAATCAAGACAAATACGCGTCATTAAAAGCGGTGGTCAGGTAATTAAATTTGACCTGACGGCTTACACAGAAGGAATTGGCGCAAATCGTCCACCAGCGATTATGCCCGGCGACGCTATTTTTGTACCTGAAAAGACCGACATGAATGAGAAATCATGGTTAAAAGTATCCCCTAACCGTGCGGTCAACGTTATTGGTGAAGTAGTGAGACCCGGCAGAATTGAATGGTCTGACGAAATGGACTTTATGGATCTACTTGCTCATGTTGGAGGACCAACTTTAAGAGCAGATACCACAAAGATTGAGGTTGTTTCAACGAATATGGCAACAGGAACACGAGAATTACAGACCTTCAATCTGGATAAGTTTATCAAAGCAGGTGCCAAGCAGTCGGATCAACCGTCCATTTCAGCTGGCGCAATCATCCGTATTCATGACCTTCCACAGGACCCATCCGACAATAAGTCTCAATGGGTTCGACAAAGCTCGGACGCGTCTATCTATGTATTTGGCCAAATTAATGCACCGGGACGTTATCGTTTCACAGAAGAAATGCACTTTTTAGATATTCTATCCGCTGCAGATGGCCCAACCAAAGACGCAGACATTCACAATATTCGTGTCACGCACAGAGATAAAAGTTATTCAAAAGTAAGTAAATTAAACCTATCACTGTATTTTGAAACGGGTGACGAATCACTACTCCCTATAGTCACAACAGGCGATACAATCTACATCCCTGAAAAAAACCGAAATTGGCTAGAACGTTCAAAAGAAAGCACGGTAAGAGTGTTAGGAGCAGTCAATGATCCCGGCAGGTATGTTTTCAACGACTCGATGACGATTTTAGATATCTTGGCAGAAGCGGGCGGGCCAAGTGAAGATGCCTACTTAGAAAAAATCAGCGTCGTGAATATTTCTACAAGCCAAAGTCAAGCACGTACCTTTGACCTCATCGAATTTAGCAAGTCAGCCAGTTTTAGAAATCTGCCGGTGATCCGCGCAGGAGACACAATTTATATTCCTGATAGAAGAGAAAGCCTAGCGGAAAAAATTCGACTAGGGCTTAAAGATGTCCTTCAAGTCGCAACCACTATTGTATTGATAGGAGCAATCTAATGACGATTCCTGCTACGCACGCTGAAATAGAGCAGATATTCATACAGGCTGAATTGGCTCACTGCCAATCTTTATGTATCACGTCAACTCAATCTGGTGAGGGGGTCACTTCGCTAGCCATCGCTTTGACAGAGAGATACCTACTCGCGGGGTATCGCACGTTAATTGTTGATCTCAATGTGCACAAACCAAGTTTCAATATCTTAGATATCCCATCCCTAGAGAAAAATGAATTTTGGTTAGAACATGCAAATTCAACACAATGCTTTACCGGTGTGCCTTCTCCTATCAATTCACAAGAACAGCTAGATTATAAAAGACCGGGATATCTGAAAAGGAATATAGATGTTTGGCGCAAAGAGTTTGACCGCATCGTCATAGACACCTCACCTTTGCTTAACGTAAATAAGGGCAATATTCCGGCTCAGATTGTGGCAACAGCTTGCGACCACACCATATTAACTGTATTGGCAGGTGTAACGAACAAGCACGACATCGTTCAGGCGATAAAAATGCTTGGCTCGAACCAAATTCAATTACTAGGTACTGTCCTAAACACAAAAGAACAACCGAGTTTAATATTTGAACTTTGTCGTGAAGTAAGCAGACTGGTTTTACTGCCTGAAAAATGGCGAACCGTAATAAAAAACAAAATAAGAAATAACCACTTTCTTTCCATCTCAATATAGTAAAAGATGGATTATTACCTAAACTGATACTACAACCATTTGAAAAGATGAAGATTATTGATAGGAATTAATAATGATAATAGTTAGAGCCATCGCGATATCCTTGATAATGCTACTTTCTACTCCTGTTTTTGCTCATCACTATACTTTTAGTATTGTGCCTCAACAGTCTGCAAGTCGACTGGCTAAACAGTGGGCGCCTATTTTAAAAGCGCTTTCAGAAGAAACGGGGCACGAGTTTGTATTTAAAACTACTTCGGATATTCCAACCTTCGAGAAAAACCTGTCGAGAGGCGAATACACTTTTGCCTACATGAATCCTTACCATTTTGTAGTTTTTAACCAATCCCCGGGATATCAAGCAGTAGCAAAGGCAAAAGATAAAAAAATCAAAGGCATAATTGTTGTAAAAAAAGACAGTAACATTACCTCTTTAGAACAACTCAATAATACCGAGCTTGCGTTTCCAGCCCCTGCGGCTTTTGCTGCCACGGTGCTCCCGCAAGCACACTTAAAAGAAGCCAATGTAAATTTCACATCTAAATATGTTTCTTCTCATGACTCTGTTTACTTATCAATAGCCCGAGGTTTCTTCCCAGCTGGTGGAGGGGTGATGAGAACCTTTAATGCGATGGACCCTGAAATTAGAGATCAACTCAACCCTATCTGGACGACTAAGGGCTACACGCCTCACGCGATTGCGGCACATCCATCTATTGATCCTAAATTAAACGCTCAAGTTCAAACATTTTTTTCTAACCTAGCCAACACCCCTGAAGGCCAAGCCCTTTTAGAACCGCTAAAAATCAAGGCATTTATGCCTGCAAAAAACAGTGATTGGGACGATGTCCGCGCTCTGAATCTTAACCTAATTCAGGCGAAGTAAAAGGCGACAAGATGAATCTTCGTAACAAAACAATCGCTGGTATTGCAGCCATTGAAATCTTTCTTCTAGTGATTCTAGTTGTTAGCGCTATGTCATTTTTAAGCGACTCTAATGAGAAACAGTTATTGCAAAGAGCTCACGCAACAACAACCATGTTTTCACATGCAATTAAAGATGCGGTGCTGACGACCAATCTAGCGACATTAGATGATCTCGTAAATGACATTATGGTTTTAGAGGATGTTTTATATGTCCGAGTAAAAAGCTATGGAGATACGCTATCCGTTGGCGGCAATATAGAACTTCTAGAAAAAGTCGAACAGATTGATAGTGATTTACGGTCCGTCAAAGATGGGGTTTTTGACACGAAAATCAATATAGAAAGCAACGGAACCATTTATGGTTCTGTCGAAATAGGTTTTGCCACCACCGCGATTAGCGATATGTTAGATGACGCTCAACAGGCGATTATTAGCATCGCTTCTTTAGAAGTTGTTCTTGTTGCGTTATTTTCATTTGTACTTGGAACCTACTTGACTAAAAATCTAGTCAAACTAAGAAAAGCCGCACACACCGTCAGTAAAAAAGGACCCGGTTATCAAATTAATCTTAAGCAAAACGATGAGCTTGGTGAAGTGGCTAATGCATTTGATACCATGTCTAGAAACCTGGAAGAGAGCTATAAAGACCTCAAAATGGCAAGAAATCAGGCAGAAAAAGCAAATGAAAGTAAAAGCCTCTTTCTTGCATCTATGTCTCATGAAATAAGAACACCGATGAATGGCGTCGTGGGGTTACTTAATTCACTCAAGCAAACAGACCTAAACGATGAACAAAAAAAGTTAGTTAATGTGGCGACAGATTCTGGACTCTTTCTGTTATCGTTAATTAATAATATTCTCGATTTTTCTAGGATGGAATCTAACAACGTAACCATCGATAGGAAAGTATTCAATCTTCTCGATTCAACTCAATCTGTCATCAATAACATTGCCCCTATAGCAAAAGACAGAGGTCTTAACTTAAATCTAAAATCCAATCACCTTCCTGAGCACCTCATCGGCGATGAAAATCGTTACAAACAAGTTCTACTTAACATCATCGGCAACGCTCTCAAATTCACTGAAATAGGTAGTATTGAAATAGAGCTGTTTAGCACAAAATTATCTGACAATAAGGTTAAGGTTAGTTGCAAGGTCACTGATACGGGCATAGGCATTCCTGCTGAATCGCTGAATTATCTATTCGATGAATTTACCATGGCTGATCAATCCTTCTCACGTCATTATGAAGGCTCTGGATTAGGTCTTGCGATATGTAAGAAATTACTAGACTTAATGGACGGAGAAATAACCGTAGAAAGCACTGAAGGCGTAGGAAGTTGTTTTACGTTTCATCTACCATTCGAATATGCGTCAAGCAGTGACTACCTAGAATCCAACTCAAGACCTGATAACTTACACCCCACCTGCTCTGGCTGTCGAATTTTGGTGGCAGAAGATAACAAGGCTAATCAACTCGTTATTCAGAACCTTTTTAAGCATATAGGATTAAAGATAGATATTGCTAATAATGGAATTGAAGCCGTTCAAATGGCATACGACAACACATACGATATTATCTTCATGGATATCTCCATGCCAGATATGGATGGCCTAGAAGCCAGTGATATCATTCGTCATTCCGACAACAACACCAAATCTTGTTTACCCATTATTGCATGCACAGCCCATGCGTTACCGGGTGATAAAGACAAATTCATCAATGCTGGTATGACGGATTACTTATCAAAGCCGGTTAATCTTTCCAGTCTAATTAATACGCTCAATAAACATGTAGCCCAGACAGATGAAATGGTCATGCCATCTTTATCACCTAACGAACGACTTTCAAACGATCCTGAATCCATGAGCTCGAAAGCGACATCACCCAATGCTGAACTCACTATTAATGAGTCAACGTTAATGCAGATGGTCAAAGATACCAGTGCAGAAGTGATGCCAATGTTGATCGAACACTATATAGATGAAGCACAAAAAAACATCAGTATCATGCTTGAAGCAAGAAACAACGACGATTTTGAGACGTTGAAATTTGAAGCACATACGTTAACAAGTTCTTCTCTCGCGTTAGGTAATACTGCCCTTGCAAAACTGGCAAGAGAGATAGAAAACCTATGCATTGAAAACAAATACCAAGAAGTAAAACGAATCACAGAAAACCTAAACTCTGTTGCACAAGGCTCTTTAAACGCACTGCATAGAAGAAAAGAACAAGGATTTTAATAAGATATAACAGGAATAAACTTTTATATGGCCTATAGTAAGCCTATCTTTAAAAGTAGAAATCCATAATAAAAATATAAAAGGTATAGGTATGCGGCCAAAAGTATTACTTGTCGAAGACTCAACGTCACTCGCAATTTTGTACAAACAGTACGTCAAGGATGAAGCATATGACCTACTGCATGTAGAGACAGGAAAAGAAGCAAAAAATTTCATTCTTAACTATGCACCACAGTTGGTTATTCTTGATTTACAACTGCCGGATATTAGTGGTCAAGAGATACTGGAATGGATACAAGAGAACGAAATCCCTTCATCCGTCATCATTGCTACTGCTCATGGTTCCGTGGATGTCGCCATAAGTTTAATCCAACGCGGGGCTAAAGATTTTCTAGAGAAACCTATTCAAGCCGAAAGACTTAAAACATCTATCCGCATTCACTTAAAAAATGCCAAATTGGAACACTTAGTAGAAGACCTTGAAAATAGCTTGGATCGCTCTAATTTTCACGGTTTTATTGGCTCTAGTGTACAAATGCAAGCGGTATATAAAACCATTGATTCTGTTGCCCCTACTAACGCAAGTGTATTTATAAATGGCGAAAGTGGTACAGGTAAAGAGGTATGCGCAGAAGCTATCCATCGGCAAAGCGATAGAAAAAATAGGCCATTCATCGCAATAAATTGTGGTGCTATCCCAAGAGACCTAATGGAAAGTGAGATTTTTGGTCATGTTAGAGGTGCTTTCACTGGAGCAACGACGGATAGAAAAGGGGCAGCAATGCAGGCCCACGGTGGCACTTTATTTCTAGACGAATTGTGTGAAATGGAACTAGAGATGCAAAAGAAACTGCTGCGGTTTCTTCAAACAGGCACCTTTACACCTTTGGGTGATAGCAAAGAGAAAAAAGTAGATGTGCGCATTATTTGTGCCACCAATCGAGACCCTCTCCAAGAAGTCGAAGAAGGCCGATTCCGAGAAGATCTTTACTATCGAGTACACGTTATTCCAATAGAAATGCCGCCCCTAAGAGAACGCGGTAAAGACATCATTACTCTAGCAAACCACTTCCTTAAGATTTATGCGAAACAAGATGGTAAAAAATTTACCGGTCTTGATAAACAGGTTCAACAACGAATGAAATGTTATCGGTGGCCTGGGAACGTTCGCCAGTTACAAAATATTATTCGTAATATTGTTGTTCTCAACGACGATACTCATGTTGCAATAGAGCACCTACCTGCTCAATTAAACGACAACAGCACAACGAAAGAAGATAAAAAAACACGTCCTGTCGAAGTCGTTGAACATATAGAAAGAAAGCAGATTGAAGAACCTATGATTGACGAGTTACAAACGGCAGAACAAACCACAGAACAGAGAGTAGTAAACAAACCAACTCACTCAACCATCCGGCCAATGTGGCAAGTTGAAAGAGAGACAATCCAAAACGCTATCGATTTTTGCGATGGTAATGTTCTCAGTGCGGCGGTTCTATTAGAGCTGAGCCCTTCGACTGTTTATCGTAAAAAACTAGCTTGGGAAACCGAGGATGAACACAACGAAGCTCAAATCTAAACCAACATTAAACAATGAATACTGGATAACCTTGGACAGCCAAGTTTTTGGAGGCATTGAGACACATGTCTTAGAATTGGCTGCTGGGCTTATTCAGTTTAAGCAAAACGTAAGAGTCGTACTATTAACGGAATATGCCAACTCGCAACCGATTATCAGCAAGTTAACATCAGCCAATATTCCTTTTAACTTTGTATCGGAGTTATCTAGCGGTAAACCACATATTAATATATTAAAGCATTTTTATAGTGCCATTCAGCAGCATCAACCCAAATTGATTCACGCTCATGGGTACAAAGCGAGCATTATCAGTCGACTCGCCTGTTTACAGTGTAAATGGCACTCCCAAAGCCATCCACCCGCACAAATGACGACCTACCATGCAGGAGAAACACCTAAGGGTAAGGTCAGGTTCTACGATATGCTTGACCGTTTCTCTGCCTTCATGTCCAACCGTAACTTCGCTGTGAGTCATGACATTGCTCATAAAATCCCCGACAAAACGGTCGTGTTAAATAACTTTGTTTCACTTCCCCCTTACCCTAAACATTTTGGTAAAAATATTGCCTATGTAGGCAGGTTGAGTCATGAAAAAGCACCCGATAGATACCTCGCATTAGCGCAATATTTTCCAAATGATCATTTTCATCTATATGGCTCTGGTCCAATGGCGGCAGAACTGAAACCATTGGCGACAGAAAATGTCCTGTTTCACGGCCATATCGACGACATGAACGCGGTGTGGGATAACATTGGTGTACTTCTAATCACATCGCGGTTTGAAGGATTACCAATGGCCGCACTAGAAGCGATGAGCCGAGGTATTCCCGTTATTTCAACAAATGTTGGCGCGATAAGTTCACTTATCGAACATGATAAAAATGGTTGGATAGGATCCAATGTGGAAGCATTAAGGCAATCACTAAACAGTTGGTTAACTCTCTCAGAAGTGCATAAGGCGGAAATTCGAAAAAAAGCACGCCAAACCATCGAACATCATTTCTCAATACAAGCGGTTATTCCCCAATATCTAGAACAGTATGAAGAGGTGTTAAATCGATAATTTCCCCCTTATTAATTTGATTCTCAATTTGAGAAAGAAATAGGATGAAATATTACATTTATATAAAAACGCTTTTATTCAATAAGTTAACCACAAAATCCAGCTTGGCATTGAGATTGCTTTTATACCATATCGGTCAATCAAATGGACGTTGGTATGAAACAGACAACTCGCAAAGAACAACCAGAAAATCACTGCCTAGTATTTGACCCTATCCCATTTTTTGGGGGTTCCAAAGTCGCCACGCAAGAGGCATTAAATCAGTGTCATAGTGATGATGTCTTTTTTACTGTATTAACCGTCAACCCTTCATGTTGGCAAAAAGAGTTTTCATTAAATACTCATCAAATCAAACTCATTCATCTAAAGGCTCCTAAATTTTTTTCTCGGCAAGCCATGGGGTGCGATTTTGGATAAAACAGCTTTATTTTGCGCTCATGCTTATGATGACCTTGCTTCGTATTCACCCTGTAAATTCGGTTGTTGGAATGTCAGGACCGGGCATAGACATGGCACTCTATCTGATTAAACCTTTTTATCATTTTAAATTGATTCAGCTTATTCACGGTCCCGTGGGTTGTTCACGCTCAATTGGATACTGTTTAGTCAAAGCAGATTTAATCTTTGCTCTCGAATCTGCTCATCCTTCGATTAACGCAGCATTTATCCATTATTTCAGTTGGAAAGTGAATACTGAATCAGCAACGGAATTCGCCCAATTTACATTGTCTACACCACGGTATCTATTTTTCACTAATGGTATTAGTCATCACCATTGGCCTACTTCCTGTACTTACGGTGAGCCACGTCTTTTTTGGTCAGCATCACTACTAAAATGGAAAGGGTTAGACACCCTCATTGATGCGGGTAAACATTTAGCCGAATCAACGCCTATTCCCACCGATATTTGTTATATAAAACCAGAACGCACTGCGCTTTCTATCTCTCAAGCTCCCGTAGATCTGCCTTGTTTTACTTGGCATCAAAACCCAAGAAACCTTGATGAAGTGAGATCACAAAACAATATTTTCGCTTCTACCAGCCAGAATGAACCTTTTGGATTATCGATATTAGAAGCGATGGCTGCGGGAATGTGTGTCTTGATCCCAAGAGATGGCGCGTACTGGGATAGAATATTGACTCATAATGTTGACTGTATTAAATACCAACCCAACAATTCAAAAGATCTTTTTCTCTCGATTAAAAAACTCATTCACTCCCCCGAATTAATTCCGATGCTAGGTCAGAAAGCGAAAAAAGTGGCCGAGAATTATCATGCAGAAACCAGTTATCGCGAGATTGTCTATGCAATTTCGCACCCATACAGCCGTGCAGTGAGGAGTGACTAACATGAAAATTCCATTCTCTCTGCCCTCAAGCTTTAGCAACGTTGCCTATTATGGAATAGGGCTATTTTTAATGAAGGGATTATCCCTTATTATGCTGCCATTTGTCGCTGCCAACTTAGCCATTGAACAGGTAGGTAAGCTTGAATTTCTAGGCAGTATTGCCGCCTTTCTTGGTCTAATTATCAATCTATCCATGCACGAAGCACTGTATCGTTATTCCGGTGTACGCAAAAATCCATCAAGCAAAAAACAGGTCGCCAATCAAATTTACACCTTAACCACATTGATGGCGCTCACCAGTTTCCCTGTGTTAATTCTATTGTCTAAGCATGTACTCACCCATTCTATTGATTTTGTTAGCCATCAAGAATTTTCAATTTTAGCCTTTGGGTTATCTATCGAAGGGGCTTTAGGAATATCGTTAGCATGGTTGAGAATGAAAGACCGAGCAAAGTGCTTTGTCGCCGTCACTGCGGGAAGCGCCTTATTACAAATAATTTTAGTTATTGTCGCTATACGACTAGAAGCAGGTGTCTCCGGAATACTGTTATCTTCCGTTATCTCACACGGGATCCAATTAGGTATTCTTCACCGAATAAATTATTGGTCTTTTGTCCTCCCCAGTAGGAAACAGACTAGAATATTTTTGCGTTACTGCTTTCCACTGGCCTTAGCCAGTACGATTGGATTTGCCTTAAATGGGGCCGATCGTTGGATACTCGCTTATTCAGGATCTCTGACAGATATTGCTGTTTACGCCATTGCACTTAAGTTCTCACTCGCCATGTGCATTCTTGTTCAACCTTACGGCCTTTGGTGGATGCCCAAAAGATTTCAACATATGGAAAGTTGCGGGCCAAAATCAACCGCAAGGTTATCCCAATACGGAATAGTCTGGATTGCAATGTTAACCGTATCGATTGCTTATTTAGCCCCCGCTTTTATCACTCTTGCACTTCCTGAAAGCTATTCAGAGTCTACAAAATATGTACTGGGCACGCTTTCCATTGCTCTGATGAAAGAACTGGGCGAAATCGTGAATATCGGCATTCTCTACAAGAAGAAAACTAACGCACTATTGGCCATAAATATTATCGCCGCTATCGTTGGTATTTCCGCGGCATGGTTACTTAAAGAGTCCGGTATTTGGGGAGTCATTTTGGCCCTAAATATCGCTCAATTTCTTAAACTCGCTTTGATCGTTACTTTAAGTCAGAGGTGGTATTTCATTCCCTATCAAATTCGAGCTATCACCATGGTATTTGTATTTACCGCCGCTTTCATTTTCGGTTCCTATACCCTGAATACACTCATCATTCAGTGTTGTCTGGCTATCGTTGCACCGTTAAGCCTTTTGGTTGTCGCAAATCTCACTGGTATGACACCTTTATTGCCAATATTAGCCCAAAGTAATAGCAAAAGACTGGGTCGATTATGACTGTACTTACGAGTATCAACGATCGACCTAATTCTCGTTTTTGCGGTGCGACGCTAGTTGTATTGTGCTGCTCATTGATTTCACTTATCTGGTACTTTGCCCCTAACCCCGTCGTAGCACTTGTCTTATGCGCTTTACCGTTAGGTATTCTTTTTGTTTTAAATCATATATTTTGGCTGGTTATCTTCTTTGTTCTCTTTTCATTTTTTCGAATTCATGAAGTCATTCCGGCTCTTTATCCACTAAAGATTCCGTTGTTGCTGTCTGCGGGTGCGCTGGTTGCTCTTGCTTGGCACAGTCTTGTCAGCCGAAGGCTCACCCCGTACTGGCATCCATCTCTATCATGGCTTGCCGCCTTCTGGATTCTCATATTGATTGGCATTGCTCTCGCGTCCAGCCGTCCTATTGCCATTGAATATTTTAAAAATATTTATTGGAAAATCATGGTTATGACGCTGGCTATTGTCTGGATAGTAAACCGAGAAAAGTACCTCTCTTACATCACCCTTCTTATCAACGCTTCAGGCTTTTTGGTCGGTTGTACTGCCCTATACAACTCAATAAATGGTATTGGATTGGTCGAAGGGACTCGGGTAACAATTGGTCGTGATATCGGCTCAATGTTAGGTGACCCAAACGATTTAGCCTTGGTACTTATGTTTCCGCTCGCCTTTTCAATATCAACTTTCATTGTCAAACAAAACCGCTTACTACTTAGATTTTTTGGATTGCTGACAAGCGCAATACTGGTTTTTTCGATTGTAGCGACTCAAAGTAGAGGTGGGTTACTCGGTACTCTGGCTATTTTCTCTGTACTGGTTTTATTTAGAATCAGGTCCAAAGCCTTGTTAGTTTCCCTTGGTATTGCGGTGGCACTATTTCTCTATTTCGTTGCCGATATTTCGCAACGAGCTTCTGGTGGCGCTGCTGAAGTTGGTGTCGATGCATCGGCGATGGGACGTTTATATGCATGGCAAGCAGCATATCGAATGGCCATAGAAAACCCGTTGACTGGCGTTGGGCTTAACAATTTTTATTCTAATTATTTTTATTACAGTTCCCATTGGGATGGTCTAAATCACGCGGTTCATAGCACTTGGTTTGGTGTATTAGCTGAAACAGGGATACTCGGGCTCATCGTATTCATTAGCTTTATCGTATCCCTCATCAGAACAGCCAGAAAAACAGTGAATAATCTAAAAAATCAAACCTGCACAGCCAGCGTAAATACGATGGCTAATGCAGTTTATGCAGGGCTGATTGGTACCGCCGTCTCGGGGACTTTTTTGACCCAAGGGTTCAATTGGCCCATTTATATCCTTGCAGCACTCACCATTTGTGTTGCTCAAATTGCTTGTCAAAATGAGAATCTAAAAAAATAAAAACATAACCACCTGATTTTATGTTATTTATTATCTGGCACATTCTGTGAAAGTCTTTAAAGAAATAAAGCAGAATGAGACGTTCACATGACCACTATTTCTCCAAATAACATCAAAAACTGGCTAAAAAACCATCCAGATCCACATTATCAAAAAATATTTGTGTGGTTAAAAAAATTAGAAGCTTTGACCTACCTACTCCTAGGTTACTTAACAAGTGCCTCTACTGGCTTGTCCTTTTCAGTAGAAATCTATTCGGCAGCCTTACACGCATATTCCTTTACACGCCGGCGTTCAAAGGGCGAGTAAATTTCTGTGGGAAAAATCTTTATCTTTACACAGGCATTCCTTTTATTTCCGGCCCCCTTTCTATAGCTATTGGACAAAACTGCCGAATATCGGGGCAAACCACGTTTAGCGGACGCTCAGCGAGCCACCAACCCTCGCTCATAGTTGGCGACAATGTGGGTATTGGTTGGCAAACCACTATCGCCGTTGGCACTAAGGTAGTTATTGGAAACAATGTAAGAATAGCAGGAAGAACCTCTCTATTTGGCTATTCCGGCCATCCAATTGACGCTAAAAGTCGAGCTGCAGGTCATCCCGATCTTATTAATCAAATTGGGGACATTACGCTAGAGGACGATGTATGGCTGGGTTCAAATGTCACCGTACATAAAGGCGTTACGATTGGTAAAGGGTCCGTCGTCGCTGCAGGCAGTGTAGTAACCAAAAGCATACCTTCCTTTGTCATTGCAGCTGGTAACCCTGCAAGAGTTATTCGATCGATTAACTAAAACTTTTTCATAACCATAAAACTGAGGCGAATTATGCGTGATCTGATTGTATTTGGAGAAGACTTGGGTGGCTTACCTTCTAGCACACAGCACCTAATTACCCGTTTGGCAAAGGATAGAAAAGTGGTTTGGATAAATTCCATTGGGTTGAGGCAACCAAAGTTAAGCAGTAAAGACCTAAAGAGAGTATATGACAAGTTAATACCTAAAAGACAAAGCAAGCAAAATAGAGCCAGTCAAAGAATCGAGCATGACAACATCATTGAGGTGGACTTATTAACCATTCCAGCCCCACAATCAAAACTTGCGCGATATATCGCAAAAGACATGATAATAAGCCAACTAAAGCCGGTTATTGAACAAGCAAACCTCACTAACCCTATCCTTTGGTCATCACTCCCTACCACAGCCGACCTTTGCGGTAATTTGGGCGAATCGGCCGTAGTTTACTACTGTGGTGACGACTTTAATGCCTTAGCTGGCGTAGACCATCGTACTGTCACGAATCACGAGAAAAAATTAGTCGATAAAGCGGATCTCATTCTGACAGCGAGTGACAGCCTTAGACTTAAATTCCCACAGGCCAAGACACACCTTTTACCTCATGGCGTCGATACTGAGCTGTTCACCCAACCGACACAAAGAGCCGAAGATCTTCCTACAGGAAAACCCATTGCCGGCTTCTATGGCAGCCTATCTAATTGGATAGATTATCCGCTCATTGAGTTTTTAGCGAAATCGATGCCCGATTGGAATTTTGTCTTTATAGGCCCTAACGAATTGGATCAGCTAAAGCTGCCAAATTTAGACAATGTATTCTATTTAGGCAGTCGTCCTCATCACATGCTGCCCAGCTACAGTCAACACTGGGATGTGAGTATGCTGCCATTTATTGACAACCCACAAATACGGTCATGTAATCCCCTAAAATTAATGGAATACATGGCGTCTCGTCAGCCTATTGTCACTGTTAATTTTCCTTCACTAGAACCCTACCAACAGCACGTACATGTTGCATCGACACACGACGAATTTCGCCAACAACTTTACCGAGCCGCGCAAGCTCCTCGCATCTCAAGACAAGCCGTTTCGAATCAAAGTTGGTCAGAGCGCAGCCAATTTCTCAATTGGCTATTGGAGTTATTATGATAGAGCTAAAAATAAAATTACTCGCGATCATGCAAGGAGCATGGCGACGTAGATATATCATTATGATGCCTATTCTCATCATGCCTTTTGTTGGGTTTATCGTCAGTAAACTCGCGCCTGCTCAATATCATTCCCACACCAGCATGCTTATTCAAGAAACGGCAAAAATGAATCCATTTCTTGAAGATATCGCGGTTTCAACGGGATTCAAAGATCGAATAAACGCCCTGAGTACTCTACTTAAGAGCCGACATATTCTCCAATCTGTTGCTCTGAATCTTGGTTTGATTAATGCCAGCATGAGCGAAAAAGAGTCGGAAAAAGTGATTGAAACATTGTCTAACCGTGTCTCTGTGCATCTATTAGGAAAAGAATTTGTACAAATTAAACTGACTGCTTCAGAGCCTACAGGGATGAAAGCGCTGCTAGAATCAATCAGCGACCACTTTATCGATCAAGTACTGGCACCGGAAAGATCCTCAATCAAAGATTCGGCTGAATTTCTTACTTTCCACATCAATAAACGTTTAGAAGAACTCAATAATGCAGAACAAGCATTGGCTGATTTCCAAAATCTGAATCCCAATGTCTCTCCAGAGCGGCAAAACGAAAAGCTATCAAGACTCGCCGCACTTAAGCAGACTTTATCTGAAAAAAGCCTCGCTTGCCGGTGTCGAAAAAAGTCTCGGCAGCCTTGACCAACAGCTATCTAGAACCAATCCCGTTGTCGGAAAAATAGAAGAGCAAATTATAGATGCTCGCAGTCAACTTACTCTGTTAAGTGCAAATTACACCGAAAATCACAGTGCGGTACAAGCCAAAAAAGAGAACTTTTTAGATTAGAAGCTGAACGTGAGGCAATGGTCAACGTCAGCGCATCCAATCTTTCTAGTGATAAGCTATGGGACATCGCCAGCAGCATTCAGTTATCACAGATGGGTAATGTGCAACCTCTGCTAATTACCCAACTTCAAAGCTTACAATTGATTAGAAGTCAGTACGAATCTCTCCAAGAAGAAAGTAAAAGTTTGCAACAGATGATCTATGAACTGGAACAAGAGACAAACCAATTTGGAGATCAATCCAAAAATCTATTTAATCTTACCCGTAGTGTCACCAATAAAAGACGCCTCTATGATGAACTTGTCGAGCGGTTCGAAATGGCGCAATTAACGGGATCTTTAGGTAACTTCGAACAAAATAAACGAGTAAAGGTTATTGATTTACCCTTCACACCAAGCCAACCGTCAAATTTTGCTAGCTGGGTATATATTCTGTCTGGACTTATCGCGGGTATTTTTCTTGGTGTTGGGATAGCCACCTTATTGGAATTATTTGATACCACTATTCGTAGACAAGATGAACTACGTGCTCTCACCAGCGTTCCTGTGTTGAGTAGCATACCTAGGATTGATTATTAATTTCATTCTCATATTGAGAAATACGATTAAGACACAAACCTCAAACACTAACCAACTGTTATTAAAGGAAAATAAACTTGGCACGCTCCCTGCAAAATAACTATTGAAAATCCAATAAGTCCCACATTTTTAATAGAAGGATAGCGTTATGAATATTACCTCAGCGCAAAGACACGGGAAAAAAGTCATCCATGTGGTTCAACATCTCGCCCCTGGTGGACTCGAAAGCTTAACCCTCGATCTATTGAGTTTCGCAAATCCTTGCGATCAGGTACTCATAGTCAGTCTTGAAGGGACAAAAGATGAATCGCTTAAAAACTGGCCTCGACTACAAGCTTTTGAAAATCAGCTGGTATTTTTAAACAAAAAATCCGGTGTTCAATTGAGCTTAATCCTCACTCTAATCAAAGCATTCAAGGCAGTAAAACCTGACGTTGTTCATACTCACCACATTGGTCCATTACTGTATGCTGGATATGCTGCGCGCATGGCTGGTGTACCCGTAAGAATTCACACAGAACATGACGCATGGCACCTAGAAGATAAAAAGCATAGACGTATTCAGGGTATGGTCCTTAAAGCAGCAAAACCAACCTTGGTGGCGGATGCTTCTCACGTAAAAGAGAAACTCAATGCCTGTTTTTCAGGTTCCAGATCTATTGTGATTAAAAATGGGGTGGACTGTACTAAGTTTAAACCGGGATCTAGGCAACTTGCTCGAGAACTATTCAAATTACCTGAGAACAAGATAATCATTGGTTCTGCAGGCAGATTGGAGCACGTAAAAGGCCATGACTTAGCCATTAAAGCACTTGCACTGCTCTCCAAAGACACGATATTAGTCATTGCTGGTGAGGGTTCTCAAAGAGCAAATCTAGAAATCTTAGTAGAAAAGTTGCAATTAAAAGGCCAAGTTATTTTTCTTGGTTTAGTAGAAAATATGCCGAGGTTTTATCAATCACTTGACCTATTTTGTTTACCTTCTCGATTTGAAGGTTTACCGCTATCACCATTAGAAGCTCAAGCGTGTAACATTCCTGCAGTAGTGACCAATGTTGGCGCATCAGCTGAAGTTTTATGCTCACATACAGGATCATTAGCAAAATCGAATAACGTGGCGGATCTTGCTCAATCACTTGCAAGAAGTTTGGCAAATCAATCCAATAGACTCCCTAGAGAATTTGTTGTAACAAACAATAACATTCATCAGATGGTCAAAGCCTATGATGAGCTATCAATGGGAGAACTAGCGTAATGGAAACCTTTTTAATCCTATGCTGTTTAATCAGTGCCAGCTTAATCATATATAACCATGTTGGCTATCCAATATTGCTGAGCTGGTACAGAAAAAACAGACCGTTGAAACTCGTTTCGGTGGCCTTGAGAAATTTCAAAAAAGACAAGGGAGACAGTGTTTTACCTAGAGTTTCACTTATTGTTCCCGCTTACAATGAAGCACGATGGATCCAAGAAAAAATACGAAACATCGCAAGCTTGGATTACCCCCGAGAAAAGCTTTGTGTGGTTATTGCGTGTGATGGCTGTACAGACAATACCGTTGAACTCGCTGAACTCGCTATACAAGAAGCAATATGTGCAGATGTTCATTTAGAGATAATTAATTTTACCCACAACCGAGGAAAAATTGCCGTTATTAACGAGTTAGTCACTCGAGCAACTTCAGATATTGTGGCGCTCAGTGACGTTTCCGCTCTTCTATCGATAGATTCTCTTCAAATAGCGGCTCAATCTTTCCAAAACGAACGAGTCGGAGTAGTTAACCCTAATTATTGCATGACGTTTAGCGGAAAGAGTGACGAAGAAAAATACTGGCAATACCAAGCCTCAATAAAAGGAGGTGAAGCCAGTTTAGGTGCGACGATTGGCTGCCATGGCGCTTTTTATTTATTTCGTCGCTCGTTGTTTCAGGCTCTTGACCACGACACCATTAATGATGATTTCGTTTTACCCATGAAAATCGTAGAGCAGGGTTATATCGCCATATTTGAACCTAGAATTAATGCCGTTGAACTGGAAGAAAGCAGCCACAAAGACGATTTTAAAAGACGGCTTAGAATTTCGGCAGGTAACATGCAACAGGTACTTCGTTTATTCCATTTATTCAAACCTAAATATGCGAGTACCGCCTTCACTTTCTTCTCAGGAAAAGGGTTAAGACTGCTAACTCCCTATCTGATGATGGTCTGTTTTGTGTGTTCATTTCTTCTTGCAGACACGCCATTTTTCTTTTTCGCTCTTGTCGCCCAAATTGCGCTTTATAGCATGGGGTTAGCTTGTTACAGCCTACCTTCGTTAAGAAGCAATAGAGTCATGTCGGTAATCAGTTATCTGCTGGCTGGGCACTTAGCTAATTTTATAGGCGGTATACATTATTTATTGTCAGGCCAAAAGCCTGATGAACGCCCAGATAAAACCAAACATCTAAATATCTGAACATTTCGAGGGAAACGCAATGAATAATCACCACCGGGAAATCCACATCGCGAAACGCATCTTTGATATTTTAGTTGCAACGTGCGTCTTAGCATTATTACTGCCACTATATCCTATTATGGCGCTATTGATTAAGACCAGCTCTAAAGGACCTGTTTTTTATAAACAACTGCGTGTGGGAAAATGCACACCAGAGACAATCACCTTTTTTGAAATTATTAAATTTAGAACCATGTATCAAAACGCTGAAGAAAAATCTGGCGCAGTTTGGGCGGTGGATAACGACCCTAGAATCACACCCATAGGCCGGTTAATGCGTAAAACACGCTTGGATGAGATACCTCAACTGATCAATGTACTAAAAGGTGAAATGTCGTTAATTGGCCCACGGCCGGAGCGTCCTAGCTTTTATAAAAAACTCAATCAAGCTATCCCGTTTTTTGTAGAACGTACCTATGGTGTTTCGCCTGGCATTACGGGGCTTGCTCAGGTCAATCAGGGATACGATACTTGCATCGATGACGTAAGAAGAAAGGTGGGCTTTGACCATAGTTACGCGCTTGCAATGACTTCATTTTACCATTGGATCGCGATAGATTTTACGATTTTAGTTAAAACCGTTACCGTCATCTTTAATGGACGAGGCCGCTAAATGGAGCAGCGAAAAACCATTCTCTTTGTCCACTATGGGGAGAATTGGATTCGAGGTAGTGAACAAGCACTACTCAATATTATTATCCACATTGACAAAGAAAAATTTAGGCCAATAGTCTGGACAAATTGTACGGCTCTTCATAATAAACTGAATTCCCTGTCCATTCCGACACAGCTAGATAAGTTTTCACTGTTATTTGGTTGGGCTAAACCGAAGTATTCGGTTAGCAATTGGTTTCGGTTGATCTTTAAAGGATGTGATTTAATTAGAAAAAACAGCGTGGATATTGTCCACGTTAATAGTGGCGGCCCTGTTCAATGGATGGCGGCCGCATGCAAAATAAGTAACGTACCTATGCTGACCCTATTACATTGCGACTATACGTTGCGAGATAGAGTGAGCCTAGGCTTATATCTATCACAAAAAACTGTCCTAGTGAGCGAAGCAATAAGCCAAAATTTACGTAACGATGGCTACCCTAGTAATCGTATAAAAGTCATTCATAATGGTATTGATCTGTCATTACTTACCAATACCCCAATAATCAAAGTAAAGCAGAGGCTAAACCTTTCAGAAAACAGCTTCCTGTTTGTCACAATAGGTTCGCTTATTTTTAGAAAAGGTATCGATAAAATCATAAAGGCAATGCAAGACATTAACTGCCAATCACGTGATATCCATTTGCTCATCGTGGGCGAAGGTGAAGAAAAACAGACACTATCCGATCAAGCTCAAGGGCTCGGTTTAGAAAAACACATTCACTTTGTCAGTGAACAAAACAGACCAATTGCTTGGTTAAGAGGGGGATGCGATGCCTTCATTAGTGCTGCTCGTAGCGAAGCTTTTGGGCTCGTTATCGCAGAAGCAGGGCTCTCGGCTTTACCTATTATTGCACCCAATATCGATGGTATTCCTGAAGTGGTTCATCACAACCAATCCGCTATTCTCTATGATCCTAACAACAAATACGCATTACCCAGCGCTATGTTGCGCCTACATCAATCAAAACCATTGCAAAACTGGCTTGCAACAAATGCACACAAAAGAATTGTGAAGAACTTTTCCATTACCCAGAAAGTGAACGATATAGAGCTTGAATATTTCACTTTGATAAATCGTTCTCAAAATGAGATTCAATTTAGATAACTCTTCCCATTTAAATTTATTTCCTTATATTTCAATGATATAAATATGGCACAAAGATTGAAACACCTTACTAAGTCACTCATTAAAAAGGGATGTTTCAATGAAAAAACTACTTTTACTCATACTACTTATCAGCATATCACGTAGTGCAAATGCACTCCCTTTCGATACCTGTCCCAGTAAAGCTTATCTGTTTCAATCAAAACCCGTTAAAGTCTATGGGGTAAATCTAGTAACAGGACAAACGAGCTTGTTACAGGGTGACACAGGGGTCAGAAGCAACATCAATGGTGTCGGGTTTGATTTTGAAAGCCGATATATTTATGGATATGACACAACCGTAAAACAGATAGTCCGATTAGGTAAAGATTTTCAGGCCGAAACTGTAAAGACGACAGGCTTACCAGCAGACTATACTTTTTATGTCGGGGATGTGTTTAACAAACACTATTACCTTTATCGCACCGGTAAGGGCTTGTTTAAAATAGACCTTTCCCCCTAGATATAGACAGCGATAGCACACTAACCGTTGAGAAAATCACAAGCGAGGCAACCGTTAACCTAACGGACTTCGCCTTTCATCCCGGAAACAGCCTGCTTTATGGAGTGGACAACAATACAGGTTACCTCTATGAGTTTGATACCGTCACTGGCGACAGTTCTTATGTTGGCGACACAGGTCAAACAGGGACATTTGGAGCGGGATACTTTGATGTAAACGGATACTACTACGTTTCCCGAAACCAAGATGGCGCTATCTTTCGCATCGACCTATCCGATCAATCGAATATTAATAATGGTTTAGTAACCGCGGTTAAGTTCGCAGATGGCCCTAGTTCAAACCAAAACGATGGTGCCCGTTGTGCTAATGCACCGGTCATAGATGAAGATTCAACCATTGATTTTGGAGATGCACCAGACTCCTATCAAACCACTCTCGCCAGTAATGGCCCAAGACATCAACTTGATAACCTCACTTGGATGGGTTCTCTCGCGCCAGACGGTGAGCAAGATGGATTGGTCGCACCTCTCAGCGATAATACCGTTGGATTAAATGATGAAGATGGCGTTGGATTTGTTACCGCGATTGAGGCGGGGCTAGATACTATCATTACCGTAGAAGCTTCAACACAAGGTTATCTTTCTTCATGGTTCGATTGGAATCAAGATGGTGACTTTACCGATGAAGGTGAACAAGTATTCACCGATATATTATTAGAAAAAGGCCGTAACACTCTTTTTTCACGGCTGACATACAGGCGATAGAAGGGCTAACGTGGAGCCGCTTCCGTTTTAGCCAACAAACAGGCCTATCCCCTGCGGGAGGGTCCACCTCTGGTGAAGTAGAAGATCATCAAATAATGGTCATTTCTGAAGGGGTCACCGTTCGACATTTCCCCAGTGAAACTGGATACGCAACGCTGGCTTACGAAGATAATTGGCCCTATACCGCCGACTACGATATGAATGACGTTGTCATGCATTATCGTGTCACCGAAGTGCTAAAGGATGGAGAAGTTAAAAAATCTTTTATTAAAGGACGATTGGCAGCGTTTGGCGCTGACTATCACAACGGCTTTGCTGTCCGATTGCCCGGGCTTCACCGTGAACAAATTGATACCTTGCTTACCCGCCAAACTCATAACGATATGCAACTAGAAAACAGTGGACTTGAAGCCGATAGCAACGATGCCATTTTTATCGTCTCAAATGAACTCAACAAGGAAAAAGGCCAAGACTGCCGCTACTTTAGAACCCTATCCAACTGCCGCGAGAACGAATCTTTCCTTTTTGAGCTGCACATCTCATTTATTGATGGCGTTGAGGCAACAGAACTCGCAAACATGCCCTATGACCCCTTTATTTTTTCTACACCGGGTTACTACCACGGTGAAAACCTTCCCCTTCATCCGGGTCGAAAATGGGAAGTACACTTACCGGATCAAAGCCCTACAGAAAAATTTGATGGCGAGTCTATGTGGGGATTAGGTGTTGATGCCAGTGACGACAGCAATGACATCTATTTCAAAACCGCTAACAATCTACCTTGGGCATTAATGATCAGCGATGAATGGCAATGGCCACTAGAAAGAGTTGATCTTGTTAATGCTTATCCCGCGTTTGCTAACTATGCAGAAAGCGGCGGTGCGTTAGAAAAAGACTGGTTTAAATCTGAAAAAGCAAACAAAGACAAAATCTATCAACCTTAGGAGACACGTTATGAAAATCGTATGGATAATGATGCTGGTTTTACTTCAAGGTTGTGGCGGCGGCGGTGGCGGGGATGGTGAGAGCAACTCGTCACCTGTGGCTGATTCCCTTACAGAAACAGTCACAGACAGCTCACCGCAAATTGAACCTGTCGCGCTTCGAGATATGCAAGATCTCTCTATTCCTGATGGATTTAGCTACGGATCAGTTGAGACCTATCAATTGGAAGTTAGTGTCTCTGAGTTATTCTCTAAGCGAAGTTACTTATCGATTTACACAGAATTCTTGATGGGCTCGGATGGGACTTATCAGGCTAATAATGGTAGTAAAGTCACTGCTGTGCCTTTGGAGTCAGGTGAGATAGAGGTTTCGTTTTCACTACCAAGTGCAACATCAGAATTTCTGGTGGAGATCTGGTCTTACGATGGAAACCCGCCTTTGCAAAGGGTATTTCAAACCGCAGAAGAGCGTGCTACTTGGCAAGAGTAATTTCCAGAGATGCGTTTATTCAAGGAGACAATCGGAGCTTATGACGAATTGGCTCTCTTTGCCTTCAGCATCGTATATCACGGTTAGTGGGAACTGCTCTGCGTTCATGCTGTAATTAACCGTTGAGCCTTTATAGATGATACTCGATAAACGATTACCAGAGCCAGATAAAATAGTCAGTTGCCCTTTCTTATCATTTGAGGTTACAAACAGACGTATTTGAGATTCTTGTTTACTGCAGTCAATGGAAAGGCCTCTATGTTTAATCATAGATTCACTTCCTATAGCGGAATTAGAAATGAGTAAAGAGGCGCTTTCGTTCAGGATATATACAGAGTTACCGTCGGCGTTTTCTTCGTCTGTTAGAGATTCTACCCATAGGGATATTATTCTCCGGTATCGATGCTGGGGCTGGGTACCTTTTAAGAAGTCTTTTTACGGAAAATATCAATCCTTAGTCAAATACTTAATCCAATGCAACGAATTATCGCTAGGGTCTACTTTATGTAATTCAGTTACGACTTGAAGCGCCTGACTTCTGTGTCCCAAAGCGCTAAGTGCTTGAGTTTTGGCTAGCAATACGTCACTTGTTATTTCACTTAGTTGATTGATGCTGGCTAACGCCGCAGTAAAGTCGTTCAGTTTCAGCATCAGAAGTGTATGCTGCCAGTAGTATTTTTGATCTAATGTTGCGGCTTTTCGCCAACTAGAACTCGCCTTACTCCACTCTTTGGCTAACTGCCAATATGTGGCTTGTTGTGCCAACAACTCTGGTCTACTCTCCAACGACTTTAGTCTCGCGTACGTTTCGCCCGCTTTCTGAGGTACCTTATTTTGTGCATATAATTGAGCCATCAGTATCAGCAATTGCTCACTCAGTTCGAATCCCGCGCGATCAGCCTGTTGAAGAGTAATCAAAGCTTTATTGTGCTGCTCGGTGTAGATGTAGAGCGTGGTTAATTGCTTCCACCACAGGTAGTTATAGGGCTCCAGTTCTCTCAACGATTTCGCCGTGGTCAATGCACTGTGCCATTTTTTTGAGCAATCTGCGCGCCAAGCTTCATATTGAGCGGTGTTACCTTTGGTTGAAGTTTCGCTTCTTTAAGGTAACGTTGCTGATGATTAATCGATGTCTCAACCAGAGACCATTTCTGCTGTTGATATTGAGCCTGTGCGATTCTGAGCCAAACCAGTTCTAAGTCACTTACCCGTGTATAGACTGGAACGAGTTCTCGGTAGGTGTATTCCGCTAATTGGTATTCCCCTTCCATCAACAGAATATCGGCTAACATCCGTTGGGCATCTCTATGCTGTTCACTCGCTAATACTTTTTCTTCGACCGCCAATGTTAACGCTTTGATTGCTTGCTTCGGTTGCTCTATTTGCCAATAAAGCCCGCCTAACATCCGCGCTATATAAGCGATATCGTACTTTTTAGTTGTTGATACGCCTTTTAGGAGGTCTATCGCCTCATTTGGCTTTTCATTTAGTTGCATTTCGTACGCTAATTGCACCTGCCTTGCCGTCCGCTGGGTCAGTTGTTCAGACTCGGCTCGAACTTGTGGTGAGGCCATCACACAGAAAGCGAGTAACGCGAGAACCATAGAGTTTGCCTTAAGTTTTATCACTGGATCTTAAACTCCAACTTTACCCGTTGCCCATATCTTGTCTGCGCCAATCCATTAACCAACATTGGCTGATATTTCCATTTTTTTAATGCTCGTAATGCTTCTCGATTAAATACCCGTGAAGGATAGGATTCTTCAATTATGATGTTTTCTGGTTTACCTGAGCGATCAATATCGAATGAAACCACAACATAACCTTCTATCTTTCTTTGCAGCGCTTTTTTCGGGTAATCCGGTTCTTTTCGATGCAAAGGCATTACTTGTTGCGTTTTTCCTAGTTGAATAGGTTGCGTTTGTTGTGCTATTGAGGCCTTGTCATACGCTACACTTGGCAATGTTGGCGCAATCGCCGCGAACTTTACAGGAGCAACAGACAATTCTACGTCCATCTCCGTCACAGGCTCTAACGTTGGCGTATCCAACGGTTGTTTTCGGGTTATGGCCGAAAAGGTCTGCTCAGGTGGTAAAGGTTTCATTTCAGGTGGCTTCGGCAGGTCACGACTTTTTCTCTGACTCGCTTGTTCCGTTTCAGTCATAAAGAAGTTAAATCTCAACGCTTCATGTTCCGACTTCGTCTCTTTCGTATTCAGGTCAACCATCCACGCCATCATACCCACTAAGCTATAACTTAGTAATACGGCTAAAGGTAAGGCCATCAATAGACGAATCATCTATTTTTGCTCCGTTGCCAAGGCGATATTTGCTACACCGGCTCCTTTAGCCGAATCCATGACCAAAATAACTGTACCATTAAACGCAAACTCATCAGCCTGAATAACCACCGACGCGTTGGGTTGTTCTGTTAATAATTGCTCTAGATTGGCTTGTACTCTTTCTTTGTCTACTATTCTCTTATCAATATAAATTTCGTTGTTTGCTGTGATAGCGATAAATATTCCTGCTTCCTTTTTACTAACGGAATTGGATGCTTCAGGCCGATTCACTTCAATTCCAGACTCTTTAACAAACGAACTAGTGACGATAAAAAAGATCAACATAATAAACACAATATCCAACATCGACGTCATATCTACCTGAGCTTCATCCTGCCCCTTGCTGCGATTACCAAGTCTCATGTTCGACTCCTCATCAGTTTTTCCAGATGTATTTCACGCTTTCTTAGTGCAGAAAATAGACGAGAGTAAAAAAACACCAACCAACGCTGCGACCATTCCTGCCATAGTAGGCAAAGTTGCCATCGATATTCCAGACGCCATTAAGCGAGGTTCCGAGGTACCCTCAACCGCCAGCACATCAAAAACAGAAATCATTCCAGTTACTGTTCCGAGCAAACCGAGCATTGGAAATAAACTAATAATGACCTTAAGCAGATTTACATTCTGAAACAGCGCCATATGCGCTTGATTTATCCAGGAGTCTCTTTGTTTTTGCGCAAACCAAGAATGATGGTCTTCCCTACCCCCCAGCTTTCTAACCAATCTTTCTGCTTGTTGGGGAACGTAAACAGTAAAAACAGTACCCTTTCAATGGCGATAATCCAAAACAGTAGAATCAGCAATGCAAGCCACCACAGCACCGGGCCACCTTTAGACATAAATAAGCTCAACGTGTTGCTAAAGTTTAGATCTAAAATCAGACTCATCCATTCCACGTTTAGCTTATCCTTACGTCTTGTTCAGCACGTTGTGCAACTAAACCAACCCCTTGTTTCTCCAATAGTGTTCGTACATTTTCTGCTTGAGTACTTAACACATTGTGCATAAACAACATTGGCATGGCGGCAGTCAAACCAAGCACAGTGGTAATAAGCGCGGTAGAAATACCCGAGGCCATCATCTTAGGGTCCGCATTGCCAAATTGAGTAATCACTTGGAATGTTTCAATCATACCGGTAACTGTGCCAAGTAAGCCTAACATGGGCGACAATGCGGCCAGTAGCTTGAGCATCGACAATCCTCTTTCTAACTTTTGTTGTTCATCTAATATCGTCTCGTATAAACGCAACTCCAACGCCTCTACGTTAGGCGACTGATCATACTTATACACTCCTAAAACTCGCCCTAATGCGTTGCTCCCTATGTTCTCTTTGTCTTTTAATTGTGCATTGATTTTCAAGCGACTTATGAGTAAGAAAATACCTTGTGTTAAACCGATCAATAAACCAATGGAGAGCAAAACCAATATTACCTTGCCAATAACACCAGCTTGTTTAACTCTCTCTTGCAACGTAGGGGTCAATGACAGTTGTTCCAGTAACTTACCGCCAGAGGGGTCGAGAGTAGCCAATTTTTGATGGCTCATTGTTACCCCCATAGGGGGAGGATTGGGAGGCTGAACATCGTAAGATTTTGCGCCTCTGCGTTCTCCTGACCAATCTAAGTACCCATTTTCATCAATCAGACCAAATGAGCCAATCCGTAGCACTGGTTTGTTTATCACAATGCCATCAGGCTTAACATAAGACACATCGAGCATAGTGACACTTGAACCTATCGCTAACTGGCGATTAAACGCTTCCCAAAGTGCATATAAGTGTGACTTAGATGGCAAGGTTTTGGCAGCAGCAATAAACTCAGCATTAGCTATAAACTCTTCCTCACCAATTGCGCTTACTGTATCTTCATGACTTGACTGAAACTCCTTTGCGACCTGCCTAGCCACACCAAATAACTCACCTAAACTACCCGATTCTAAGTGCAGCTTTTCTTCAGTTTGCGCGAGAAGCTGCTCGTTATCACTAAATTGTTCGGTTAGTTTCGCGATATTAAGATCCAGTTTCTGTCGTTTAAAAACAAGCTGGTCGCGTAGCTTCAATAACGCTTGTTCATCAGCCTGAAAAGCGTGTTCTCGCGCTCTATTTTCTATCTGTTGTTGTTCCCGTACCTGTTTTGTCGTTTTTAACAAATCGGCTTGAACATGGGAAGACAACACCAACAGCATCGATAAAACAGTCATACGACCTTTGTTCATTTCAATCTTCATTGGTTTACCTTCGACACGGAAAGAGGCAGCTTTAAAA
Source organism: Vibrio algarum (assembly GCF_028204155.1). Taxonomy (NCBI): domain Bacteria; kingdom Pseudomonadati; phylum Pseudomonadota; class Gammaproteobacteria; order Vibrionales; family Vibrionaceae; genus Vibrio; species Vibrio algarum. Next base: position 902,261 of record NZ_JAQLOI010000003.1, on the reverse strand, counting down.
GCGATGGGGTTGCGAGCTTTTCGGCAACAGAATAAGCATGGTTAAGTTCATTGTGTAGAACCGTATCCAATGATACCCACATTTTTTGTTTCGCTACCCACACCCAATAATGTTGCTTATCTAAGCTACGAGCAATGAAAGATATATGCCCGAGATACAGTTGCTCTGTTTCTCGGACGACGCCTTCTATTTCAATTGAGCTGGTATAAGTTCCAAGCTTATTAACGTAATCAACCTCTATTTGGTACGCCTCTAAAATTCGACGAAATTTTTCAGCATCGCTGATATCAGCCTGAACCATTAATTCATTAAGCGACTTAATTCTCTCCTCTCGCGTATCCTTTCGAATTGGCATATCTTGCGCAACATACGCAGTTAAGGTGTCCAGCATCTGATACATCAAAGGCACAATACTTTGTCTTGTACTTGATATTTGATTGAGTTGAGACTCCGCGCTTTCAAGTTCTTTAGCTTGACTATCTATAAGACGGTTAAGGTGATTTTCGTACACTTCTAAGCCATTAATTTCAGCTTTAAGCGCCTCGATTTCCGTTCGCAATTCAAACGCATGATCGGAACTATCGCTAACAATATTTTGACTCTTTTGAGCACTATTGATAATGGCACGCTCAACTTTTGCAGACTCTTCGATTTTTGCAGACCCATCGATAGAAGCGGCATGACTGGCTCCTGTGATCATGAAGAGGCTTAGCATCACTCTACTTTTTGAACCCAAATTGTTTTTAAATTTTTTCATAACAAGACTAGCTTTTTAATCGACCTTTGATTAAGAGGAGTATGAAATAAACCCCGCCTATAATGGATACTATCGTGCCCGCCGCAATTTGCGAAGGATAGACTATATTTTGCCCTAACCAATCAGAAAAGAGCATTAATGTTGCTCCAGTTGAAGCTGCCGTAATGATCTGTTGGCCCGCTTTCTTTGCACCTAACATAACGGCGATGTGAGGCGCTAATAAACCGACAAAAGCCACTGGCCCCATAACGCTTGTAACTACACCGCATAATAACGCCACACAACACAGCAATATGATAAATACTTTTTCAACCTCAACGCCTCTTGATTGTGCAAAGGCTCTGCCAGCAGAAATAAGCGTTAACCACCGCTGCATCACGCATACGGCCCCGATCAACAAAGCAACAACAACCGCTAAAAATAACGCTGAATAAGGTGGTACTCGGTAGGTGGACCCTGCTAGCCAGCTAAGGATAATATACGAATCCTCATTACCACGTACTAAAGAGAACTGAACTAAGGCTTCAATTAATGCGGTAAGTGCAATCCCACTTAGTACCATCATCGAAGGGACATAGTTATGTCTTTTTCCCAGTAGTATTAATATAGCTAGTACCACCAAACAACCGAGAAACGCAGTTAACGGAGCAGCATCAAATATATTGACGCCGAAAAACAGACTACCGACAACCAGAGAAAACGTAGCTCCAGCCGAAATACCAAGAATATCTGGACTCGCTAACGGATTGTATATTAAACGTTGAAGCAAGACGCCAGACACTCCAATGCCAGCACCTGCTGCTATTGATGTAACCATCCGTGGCCATCTCAACTGCCATCCAAATTCCGTCGGTATTTTCATTACCCACACGGTTGAGTCATCAACGACTTGTCTAGCCAAAAAAACACTCACAAACAAAACCATGCAAAAAACAAAAGTAAGGATTGATATCGTTGAATGTGTAAAAACTAAATGCGTTTTCGGTTGTGATAACGATATATTGTCTTGCGCATTCAATTTCTTTCTCGAAAAATAGATTAACGCCGGAGCACCAATAAACGCGGTTGCAATTCCACTTGGAACAATTTCTAAACTTATCGAGCTAAGCCAAATAGCTAAGGTATCCGTAAAAACTAATAGAAGTGCTCCCAACAAGGTACTAAGCACTAACTCATTTCTAGGTTTACTAGCCCCAAATTGCCTAGCAAAATTTGGGGCTAGTAAACCAATAAAACTGATCACCCCGACTACAGAGATAGCCGCTGATACTAACCACAACGCCAAACAAAGTAGAGCAAAAAACATAGGGGCAATATTTAACCCACGAGCAGTTGCGTTAGTTTGACCCAACCTCAACAACATGAGTACTCTCGGTGCAAAGACAAAAACAAATAGCGCAGGCGCAATGTTAGGTAACAACCAGACAACCTGATCCCAACCATTTTGGGCGAGATCTCCCGCTCCCCATATAAAAAGGTTTTTTGCGTATTGATCATTAAGTAAAACGATAGCAGTGGCGATAGCCCCTAATAAAATGTTTACAGCCATACCCGCTAGTACAACTGGGAGACCTGACAAATTTCGTACCCCAGCAATTAAAACCACCAGCAGTAATGTCATGATTGCACCAGAAAGTGCAAAAATAGTTGAAAAGTCATTTACTAATACAGGGAAGAATATATTGCAAATAACCAAAGCTAACCAAGCTCCCGAAGCCGACCCCAGTGTAAGTGGGGAAACAAGTGGGTTCTGAGTCAATTGTTGCATTACACTACCAGCAAGACCGAGTACACCGCCGACTAAAAGTGCCATCGTTAGTCTAGGTAAACGGGATTCCACAAACAAAATCGATGCATATTCGGATAGCTCAGTCTGCCTTGTAAATAGACTACCAATCAGATGCCACTGCTTCATGAGACTGATTTCGCTACCCACTTGTAACGACAAAAACAACCCAACAACTAGGACACCAAAATAGCGATAGGATCGAATCATCTGAATTTACCTACATATTCGTTCATCTATTTATCCGAACTCGTTTTTATCTTATGCGGTGCTATCTCCAGCAGTGATTGTGTTAATGCTTCTGCATTGTAAATTATCGACATGGCTCCACCGTAACTCCAAACAGATTCAACACTATTTACTCGGTTATTTTGGACGAAAGGCATCGCTTTCCATAGAACTGAAGATTTCAGTTTCTCTTCTTGGTCAAACGGCAGAATATAAAGTGCCACACTGTCATCAAATAGCTTATTCAAATCCATTAATCTTTTTTGTGTAACTCCCCATTGTGTTGAAGGCTGTGGAAGCGCAGGATTAATCCCTAATTGATTCAAAGCGTATTGAGTAATTGAATTATCACCATATAAATAGATCGATGTTAAGCTAGAGAATCGAAAAACAGCCACGTTAGGAAGAGAGCCACCATAAGCAATGGACAGTTGTTGTTTCAGATCATTAAGCCTTTTTCTCATTGTATCTAAACGCTGCTCTGCAAATTCGACTTTGCCCAATACCTTCGCGATTCGACGGTAATTTTCTATTGCCGAACTTATATTATTATGATCAGCACTATAGGTTTGATAATAAAGCACAGGAGCGATCTGCTCTAATCTATCTAGCAAGTCAAGTTGCGGAGAAGCAATAATTATAACGTCCGGATTTAACTCCGCTAAACGCTCTAAATTCGGTTCAACACGGGTACCAATATCTTGAATTGAGTTCGATGCTGTAGGCTTTACAACCCACTGTTTATACCCTTCAATATTGGGCATGGCGATAGGTGTAACGCCTAGCTCTATTACTTGTTCAGCAACATCCCAATTAAGTGTGGCAACCCTAATCGGCACACTGGATAACGTTCGTTTTCCTAGGCTATCTTCTACTGTTATTTGTGCATAACATGGGTTAAACACAAACAGCAATATTAACGCTAAAAACGATAACGAATATGGCAATTTCATTAACATATAACGGCTACTTTTGAATGATGGTTTGGGTGATTAATTAATCGCACTTTAGTAGAAAAAAGCTCAGATAATGTGTCGGAATTTAATAGTTTTTTAGCTTCACCTTCAAAGGCAACACGCCCATGTTTTAACGCTACTACGTTGGTGGCATATCGAATAGCTAAGTTGAGGTCATGAAGGATCACGATCATTCCCTTCCCCGTTTCTTGATTCAAACATTTGAGTAGATCCAAAATTTGGTATTGATACTGTATGTCCAACGCTGACGTAGGCTCGTCTAAAATCATTAAGCTTGATTGCTGCGCTAATAACATTGCGATCCAAGCGCGCTGCCTTTCTCCACCTGAAAGTTCGTCTGCCAAAAAATTCCGAGAATGAACTATATTGGTTTGTTCCAATGCTAAGTCGATATATTTTTTGTCTTTCATATTCCAGCGAGAGAGTAAACCACGCCATGGGTACCGTCCAAGACGAACCAATTCTTCTACATTTAGTCCTGCAACTTCGGGCAACTTTTGTGGTAAATAAGCTACCTGACGAGCAAGATCTTTTCTGCTATATCGAAATAGTGGCTCACCATTTAACGTCACTTCCCCATTATCAGGTCGTACTAAGTTAGCCAGCAAGTTTACTAGGGTCGACTTCCCTGAACCATTGTGTCCAAGCACGATAGTAAATGCCTTAGGGTCAATCGTGAGTTCGTCAATGTCCAATATGGTTCTATTATCACGGATCACTTTTACGTTACTTAATTGGTACATAATGGCTCTCTTATGCGCGGGCAGTTTGCACATCGCTCACCACCTTCTGTTTTATACACGAGGCAGCAACTGCGCCTTTTAAAAAGCACAGCCCCATCATTATTTGTTGCAAAAGATCTGAGATTACCTAATGGTAAACCGCAAGAAGACAACCACCATTTAGAATGCTGAATAACCTTTATAGCTTCTAGTTCAGGACAAACTTCTTTCATTTTAATGATGTTAGCCAATAGTGCATCTGCAAAAATCTGGCTTACAAATCCGGGGCGGCACCGCAACCAGGAGGCAAGCAGCATCCGATAATGAGAAAATAGTTTGGTCAGTTGTGCACCAGCAAATTCAATTAGTCGTTCCGTTTCAGCATCAGTAGTAAACTTAATCGTTTGAAACTGAAAGCCCATGACGTATGCACCGTGTTTCTTCTGAGAAAACCCTTCAAAGCTAGGCAACACCTTCATCCCATAAATGGCAATCATACTAATATAAATTGGCTGCCAACAAAGCATGTCCCACGTCCGGGTTAACCAGTAAGCAGGACCAGCTTCAGGATGATCCGATTGTATAGCGCGATACAACTGTTTGATGACAGCCAAGTCACTCATTTCGCCTATTAACATAGTCGCGTCATTACGAGCAACATCTCCCTTTAAATAAGGTGTTACTTGTTGACACAAAGTGTCCAACTGCTGAAATAATTCTCTGTGTTCAGTCACGTTATATATCTTTTTAAGAAAGCAACCGCCACATGCTCAAGCATGTGGCGGTTGCAAAGCTTTAATATTGAAAGTTGAAATTGAGCTCAACCGTTTGTTCTGCTCCATACCAGCAGTTCGCAGAGTCATAACAGGTGTAGTATTCAGTATTAAACAAATTATTAGCGACCAAATTTACGCTGGCTCCGTTAAATGATTCCGATACACCTTTAAGATCATAACCAACAGATAGATCCACCAGAGTATAACTTGGCACTTTATCAGTATTGGCTGCATCCATTTGCATTTCCCCTACATAACGAACGCCGGTACCAACTCTAGTCCCAGCCAGTACTCCTTGATAAAACTGGTAAGTAGACCAAAGATTCGCACTGTGCTCTGGGACATAAATCGGTGTTGTACCTTCTAATCCACCTTCACTGTCTTGAGTTATTTCCATATCGATATAGGTGTAACTAGCATTAACATCCCAAGAATCATTGAGAAGAAACTGAGCTTGGACTTCCAGTCCTTGCGACGTAACTTCACCTAACTGAAGTTCAGGACCCCAAAGATCGTCTGGGTTAGCCATCAGAGCATCACTTTTAACAATGTGGAATATGGATACGGAAGCATTCTTTGTTTGGTCATCTGATTGGTATTTGAGCCCTACTTCTATCTGCTCACCCACTTCTGGTTTATACGCTTCACCATCAGCATTAACGCCAGTAGCAGGTTCAAAACTCGTCGCATAACTTGCAAATGGAGCGACACCATTATCGAACTCATATAATGCCCCTAAACGATAAGAAAACTGCTCGTGATCAGCTTTTGTGTCTGAAGTCGAATAATCATCAACATATTTACTGTTACTTTCGTAACTATCATAACGGCCACCAGCGATAAGAACTGCCTTTTCCCAGCGCATTTGGTTTTGAAAGTAAACGCCGAGTTGCTCAACAGAAATATCATCTTTGGCGTTATAAGATTCAGTCAATGAGTTTCTATCTAACATGTCATTATTTGGTGAAAAAATATTAAATGCGTAGAAAGACGCATTTGACGTCGAATATTCTTTATATGAAGATTCACCATCAAGTTTTTGATAGTCCAAACCAAATAACAGGTTATGTTCAATATCACCGGTATAGACGTAACCTGACAACTGATTGTCGATGACAAAACCCGTCGATTCTTCTTCTGTGCTATAGATATTCCTACCTAAAACACCGGTTGATTCGTCAAAATTTGAGGCTATATGATAGGTATTCTCTTGCATCAAATCGGCGTCTGTGTAGCGAACATTTTGTAAAAATGACCAGTTATCACTAAGATCATGATTAATTTTATATCCTAGCATCAAAAACTCACGTTCAAATGCACTCCAGTTGTTATCACCAGCGAAGGTGGAAGCACTTGTCGTTCCATTTGTATTAGACGTAATCATTCCCGATGATGGGAGAGAAGAGTTCATTCCCATAGCAGGATCATTTTGATAATACAGATTGAAATTTATTAGCGTCTTGTCGTTCACTTGCCAGTCAACTGATGGTGCAATGACATAACGTTCTTCTTCAGTATTGTCAACTTGGCCATCTTGCTTGCGCGCTAATGCAACTAAACGATAATTCAAGCCGCTATCACCAAATTGCCCTGTTGTATCAATAGATGCTTCAATTAAGTTACGTGAACCCGCTGCTAAACCTAGGTTTGTTGCTGCTTCTTGTTGAGGTGTTTTTGCGATCATATTAACCATTCCACCCGGTGGCATTGACCCATACAACACCGATGAAGGTCCTTTAAATATTTCGACTTGCTGGAGTGCTATCGGATCGATTTGCGGCTGTAGGTTCCAACCATTTAGATATTGCAAAATCAATCCATCATAATAACTTTGCTGTACACCAAATCCACGAATGGCAAAAGTATCGTACATCGTCACCGCGCCACCTTTCGTTTCTGTCACAACTCCGGGGGCATAGCGAAGCGCTTGATTTAGTGATTTAACGCCGCGCTGTTCTAGTACTTCTCCATCAATAACCGTTACCCCTTGCGGAGTTTCTTCAGGCTCTAATGACGTTTTCGTTGCCGTGTTTCGATATGACTGACCTAAAACTTGAATAGTTTCTGTATCTAAATGAGGATCGGTTGTATTAGCAAGTGCGACTCCAGAAAAAGAGAATGTCAAAGTGAGAGCAATTGCACTTGTGATGGCACTGAGTTGAAACTCAGATTTGTTGCGATTTTTATTCATAATAGCCTACATAATAATAACGGTATTAACATATTTACCGACCCCCACTAACACTAATGAGAATCATTATCATGTGAATGATAGATGAAATCAATAAGAAAAAATTAACAATTTGGTGCAACTAAACAACACTATTCAACTAATTCCAGCTAATTAACATCAATAACAGCCTTTTGTTTAACAATAGGTAACCAATATTCAGCGATGATACTTTGGTGACCACTATCGAACGGCGGGTAGTAGATTTCCATCTCAAAAGCATTGTCTACAGTCACGTATCCTGACTCTGGTAACCACATGGCAGTTAACCATGTCACGGCTTTATGGAACTCATCCACATCACCTCTATATGGCAATACCGCATAGCTACACGCACCAATTTCTAACTGTTTGCAAATAAGTGCATCGTGCGTTGACAAACTTTCACTCGTTTTCTCCACCCCAGCCCAATAAATCAGTTCTCCGTCTATTTGACTAGCGGATAAGTCAATGATGCCGATGTGTGGACGCTCATCAGCTTTGTTTAAGCCTGCTTGCTTAAAAAACCGATCCCACGCGTAAGGAACTGTGCTTGAAAAGTCTGGTTCAGGTGAAAGTAAGCCTTTAATTACAGAGGGAACCCCATCTATAACAAAGGATTTTTTATGGTCTAAACGGACTTGATAGAGTGCATTCTCTGGAAAAAAACGGTTTCATTTAACTTAATCGGTTTCACCAAAGGAGACTTAATTCCCTTTTTAACCCCGTTAATTTGGTAGCGTTTAGGAGAAACTCCGAAAAACTGCTTAAATGCGCGACTAAAAGCGATTTCCGAATTAAATCCAAATTCATACGCGATGTCCGATATTCTATGCTTTCCACCAAGTACCATGATCGCGGCCTCACTCAGCTTAATCTCACGCACGTACTGAGCGACACTAAAACCGGTATAAGCTTGAAAAACTCGTTGCAACTGCCACCGCGACCAACAACTCTTTGATGCTAATTCTTCTAGACTTAGGGGCTTTCGAATATTGTCATGAATATAACCGAGTAGTTTTTCGATTCGAGTAAACGTGATTTTAGTATTCATGCTGTATCTTTCACTCGCTCATTATCAATTAACGCAAGCCTACCTAGTGAATAAACCATATAGACCTTATTATTCTCTGAATTCATGTAGGTGACATATACTGTAGAGTGACATTTCTTTTTCACGAGCAATCCTTAATTACATCTATAGGTTATTTATGAGAAAGCCCACACTCAAACGATAATGAGAATCCTTATCAATTGGTATAGTACCACTTCAATTGAAAATGAAAAGGATAACTATAGATCTATCAACGGAGACACCCCTCAAAAGAATTAAAAGGGCGTGATTGCATAGGACTGTACAAATAGTTCGTATTAATAAGGCTCTACGAGGTAACAACAGGGGGGATTCAGATAAACAATAGGGACCAATGACGAATTGACATCCGCTTCATACCAACAGTTATCATCTGTATTTCCATAATCATATATATCGAAATCCACCTTGTGAAAGAATGCGCTCATTCTTCAGATAGAGTCTATTTTGAAGCTAACACATAAATAATAACTATTTTCAATGTTATTGATATATGGCTCTACACAAACAGATAAGGAAACAATCGGCGTTTTTCTTCGTCTGTTAAAGATTCTACCCGCTGGATATTATTCTCCGGTATCGATTCTGGGTCTGGGTAGTGCTTTAATACTCGTTCCATACTTTCTTCTCTTATCAAGTGAAGTATCGGAAACGGTGATCGATTGGTTAGGTTCTCTTCATCATCTGGATGAGCCCCACCAAAACAATAGTCAGGATGGAATGTAGCGACTTGGTAAACGCCTTCCCAATCTTGCTGCTTGATCAGTGCATCAACCCAATCCAAAAAAGATTGTAGTCGTAAAAATCTTGAAGCATATCCGGTATCACAACCAGGGTAGTTTCTAACTGTTCTGCGCTATTTGCGTCTAAGACCATTAGCTGAGCGAGTATATCCTCTAGCAAACTCTCTTCATTTTGCGCATGAGATACCTCTATTTTAATCTGTTGGTTACGATTAGGTTTAGCCGCAAATGGACAAAGGTTTAAACCAATTACGACTTCTTCTAACCATTGTTGGGTTTGCGTTACTATTTGATTATCTTTCAAGACTCCTCCTTAGAAAGCGTTCAATTCTGGTTATTTTTAAGTAAATAACATAAAGAAAATATAGTTAAGCAGAGCAAAGTACCTCCAGCCATCACGGCGGCCCAAGCACCTTGTTGCCAGCAATATATGAGAAAAAATCCTCCCAGACTGCCGCCAACATAGTAGTGAACTAAATAAAGGGCGGTTGCAGTCGCCTTCGAAGTTATGGCTTTCTGGCTCACCCAACCGTACGCAAGAGCATGAGTAAAAAAAGCGCCACTGCTGATCAATAACAAACCAATAAGCATAAACGGAATACTGTCGACGTAAGCGATGAACATGCCTATCCCGGCAATCGTTGTCCCTAAAACCATCCCAGCAATCGGATGTCTTTTCTCTACCCATTTACCACTGTAACGAGAACTTAATGTGCCCGATAAATAACAGAGGAATGTAAGGGAGGTTAAGCTAGAAGGCAGGCTATAAGGCGCATCAGATAATCGAAAGCCGATGACTGTAAAGAGATTCACAAATAGAGCGAAATTAAAGCCACCAATCAACATTGCAAACCAAACTTCTCTATTCTTTAAATGTTGTAGCAATTGACGATTATGGTGGAAAAACAGGCCTCGTTGTGGCTTAAAATATTTTTGTGCTGGTAGATTTTTTAATACGGCAACGCCACCAATTAATGTAATCAAGGCAATAGCCATCGCAGCCACTTGCCAACTAAATAGATCGGTCAGCACCCCACCCACAATCCTTCCAGTAATCCCACCAAGCGAATTAGCTGCGATGTAACCCCCTACCGCTTGAGTTAAAGCAGACGGAGACATCTCTTCAGCCATATACGCAACAGCAACCGAAGCGAATGCAGCTAACGCTATTCCCATAGATGCTCTCGCAATGACCATGCTATAAAAGCTGGAATCGAATAACATGACGATATTAATGATTGGAGGAACAAATAACCCAACCAACATCACTTTTTTCCGACCAAACGATTCAGACACTAATGCCCAAGGGACTAAAAAAACCGACAACGTTAAGGTAGTTGAAGCAAATATCCAATTGACCTTGGTTGCTGATATCTCTAGCTCTTTTGCCAACTGAGGAAGAATCGGCTGAAAAAAATAGAGATTACAGAAAATCAAAAATGAGCCCAGCGCCATAGTAAAGCTAACTTTTTTATACTCTTTACTACCGAATTCGATCATACGGGCCCACTACCTAAATCAATTGATCAAAACTATCCATTACTTGCTGACACTTCATCACTCGCCCATGACCTTGCCCAGTTGTGGCAACCAAAGAAACGTTATTACCTTCTTCTGCGGCCCTTTTAGATACCGAGAACTTGGTAAACTTATCCACCTCATCATGCACAATAATTGTTTGAGAGCTGCGGCCCATTAAGTGCTGGTATGGGTCGATGATATGAATCGGGTAATGATATTGTTGCGATATTTCTGTCACAACATCTTTGAACAACTTAATTGAATAACCAGATCTTTCTACACTACCAAATAAGTTATCTAAATAATCTAATACCGGTGCAATCAAAAGCATCGGACAATTGGCAATTTTCACATGCTTACATTCGAGAGCAGAAGCAGTACCCATGCTATGACCAACAAGACCTGCCACTACATCCACGTTATCTAATACTTGCTCTAGGCAGAAAACAAAGGCAGGGATATGACCATATGCTCCGCCACTTTCACCGTGGCCTGGATGATCGTACGCAAAGGCGGTAAAACCTTTTGAAGCAATGTGTTCCATCAGTGGGTAAAACTGACTAGCGGTGCCGGACCACCCATGAGTAAGTATCCATATTGGCCCACTTCCCAACGAATACGTTTTAATAATGCCTTCTGAAGTCTCTACCTGACCACGTTTCAAGCCTTCTGGCTCTTGATTAAATGGTTTACTTCTTACCGGGGTTAACAGAAGCTTCCGAGCTGTTTTTTTGGCATGATTTGGCGCAAGCGTATGGTGAAGTCGGGTAGTGACATTAATCAATTTTCGTTTAACACCGAACTTTCCCGCTGTATTAAAATATATTTTCTCACTCACGATATTACCTTTATTCTCTTTGCCATTTTTAGACTGATTGCACTATATCAGCTTAGCTCTAAAATCCCAGTAACATTTATGAAACATTCTATCCCTTTAAACTGAGTTTTCATTCTTCAAGAGGTATGCAACAATGTCAAACAGCGATAACTTACTACCTTTAAAAGGATTTTCATGGGCAGCTTTATAGAGCAATTACTGTTTTCCGCCTCAATCACCGGACCAATCTGTCTCATGTTGCTACTTGGTGTTGTCTTGAAGCGCATCGCGCTAATTAATGACGAGTTTATTGATGTTGCATCAAAGTTGGTGTTTCAAGTCACGCTTCCAGCGCTACTTTTTCTAAGTATTGTTGGCTCAGAACACGATTTTTCTAATAGTACCTCCCTCATCGGCTACGGCATTACCGCCAACTTACTGTTCTTCATTATTGTGGTGATCTTTACTAAACGTATCTTCCCAAATTCGGATGACAATGGCGTTGTTATTCAAGGTAGCTATAGAGCCAATACTGCCATTATTGGGTTAGCTTATATTGCCAATGCGTATGGTGATACTGGCGTGGCGCTTGCGGCGATTTACGTTGCACCAATGACTATTTTGTACAACATACTCGCTGTCATCGCTTTGAGCCCGAAACAAAAAGAAAGTGGCCACTTTGAAGCGTTAGGCGTCATCGTTAAAACCATTACTAAGAACCCTCTCGTTATTTCTATTATGCTTGGTTTGGCCTTTTATTTCTTAACGATACCAGTCCCCAACATGATCATGGATGCAGGCCAATACTTTGCAAGAATGACTCTCCCACTGGCTCTCTTATGCACGGGGGGATCATTAAACATGAAGTCTATGAAAAACGATCAAGTCGCCACATGGTTTGCCACCGTGAATAAACTCGTTTTTGCCCCTATTTTTATTACCGTTGGAGCACTTTTGTTTGGTTTTCGAGGTATTGAGTTAGGTATTGTCTTCTTCATGAGCGCGGCTCCAACCGCCGCGGCAAGTTATGTTATGGCTAGAGCAATGGGAGGAAATTCTTCTTTGGCTGCGAATATAATTGCGCTAACAACAGTGGCATCTCTCATAAGTTGCACACTCGGTATATTTATACTTTCTAGCTTAAACTTAATGTAGCGATCTTTAGCCCATTACCACCTACAATTGCAGAGACGTTATTTTATAAAAGGAAAGCTCGATTTGAACATTCACGCTGGTTTAATTTGGCTGACTTTCCTCTATTGTTTACCTATCGTTAGCGTGCAAGCAGGCGAAAGCTGGCAACCAGTCGTAACCGAAAGCGGTATACAGATTCATAAACGAGAAAAGCACGCAGGGTTAGTCGAAATTAAAGCGCAAACACTTACTCCTACCTCTTTAGAGGCGTGTAGAGCACTACTGAGTGATGCAGAAAATATTTCCACATGGGTGTCCCATGCAAAAAAGGCGAATATTTTACAAAAGTTTTCTGAAAGCGAATATCTAGTTCAAACCATATTTACTACTCCCTGGCCCTCATCCAACCGAGATATGGTGACGCATTCCACGTTCTTTCAGCCCGATAAAAACACCTTAGTGCTTAATGTATTAGATGCCAACCAATCTTACCCGCGACAGGCCGGACTTGTGCGCATTACCGATGTGGAAGCGAATTGGACATTGCAAAAACTAAATAATGGAATGGTTCATATTTCATATACTGCTTATGCAAATCCAAATGGTATGTTACCAATATGGTTGGCCAATAAACTCACCATTAGCAGCGTATTGGAAACTTTTCGAGGCCTAAAAAAACGCCTTCCACTTTATCAGTGAAAGGCGTCGATATAAGTAAAGCGCGTGGACTACACCGCTATTACTTTAACTAATTTATAAAACATCGTCGAAAGCGGAGGAAGATTGATAGCAAGTGACTGATCTAACCCTTCACTGGCTTTCTTATCCGTTTTCACTGATTTCAGTACTTTATAGCCACTACCACTGTATTTTTCATCATCAGTATTAAGTAACAACTCGTATTTACCTGCGTTTGGAACGCCCAAGCGGAAACTTTCATGCGGTACCGGTGTAAAGTTTGTGATGACAAGTATTCTCTCGCCAGATTCACTGATACGTTCATGCGCTAAAATACTTGCGTCATCAGCATCTTGCAGACGCCATTCAAAGCCTTTTGGATCGCAATCTTGGTCGTGCATTGCAGGCTCGTCACTGTACAGGTGGTTCAGATCACGAGTAAGTGCTTGCACACCTTGATGACGTTCAAATTCAAGAAGATGCCATTCTAACTGCTCATCATGGTTCCATTCGGATGTTTGCCCGAACTCTGTTCCCATGAAGTTTAGTTTTTTACCTGGCTGACCATACATATAGCCTAAGTAAGCTCTTAAATTCGCTGTCTGCTGCCATTCATCACCTGGCATCTTATTATGAATTGAACGCTTACCGTAAACCACTTCATCATGTGAAAGTGATAATACATAGTTCTCACTGTGTGCATAAATAAGTGGGAACGTAATGGTATTGTGATGATATTTACGATGAACAGGATCTTCTTGCACATAAGATAAACTATCGTGCATCCACCCCATGTTCCACTTGAACCCAAATCCTAAACCGCCCATAAATGTCGGTGCAGAAACACCAGGGAAGGCTGTAGATTCTTCGGCAATGGTCATTGCATTAGGGAAATGTTTGTACACCTCTTCATTTACCCACTTAAACATCGCGATGGCATCATAGTTTTCGTTGCCACCATCTTGGTTTGGAATCCATTGGTCGTGGCTACGAGAATAATCAAGGTACAACGTAGAGGCGACAGCATCGACACGAATTCCATCAATATGGAACTGTTCAAACCAATACAGTGCGTTGGAAACTAAGAAACGACGAACATGTTCTCTACCAACATCATAAATGTAAGAGTTCCAATCTTGATGCCATCCTCGGCGAGGATCAGGATCATGATAAAGCGGAGTTCCATCGAAATTAGCAAGGCCATGGCTGTCTGCAGGGTAGTGCGCAGGAACCCAATCTAAAACCACGCCGATACCGGCTTCATGACACGCATCTACGAAAAACTTAAAGTCATCAGGCGAACCAAAGCGGCTTGTTGGTGCAAATAATCCAACCGGTTGATAACCCCAAGATCCATAAAATGGATATTCTGAAATAGGCATCAATTCTACGTGTGTATAGCCAAGGTCACTTAGATAAGGAACCAATTCAGCCGCTAATTCACGATAATTAAGGAAATTGCCATCTTTGTTTCGTTTCCATGAACCGGCATGTAGCTCATAAAAAGAGAGTGCTTCTTTGCGTTTTTCCGTAACTTCTCTGCCTTGCCACTTTTTATCTTGCCACTCATAACGATTATGATCATAAACGACAGAGGCAAATGAAGGATGCTGCTCTGCATGGAATCCCCATGGGTCAGCTTTATGAGGTAACCCTTCACCATTAGGGCCTTTTATCTCATATTTATATTGGGTGCCTTCGGCTAAATCAGGAACAAATAATCCCCAAATACCATAGTCTAAACGCTGCATAGGATTACGACGTCCATCCCATTCATTAAATGCGCCAATGAGGCTCATCGCTGATGCGTGAGGAGCGTAAACCAAGAAACGAGTACCGGTAACCTGATCACCATCCCGTTCCATAGTGACGATTTGCGCACCCATATGATGATACATTTGAACAGGAGAATGAAGTTCTTCAAACTCTCTATATAAACCATGATATTGATAAGGGTCATCAACGATTTGTTCTGTACCGTTCCAATCTACGGCTAATTTATAATGCGTAAATCTTAAATCTTTTTGTTGCTTTAAGATAAAACCATCACCGTTTGTTCTTTCTAGCTCTACGCGAGGCTCATCACCAACGACTAACTCAACTTTACTAGCGCCAGGTATCCAAACTCGTAAAGGAACATTGTCTGCATAGTGATACGGACCTAAAAATGAAAACGGATCCGCAAATGCTGCTTTTGAAAGCTGATCAAACGTTTGTGTTTCTTTTGAAATCTCTGTTTTTTTCAACTGTCGTCTCCCGATGCAATAAATTTTTATTCTCACTCTCTACTCAGTAAATATTCAATGTCATAAATACTGTCGTGAAAATTTCTCATAACTGATAAAGCACTAACAACTAACGTAAGTTAATCTTTCTTACCTACAAAAAAATACCCGCTAAAAGCGGGTATTAGCGAGATCCCATTCTATCGGACTCTCGGTAAATGTGGAGTGACTTAATCGATATTTTCTACGAGAAAATGATCTATCTTCCAGCTTCTTGACGCACTTCCGTCAGTCTTCTTGCAATTCTATTCACTTCTTCACGAGCAAATATGTCATCTAGACCAACAGAAAGCTTACGACGCCAGTTAGGATACTCATTTACCGTACCTGGAATATTTACTGGTTTATCCATTTCTAACCAGTCTTCTAGTTGCACACTTAGCAAGGTTGAAGAACCCGAGGCAAGATGAAGCTGCAATGCTTCACTTAAATGCTGATCCATTGGCACCATGGTTGCGTCTCTTCCTACGCTGTCTGGCAAATAACCGTGCCAAGCAACACTATTCAGTATCTCTTGCTTACACTTTAAGCGGTCATCAAAAAGAAGTTCAAGCTGTTTTTCGTCAGGGTATAACCCTAGCTCTTTACCCATTTTCAAATCGTCGCAATGCCAGAAACCACGTAATGTCGGCATGTCATGTGTACAAAGAGCGGACATAGACTGCTCTTTGTAATGCGACGGAGAATAATAACCACCATCTTCTGCTACTTCGAAAAAGAATACCTTGTAAGAATGTACCCCTGCTTCAGCTAGAATATCCACGATTTCATCGGGTACGGTACCCAAATCTTCACCAATAACAGAACATTGATGACGATGAGATTCAAGTGCAAGAATGGCAAGCATGTCTTCTACAGGGTAGTAGATATAAGCACCTTCTGTTGCACCTTCACCTTTTGGTATCCACCATAAGCGTAATAGACCTAAAACGTGGTCAATTCGTAGAGAACCACAATGCTTCATATTGGCACGAAGAAGTTTAATGTAGGCATCGTAACCCGTTTCTTGCAGTACTTGTGGGTTAAGTGGTGGTAAGCCCCAGTTTTGGCCAAGAGGGCCCAAAACATCGGGTGGCGCTCCAATACTTGCATCTTGAACAAGTACACCATCATCTGCCCATGTTTCAGACCCAGAGTCTGCAACACCCACGGCTAGATCTCGATAAAGGCCAACTGACATGCCCTTCTCTTCAGCCAAAGCTTGTGCTTCATGGATCTGGCTATCTGCAACCCATTGAAGATAAAGATACAGTTGAACTAACTCTTGATTATCCGCGATAAATTTTTGTACTGCGCTATTGTCAAAATGGCGATACTCCTCAGGGAACACCGGCCAACCCCAAATAGAGGAATCGTCTTTATGTAGCTTGCTGTGAAGCGCATCAAAAGCAGCCTGATGCTGCAAGCTTGCTCCACCCTCTTCAACGAAAGCCAAAAATTCAGCAGCACGATCACTTTCTTTGTCCAAATGACGTGTCTTAAATTCTTTGTATAACAGAGGTAATACACTCATCTTGAGCTCAGCAACTTCAGTGTAATTTACCCAGTGCGCATCACGCACTCTCTGCAGACGATGTTGGAAGTCTGTGCTACCGACTTTTTGTTGAGCTTCAATACTCAATACAAACTCAGGAACAGAACTTACGTCAATATAAAGAATATTCAACCAACGACGTGAAGAGGGACTATAAGGACTAGCACCTTCAGGATTTGCTGGAAATAATGAGTGAATTGGGTTCAAACCAACAAAATCACCACCACGGGACGCCACTTCGGCTACAAGCTGCTTGAGATCACCAAAGTCGCCAATACCCCAGTTATGCGGAGTACGAAGCGTATAAAGCTGAACACTCGGGCCCCACATTTTTTTACCCGCTTCGATTTGCTCTTGCTTGTAACAAGATGTCGGCGTAACAATCAATGTCATTTCATAAGGTGTCTTGCGACGTTTACGACTAACAATCAGTTTATGATAGCCCCAAGCAAGGTTTGGTAACTGAAAGATTAGCGCTCCGCCATCAGCTCGATCATCTCTAACAATCTGAGATTGCAAATACCCTTCAAGGACTTCGCCTTGCTCTGTTTCTAGACGCCAACTAAATTCGCTTTCACGTGCGCTCACGCCTAAGTTTAATTTGACTTCAACGGGTTGGTCGCTACCGCGGACAACAAGCACAGGATCGAGTACATCTTTTTTGTGCTTCTTTTCAGCCGATTTGAGCATCTTCTCATCACTCGACGTATCGTAACCGAGAGAAGTGAGTAATCGACGAATCGTCTCGTCTTTAACGGTCGCTTCTTCTCCCCATGCACTGACATAACTATCTGCAATTCTAGCTATTTCAGCGACTTGTTTTAGTGCTGATTGTTGTTTCATTATTTTCTCCGAAGCTGCCTTAGCATCTTCATTTTAAGTAGGGGTATGCCATGGATACCAAATCCAGTAATAGTCTCGAATCGACAACTCAACAAGGCTAAAACTGCTAGTGGATTGGGTATCAAAGCCAAGGTATTACTACCTTGGCTTTGGCTTTAAATTAGCGTTTAACCGCTTCTAGTTTCCAAATATTGTTTACATAATCACGGATTGAACGGTCAGAACTAAATTTACCCACTAGTGCTGTGTTCAGAATCGCTTTATGAGCCCAACCTTCTTGGTCACGATATTGAGCGTCCATATCTTCATGAGCTTTCACATAAGATGCGAAATCGGCTAGACACAAGTACGGGTCACCACCATCTAATAGGCTATCAAATGTCGCACGAAGCTTACCTGGTTCTCCTGGAGTGAATTCATCACTAAGCAGTAAATCCATTGATGCTTTAAGTAGGTGATCGGCATTGTAGTAATCGAATGGGTTGTAACCACTCGCACGCAGTTCTTCAACACCGTCTACATCCAAACCAAAGATGTAAATATTGTCGTCACCGACTTCTTCACGGATCTCCACGTTAGCACCATCCATAGTACCGATAGTTAACGCGCCGTTTAGAGCCATCTTCATGTTACCAGTACCAGATGCTTCTTTACCTGCGGTAGAAATTTGCTCAGATACATCCGCAGCAGGGATAATGATTTCTGCCATGCTTACACGGTAATCAGGAATAAATACAACTTTAAGTTTATGGTTTACACGCTTGTCATTGTTGATCTTCTCCGCCACTTTATTAGTTGCGTAAATGATCTCTTTTGCTAGGTGATAACCTGGTGCCGCTTTTGCTGCGAAGAATACAACACGTGGTGCCATATCAAATGTCGGATCATTTAGTAAACGATGATACAAAGACAAGATGTGCAGCAAGTTTAAGTGCTGACGCTTGTACTCATGAAGACGCTTAATCTGTACATCAAAGATCGCATTAGTATCTAGTTCAATACCCATGTTCTCTTGTACCCAGTCGGCAAGACGCTGTTTGTTTTCTTTCTTAACAGCCATGTATTTTTTCTGGAACGCTTTGTCATCTGCAAATTTTGCGATCTGAGTAAGCTGATCAAGATCTGCTGGCCACTCTGTACCAATTTTCTCAGAGATTAGATCTGAAAGACCCGGGTTACAGAACTTCAACCAACGGCGTGGTGTTACACCATTTGTAACGTTTTGCAGTTTGTTTGGATATAGCTCATTAAACTCTGGGAACAAGTCACGTTTAACTAGCTCTGAGTGAAGTGCCGCTACACCATTGACAGCGTATGAACCAACAACACAGAGGTTAGCCATGCGAACCATGCGGTGGAAACCTTCTTGAATAATAGAAAGTTTACGCTGCTTATCAACATCACCAGGCCACTTAGCGCGCACGTCTTTTAAGAATAAGTGGTTGATTTGATAAATTATTTCCATATGACGAGGAAGAAGACGCTGGATTAGTGACTCGCTCCACGTTTCTAATGCTTCTGGAAGCAAAGTATGGTTTGTATATGCAAATGTCTTAGTACAGATCGCCCATGCATCGTCCCAAGATAAGCCACGCTCATCCATTAGAATGCGCATTAGTTCAGGAATAGAGATTGTTGGGTGCGTATCATTTAGCTGTATCGTTTCATACTTAGGCAAGTCAGTAATTTTATGACCTGCAGCGTCGTGACGACGTAAAATATCCGCGATTGATGCAGCACTATGGAAATACTGTTGCATCAAGCGCAGTGTTTTACCTTTTTCATGGTTGTCGTTTGGATAAAGTACTTTAGTAATGTTACCTGAGTCAATTAGAGCATGCTGCGCCTCAAAGTAATCACCATTGTTGAAGCTTTCAAGTGAGAATGGAGCGATTGCTCGACATTCCCATAGGCGTAATGGGTAAACGGTGTCACTTTCATAACCAACGATTGGTAGATCCCAAGGCATACCTTGAACTTCCATTCCTGGTACCCAACGACGTTTTTCAACACCGTTAACGAACTCAGATTCTACATGGCCATAAAAACCGATTTGCTGTGCGTATTCAGGACGCGCTACTTCCCACGGGTAACCTTCTACACCCCGCCAAGCATCAGGCGCTTCTTTTTGATGTCCTTGCTCAAATGATTGTTTGAACAAGCCGTATTCATAATGAAGTCCATAACCGATTGTTGGGAATTCTTGTGCGGCACATGAATCCATGAAACATGCAGCAAGACGACCCAAACCACCATTACCTAATGACGGATCACGTTCTTCTTCAAGCAAATCTGAAAGGCTCTGACCAAGTTCGTTCATTGCATCTGTTATATGTGCGTACAGACCCATACTAATCAAGTTATTACCGGTTAAACGGCCGATTAGAAATTCTAGAGAAAGATAGTTAACACTCTTCGCGTTTTGAATTGCCTTATCATTTTCTGTTTCTAATAGGTCAAATGTGGTCAATTCAGCCAATGCACGTCCCATTGCTAGGTACCATGCACGAGAGTCTGCATTTTCTACAGTTGTCGCATAAGTTGCAGTTAAGTGTTTCTTTACATTTTCTTGGAAAGAGGCTTTATCAAACTTCTTTTGTTGAGTTGGTTTCATAGCGAAATCTCATTAATTATCAATTTATCTGCGGTATATCCTGCATTGACTGAACAAGCAGAACATCCTCCCATAAACGAGGCATAGGAGGAGGAGTAGCTAGGGCGTAGATACTCCGCTCCTACACATTTCAAGATCTAAATCACATTGCTACGGTTGATTTAATCAACTTAAGTGATTCAGATCACGTGTACATCTCTTTACCTCAATTAGCCGTAAACCGGCTAAAAATGACCTATCGAAAAAAGTAACTAGAAAATGTCGAATTGGTCACAAAATAATTAAAGCTTAGAATTGTTTCAGCCATACTAATATGTACAGGTGGAATAATTTTTTATATCCAAACCTGCACAAAATGCGAGAGTCATCCCAAATATGGGGCGTAGATGATCATTAATATGCGCTGGATCATACATATATGAGAATAGCCATGTACTGAAAGGGGAACCTTAACGTAGGATTGACGTAATCAAACAAAAACAAGTGTATAAGTAGCCTCTACGACTGCTTAAATGCTAACCGTGGGATATTTTCCCAGTTCAAAATAACTCATTGAATATAAATATGTTGATACCATCAAAACTAACTAGACCAGGCCGATTGCATAACGCGATTGTTAGACCAAGAGTATTAGATTTACTACAACAAGCTCCCTATTATAAGCTTGTGCTTTTCCGTTCGCCCGCGGGTTATGGTAAAACCACCATGGCCGCACAATGGCTAGCAAATAAAAGTGCCGTAGGTTGGTATAGCTTAGATGATAGCGACAATGACCCTTCTCGTTTTGTTAACTACTTTATTCAAGCAATAAACAGAGCAACGGATGGACAATGCCCGAGTTCGCAAACACTAGCGGAAAGACGTCAGTTTTCCTCAATCCATTCTTTATTTGCCGAGGTTTTTTCTGAACTATCAGACTACGTCGGTGAGTTTTACGTTGTACTTGATGATTACCACCTCATCGATTCAGATGAAATACATGAAGCCATGCGTTTTTTCCTAAAGCACATGCCTGACAACATGACACTGGTTGCAACGAGTCGTGGCACACCGCCCTTGGGTACCGCTAACCTTAGAGTTAGAGACCTAATGATCGAAATAGATAATGGTTTGTTAGCCTTCGATACAGAAGAAACTACCCGATTTTTTAATCAGCGAGTATCTGAAGGTATTGATGATACTACTGCGACAAATTTACAAACCTATGTTGAAGGTTGGCCTTCTGCCTTACAGCTCATTGCACTGCAAGCTCAACATCAGAAGCGTACATTAGCTCAATCCGCAGAGTCAGTATCTCAATTCAACCACGCTCATTTATGGGATTATCTGATTGAAGAAGTCTTTGATTTACTTGATGAGGATACCAAATATTTTTTGATGCAATGCTCTGTTCTCGAAACGTTCAATGATTCTCTGGTCACTGACCTTACCGATCGAGAAGACTCACTTGGTATGATCGAATCACTCAATCGATTTGGGCTCTTTATTTATCACCTTGAAGGTGAGCAGGACTGGTATCGCTTCCATCACCTCTTTGGTGAGTTTCTTGCGCATCAAAGAAAAGCACGAATCGCTAATGAAGAAGTAAAATTACATCAGAAAGCGGCAAAAGCTTGGCTTAAGTTAGACATACCTTATCAGGCTCTGCGTCATGCTCAAAGAGCCAAGGATGATGCGCTAATAGCGAAAATCATCATTAATTCCGGTTGGAAAATGTTCAACAATGGTGAATTAATAGTATTAGAAAACGCATTAAATCAATTAGATAAAGATTTACTGTACAGCAACATGACACTTTCTCTTTTACGTGCATGGCTATCTCAGAGTCAACATAGATATAATCAAGTTGAAGACATGTTGAGAGTATCTCTATCAGAAATGAAAGAGCGAAATATAAAGCTAAGTACAAATGATCAAGGGCAAGTCAACACACTACTTGCTCAAGTAGCGATCAATAAAAATGACCCACAACGCGCTCTAGAACTCGCGGAACTCGCCTTAAGTCAGCTAGACACTACCGTTTATCGTAGCCGAATAGTAGCAACATCAATTGTGGGTGAGGTTAACCATGTTTTAGGTGAACTCGAGCGTGCCTTGCCTTTAATGCAACAGACTGAAAAATTGGCTCGGCAGCATCAATTATATCATCAAGCTTTATGGGCATTACTCCAACAAAGTGAAATCTTGGTAGCACAAGGTTTTGTACAAGCCGCCTATGAGATGCAAGACAACGCCTTCAAACTCATTGAAGAGCAAAAACTTCAGCAACTACCATTACATGAATTTTTGCTGCGTTCGAGAGCTCAAATACTTTGGTGCTGGAATCGTTTGGACGAAGCAGAAGAGTGCGCCTATAAAGGCATTGATGTTCTAGGTAAAGTAGACCAAAGCAAACACTTACACAGTTATTCCATGTTGGCTCGTATTGCGATTGGCCGAGGAGAACTTGATAAAGCAGCTAGATTTATAGAGCAAATTGAGCATCTGCTGGAACAATCCACCTACCACTTAGATTGGACAGCAAACGCCTCACTCTCTTTAATTCTATACTGGCAAGCACGCAATGACTTTGATTCGACAGAATCTTGGTTAAATCAGGCCAATCGTCCATCTGAAGCGAAAAATCATTTTTTACAGCTTCAATGGAGAAACATTACCCGCGCTCAGATATACGTAGGGCGCTACGATGACGCAGCCAAGAGCTTGGCGTTTTTACAAAGTGAAGCAGAAACTGCAAGACTGATCACCGACATAAATCGAAATTTGATTGTCGATGCTATCCTTGCAATAAAACAAAACAATGAAGAGCATGCTAGCGTTAGACTTAAAGAAGCATTAAGCATGACAAATCAAACCGGAATGATAGGAAACTTCCTAATTGACGGCACTTCTATTGACCACCTCTTGCAAAAATTGATGAATAAATCAACGTTAGGCGATCTAGAAAAACATAGAGCACAGCAACTTGTAAAAGATATATCTAGCAAGCAACGAAGTCGTTCAGTCCATTTTGATGAAGAATTTATAGACAAACTTCTCAATCATCCGAATATTCCTGAGTTGGTCCGAACTAGCCCATTAACTCAAAGGGAGTGGCAAGTATTGGGTTTAATCTACTCTGGTTTCAGTAATGAACAGATCGCACAAGAACTCGATGTTGCAGGGACAACCATCAAAACACATATTCGTAATCTTTATCAAAAGCTAAATATCGCTAATAGAAAAGAGGCGATTGAAACTGCAGAGAATTTACTCAATTTAATGGGGTATTGATAGCATCACCCTCATAGGCGAAATCGATATTCTAGTATTTAGTTTCGTGATTCCCACGTAAAGTGGGGATCTAATACCACATAGATTCCCGTTTCATGTTAATGACGGGGAGTTCCAATTCAACTATCACGGAAATGATATGATTCTAAAGGAATGGAAATCTAATAGGCTTTGGTATGCAGATATGTCCTATACAAAATTAGGCCTGTCACACATACACAGAATGGTCGTTATTAGGCTTTCTGACGGCTCAATAGTAATCCATAATCCTATAGATCTGAGTATTAAACTACAGCACGAACTTTCCAAACTTGGTTCCATCAAATCTATCATCTGCGCCTCTCCAAGCTACCATCAGTACCTATCTGACTGGTGGCTTTCTTACCCAGAAGCGCTCTTTTATGCGACACCAACGCTAATACAAAAACGATCAGACCTAAATTTTGATGGTGCACTATCTAACTATGCGCCTCTAACATGGAAAAATGAGCTGCTTCAAACGCCGTTATTAGGTTTCGATAAACCACGAAAAATCATATTTTGCGATCCTGAAAGTCGAACTCTGATATTAAGTGATCATTTATTAGCAGTACAGGAGTCGCTACCTATCGGCCAAAAATTGCTCACGTGGGCGCATGGCATAAATCAAGACCTTAAGATACCTTATTCAGATAAACGTCATCTAAGCAATATGGCAGCATTAAGAGCATCAATACAGGAAGTGATGACTTGGCCATTTGATAAACTTTTATCAAGTAATGGCTTATCGATAGAACAGGATGCAAAGAAACAGTTCTATCAAGCGTTTTGGTGGGCGTTTTAACAAAAAAAGCCAACCGCAATTATTGCGATTGGCTTATAGATATTGTGAACAATCTTTATTCACTAACAACGTCAGTTGGCTAGGTGACCCTCGGCTTTAAGAAGGGTCACCTGTAGTATTGCATCATCCATGCCAGCTTTTTATATGGTATTTTTCCCCATATTTATAGGTCTTTTGATAGTCATCTCGCTTTATTTGCATTTTGCAAATTGCATTTTGCAAATTAAGTGCAATTTACTATGACATTTGTTGCAAATAAGTAATGTAAGGACTCTTTTCTCTCGATAGACAAATCTTGTATACTCCTCCGTTACTTCAATCTAAAAACTATCTATTAATGAATTATTTAATTACCTTCTTCAAAGGAATGGCGATGGGGGCTGCCGATGTTGTCCCCGGTGTATCTGGTGGCACTATTGCTTTTATTACTGGTATCTACGACACCCTTTTAGAGAGCATACGAAGAGTGAATCCGAAACTATTGGTATTGTGGAAACAAGAAGGATTTAAGGCCGCATTTCGCCATATAAATGGCTTTTTTCTGATCTGCTTATTTGGCGGGATTATTACAAGTATTTTGACCTTAGCTAAACTAATCTCTTGGCTGTTAGTTACACATCCAATCCCACTTTGGTCGTTTTTCTTTGGGCTCATCCTAGTCTCTGTTTTTCACATAGTGAAACAAGTTGAGAAAAAAGACATTGTTCGCGCTATTGTCACAATATTCGGTATCGCATTTGCGTTTTTCATTACCGTGTTGAAACCGTTAGAAATGGACCCAACCAGTGTCAATTTCGTCCTCGCTGGCGCTATTGCTATCTGTGCGATGATATTACCTGGTATTTCAGGCAGCTTTATTCTTCTATTATTAGGCATGTACACCCCTATATTAGGCGCAGCTAAGTCAATACAACTCGATATACTCCTATTATTTGCTTCTGGCTGCGTATTAGGATTACTCACCTTTTCTCATTTACTCTCTTGGCTTCTCAAAACCTTTAGAGATTCCACATTAATGTTTCTAACAGGCTTAATGATAGGAACATTGCCAAAGATATGGCCATGGAAAGAAACCATTAGTTGGCGCGTAAATTCCCATGGCGAACAGGTACCTTTAATACAAGAAAACCTAACACCGTTTCAATTTGAAGCGCTAACTTCTCAGCCACATCAGTTGTTCCTCTCCATTGTTATGATGCTGTCAGCGGTAGTACTCGTGCTACTTTTAGAGCAGTTTTCCGACAAAGCCTAAACCGTCAGATTTTTAAAAAAGAACGCAAGTCTTAACGCGTTCTTTTTTTAATAAAATTCACAACTTACTAACAGATATTGTAAAATTTCACTATCATCATGTTAATATATTAAGTTATTGAACCCTATGGTTTGTCACAATGAAGATTATTCAAATATTAATAGTTACTAGCGCGGTCGCTCTTGGCTTTATTGCCCCCGACTTAATCAAGTCATTGAGTCAAGACCATAATCCAATAGATATCGACAAGTACTGTATGCTCTCAACCAAAACATGTATACAAGATGGGGTGGCCGTCACCCTTGAACATGACAATGCCAAACCTTTAGTAGAAAGCAAGATTGAAGTGCATTGGGACAATGCTGCTAGCGATACGTTATTGCTTTCTCTTCAGGGTCTTGAGATGGATATGGGTATCGCTAAGTACCAATTAACTAAACAATCAGACGGATCATATATAGGTAACATAATGTTACCCGTTTGCACACAAGATAAAATGACTTGGATAGGAACATTATCCGACGGCAACAGTGAAGTTTATCCCGCAATTAGGATGGAAAGATGAGTAGAAATTGGTCTCTAGTCATAGTTATCGCCTTTGTACTTGGTTATAGCTTAAAAGTTTATATGGAAATGCAAGACGAAGTTGCGCTAGAACAACAGCAAAAAGCAACGCAACAGATCATAAAAGATCCTGTCTTTAATGGTAAGGATGATCGTGAAACACACATTTTTGATGTGTCTGATGACAGAATTCGGGTTGTATATTTTGGCTACACGCGTTGCCCTGATGTTTGTCCAACATCACTTGCCATGTTGTCAGGTGCACTTAGCACTATTAGTGAAGAGCAATTGATAAAACTTAGGCCAATGTTTATCTCTATCGACCCAGAACGAGATGAAGCAAACGCTGCCCATCAATACGCCCAATATTTTCATAAAACTATCGAAGGGTTTTCAGCCCCGATGGAAATAACGAAGCCAATCGCTGATCATTATGGCGTCATCTTTAGAAAAACAGAATTAGAAGATTCCGCTATCGGTTATGTCGTTGACCATAGTTCGTATTTCTATTTCTTAAAACCTGATGGCACGTTAATCACTCAGGTCGCTCACACAATGAACCCAAGCCCTATTGTCGCGGCCATAGAAGATGTACTAAAAGAAAACTAAGCAGCAACCATAAAAAGCGAAGGTAACATTCGCCAATTTAAAGGGAAATTAAAATGAAACAAACATCCGTAATTTTAGCCTCGACATTATCTTTATTATTATCTTCATTTGCGTTTGCATCTGACGTGATCATTGACCACCCTTATGCTAGAGCAACACCACCCAACGCTCCAACCAGCGCTGTTTTTTTAGTTTTAAACAATAGTGATAATGTAGAAAGAAGTATTGTTTCTGCCTCTACACCAGCCGCTGGTAAAGTGGAACTTCACACTCATGTAATGGATGGAGATGTGATGAAGATGCGTCAAGTAGATTCAATCAGTATTCCTGCACAGGGACAGACCGTACTTAAGCCTGGAGGATTACATATAATGCTATTTGAACTTCAGCAAGATTTCAAAGAAGGTGGGCAGATAGATGTAACAGTGAACTTCGCCAACGGAGAAAGCCAATCCTTTACGGCCAAAATCAAAAAGGTAATGAAAGGAATGATGAAACATTAACAGCCACGTTCAATAGATCAAGTTTTCATGCAGAGGGGTTACTTATGGTGTCCCTCTTTTGTTATCATTCTTATGTAACCTAAACAATGTAATACATGGAGGACACAAAATGATTGTAACCCAAACCCACTCGGTGATAGCTAAGGTATAAAGAGTGTAAACTCATCCCTTCCTGTCGTCCGGTGATTAAAATTTACCGGGGTCAACATTCTATTTTTCAAATCTCATATTTAAATGCATCAAATGAGATTGAAACAATCGTTATTCGCCCCTGATCTAAAAACACAGATGTGCCTTGCCACATCCAGGGTTTATATAATGAATTCAAAATTCACATTGCCACAACTTGGTTGGCAACCATATTTTCAACAACAATTGACATTAGAAGACTACGAGCAAAACCGCATTGCTCGCGTATCTGCGCATCACCGCTCTGGCTACGAGCTGTTATGTGAACAAGGTTTATTATCGTTACCGATTCACCATTCTTTACCACATATGACGGTAGGTGATTGGATACTCATAGATAGTTCAAACCAATTGGTTCGACTATTAGAAAGAAGCTCTCTATTTCGACGTAAGGCTGCGGGGCCAAAAGCGACAGAACAATTTATCGCATCCAACATAGATACGGTTTTTGTTGTTTGTTCACTTAATCAGGATTTTAATCTTAGCCGAATTGAGCGCTATTTATCTATCGCTCATGAGACCGAGGTCGAAGCCGTCGTGATCCTGACGAAAGCAGATTTATGTAGCGATGTAGATGAAAAAAAGCTCAAGTTCAAGCCCTTGATAAAATGCTTATAATAGAAGTCGTCAATGCATTAGATAGTGACAGCACCAAAGGCTTATTAAGCTGGTGCAAACAGAGCAAAACTGTTGCATTTTTAGGCTCTTCCGGTGTTGGTAAATCGACTCTAGTAAACACCTTATTGAATAACAACCTGCAATCAACGGGTTCTATTCGAGAAGATGATAGTAAAGGCCGACATACCACCACCTCAAGAACGCTGCATATGATGCCATCGGGTGCCCTACTACTCGATACTCCAGGAATGCGAGAGTTGCAGTTAACTGACTGCGAGTCTGGCGTAGCTGAAACATTTGCGGATATTGAAGACATTGCTGGTCAATGCCGATTTTCAGACTGTCTGCATCAAAGCGAACCAGGTTGTGCAATACAAAAAGCGCTTGATGCGGGAACTATCGACCCACGTAGAGTGGAGAACTATTTTAAGTTAATGAGAGAGCAAGCAAGAAATACAGCAACAATCTCGGAACAAAGAGCCCACGGTAAACAATTGAGCAAAATGTACCGAACGGTGGCAAAAGAAAGTCGGAGTATGAAAAAAGGCGACGGCGCGTAAACGATTGCTAGCGTGCTAATAAAAGACCCGAGTTAAGAATATTATCTTGGGTCTTTTTCATTTTATTAACCAAAACGTAACACAAAATAAATACAAACACCTACGTTATCACACAAACTGCACTTATTTTGCTTAATATAGACTTAATTATAGACAGATTCTCTATCTGTCATAGAATATGCAGGTCGTTTATCTATGATGGAAAAAATAGAGTTCGACAAAATAAAATTCTAAATAATAATTAGGTAATTCCATGCAAAACAACAACACTCTCGTCGCTAGATTTGCTAGTGGCAATCTTGTGCTCCAAATTTTAGTCGGTATTGTACTCGGTGTAATGCTTGCTACTATTTCGCCAGAAAATGCCAAAGATGCCGGTTTGATCGGTAGCCTATTCGTAGGTGCGTTAAAAGCTGTTGCTCCAATTTTAGTATTCATTCTTGTAGCCGCTTCTATCGCCAATCAAAAACAAGGCCAACATACACATATGCGTCCTATCATTGTTTTATATTTGATAGGTACGTTTACCGCTGCGCTTACTGCCGTTCTGCTCAGCTTTGCGTTTCCAACAACCCTGACTTTAGTTGCTGGTGCTGAAGGTACTACTCCACCACAAGGTATTGGTGAAGTTCTTCATACCCTTCTATTTAAACTGGTTGATAACCCTATCAATGCGTTAAAAGAAGCTAACTATATCGGTATTTTGGTATGGGCCGTTGGTCTTGGTCTAGCATTACATCATGCATCTGCAACAACGAAAGCTGTATTTGAAGATTTAAGCCACGGCGTATCTCAAATCGTTCGCTTTATTATTCGCCTAGCACCATTTGGTATCTTCGGTTTAGTTGCTAGCACCTTTGCAACGACAGGATTTGCAGCTCTGGCTGGTTATGCCCAGCTACTAGTGGTTCTGCTAAGCGCAATGCTTATAATTGCACTTGTTGTTAACCCAGTCATCGTTTGGGTTAAAACCAAAGAAAATCCATACCCACTCGTATTCAGGTGTCTACGTGAAAGTGGTGTAACAGCCTTCTTCACTCGCTCTAGTGCTGCTAACATCCCAGTAAACATGTCTTTATGCGAAAAACTAGAACTAGATGAAGACACTTATTCAGTGTCAATTCCTCTAGGTGCAACCATTAATATGGCTGGTGCAGCAATTACTATTACGGTACTAACGCTAGCAGCTGTACACACGATGGGTATTGAAATTGACTTACCAACAGCTTTACTTCTCAGTATTGTTGCATCCGTATCTGCATGTGGTGCTTCTGGTGTGGCTGGTGGTTCTCTATTACTTATCCCACTAGCATGTAGCCTATTTGGTATTTCTAATGATGTCGCGATGCAGGTCGTAGGTGTAGGATTTATCATTGGTGTAATTCAAGATTCAGCTGAAACGGCACTAAATAGCTCAACTGACGTTGTATTTACTGCTGCAGTTTGTAAGTCGGAACAAGCATAACGGCTTGGCCCATAAAAAGACCCCCAATAATTGGTGTCCAACTATTGGGGGTCACTTCAAATCGGCAGGTTTTTTTCAACTAAATTTCAGAAAAAAATTCATTTATTGCTTATCAATCGGTGAAATAGAAAAATCTAATCCTCCACCTGAATCCTTGTTTTGCTTCTCGTCTGCTTCTTTGTTTTCTGTTTCAGCATTGTTCTTCTCGTATACTAAAAATTCATTGCCATCTATTTCAGGAAAATAGGTTGATCGCTTATAGAGTTTATTTAGCGCTTTGATCATAGAATGCTTTTCAATTGCTCCATCTGCCAACTTTCTCAGCAAAGGTTTTGCCATTTCTTGAAGCCCTACCACCGCATCAACACCAAGAATATTACCTACATCATCCCTTCTCGCTTTTGCCTTTTCATATCCGAAATACGCTGAAATATACAACCATAAGTACGCAATAGCGTTACCTTTTGAACCTCTCCCAATCCAGATATCTCCAGCAAAATACTGGGCTCTCGGATCGGCTTGCTCTGCTGCTAACTCATACCAATAAGTCGCGCGTAAGATATTTTTTTCAACCCCAATACCATCTCGATAATGTTCACCGAGTTTTATCTGTCCTTCTATACTATCTTGCTGAGCCGCCTTAAAATGCCACTCCGCAGATAATTTAGGGTTAGGATGTAAATTAGCTTCAGCATTGTACCAATCGCCCATGTAGATCTGAGCTTCAATGTGATCCCCATTCGCTACTTCTTCGATTGTGGCAATGCCCTTCTCTATATTGGCTTCAATTCCTTTACCACCAATCAAGGCTTTACCCATCTCAAATTTGGCTAAGACATTACCGTTATGGGCCTCTATTGCGGTCTGCCAAAATTTGGACTTTTCGATAAGGACAATATCTTCTTTTGCACGACCACATACTCGAACCACACCGTACATGCCCATTTCATTCTCTTGTGCGGCAGCTTGCTCATACCAATAAAGAGCTTCTCTAGGATTTTGGATCTCTGCCTCTTTAGCTAAATAAAGTTGAGTAGGTATATGGCCTGTTTCAGCCTTAAATAGGCGTTCTTTTTTCTCTTCATGCCGCTGTCTTTCAATCGCTCGCCGATACATGCGTTCGCGCTCGATTTTTTCTTCAGCGAGTCTTTTCTTCTTAGCAGATAGTGAAGCCATCCAGCCAACAATAAAAAGAAGTGATACACCTGTGGCCCCAATGGCGATAGTCATAAAATTCATTTATTAATTTGCAGCCTTTTGCAACATGAGTAGTTATTGATTATTAAAAACTTATCAAAACGAACGATTGGTTTGATTTAGGAAACATCATGCGTTTAATAACAAAAGAAACACTATAAACTATTGCTAACTTTTTCTATAGGCTAGCACTCTGCTTTCGTGTCAAAACCAAGAACTTTGTTTAGTTATTATCTAAGCCTCGTTTCGGCTCACAACCCGTTAAACACGAACATCCGGTTTACACTATTGGAGCATCATTAATGGTATTATGAACCGCTTTTATGCCTTACTTGTCAGATCCTAGTTAGATTTATCTACACCACTACCCAAAGCACCTTTTTCATTTTATATACAGATAGTATTAAGCAAATCCGCATAAAGTCAGTTTTTTAGTCAAATAAGTAATAGATAACAAGGACCATCAAATAAAAATGAACGCTCTTGATACACAAAAAATGTCCGCCTATGTAGATAAAAAAGTGATTTATCATGTTTTTACTCGGCTTTTTGGCAATTCTGAACAGAACAACATTCCATGGAGCACAAAGGAAATAAACGGCGTCGGCAAGTTTTCTGATTTTACAGACTTTGCACTGCAACAAATTAAAGAGTTAGGTGTTACTCATATTTGGTACACCGGTGTGCTACATCATGCAATTATTGGGGATTACACGGATATTGGTGTAGGGCACGACCACCCCTCTATTGTAAAAGGGCGAGCTGGCTCCCCATATGCAATAAAAGACTATTTTCAGGTTAACCCCGATTTGGCTGATAATGCAGAAGAACGTATGGAAGAATTTGAGGCCTTGATAGAGCGAACGCATCGCGCCGGGCTAAAAGTAATTATCGACATTGTTCCAAATCATGTTGCTCGCCAATACAAAAGCCTTAATAATCCAATTCACGCCAACGACTTTGGTGCGGATGACGATGTAAAACTTGAGTACCACCGAAATAACAACTTCTACTATATTCCAGAGCAGTCTTTCGAGCTACCTGACTTTCCTGAAGCGTTCCAACCTCTAGGTGGAAGTGAGCATCCAACGTTAACGACCCCATATTTTGAACACCCAGCTAAGTGGACAGGTAATGGCTCGCGCAAAGCAAAACCAAAACTAGACGATTGGTATGAAACCGTGAAAATCAACTACGGTGTAAGACCAGATGGAAGCAAAGATTTTCCCGAATTACCGGAAAACCTCCGCAATGAAGGAGTGCAAGCCCATATTGAGTTCTGGCAACATCAGAGCCTACCGGATTCATGGATTAAGTTTAGAGATATAGCCCTATTTTGGTTAGACAAAGGCGTTGATGGCTTTCGATATGACGTAGCGGAGTTGGTGCCAGTCGAATTCTGGAGCTATTTGAATTCAACAATAAAGATAAAAAACCCCGACGCGTTTTTGATGGCAGAAGTATATCAACCTGATCTATATCGTGATTTTATTCAGCTAGGTAAAATGGACTATCTATATGACAAGGTCGACCTCTACGACACGCTAAAAGCGATCATTCAGAACAAAGAGTCCGTTTCTTCTATAGTTCGCGTCCAAAAAGAGCTTGCTGATATAGAACATCATATGCTGCACTTTTTAGAAAACCATGACGAGCAACGTATCGCTTCACCAGAATTTGCGGGTAATGCTGATTTGGCTCGTCCTGCAATGTTACTCTCTGCCACCATAGGTAGCTCTCCTACTATGGTCTATTTTGGTCAAGAGGTTGGAGAGCCCGCACTCGAGAATGCAGGATTTGGGCAACCTTCCCGTACCTCTATTTTTGACTACGTTAGCGTGCCCCATCATCAACGTTGGTTGAATAATGGCGCTTTCGATGGTGCTCTACTAAATCAGTCGGAGAAAAACCTTCGAGCCTTTTATAGTTCTGTACTCAACTACTCCATAAGCAGTCCAGCTCTTATGGGGCATTATATTGATTTATACTCCCCTCTTTCTGAACAATTAGCATCTATGAAAGACCATGTATTTATATTCGCGAGACAGAAAGACAAACATACGACCTTCGTTGCGGTAAATTTCAATCCGCATTTACACTGTAAAGAAACCCTCATTATACCTGCCTTCTTGATACAACAGCTGTCATTACCGGAAGGGACACACACCTTCAAAGAACAGATTGAACAGCAACTATCGCTTGAATTAAAAGTGAACAAAGGTATTGGTAGCGTCGAGCTGTATCTGCCGCCTCTTGCTGCTTATGCTTTTGAATTATGACGCTTAGTGACCACACGAGAACATTCAATTAATGATTCATTATACTTTTACAGAACATGGCCTTTACTTTTCTATTCAGTCGGACGCAACCACTCTCTTCCTGGTAGGTTCATTCACTCATTGGAAAATTGAGAAGTCATGTAAAATGGACAGGAAAGGTAATATCCATTCCCTACTAATCAGCCATGAAAAAACGCTAACCATTGCAAATTCTGGATACCCAGAATATTACTTCTGGAATAGTGATACAGAACAGCCGTTACCATTTAATGATAGCTACCCTGACGGCTATTTCTTTAACAATCAATTTAATCAGTCGTTTAATTATTTAATCCATCATGAAGATATTGGGCCTAAGCATATTGAAAAAATTAGCACTGATAACCGCCTTTCTTTTCAAATTAAATCATCGATTTCAGACTTTAAAACAGAGGCCGAGTTGGCAAACTTTCGCAGCCTCAACGGGGGTAAACTATCGAAAAGAAAGGTTTATCGTAGTTACCATCCACAGATCCCTAGTCGTTCTCACGATCCTAGACTTTGTGACATTGAAATTGAAAGGCAAAAAGCGGTAAGAACATTGATACAAAACAAAGGGATTAATACCATTATTAACCTGTCTGATGACCATGAAAAGCTCGTTACAAAAACGGCGAATATGGCCCCCTCTATCTATACAAAAATGATGCAGAGAAACCAAATCAGGTATATTCCCATATCCTATGAAACGGCTTACTTTCTTTCGGGAAGCAATCAGGCATTCAAAGATGGAGAACTAGGCTTTGAAGATGGGATAAGGCAGTTAATTAACGTTATCGCTGAGGCTTCACCACCATATTTAGTACATTGCCGTTTGGGCTCTGACAGAACGGGCATAGTGAGTGCTTTCATTCAGATGTTATTGGGCGCTTCAAAAGAGCAGATAGTTGAAAACTATAGCCTTACGAACCAATTAGGAATAGGCGAATATAGAAGCTCAAATTTGGTCATTCAATCATTAACAAATGCACTAGGCACTCGCTGTTTTGACGATGCCGAACAGGCAACTACTGAATATCTTATAAAACTTGGTATCGATGAAAATCTGATTAAGAGGGTGAAGCAGAAGTTAGCTTAGAGTGGGCTTCTTGACGCTATTAAGCAGTGACATATCAGTGGTCACTGCTTAATCATTTATAATAAATTACTATTTCTTAACACCATTAACCGCATTCACAAAGGCTTCTTGTGCACCGTCAATGTTTAGTGCTTTTGCTTCTTCGAGTAAGGCTAAGGCTTTAGGGATATCTCCTAAATTAACTGCCTTCTTTATGGCATTTTGATAGAAAAGAACCGATTCTGCTTGAGGTTTAACGATAGATATCGTTTTTGGTTCAACTCTTTTAACGGTTGTATTTAAGGATATCGTCTTAAGCTTTATTTCTAATTCGCCTAAATAGCCATGTGTATATTTCAAATCCGTTACAATAGGTAATGGGTCGCCACTATTTACCGCTCTTACTTTAGCTGGATGTGGAATCGTAATTTCGTTGCCAATCTGGTCCTGAGGAGTGTATACAACTAAGTAAGGGGTTTTACTTGCGTCAAAAGAAATCGTCGCTTCATACCTATTTTGGCTAAAAGCATCAGAATACAATATTTTGAAGTCGTCCAAGTCATACTCATCGACGACATTAAAAGTAGAGTCTAAGGTGACCACTTTTGGTGCTAATACAGATTTTTCTACCATTTTACTGCTTAATGTAACTTCCACCGTTCTAGATTGCTCGGCAAATATGAAAGAAGCGAAATGGCTTGCACCTTCAGGGAATTCCCAAACAGGTGTCGAGTTGTCAATTTGAAACTCTATTTCTTCTGTTGTACTTAATTGAGTCCAAGAAAAATCAGAATAGCTAGAACAACACACTTCTGCATTGATAGTTGGTAATTCTACGTTATTCACTTCATCTGAAGTCGAGGCACAACCAAAAAGTACGCTACCGAATAACAAAGTTAATACTGTTCTTTTCATACAAACTCCAAAAACTGAATTAGGCAACCTTATTAAGGCTGCCTATTTTATACGTAATTAAGTCCAAATAATCTTAGAACCAAATCTCAGCTTCGATACCAACGCGAGTTTCACTGTCGCTGCCACCTTTAGACCATTCATAACCGCTATCACTTGAAGACATATATGTTATGTAAGGCTTAAGTTGCGGACGACCCCAGTAATCTGAATTTACCGTAAATACTGGTGCTAGTGTCGCCGAGTAGAAACTTGTATCTGCGTCTTCACGGCCCCAGTTTTCAGCTTTACCAATACTTTCTACAGAGTATGTTAACACCGCTTCCATACGGAAGTTTTCATTCACTTTATACGATGGTGTAACACCTAAGAATAAACGAGACAATCCATCATCTGATCCCCAAACCGAATTCGTTTCTGAGTTAGATAAATCCCAGTACGTAACTTCTGAACCTAATTGTAGATTATCAGTAATATTTACCACACCGTAAGAAGTAAAGAAGATGGACTCATCGTCTTTCTGCCAGTTACCGCTCCACTGACCAAAGTTAACGCCTCGGTTAGCTGCTACACCTTGACCATAAGTTAATGCAGTAGTACTCCAACCGTCTAGACCATAGTAGTCACGAGAATATGTAACTGCGACACCAACACCACTTTCAGCAGTTGAATCTTTATCCACATTCTCACGATGCATCAGTTTAAGGTCAAAATCAAAACGACCTGCAAGCGCTTCAACACCGTAGTAGTAAAAGTCAGCGGAAGTGACTGTCGTACTAGCTCCGTTTTCATCTAAATTACATTGCTTAGAACTTGTATTTGCGCCATCAGGGGTCGTACAGCTACCTTCACCCGGATCCGCGGACAAAAGAGCAACACCTGCATTGTTATATTGAATACCAGTACCAACACCAGAGGATTGTTTCCAGAATTCTTTTGTGATGATGCCTGCTTGGCGGTTCAAATAACGCTGACCAGCCCACATGCTTAAACCTTCAGTGAAATAAGAAAGATCACCTAATTCAACATAAGCTTCTTTAAATTCTAGTTGCCCAGATTCTAAGTGACCTTCGTTACCTGATGAAGATGTGTAAAAACCGCGTCCATTACCACCTTCATTGTTACCATATTCTGTTTTTAGAACATATTTAGACCAAGCACCGCTATCGTAGTTATTACCTTTAGTTACGGTAAATTCTACTTGCGTAGGGTTACCAGAGAATGCAGCGCCTGCTGCACGGTAATCACGGCGATGGTGGTACGACTCTTCTAGCGCCAATGACTGGCCTACATTATAAAGAAGGTGCCCATATCCATTTACCGTCCATCCTTCAGTTACTTTGTCTTCAGCTAAAGTAGATCCCGCAAATAATACACTTGCCACTGCAGTAGCAATTACGCTTACTTTTTTCATCTCGTCAACTCCTGAACGAATAATTATGTTTCTTATATTTCCTTAATCTCTTCTGAAAGGCAGAACAAAAGAAACCAATAACAAAGAATTTTATGGGAGTTGCCTCCCTGTTTTGTTTCAACGATAGGGATAATAAGCAAGCAGGCAGAGGATGACTTCCTCCACCCTTGGAAAAATATCGGGGGAGTAGAAAGGCGTAGAAAAATGAATTAGAGATGATTTTGTATGCTAGATCACTAAATATGGGGGTAGGAGAGGCTGAATAGGAGCCAAACCTTTGCACAAAGTGTTAATGTCATCATAGTTCAATAGAGGTATGCTATTAACTAGCAAACAAAAAAAATTTAAAATTAAAGTATTATTGAGACATAGAATTAATTTACTATTGATATATAGATGGCGTCGACATTTGTTCGACAGACCTTTTAGCTCGAAGTTCGCAAAAAGCTAACAATTTCTAAAAAAAGAATTAATAATGACAGACACTCGCTCCCGCCCTCACCCATTAGGGGCAACACTAGATAGCAATGGATGTAATTTTTCCATTCATGCTCCCAACTGCCCTGACATATCTTTAGCTTTATTTGCTAGCGATGATGAATATGAGTTGTTTCCGCTAATCAATGAGTATGCAGGTATTAGACATATCTACATTCCAGAAGTGAAAGCTGGTCAAAAATATGGTTATGCCATTACAACACTTGATGGAGAAAGCCTGCTTTTATCAGACCCATATGCACGCTCACTAGATAAGCCATTGCATTACGCAACACCTTATTCTAGCGAAAAAAGCTGGGGGATGAGTAAATGTGTCGTGATCGACCCGGCTTTTGACTGGCAAGGAATAAAGCCCCCTAGGATCCCAAGGGAAGAGACCGTATTATTTGAAACTCACGTAAAGGGTGTATCAAAGCTAAACCAAGACCTAAACGATTCAAAACGAGGTCGGTATTTAGGTTTGTCTAGTCGCTCAATGCTGGATTTCTATAAAAAACAGAATATCACCACACTTCAACTTCTGCCTGTTGCTGCCTGCATGCATGAAGAACACCTGCTTAATATGGGAAAAGTGAACTATTGGGGCTACAACCCCTACTTATTTATGGTTCCAGATCCTAGATATGCAAATGACGATGCAGTAATAGAACTAAAAACAGCTATCCGCGAATTACACCGTAATGGTATCGAGGTTATTCTTGATGTTGTTTACAATCATACCGCGGAAGGCGGAGAAGGCGGAGTCGTCTTTAATCTTAAAGCTCTAGATCCACGTAACTACATTAAACATGGTCCCCACTATGCCAACTTTACTGGCTGTGGTAACACAACAGATTTAATGCATCAGCCGATGTTAAATCTGGTTATGGATTCAATGAGATACTGGGTCGAAGAGTTTCATGTTGATGGCTTCCGCTTCGATTTAGCAGCAACATTAGGTAGAAATGGCGACAGCTTTAACTACCACTCACCGTTTTTTAAGTCGGTGGCACAAGACCCTGTATTGAGAGATGTAAAACTCATTGCTGAACCATGGGACATTGGTCCAAACGGTTATCAGGTTGGTGGGTTCCCTGATGGTTGGAATGAGTGTAATGACAAGTTTCGAGATATAACTCGTAGCTTTTGGCGTGGTGATGAGGGGTATCTAAAAGAGTTCGCAACGCGGATTATGGGTTCGAGAGATCTCTATAGTGCAAGTCGTTGGCCTCAAAAGTTAACCATCAACTATATTACCTACCACGACGGGTTCACGCTTCAAGATCTTGTCTCATATAGACACAAGCACAACGATGCGAATGGTGAGCACAACCATGACGGACACGGTGATAACCGTTCTGATAATTATGGTGTCGAAGGCGATACAGACAACATGATGATCAAGGCGGTGCGCGAAAAACAAAAGCGCAACTTTATCGCTAGCCTGTTATTTGCTTTTGGTATCCCTCATATTATGACGGCAGATGTACTATCTCATTCTCAAAATGGTAATAATAATGCCTATTGCCAAGATAGCCCGCTGAGTTGGATTAACTGGCGTTCATGTAATCGCATCGACTTATTTAAAGAATGGATCAGCGATATGTTAGCGGCACGCCAACAATATATGGTTCCTTTCGTCAGGGCGTTTAGTGGTGAACAGCGTAACCAAAACCGAGTCGGTTGGCGCAGAGCTGACGGAGAACATATGGAGCATGATGACTGGAATAGCCTAAATTCTGTAGCTCTGCACCTTGGTATTGAACAAGATGGTGATGAACTGATATACCTAATCAACCAATCAACCGCACCGGCTCGTTTTAAACTACCAAATAATTACGACCAAAACTGGTTTACTATTTGCGATACAAGTATGGATAAAGTGGTGCACAGTAAGGTAAACAATGATGTATTAATGGCCCCAATGTCGCTGGCTATACTACACTCAACTGCAAAGTAACCTGCTATCAATTACATATAACCATTTGATAATAAATAATTTTAAAGGCTAAGTGAACTCACCTAGCCTTTTCTGTTTTATCCTCTAGGCAAAAACACTTCGCCCAACATGCAACGAACGCTACCCCCACCAATATTCTCGATTGTCGATACATCAAAAGGAAGTAATTTACCGTGAGTCGATAACTGGCTTTTTTGGACTGTAGTAAAGGCATTAAATGCCGACAATGACATAGCAATGAGTTTATCTCCATTGGCATTTTCCAATTGAAGAATATTGCCACAAAATTGGTTCATCTGTTCTAATGAAATTGAGATGACTTGTTTGTCTTTTGCTAACGATTTAAGTACAAATCGGCGCTCAAATTCAGGGATAAGTTCATCACAAATGACACAAAATGATTCCCCAACAGCCATCATCACATTGGTGTGATAAATCGGTTGACCAGAAGGTAATCCAGTTTGAAATGAAATGACACGCTCATAACCGACTCTTTGTGCATACTCTTCTAAAACTTCTCTATCACAACGATGAGATAATGCGGCGTAGATTATACGATTGACATGATCCATAACCATCACACCCGTACTTTCTAAATAAGCATCGTTCTCAACAAACG
Organism: Vibrio algarum; assembly: GCF_028204155.1. Classification (NCBI taxonomy): domain Bacteria; kingdom Pseudomonadati; phylum Pseudomonadota; class Gammaproteobacteria; order Vibrionales; family Vibrionaceae; genus Vibrio; species Vibrio algarum. Next base: position 861,734 of record NZ_JAQLOI010000003.1, on the reverse strand, counting down.
AAACCAAAGACGAATTCGAAGTGACTTTGCGTCCTGAATTCGATAGTGATTTAACCAAGGCTTCTGGACGAACCTCTAATTGACGATTTTGACACGCCATAGGAAAAACAAATAATTCGCCTGTTGGCGTCGTGCTAAACCAATTATTTGGAAAAACAGCGTCTGGAGTCTCTTTTTCGGATACGGGGTAGTCAAATTCAACAACCTGAACCCCTTCTTCACGCAGACTGACGACCATAGATTTAAACTCAGCCATCGCATTATCACGAACCTGTTGCTCACTTAATTCAACCTTATGTTGAAACTCATTATCTTGTGCGGTTTCGGCGTTATAACGAAACTCTTTCGGTGGCACCATTACCACACAATTCGCATTTTGAAGTGAACGGACACCTTGCAAGCATTCCTTTGATTGAGTTGAGTTCATTTCATAATTATCCATCTAATATTCGTTCATTAGATTGTAAGTAGTATGTTAAATCTCAATTAACTGAAATAGGGCCTTTTTACACAGCGAAACTATGTGATTTTACTGCAAATAACAAAAATTTCCGTTATTAACGGGTATATACCGTACTCTAGCAGTATTCTACCAACGCATATTTATTCATTTGCAGTGTTCCTAAGTTCAATGGGATAACTGAGTTGCGTAAACAATGCTTATAGGTAAGCATATTTGCTACTCGAATATGCTTTTTTAAACCGGACTTTAAAAATCGTGTTCTTTTTTTATTCTTTAGGTTAGTGTGTGATGAAATAGAAACCCATCTATTTTTCTACTATCTATTCTCTTTATCGTAGACAAAACAATAACAAGATGGGATAAGGACGATCGAATGTACAAGTTTTTTGAAGGCCTAACTAAAGCCTTCCCAAACGAAGAGCCAACACAACCACCAAAGACAGTTTTTGCTTTTTGCCGGCACTATACCCGTGGTTTTGAAATACCACTGCTATTAATGGCATCTCTAAGCACCATTGTCGCAATTATTGAAGTCTCACTCTTTGGTTTTATGGGTCGCCTTGTTGATTTGCTTTCAAGCAGTAACCCCGAGACTTTTCTTGACGAAAATAGCGGTGTACTTTGGGTTGTTGGCCTCGTATTACTTCTCGTAATGCCGATACTTGTTACCATCTATTCTCTCCTTATTCATCAAAGCTTATTAGGCAACTATCCGATGTCAATTCGTTGGATGGCCCATCGGTATTTATTGAAGCAAAGCCTCTCCTTTTATCAAGATGATTTCGCAGGCCGTGTAGCGACTAAAGTAATGCAAACTTCCCTCGCTGTGCGTGAGACGGTAATGAAAACCGCCGATGTTTTCGTTTATGTCATTGTCTACTTCACTTCAATTGTCGTGATGCTGGCTCAGGCTGACTGGCGCTTAATGCTTCCGATGTTGGTCTGGTTAGCCGCGTACATAGGCATACAAATTTATTTTGTTCCCAAATTGAAATCTGTTGCTTCCGAGCAAGCCGATGCTCGGTCAACCATGACAGGACGAATCGTCGACAGCTACACAAATATTGCAACCGTTAAACTCTTTTCTCACAGTAAAAGAGAGACCAAATATGCCGAAGAAGGTATGGATGGCTTCTTAGATACCGTCTATCGACAAATGCGTTTAGTCACTGGCTTCAACATCAGTGTAGAGATAGCCAACTATTTCTTAGTCTTCTCTATCGCTGCTATTTCTATTTTCCTTTGGATGGAAAGCGCTATTACCATCGGAGCTATCGCAATTGCTATCAGTTTGGCATTGCGAATTAATGGCATGTCTATGTGGATCATGTGGGAAGTTGGTGCGTTATTTGAAAACATGGGTACCGTGGTAGATGGAATCTCCACTCTTTCAAAACCCATTGATATAACAGATAAAGAAGGCGCTAAGCCTCTAGCTGTCAAAAAAGGCCGCATCGAATTCAATAACGTAAGCTTCCACTATGGTGAAAAAGATAAAGGAGTCATCAGCCACTTGAATCTGAATATTAAACCAGGTGAAAAAGTTGGGTTAGTAGGTCGCTCCGGTGCGGGCAAATCAACGCTCGTTAATCTATTATTGCGCTTTCACGACGTAGAAAGTGGCCAGATTAAGATTGATGGACAAGTAATATCAGACGTCACCCAAGATTCACTGCGTGCCAATATTGGAATGGTGACTCAAGATACCTCTCTTCTACATCGTTCTATTCGTGAAAATATCCTCTATGGCAAACCAGATGCGAGCGAAGAAGAGATGCTAAAAGCCACTGTTCAGGCTCAGGCCCATGAATTTATTGATACCTTAACAGACCCACATGGAAACAGCGGATATGACGCTCAAGTAGGTGAACGAGGCGTTAAACTTTCCGGTGGACAACGCCAACGTGTCGCTATTTCAAGAGTACTGCTAAAAGATGCACCACTGCTGATTTTAGATGAAGCCACTTCAGCATTAGACTCAGAAGTAGAAGCAGCGATTCAGGAAAGCTTGATAGAACTGATGCAAGGTAAGACCGTTATCGCTATCGCTCACCGCCTGTCAACCATCGCTGCGATGGATAGATTAATCGTATTGGATAAAGGTCAAATAGTAGAACAAGGTACACATCAAGAGTTAATTCAAGGGAGTGGTATCTATGCTCAACTTTGGGCGCATCAAACTGGCGGTTTTATTGGTGACGAAGACAATGATAATTAAACCAGATTAGTTGCTTAGTTTAATAGCGACCTTAGTGGTCGCTATTAAACTACAGATAGAAATATCAGCAATTAAATCACTTCACATCTATTCCTTTACTCTCTAAAATCTCGCTCAATCCTAATTTGAACATCACATTCTTGAGCACAACATGAATAAAAGCCTTATCACCAACATTATTGCATTAAGTCTTCTCGCTGCCGGCTACCAGCTTAATAATCAAGTATTACTGTACGCTGGTCTTTTTGCTTTCTCTGGCGCAATCACTAACTGGTTAGCGGTACACATGCTGTTCGAAAAAATCCCTGGGCTCTATGGTTCCGGTGTTATTCCCGCTCGATTTGAAGAGTTTAAGGTTGCGATAAAAGGCTTGATGATGGAGCAATTTTTTACGAACGAAAATATTGATCGCTTTCTAACACAAGAAATTGCTGGTGGAAATAAGCTTGATTTAGAACCCGTACTCAATAGCATTGACTTCGAGCCCACCTTTGAATCGTTGGTAGAGGTGATTGCTAACTCATCATTCGGTGGCATGCTTGCGATGGTTGGTGGCACTGAAGCACTTATGCCACTTAAGCAACCCTTTGTAGAAAAAATGCAACAATCAATAATAGACATAAGCCAAAGCGATGGGGTTAAAAAGGCACTCAAAGACCAATTTGAGCAACCTAAGATGATGGCGGAGATCCAAGAAAATATAGAAAATATAATCGATCAACGCTTAAACGAACTCACACCAAAGCTAGTGAAACAGATGGTTCAAGATATGATCAAACAACATTTAGGGTGGCTGGTTGTCTGGGGGGCGTATTTGGTGGTCTTATTGGAATCATCTCCTCGTTTATCGCTTAGATTCCTTTCTACATTAATATCACACTTAAAATATTACATAGTAAGCCCCGGCAACGACTTGTTGTCGGGGCTTTAGTTATTAGATGTTAGTTACTCATTTTCACTCTGTCGCGTCTGGTTGGGTTTTTCACCAAACAAGCGTTTATAGTCTTGACTAAACTGACCCAAATGAAAAAAACCATGGTCAAATGCGATATCGGCAATCGTTTGATTGTCTGTATCATTTAAAAGCGCACGCCTAACCTGGTTAAGCCGAGTAATCTGAATGTACTGCTTGGGAGACATATCGCAACACTGGGTAAACGTATACTGCAGCGTACGTCGACTTACATGCACGGCGTCACATATCTCGCTTATAGTCACCGGAGATTTCAAGCGTGACTCGGTTAGATAACTTCTAACTCGTTTCATAATGTGCTGGCGTTGATGAGAAGCTACCTGATGTACCGGTGATACTGGTTGCGCCTGACTAAAAAGATCCAACACAGCATCTTTAAGGATAACCTCTTGGGTATCACTGCTCCAACGATTACCTTCAGGTTGCAACAGTAGCGAAAGATATTCTCTGAACATCATAAGTGTTCTTGGTGAAATATTCTCTAGCCAAAGATCATCACAGGTCTGGTTAATGAGTATTTGTTCATGTTGGTCTGTACCCTGTGTAAACAAACTTTTATGCAACACCAAGCCAAAGATAGAAAACTCGTCGGGAGTGAGTAACTCAAAATCTTTACTACCGGGACGGCATAAGAATTGATTGTTGGTCGCCTGTTTATTATTAATGCGACAGCTTTTGTTGTTTGCGCTAAACCCCAGCCATAATCCCCCTTGCTCTACTCGGCACTGCTGCCTTAACCCTCGGTTTGTATCTTCACGAAACACATGCATATGCGGGAAATTAATTTCATTGATCACGCCGAGAAAACGCCCCTGACCTAATTGGTCATACTCTTGCTGCCAATTAATCAGGTTTGCCGCTTGATGATTTGCATCACTAGAGTGAAGCGTGCACAACAATGGATCGTTACTAGTTAATGTATGTTTCTCCATATCTCTTATCCTTGTCTCGGCGAATGTACCAATACAGGGCATGACCTTACTTATATTATTGTTTTATATAAAATTTCTATCTTTGCCGATTTTTGATATAGGTTAGGAACAGATATCGCATTTCTAAAACAAAGAGAATTTAAACTTAGAAAGAGCAAAAACCGAACCAAGTAAAACGTTTTGCTTTTCAAGTTAACTAAAGTCGTTTTATGGCAACGGTAACGCTGTGATTAGCTTTACCCCCTCTGACAAGCTTTGTTCTTGTGAGAAACCATACGCCTTAAGACAGTTCAGAGATAAGGAAATGTAATGCCCGGTTTCATTGTTGCCTACGTAAAATATGTCGATTTATTCAATCGTTGTATCGGCCGATTTATGACGTATGGAATATTCCTGATGATTGGAGTACTTATGTGGTCCTCTATCTCAAAAACCTTTTTTATGCCATCACTTTGGACTCTAGAATCCGCCCAGTTCATGATGGTCACTTACTATATTCTCGGTGGTGCATATGCCATCCAGTTAAATGCCAATGTGCGGATGGACCTCTTTTATGGTGAATGGTCGGTAAAACAGCGCGCTTGGGTGGATGCATTTACCGTCTTTTTCCTTCTATTTTACTTAATTGTGCTGCTCTATGGGGGGCTAGAAAGCACACTATATTCATTAGAATATAGCCAGCGCAGTAGCTCTGCGTGGCGCCCACTATTGTGGCCTATTAAAGCAATTATGTGCGTAGGATTTTTTATGATGATCCTACAGGCCATCTCACAGTTTATTAAAGATATTGCAATTATTCGCGGAGTAGAAATCAAATGAGTTATGGCATGATCGCAACAATGATGTTCTCGTTAATGATGTTGCTAATGGCAACAGGTCAACGAGTATTTGCTGCTATAGGGGCCGTCGCATCCATCGCTGCTATTATGCTTTGGGGTACCGGCGGTATAGAGATACCCTTTACTTCAGCCATGAAGCTAATGAATTGGTATCCAATGCTCACACTACCCATGTTTATTTTTATGGGCTATATCCTTTCGGAATCCAAAATCGCCGATGATTTATACAAAATGTTCCACGTCTGGATGGGGCCAATGCCTGGAGGGTTGGCTATTGGAACCATCGGACTTATGGTGCTCGTTTCAGCGATGAATGGCCTTTCTGTAGCAGGTATGGCGATAGGTGCAACCATTGCACTTCCTGAATTACTTAAGCGAAATTACGATAAGAAAATGGTTACTGGGGTCATTCAAGCTGGCTCCTCACTTGGCATACTAGTCCCCCCTTCGGTAGTCTTAGTTTTGTATGCCATGATTGCTCGCCAGCCTGTAGGGCAACTTTGGTTGGCCGGTATCATTCCTGGTTTAGTGATGGCTGTGCTATTTATTGTTTATATCGCCGTTCGCTGCCGTATCAACCCAAGTTTAGGCCCGACCCTTAGCGAAGAAGAACGCAATGTGCCGATGGCAGAAAAACTGCGCCTACTAGGTGCAGGAGCGCTACCACTTGGTATCTTCGCAGTGATGATGATTCCATTTGTTAATGGCTGGACCAGTCTGGTCGAAAGTTCAGCGATTGGAGCTATGGCGGCACTGTTAGCCGCTATCCTCAAAAAACGAATGACAAAAGTTGTGTTCGAGAACTCTGTACGCAGCACTCTGGCTATTTCTTGTATGTTTATGTGGATCATCCTTGCTGCATTAGGTTTTGGTGCCATCTTTGATGGATTAGGCGCAGTAAAGGCAATAGAACATCTGTTTACCGAGCAACTGGGACTTAGCCCCTGGGCAATACTGATTCTAATGCAGCTATCCTTTCTCATCATGGGAACCTTCCTTGATGATACTGCGATGCTAGTGATTGTCGCTCCTCTTTATGTACCACTTGTACACGCACTTGGCTTTGATCTTATTTGGTACGGTGTTCTTTACACTATCACCTCCCAGATCGCCTATATGACACCGCCATTCGGTTACAACCTATTTCTAATGCGTGCCATGGCACCACCGGAAATCACATTACGTGACATCTACGGCTCAGTCGGCCCCTTTGTTGCCATTATGGTGTTTTCACTCATCTTAATTATGGTTTTTCCAAACCTAGCTATGTGGCTACCAGAATATGTTTATGGAAAGTAGGAATTCTCCTCTTTTCATAGTTAATAAATGACAAATTTTAAGGCGGACAAAGGTCCGTCCGCAAGTAATCCATTGGAGGGATAACAATGAACTCAAGACGTAATTTTTTAACTGGCGCTGCCGCACTCGCCGCAGGTACTATGCTGGCTCCAGCAAAAACATTTGCTGCTAGCCCTAAGATAAAGTGGCGTATGCAAACCTACGCAGGACCCGCATTAGCAGAGCATGTGGTTAAGCCCGCTATCGAAATGTTCAATCGCATTGCTGGTGAAGAAATGCAGATAGAACTTTACTTTGCCGATCAACTTGTACCAACAGGAGAACTGTTTCGTGCTATGCAAAAGGGCATAATCGATGCGGTTCAATCGGATGATGACTCTATGGCATCCCCTACAGAAGTAACTACATTTGGTGGATATTTTCCATTTGGTAGTCGCTACTCGTTAGACGTGCCCGTTCTGTTCAACCAGTATGGTTTGGATGAAATTTGGAAAGAAGAATACGCTAAAGTCGGTGTTAAACACATCTCTTCCGGTGCATGGGATCCATGTCATTTTGCGACAAAAGAGCCGATTAATAGCCTCGAAGATCTAAAAGGCTTAAAAGTATTCACGTTCCCGACAGCAGGCCGTTTCTTAGCTAAGTTTGGTGTAGTTCCTGTTTCTATCCCTTGGGAAGATGTTGAAGTTGCCCTACAGACTGGTGAACTAGATGGTATTGCTTGGTCAGGCATCACGGAAGACTATACGGTTGGTTGGTCGAAAGTGACAAACTACTTCCTTACCAACAACATTTCAGGTGCGTGGATCGGTTCTTTCTTTGCCAATATGGACCGATACAACGAGCTTCCAGATCATCTTAAAGATCTACTTGCACTCTGTATGGACAGCTCCCACTACTATCGTCAATGGTGGTACTGGGGTGGTGAAGCGAAACTACGCGTTGAAGGAAGTGATATGAAACTAACCTCCATTCCTGATGCGGAGTGGGCGACCGTTGAAGCGGAAGCACACAAATTCTGGGATGAAATAGCAAAAGAATCTCCAACGAAAGCGAAGATTGTCGAGATATTCAAAAAGTATAACTCAGATATGGAAAAAGCAGGCAGACCATACCGTTACAGCTAAGGCGATAAACAACAGCGGCTATAGCCGCTGTTGTTCTTATCTGAATAAATGACCAAAGGGAAAGCTATGACCGCTACATATCGCTGGCAGCAGGGAGACAGGGTATACATCTTCAATTCACTTGCAGAAGTGATGGCAAAAGCAACACCAGCACGATCTGGCGATGCGTTAGCAGGAGTAAGTGCCGACACAGCGGAACAGAGAGTAATCGCTCAAATGACTCTAGCGGATCTGCCGCTTAAAACCTTCCTCAACGAAGCTGTTATTCCCTACGAGTCCGATGAGATAACACGACTGATCATCGATAGTCACGATACCACTGCATTTGATCCGATTTCTCATATGACCGTAGGTGACTTTAGAAACTGGCTACTAAATGCAGATACCGATGGGGAAACATTGGCGAAAATTCGCCCCGGTTTAACACCCGAAATGGTCGCAGCTGTCAGTAAGATCATGCGCAATCAAGACCTCATATTAGTTGCAAAAAAATGCCGTGTAGTCACTGCATTTCGTAATACTATTGGATTAAAAAATCGACTATCCACACGTTTGCAACCTAATCACCCCACCGATTCATTAGATGGTATTGCGGCGACCATTTTCGATGGCTTAATGTACGGCAGCGGCGACGCTGTAATAGGTATTAACCCCGCAACAGATAATGTCACTCAAACCATCAAACTATTGTCTCTTATTGACGAGGTTATTCATCACTATCAGATCCCAACTCAGTCTTGTGTACTAACTCATGTCACCAACACCATTGAAGCAATAGAGAAAGGTGCTCCAGTTGATCTGGTTTTTCAATCTATAGGTGGAACTCAAGGTACCAACGAGACGTTTGGCGTAAACCTAAATGTATTGAAAGAGGCACAGGAGGCTGCACTCTCTCTCAACCGGGGAACGGTAGGCAACAATGTGATGTATTTTGAAACAGGACAAGGAACAGCACTTTCTTCTAACGCCTATTTCGGAGTCGATCAACAAACTTGTGAGGCGAGAGCTTACGCTGTCGCCCGTCACTTTGATCCCTTACTTGTGAACACTGTAGTAGGATTTATAGGGCCTGAATACCTATTTGATGGGAAGCAAATTATTCGCGCCGGCCTAGAAGATCACTTTTGCGGTAAGCTACTCGGACTACCGATGGGGTGTGATATCTGTTACACCAATCACGCCTATGCCGACCAAAATGATATGGATAACCTCTTAACCTTACTGGGTGTGGCCGGCTGTTCATTCATCATGGGCATTCCCGGTTCAGACGATATTATGCTTAATTATCAAACGACTTCATTCCACGATGCCTTGTATGCACGCAAAGTACTCGGCCTTAAGCCCGCACCAGAATTTGAAAACTGGCTTACAAAAATGGAAATATTCAAAGATGTAGGGCAAGTACAGCTAAACAAAAGCCTTGCTAAACCCTTTAGTAAATCACTATCTTTACTACAACAGGAGGGCTAATGAGCAAGCTTTCTGAAAAAAACACCTCTAATAGCGATCGACTGATAATCAAGAACCCGTGGCAGAGCTTAAAACAATTTACCTCTGCGCGTATCGGACTGGGTCGGGTTGGGAACAGTATACCGACTAATGAACTGTTAGCCTTCCAACTCGATCATGCAAGAGCGATAGATGCCGTGCACAAAGCACTGGATGTTAAAGCATTGCTTGAACATCTTAGCACGTCACAACCACTATATAATGCGACACCAATGAATCCTATTGTGCTCGATAGCAAAGCAAGAGACAGGATGGAGTACCTACAAAGACCAGACCTTGGACGTCAATTGAGTGATGCTTCTTGGCAACAACTGTTGGAACAACGTTCAGAAGTTGACGCAAAATATGATTTAGCGATAGTAGTGGCTGATGGACTTTCCTCCACTGCAATTCAAAATCACGCAGTTCCGCTGCTGGATAGATTGGTTGAAAAGCTGGGAACAGATCCTAAAAATAACTGGTCTCTCGCGCCGCTGACCATTGTGTCTCAAGGTAGAGTGGCTATAGGTGACGATGTGGGTGAGTGCCTAAATGCGAAAATCACCATGATACTCATTGGTGAAAGGCCAGGGCTGACATCCCCCGACAGCATGGGTATTTACATGACTTGGGCGCCGAAGCGCGGCGCAAAGGAGTCTAGCCGAAATTGTATCTCCAATATACGCCCTGAAGGTCTCGGTTATGATGAAGCAAGCAACAAAGCGTTTTATCTTCTTAGTGAGTCCATCAGACGTCAGATATCCGGTATTAAACTAAAAGATCGTTCATCTGACAATGAAGATAATGATGCACTGGAATCATCAACCACCACAAGCCACTTTCTTATCTCACCATAGGATTAATTCGTCCCAAAGTGCCTCCCAGCTTTTAACTAGCAGTTCTAATTTGGATAAGGTTAAAGGGCGTTACTATTTACATTCGTCAATATTCAACTGGAACCAAAAAATCTCGTCATTCTGAATCTGTGCTATGGTTCATATACTTAGTCGCTATGTTCGGTCTGGTTAAACTGATCGATACAAACTGACTGTCATTCTGGAAGGAAGCTCATTATGTTAATTACATTTAGCTGCACTGCATATGCAAACGTCACCATGTTTGGCGATGTGGGACTACAAATGCTCAAAATGCTTGGCCATAGCGGCAAAGTACCTGGGGCCATTTTAGCCGCTGATATTCCTGACGCATTAATCCAGTTAAAGACATCCATTGAAAATGAACAAAACATCACTGCCCCCAACGAATCCGAAGAGAATGAAGATGACATCAAAGAAGATACGGTCAGTTTGATGAATCGAGCCTTTCCTTTAGTTGAACTGTTCACTGCCGCACAAAAAGCAGAGTGCAATGTAATGTGGGATTACACTGACTAGAAGGGGTAAAGAATCGTCTGATGTTGAGTTCAGTGTTAGTGATATATACTACTAATAGTCAAACGATTAAAAGGATTTTAGTATGGTGGCCGAAGCGAGAGAAAAATTAATCAACAACGGATCACACTGTATGGATATGAATAATCGACAAAATGCCGTTCAATCATTAGATTTAAGTGGCTCTATTATTGATGTAAATCCTGCTTGGTTAAAGTTAACCGGCTATAAAAAAGAGGACGTCCTAGGAAGACATTTTGTTGAGTTTCTTCATCCTGATTCTCTACTATGCGTGGATAACCACTTCCCTCAACTAAAAGACTTTGGTTACGTTAACGATGTGCAATTAAAAATTAGAACTAAAAAAAATGAGATTTTGTCAGTTAGCCTAAATGGAACATCAAAGTACAGCTCCAATGGTACATTTGAAAGAACCTTTTGTGAGTTATCCCTAAACTCATCAAGTTGCGCAACAACTACTGAAGTTTTAGCATAGCGGCTCTTAGCTATTCTACTTTATCACCATAAAAAACAAAAAACTCCCTAGTATGAAATACCAGAGAGTTTTCAACTTAATTATTAACCTTGAGACGAACTACGTTAATTCAGTTGGTTAGTCGATAGCTGAGGTTTTTCAACTTCCGTCAATAAACCTTTAATCAGGCACACACAACCCAACAGAAGAATTATCGTAAACGGCAATGCAGCAATAATGGTGATTGATTGCAGAGTTTGAATAGACTCAGTGCCACCAATCCACAACATAAGCATAGCAATAGCACCAGAAATAACAGCCCAAACGACTTTCTGTTTGACTGGTACTTCTAACTTACCACCAGCGGTCATGCCATCAATAACGATAGAGCCCGAGTCTAAAGTTGTCACAAAGAAAACGATAATCAATGCAACAGCGATGACGGATAGAACATTTCCGAACGGATAGGCATCTAACATATAAAATAAGCTTAGAGAGACATCCGCAATTCCTTGATCAAGGCCTAATTGCCCTACCTTATCTATCACCTGTTGAATAGCAACACCACCGAAGACCGACATCCAAGCCGTTGTGACCAATGTCGGGATAAGTAATACGCAAAGAATAAATTCGCGAACGGTACGTCCTTTAGATATGCGTGCTACGAACATACCAAAAAGAGGGGCATACGCTACCCACCATGCCCAATAGAAGACAGTCCAACCGTGTAGCCAAGTGGTATCATCACGACCAGTGGTTTGACTTAACGGAAGAATGTTTTTTACATAACCCGTCAAAGCGGTAACCAATGAATCGAACACTGTAGTGACATTCAAAATTGCAATAAGACCAAGAAATACAAACGCAATGATCATATTCAGGTTGCTTAGAAACTTAACACCACCATTCATGCCGCGCATAACAGAAACCGTCGCCAAACCCATTATCAATATTATAATGGATTGCTGAAGGTAGATATTGTTTTCAATTCCGAAGACATGGCTGATACCGCTTGCCGCTTGTGCGCCACCCAAACCAAGAGAAGTCGCTAGACCAAACAAAGTAACTAATACCGTTAATACGTCAATCAAGTCACCAGTTTTCCCCCAAGCTCGATCACGTAACATTGGGTAAAACACAGAGCGCATTGAGAGTGGTAACCCTTTATTGTAAACAAAGTAGGCAAGGCTAAGCGCGGTCATACCATAGATAGCCCATGCATGTAGGCCCCAATGGAAGACCGTTGCGCCTAATGCCAATTCACGACCGGCTTCTGTATAAGGTTCTGCATTAAGTGGTGTTCCATACCAGTTCGTAAAGAATGCCGTCGGCTCGGCAACTCCCCAAAAAATGAGTCCAATACCCATTCCAGCAGCAAATAACATCGAAATCCAAGATGTTTTCGAATAATCAGGAGTAGCCTGCTCGCCACCTAAGCGAATTTTACCCAAAGGTGAAAACGCTAAAATCACGGCGAAAACTAACAGGATGTTGGCTCCCCACATGAAGAGGAAATCAAAATTTGACAACGCAGCACCCTTAATGAAATCAATAGCTGCTTTTGCATCTGCTGGTGGTAATGCGAGAAGAGTGACAATGAAGAGAATAGATAAGCCGAGTGAGGTTATGAAAACTGTGTTATGGACGTCCATACCCCATTTACTAATGTTATCTTGACCAACTTGATAATCTGTAGATTCAATACTGTACTTTTTTGATTTTAAAACCATAAATTATGATGTTCACATATCCGAATGAACGGATATAAAGACCAACTCCATATGCAATTACTACTTGATTGGCTAGCCTCACCATAAAAAACAAGGTAATGGTGATTAATGGCTTTAGCTCAACCCCAAGCGGCGCATTCTAACACCGAATAGCGTTCCCTTATTTGATGTTAACCATTAGCTTGAATGTTTCTCTGTTTACCCAAAAAGGGAATTTGCAAAATAATGGGTTCCATAATCAAAAGGACTGGTAGAGATATCGTTATATTGTTGCTGGAATCAACTCTTTCAGAGACGTTCAAATAATGGTAGAACTATCACTCTAGTTCAAAATTTATTAGCACAAGGATAGTGTAATGGCCCAACAGTACTTCCCGATTTTTGGTGACACACACCCGAAAGAGAATTGGGTGCCAATCGATCTTTCCGAGCAAAATCCTAAATTGCACTTCATTAGAACCAGTGAACCTGATTATTTAGATAAGTTTGTTAATTCGCATTTCAATGAATCGTATACCGTCGCTATTGGTGGTTATAGGGAAAAAAGAGCAACCTATCGCAATGCAGCTCACTTTTCAGATCTACCAGCATCCGAGGTGAGAGATCGCCATCTTGGCATTGATCTTTGGGTAGCCGCTGGAACACATGTCTACGCACCACTTGAAGGGATTGTACACAGTTTTAACTATAACGATTTACCATTCGACTATGGCCCAACAATCATTCTAAAACACACTATTGATAATGATGAATTCTATTCGTTGTTTGGTCACCTCTCTCTTGACTCTATAGAAGGATTAGAAATAGGACAGATAATCTCACGTGGACAAGAATTTGCTCGTATCGGAGACAGGACAGTAAATGGCGGCTGGCCACCTCACCTACATATTCAAGTGATGCGAGATATGTTTGGGTGGAAGGGGGATTTTTACGGAGCAACGAGTGAAAAAGATCAGGCCAAATTATTTGCCAATTGCCCAGATCCTTCATTCCTTTTAGGCTTGTCAAAGCAAAATTTGAAAATATCTCAACCAGCATCGACTTAATTGGACAATGAAATGAAACAAAAACAACTATTTATCTTTGATATGGATGGCGTTCTTCTCGACTCTGAACCTTATTGGAGAAGAGCCCAAATTGAAATGTTGGGTCAATTTGGTATATCGATTAATGCTGAAGATTGCATTAAGCACACTATGGGTAAGAGAATTGACGATATTTCATTGCTCTGGATAAATATGTTTAAACTGGACGCCAACCCAGAGCAATTCGCAAACCAACTTCTAGAAAAAACCGCCCTTCTAATTCGCTCTCACGCTATAGCAAGAGATGGAATTTATACATTAATAGACTTTCTACAATCAAATTCGTATCGAATAGCCTTGGCTACCTCTTCTAGCACACCAATTATCTCAGCTGTTTTGCATAAACTTGAAATAGCACATGTATTTGAAATCGCATTAAGTGCAGACGAAGTAGATAATGGTAAGCCATCACCTGATGTGTATTTAGAGGTATGTAGGAGACTAAATACCTCAACTAAAAACACCATCGCCCTTGAAGACAGCTTAACCGGTGTAAGGTCAGCGGTTGCAGCACAGATTACAACGATTGCGATTCCAGAAATTGTCAGTAATGATTTTGAAATCGCTGATTTTGTCGTGAAAAACATAACGGATGTCATTAACGTGCTTTCTTCTTAAAAAAAACAACACGTATTTTACTAGGCTATTTCTCCCACTTATTAATAATTTCACCTAAAACACCATCATTTTTCATTTTTTCAACAGCGGCGTATATTGTTTGTGCAACCTCTTTCGGAAAGCTATGATTTCCGGCTACATATATATAAGTTGACTCTGAAATGTTTGGTCCAACATACAAATGTTCAGATTTACCACCAATTTTTTTCCATTGATAACGCGCAACCAAGGTAGAATCTCCGACGCCTTCAATATGGTGATGCATCAATTTAGCCATATTTTTTTCACCATCTTTTGCTTCTTCGAGATCTCTAAAACCCAACTTCTCAAGGTAAGGGATAGCATTCCACCCACGTATTACTCCAATATGTTTATTTTTTGCTTGGGCTAACGTCGTAATTTTTTCTGTAGTCAGAGACACTATATTCATTTCATTTTTTACTAAAGGAGCAATCCAATTATATGTTGCTTCTCTAGTAGGTGTCCTAGTTAATGGTACGATTAACACTAATTCTCCATTATTCATATTTAAAATCATTTCTTGCGCTCGACGCCATGGAATTCCTAGTTCGAAATTGAAGTGAGGAGCGCCGTATGAAGTCGAAGTATTTAATATATCGACGGTAATCCCAGATGGATTTCCATCTACAATCCCGTTCCAAGGCATTGACTCATTACCGATAACGGTTACTTGGACTACTTGGTTCGCATAAACAACAGACGTAAAAGCAAAAAAAGGATAAAACAACGTATTAGCTTCATTCTTTAAATATCCACTAAATTAGTAAACATGTAACTATTATAGTAAAACAACAGAGCAACAAGATACCACTCAAAACTGACACTAGATAGAAGATAAAGTGAAGGTATTTTTTCATCAACTTTTTATTCAATTCAACCCAAAGGACCTCGCATGTATCTCGTATTGTACTGTCATAATATAGGTATGACTGATTTCTCATTTTTTGAAACTGAAGACTTTGATAGAGAAGAAGGGTATATCGTTCGGGGTAAATGGCCGAACGAACAAGCTTTTAGAGCCTATTTAGCTAACGAGTTTGGCGATATGTCAGACTATCATGTCATCGACTTAATCGCTAAAGGTCCAGAAGCAGAAACCTACTCGCAATTAGATTTAGTTCAACTATCTTTATCATAACTCTCTAGTTATTTAAAAAATAAGATTCATTTACAGTGTAAAGTAGATAAAAGCCAAACCAAATGAAGATATTCGGAGATAGGTGATGAAAGCTCGTACTAAGGCAATAACAATTACCGCCCTGTTAATTCCATTTGCCTCTTTTGCAGGGGAGGCAGATGTTGTAAATGTAAAAATAAACAAAACAGGAATTCAGACCTATAGCTTCGATGTCACGGTGCTACATGCAGATAGCGGGTGGGAGCACTATGCAAATAAGTGGGACATTATTGATAATAACGGCAATATATTAGGTACAAGAGTCCTGTATCACCCACATGAAAACGAACAACCCTTCACTAGAAGTTTAGCTGGTGTCCATATTCCACAAGAAGTACGCTCTGTTACTGTTCGAGCACATGACTTAGTTCACCAGTATGGCGGAAAAACGTTTGAAGTCAGAGTGCCCGAATAATAAAACTATGACGTTATCATGTCAGCATTGATACCAAAGCTATTTTTATGCTCACCAATAACCACTTCACTGCGAGTTTGAATAACACCAGGTAAAGTTCCCAATTTATGGGACATAAATACTTGGTACGCCTTCATATCCTTTACGCGGATTTTAATCATGGCATCAAAATCGCCAGACAATGAGTAGCATTGCTCAATTTCGGGCATTAAGTTAACCGCCTTGGCAAACTTATCAAAAATTGAAAAACTAGATTGGTCTAAACGAATATGAATAAATACTTGCACATCTAACCCTAGTTTTTCTGGGCAAATTTCAGCATGATATCCTGTTATAAACCCTTCTTTTTCTAGTCGTTTGACTCTATCTGAACACGGTGATGTGGTTAGGTGGACTTGCTTTGCCAATTCGACCATTGAGAGGCGACCTTTTTTATGCAAAATACGCAAAATATCCAGATCGGTTCTATCTAAGTTTTGAGCCATATCCTTGCTCAGCCTTCTTATTCCAATAAACTATCGTTCCAATATAAAGACTTTCCTTAGAAACAAAAGAAAAAAATCCAGATAGATAACTATCTGGATTTTTTCGTCAATTCTGCCGCTTCTCTATAATATCTATTACGCAGTATTAATTGAGGCTAACCTGTGTAGTGGCATTCAAACTACTCCGGCTCATTTCACTGTCTAATTCTATATGTTGGCAATTGCAGTCTCTGCAAAACAGCTTTGCTTCCATATCATAATAGTGATTACCACGAAATATTTGACCTATTGAACTAAATAACTGCCCTATAGTTGAATCTGGTACTGCCTGATTTTTGCACATTATTGTTTTATGAGCTGTTGTTCTTTTACACGCGGAACAAAATAAATCTGGCATGGTCGATTCCTAAAATCTAAACATATGAATAAGTTATAAAAACAGAAACAATAATAAACCTAAAACCTCAAGATTTATTAAATTAACGTAAAAACTTTGATTTATTTTCTATATGTAAGAAATTCGTCACAAAAAAAGGGCAGTCAATTCTGCCCCTTGGATCAAAGTTTTTAATAAAATTGAGCTAGATCAATATCATTCAAGCTCAACTAGAAGTTTTTGATACTTCTTATGTTGCTCACTTACCACTTGTTCTGGCTTACCAGACGCTAAGCTACCCACAACAATCGCAATTGTAGAGAAGATGATCCCTGGTACAATTTCATACACATCAAACCAACCACCAGAAAGCTGTTTCCAAACAACTATCGTAATACCTCCGACCACAATACCCGCTAGTGCTCCATTTCTATTCATACGAGACCAATACAAGCTCAATACAATAGCTGGTCCAAATGCAGCACCAAACCCTGCCCATGCATAGGAAACGAGACCAAGAACAGAACTGTCTGGGCTTGCCGCTAAAACCAAAGCTAAAATAGAGATTAAAATAACACCAATACGTCCAACTTTTACAACTTCTTCTGACGTAGCATTTGGTTTGAAAACTTGTTTATAAAAGTCTTCAGCTAAAGCAGAGGAAGATACAAGTAACTGCGAGTCCGCCGTACTCATTATGGCAGCAAGAATTGCAGCTAATAAAATTCCCGCGATAACCGGATGGAAAATGGCATTCACCAGTATCATAAAGATTTTTTCGCCATCAGCTAACTCTGCTGCTGGAGAATTGGTTACGTAAATTAACCCAACCAGCCCAACCAACAATGCACCCGCCATTGATATACCCGACCACACAACGGCAATGCGACGCGCCACTGTAAGATCTTTGTTTGTACGTGTGGCTTTAAAACGTGCCAGAATATGAGGCTGACCAAAATAACCTAAACCCCAAGCGACCAAAGAGATTATCGCAACAGCGGTTAAAGGCTCCCCTTTAGAGTCATTCCAAAGCGTTAATAGCTCCGGATTTATATTCGCAAGATCAGCCGTTAATTGACCGAAACCACCTTGCATTGCTGCAATTGGTACAATTAGTAACGCGGCCGACATGAGTAAACCTTGAACCAAGTCAGTCCAAGATACCGCGAGGAACCCACCAAAAAGGGTATAAGAAACTACACAGATAGCACCTATGACTACGGCATAACTATAATCAAGGCCAAATACAGTCTCAAACAATTTACCACCTGCTACCAAACCAGAGCTGGTATAAAAAAGGAAAAACAACAAAATAAAGAATGCAGAGATACTTTGAATGAGCTTAGATTTATCATCAAACCGACGAGCTAAAAATTCAGGAATAGTTAGTGATTCAGTTGTAATACTGTAGGTTCTCAAACGCTTAGCACTGATATACCAATTCGCCCATGTACCAATTAGTAATCCACCGCCTAACCAAAGGGCTTCAATACCTGCAGCATAAGCATATCCCGGCAAACCTAATAAAAGCCAACCGCTCATATCAGAAGCACCCGCAGATAAAGCGGCTGGCCAAGGACCTAATGAACGACCACCAAGAAAGTAGTCACTCGAGTTCGATGTACGTTGGTAGGCATAGTAACCAATCGCTAACATCATAATTAAATAAGCAGCAAATGTTGCTGTAATAGCAAAGCTATTTTCTATCATTAAAAATATCCTCTATTTCAAAATTCTTCCATGCCCTCTCCCTATTTAGAGAGAGGGTATAAAAAGGAACGGGGGATTAACTAGTTCCGCTACCCATTTCGAGTAACGTTGCGTTACCGCCAACGGCAGTAATATTTATGGTACGTGTACGCTCAGTAATAAAACGAAGTACCAGTTTTGGATCTTGAGACTGTGGAAGCCGCTCAAGATCGGTTTCCGATATAAGTGCTGTTATTGCACCTGTTCGTACAGCGAGTAACTGATTGATCTCTTTTTCTACTCGCTCACTACCTACATAGGCAAAGTTCTTAATATCTTGTGCAAGCAACCCCTTATAACTATTAAAAGGGAGGCATTGAACCACGTTGCTAAGTAATTCCTCTTTATTAACTTCATTCACCAATAACTGCGACAAAGTATCATCATCACAGCAAAGAATGGCACTGTTACCAGCAGATAATATGGCCACTATCAGTGCTACTGCCGCACAATGAGTATTTTTATGAGTAGAATCGACGACCAATACGGCAACACCTCGTCCAGCAACATATAATTCATTCGTTTCTCCAGTTGGACCAACAAGTTGGTGTACTTTAGAAGCCACCTTTTTACTATGATTAAACTGAAACTTCCCTGCTGAGATAACACTGTCAGGCATACTGGCAACATAACGACCTAGCTTCTCGTAACGACGGTCTACTTCGGTTAAATTCCATTCTTCCCATGCTACAAAAGAGTTATTAAAATGAATATCTATCTGACTCATAATACGGTCCCTTTTTCTACTTTAGCTTGAGTGAATCGGTATAAATAATGAGGACCTCCAGCCTTTGGCCCTGTACCTGATAAACCTTGTCCGCCGAATGGTTGCACGCCAACAACTGCACCCACTTGATCTCGGTTAATATAACAATTGCCTACACGTGCATTTTTCTCTATCCAACGATAAGTAGTCTCATTCCTACTATGTATACCCATAGTTAAACCGTACCCGGTTTGGTTAATTTCATTTACCACTTGCTGAATTTCATGCGCTTTAAATCGAGTAATATGTAAAACCGGACCAAAGTGCTCTTTGGACAACGCGGCGATACTATCAATCTCAAATGCACAAGGTGGTACAAAATCACCTGAATCGCATTCAACTGGGAGGCTGAGTTCTTTTACCAAGGTCTGTGTCTTTTTCATATCGTCGATGTGTTCCAGCAAATTATTTTTTGCTAGCATATCAATCACAGGGCCAACATCGGTCTTATGCTTATACGGTAAGCCCACACACAATTCATCCATCGCACCCTGTATCAGTTCGATAATTCTATCCGCAATATCTTCCTGAACATAAAGTACACGCAACGCAGAACAGCGTTGACCAGCAGAAGCAAACGCTGAACGTATGACATCTCTTACAACTTGTTCTGGTAAGGCCGTACTATCAACAATCATTGCATTTTGACCACCTGTTTCAGCAATAAACGGTACTGGAGATGCCTCTCTTTTTGCCAATGATTGATTAATTCGCATCGCGGTTTCTGTAGACCCGGTAAATGCCACTCCGGCAATAGCCGAATGGCTAGTTAATGCTGCACCGATATCTGCACCGCGTCCTAGTAACAATTGGGCCACTCCTTTTGGAAAACCAGCAAGCTCTATCAGATCAAAAGCTTTCGCGGCAATTAAACAAGTCTGTTCAGCTGGCTTAGCTATTACCGTATTACCCGCCATCAATGCCGCAGCAACCTGCCCCAAAAAAATCGCTAACGGAAAATTCCAAGGACTGATGCAAACATAGACTCCGCACCCGGTTCTTGAAATAGTCTGTATCGAGCTGTCAAAACCAGTTGAGGTTTCTGATTCAAATACATGCTGCTGCCTTGCATAAAAACGACAGAAATCTACGGCTTCTCGTACTTCGTCTATGCTGTCATGGATCGTCTTTCCTGCTTCGTGGTGACATAATGCGACCAGCTCAGCAAGATTATCCTCCAACAAATTAGCTAGATTCTCTAAATATTGGCCTCGTTGGCTAGCCGAAATCCCTTGCCATTCACCGAAAGCATGCTCAGATATCTCAATAACTTCGGAAACATGATCAAGGCTGGAAAATTGAATATCTCCAACCACTTTATTACGATCATAAGGCGAAGTTATAACTACATGCTCAACGTCTTCCTTGATCATGCTTTCGTAAATTGAGACGCCATTAATAACAGAACCCGCAGTCCACTTCTTATCAAAGTAAGCGTTTACTTTCTTTTCAAACGGTATTAATTCACTTTCGATATCAACGTTTACCCCAACCGAATTTTTTCGTTCTGGGAAAATGTTCAACGGTAACGGTATTTTATTGTTATGTAATGTAGGACAAGCAAGTAACATATCTACTGGATGTTCCGTTAGTGTTTCCACTGGGCACCGAGCATCCACTAATCTGTGTACAAATGAGCTATTTGCGCCATTTTCTAATAAACGCCTCACCAGGTAAGGAAGTAAATCCTTATGATTGCCAACAGGTGCATAAATACGAACATTGACTTTATACGTATCAATTACATGGTGATAAAGAGACTCTCCCATTCCATGTAATCGCTGAAATTCAAAGTCCTTGTGCTTAGCCATCACAGCGATTGAGGTGACTGTCTGAGCATTGTGGCTAGCAAACTGCGGGAAAATATTTCCACGAACATGCTCACTCAATAAAAAACGAGCGCAAGCAAGATAAGCCACATCCGTCGATTCTTTGCGCGTATATACAGAATAATCGTTAAAACCAGATTGTTGAGCCCATTTAATTTCACTGTCCCAATAAGCGCCTTTAACCAAACGAACAGGTATAAGATCTCCCTGATCGCTAGCAAGTTTATTAAGCCAAACTAAAACCGGTAACGCCCTTTTGGCGTAAGCCTGAATAACAAGACCAAACTTACCCCACCCTTTAATTTCAGGGCTTTGATATAATTTTTTGAAAAGTCGTAAAGAGAGCTCAAGTCTATCCATCTCTTCAGCATCTATAGTAATTGCGACACTTAACTCTCTCGCTCGACTCGCCAATTTGAGAATGGATGAATAAAGCTCTGTCATTACGCGGCTTTCATTAGCGACTTCGTATCTTGGATGTAACGCAGACAGCTTGATGGAGATTGAGGCGGTTGTTAGTTCACCTCTTGGATTACTCTTACCTATTGCTTCTATTGCACTAAGGTATTCATTGAAATATTTTTCAGCATCTTTGGTTATGAGAGCCGCCTCACCAAGCATATCAAAAGAAAAGTCATACCCTTTATCTTGATTCACTTTACCGTTTTTCTGAGCTTCTTTAATCGTCCGACCTAATACGAATTGATGCCCCATTATCTTCATGGCTTGATGCATCGCTTGACGAATTATAGGCTCAGACATTTTATTCACGAGCCTAGAAACTGCACTTGTTGGGCTCTTAGCTTCTAATTCGGATAAGCCAACTACCTTGCCAGTAAGCATTAGCCCCCACGTAGAAGCGTTAACGAATACAGAATCAGAACCTTGAAGGTGAGATTTCCAATCGGCAACAGTTAATTTGTCTTTTATCAAGGCATCGGCAGTGGCGCTATCAGGAATACGCATCAACGCTTCAGCAAGGCACATCAACAAAATTCCTTCCTGAGTATCTAAACTGTACTCAAGCAATAGCGCGTCAATCATTTGAATTGATTTTTTATCCGCACGAATGGATTCGATTAAGCTTGTTGTTTGCTGCCGGATCTGTTCTTTTTCATTTACCAAAGGCGTCGCCATAGGAATCAATTCTGATAGCCATCTAGATTCATCCACCATATATAGTGGAGAGATTAGTGACCAAATCTCGTCGATAGATTTGTCAACGAGGCCAGTTGCTAGCACATCTATTGCTCTAAACATCCATATTCCTCAATCTCAACGTCAGAAAAATCTCTAACATTTCTATAGATAGCACGCAGTGTATTTTGCGGACGAGTGCAATAGTTGTCAAAAGCTCCTGTATTTTTGTCAAAAAACCCTGTATTTAACAAAAACGGAACAAACCTCGTCAAAATTCTTAAATTATTCGATACAACTTAATTGTTGTGGAAGCGTTTTTTATATTGCGAGGGAGAGAACCCATTAAGGCGTGTAAAAACGTGAGTGAAAGTACTTTGACCTGAAAATCCTGCCAAATCAGCAACATGGTTCAGTGGATACTTACCTTTTTCGATAAGTTCTTTTGAAAAGTCGATACGTTTATTGAGAACATATTGATGAGGCGTAACACCTGTTTGTGCTTTAAATAAAGTATGAAACTGGCTTTCCCCTAAAAAAACACTGCCAGCCAATTGTGCTACTGAAATTCGTCTTCGCAGATGATGGGATATATATCGATCAACCACATCAATATCGATCCTAGCGTCTTTATTATTGGTCTGGAATGTTGATGTGTGTCTTTGTAATAATGCTAAAACCGTATCATTACATGCACGGCTCAACAATAAATCATGAGGGTGCTCCTCCATCTCAACTACTAACATTTTTATCAACTGACGTATTTGACCGTCTAATTGAAAATAAACATCAGCTTTAGCAAGCTGGCTCAAGCGTTCAAGCAAAATAGGACTGTCGTCAGTTAAGATAGGAAGATTAAGAACCAAAATATCAGAATGATCCTTAACCCCGCCAAAAGCATGATCCATCGTTGCAGATACTACAACACCTTGCCCTGGCTTAACTAAATTTCCAACGCCATTAACATCAAACTCTGTTGGTCCATTTAGCCCAATAACAACTTGAGTATAATCATGATTATGACTATTCATACAATTTGGCAACGTAACAAGCTCAGCAGGTTTAGGACTTTGCTCAGAGGTTAAATTTGATAATGTAATTTCACGTTGATCTGATATCGCCAAACGAAATATCCCCTAAAGTAAAAATCATCATTAATTACACATGCAAGACTAACATTCTAATCATGGATTGAATGTGTAGTCAAAACTCGAAACACCATACAGAATCGGAACGATGATCAAGTGAATCTAAATTACGGTGGATGTTTATTCTAAACTGTAGATAAGCTATTTGTGACATGTAGATCTCATAATATTCTCTACAGCTCAAAAATAAGCATAAAATTTTAAAAAGTATCATTAATAATGCTATGCTTATTCACTGTTATAAAACCGCTTAGAGAAGTAGAAACTGAATACAGTTTTTTAATTATTAATTAGCTCTTTTAGCCTTAATCTAAAATGTTATTGCAGGGACTTATGATCACACGCCGTATCCCAGCGCTTATTCTTGCGCTAACTTCCTTTTGGTCAGTAGCATCCTTCGCAGCAGAAGAGACACAACAAGTGGATCCTGTTATTGCGATAGATGAAAAAATTGATCAAAAGAAGGCCGACATCGATACTGTAAATCAAGAATTTGATACCGAATCGGCAAACCTTAAACGTTTACAACAGGAAAGTGCATCTCTTAAACGAGAAGCATCGGAAAGAGAAGCAAAGAGAAATCGTTCTAAAATTGCACTTGATAAACAATATGCAAGGCTACTCGATGACCCTGACACTGACCTAACCTCTTTCCAAAAAGAGTATCAAGAGTCATGGGCCGCCTTAAAAGACACCCAAGCTCGCCAGCTCAATAATCGCCAAGAGATAACTGAAAACGAAGTTAAATTATCTCAGGTTAAACAGAAAAAAGCGCGTTTTAACAATGAATATGAGAACTTACAAGAATCTCATATAGAAGCTCGTGTAAAACGTATCAATGCAGAGCTTCGTGAAAGCAATGTATTAGAAACGAGTTACACCACAACGTGTTCAACCACAATGACTCTCGGTGAGTGTGCTAATCAAGGTAAGTATCTGACTAAGCAGAAAGCGGTTAAAGCATTCAAAGCTAAGTTATTAGCTGAATTAACCGAAACAACGCTTGCGAAACAAAACCTAGATGGTGTTCAATTGAATATTCATGTTCAAGAGAGCCAACTTATCAAGAGCGGTTTTGCCGGTAGCAACTCTTACAGCACGCAAATGCAAGCGCAACTGCAAGCAAAACCTGAAGCCGTTGCTGCATGTAAGTTGTTAAACGTTGAGTCGAGGTACTGCCTAAAAGGCAAAGCTTCAACTCAAACTAATAACAAAAACAAACAGTGGGCAAACGTAACTGTTCGATCAGACCAATACAACGACTCAGTAACTATCAATGGCGTGAAGTACGGAAGTACACCTGTGGAAATCGTTTTACCAGCAGGTCGACACCAAGTCACTGTCTCAAAAGAAGGTTACGAGACTTACAATCGTGTCATCACAATTAACGGCAACGACACAGTTTGGGTAAAACTACTCGCTAGCAAAGAGAGTTAAGTTAAGATTAAATACATAAATGCTGTATTTTTCGACAAGTTAACACTTTGATTACCTGTCGGAATTCACAAAGCTGATGAATAAGCGCCATTTTGTCTAATATCAAGCAATGATATATTCTGACAAAATGGCGTTTTCGTATAGAATAGGTAAATTACCCGGTTAATCATTAAAGTAATTACGATCATGCGACAAGCTCTACCTGCATTACTACTAGCATTATCTCCATGCTTTATTCCTTTTACGGTATTGGCAACGGATGCCATTCCAACCGTAACAGTTCAGCAAGCAGATGAAACGCTACAATCTAAAAAGACAGAAATGGATGCTTCTGCCAAGCAAGTAGCAAAGCAGAAAACAGCGATCAAACTGGCTCAAGACAAACAAAGCCAGCTTGAAAAGCAATCTATTCAATTAGACAATAAATTAAAGCAAACTAAGAAAGCTCTCGATCGTGATTACGGTCGAATCACCAACGAGCCTGATTTTGATTTAAGACCTAGTCAAGGTGCTTACCAAAGCGCATGGGCCGACGTTAAAGCTAACCAAAAAGCCCGACTTGAATCGGAGCAAGAGCTGCAAGAACTATACGCAGACCTTTCACTTTTTGAAGTCGACCAAAAGCGATTAAATGCCGATTTAGACCGTCTCTCAGAACTCAAAGTCAGAGCGCGTGTTGAACGTTTGCGTAGTGAACTAAACCAACAAGATGAATTAAAAGTAAGCTTTACCAATGTATGTCAAGACGACATGACGATTGCTCAGTGTGCAGACCAAACTAAAAATCTTGCTTTACAAAAAGCGGTAAGCAGATTTCAAAGTCAGCTCATCGCGAATACTAGCGAACACAAAACAATCAAGCAGCATTTGGAAAATGTATCCCTAAACATTCATGTTGTTGGGCAAAAGGTTTCTAAAGACGGGTTTTCTGATGAAACTCGTTATCAAACGATTTTAGACGTCACTATGGAGTCGCGCCCAGCCAAAAACACACCTTGTAAATTGTTAGATGTCGAGTCCAGCTATTGTTTTGATGAAAGCGAAGTACAAACTAATGGACAGATAAAAGAGGTCCAATGGGTTACGCTAACTATCCGGTCAAATCAATACCAAGATAAAGTCGCGATTGATGGTGTTCGTTACGGAAGTACCCCACTCGATATAATGTTGCCTGTAGGAAGCCATATGGTAACGATAGAGAAAGAAGGCTATCGCTCTTTCCATCAAGAGTTAAGCATCACTGGGGATCACACATTAAGAGCCGTATTGAGAGAAAAAGAAAATGTCCCTCATTCTGGTCGAAAATTTGCTGACGCATTAAAAAACCGTAGTAAAGCACCAGAAATGGTCGTCATTGGCTCAGGGCAATACTTAGTCGGCGAGAACAGTGCAAAACAAGTTACCGTAGATAAAGCTTATGCAATGTCAGCGACACCAATTACGGTTGCCGAATTTGAAACGTTCATCAATGACACGAATTATCAAACAGATGCTGAACTTAAGAAAATTTGTACGACGGTAGAAGAGTCACAAATTGTGCCGATAACCGATAGTTACTGGCGTAACCCTGGGATTAAACAAGGTGCAAACTCACCTGTTGTATGTATTAGCCAAACAGACGCCATAGCCTACACAAAATGGCTTTCAACTCAAACTGGCTTTAAGTATCGCCTACCATCAGAAACCGAGTGGGAGGTGGCTGCACAAGCAGGTAGCCAATCCGCTTACTGGTGGGGTGATTCATTTGGTGCAGGACAAGCAAACACCGGATGGGGCGGGACCAAGTGGTCTAACATCAGCACTTCACCTGTTAAAACATTTGCACCTAATGGCTTTGGGCTTTATGACGTAGTCGGCAATGTTTGGGAATGGACTAATGATTCAAAAGGTGTGACTAAAGGTGGCTCTTGGAGCTTCTCTCCAAATCAAGCAACGGGCTACAGTCAACTCTTTATTGCGCCTAACACGGCTGCAAATTACGTTGGTTTCCGAATACTGCGCCAACTTTAAAGCATCCATTATTTAATCAAATAACGTTTTTAACAACAAAAAGACCTCGCATAAGCGAGGTCTTTTATTATTTTACTGCACCTAGAGCTAAATTAGTTTAGGCTTAAGGAGCCAAGCGTTCCACTGACCACGAGCTTTCATCTTTAACAACAGAGCTATCTTTAGTAAAAATGAATCTATCATGTAAACGATGCTCACCACCTTGCCAAAATTCAATGCTATCAGGAACGATTCGAAAGCCACCCCAAAAACTAGGAATGGGAATATCTCCGTTAGCAAACTTCTGTTTTAGTTCAAGATACTTCCCTTCCAGTAAACCTCTTGCAGACAATCGACTGCTCTGCTTACTTGCCCACGCAGCAATTTGACTTTCTTTAGGACGAGAAGAGAAATATTTCATGTTCTCAATTGCAGAAAGCTTAACAGCAGTACCAGTAATATGGACTTGTCTTTCAATTGTGTGCCAAGGAAAGTGAAGGCTTACCTTCGAATTGGCTTCAATCTGGTGCGCTTTTCGGCTACCCAAATTAGTATAAAAAACAAAACCACTATCGCCAACACTCTTTAACAATACAATTCGCTGAAATGGTTGCCCATGTTCATCTACCGTCGCAATAGTCATAGCGGTAGGATCGGCTAATTCAGCTTTAACGGCTTGCTCTAACCAAAGATTGAATTGGTCTATAGGGTTGGCTTTCAAATCCTTACGTCGTAAACCACCTTTAGTATATTCTCGACGAATATCCTTCAGTTCCATATCTTATCCTTAAAGAATTTTTTGTAATTTTGCGCTTATCAAACGATGAAAACAAGAGCATTCTCATTTGATCAAGTTAAATTCATTTTCACAAACTTAATAACTAATACCTAACTCTATGGTTAATTTTTGCCATTACAAACCCATTTAAGCCACCACTAACTTAACCCTAACTATTTGAGAAAAAATAAAAATAGGTTATTACTTAACATTTCGCTCAACAGCTAATAAAATTAATGCTACATGTCGTCAAACTAATCATTAATGGTGTAAGTAATGCCAAGGACAGCAAATGAGCAGTAAAAAGTTTAAGATGCTAAAAGATGCGGAGTTAGACTATGTGGATGACAAAACAGCCGCTTTGCTTCTAAACACGCCAAGTAGTGCCCGAATACTTCTTTGGGTAATGGTGCTGTTTTTTATTGCCGCGATCGCATGGGCCTCTTGGGCACAACTAGATAAAGTAACCGTTGGACAAGGTAAAGTCATCCCAAGCTCTCAGTTGCAGGTGGTACAAAACTTAGAAGGTGGGTTAGTTAAAAGCCTTTTAGTCCGTGAAGGTGATATGGTCAAAGAAGGACAGCAACTAATCCTGATCGATGATACTCGATTTCGCTCTGATTTTAGAGAACGAGAACAGCAAGTATCTAACTTGACCGCAAGTGTCTTACAATTGTCAGCTTCTATTACCAGCGTTCAGATCCAAGAAGAATTCGACAACGCTAACTGGGAAGACAGTGTCAAAATTGATTTTAATAAACTGGCATTCCCACCAATTTTAAGTGACACGCAACCTCTACTCGTACAACGTCAACGAGATGAATATCGACAAGATCTAGAAAACCTAAATAACAAATTGTCAGTTGTAGACCAGCAAGTAAAACAAAAAGAACAAGAGCTCATAGAGTTAACAGCAAGAGCAAAAAATCTAAGAACAAGCTACAACTTTGCTAAAAGAGAGTTAGACATTACCAAACCTTTGGCAGACGAAGGTGTTGTCCCCAAAATTGAATTGCTTAAATTGCAACGCCAACTTAACGATACACGCAGAGAACTGACTTCTACTGAGCTTAAAATCCCAAGCATAACCTCAGCAATTAGAGAAGCAATGCTAGGCAGAATAGATGCTGCCTTGAAGTTTCGTTCAGAACAGCAAGAAAAACTAAATCAGGCTCAAGATAAATTATCCGCTCTTACTGAGTCGACCGTCGGCTTAGAAGACAAAGTAAATAGAACCATTGTGTTATCCCCTGTCACCGGCACTGTCAAGAAGTTGCATATCAATACTGTAGGTGGCGTTATTCAACCGGGTATGGATCTGATAGAGATAGTCCCTTCAGAGGATACACTGCTAGTTGAAGCAAAGATTGCACCGAAGGACATCGCATTTTTACGACCTGGCTTACCTGCTATAGTTAAGTTTAGTGCCTATGATTTTACCCGCTATGGTGGCTTAGAAGGAACTTTAGAACATATTAGTGCAGACACCATACAAGACGAAGAAGGGAATAGTTTTTATATGGTCACAGTCAGAACGGACGATCACAAATTTGGTACTGAGGCAGGCTTACCTATTATACCAGGCATGACCGCATCCGTAGATATTATTACGGGCAAGCGTACAGTCTTAGATTATATTCTAAAACCGATACTGACAGCCCAAAAAACGGCTCTTAGGGAGTAGCTATTCTATGGTATTCCCTCCCCAGACTTTATCGATGAATAAGTAGCAATGAAAACGTTTATCATATTATTGATATTGCTTTCATTTTCAATGACATCTGTTGCTCTCAACACAGAGGAGCAACGTTGGGTCGATGCGGTTTCAAAAACATATGGACCAAGAGCAGGAAAGCGCACTGAAACTTGGCGTTCAGAATTAGAAAAGCTTAAAAATCAACCCGAAAGCAGTAAACTTGCCGGTGTAAATAGCTTTTTTAATCAGCTCAATTTTGTAAATGATATCGATTTATGGGCAAAAAACGATTATTGGGCCACACCACTAGAATTTATTGGCAGTAATGCCGGTGATTGTGAAGATTTCACTATAGCAAAATACTTTTCGCTACTTGAACTGGGTGTTTCTGATAAAAAGTTACGGCTGGTCTACGTTAAAGCGATTGAGTTAAATCAATTTCATATGGTTCTAGCCTACTATGAAAAATCGAGCTCAGTCCCAGTGATTCTAGATAATATTAATCCGGTAATTAAGCCCGCAACTGAAAGGCGAGATTTACTCCCTATTTATAGTTTTAATGGTAAAAACCTATGGCTAATGAAGGAAAAGGCGAGCGGACAACTAGCTGGTACTTCCTCTCGATTAAGCCTGTGGAATGATCTTCGTTCTAGAAATAAATCATTAAAACTTAACAAACCAAAACTAAATTACAATGAGTAACCACCATGACATTACATAAACAACTTGTCGCAGGTATGTTGGCTGTTTTCTTGTTACTAGTTGGCTCAGTCTTAGCGATAGAGTTCACGACAACCCGTAACTTTCTGATGCAGCAGCAACGCTCAGAAATGAATAACACCATAAATACTGTTGGCCTCGCACTTGCACCCTATCTTGAACAAAAAGATAGCGTCGCGGTGGAATCCGTAATCAATGCTTTATTTGACGGTAGCTCTTATTCAATCGTAAAGCTAACCTTCTTGGATACTGAAGAAGAGATCATTCGCTCTTATCCTGTAAAGGCTACTGGTGTGCCCGATTGGTTTATCGATATGAACTTACTTACCAAACTTCATGACAGAAGGGTGGTAACCAGTGGTTGGCTACAGTTAGCTGAAATAGAGATCATCAGCCATCCAGGTGAAGCCTATGTACAACTTTGGGGGGCAGTTAAGAACCTTGGTATCGCTTTTCTGATTGCTTTTTCGCTAGGAATGTTACTTGTCTCCGCCATGCTGAAACGAAGCCTACGCCCACTAGCGCTTATCATTATAAAAATGGAAGAGATCGCACAAAACAAATTTGGTGAACCGCTTAAGCAACCAAAAACGAAAGACTTGGTTGCGGTTGTTAATGGTATTAACACCATGTCTCAGCAAGTCGAACAAAGCTTCAGAGCGCAAGCAAAAGAAGCTGAGCAGCTTAGAGAAAGAGCCTATATGGACCCAGTATCTCAATTAGGTAACCGTTCGTTCTTTATGGGGCAGCTCAATCAATGGCTTAAAGAGTCGTCTAAAGGTGGTATAGCACTTTTAAAAGCGAACTTTATTAAAGAAGCCTATGATGAATCTGGCTATGAAGCCGGAGATACGATGATAAAAGAACTCGCCGATCATCTGAAACTCACCACAGATTCTCCTGCGGTTACTATCGCAAGGATAAACACCGAAGAATTCGCATTCATCTTCCCCAATATTGAAAATGAAGATCTCCATATGCTGGCTAAGAATATCGTCGGTAATGTGCAAAGTGTTCGGCCAGACCCAACGGGTACAGCGCCAATCGATATGGCATTAGGTCTTGTATACAACGAAACCAGAAAATCGACATCTGAAGTACTTTCACTCGTCGATAACGCCTTATCTCTCGCAGTCGCTCACCCAGAGAGAAACTACGAAATCGTATCCGACGTAAATGACCATATATTATTAGGTAAACAGCAATGGAAAGAATTGGTTGAAGAAGCAATCAGTAACCAAAATGTTGAGTTTAAATTTCAATCTGCAAATAGCAACGACGGTAAAACGTTCCATCGTGAGGTATTCTCATCTATTGAAAAAAATGGCGTTCGCTATACAGCGAACCAATATCTCTTCGCCCTTGACCAGTTAAATGCTGGTTATATTTTCGATGAGTATGTTATTGAGAGCATGATCGACAATCTTGAACAACATAATATTGAAGACACTCTCGCTATTAACCTCACGGTTAGTAGTATTTCTGAACCAAGTTTTATTCGTTGGTTAACCAAAATACTAACCAAATTCCCAAATTCCGCCAAAAAGCTGCATTTCGAAATTCCAGAAATATGTTTTATCTCACATCAGCACCATACCGCACTGCTTTGTCATGCTATCCGTAGTAGTGGTTCAGAGTTTGGCGTCGATAACTATGGCCGAAACTTCCACTCTCTAGATTACATCAACGAATTTAGGCCAAAGTACGTTAAGTTAGATTATCTATATACCCATCAGATAGAGGATGAAAAACAACGTTATACATTAACCTCTATCTCACGTACTGCACATAATTTAGGCGTAACGACTATTGCATCCAGGGTAGAAACTAAGACTCAGTTAGATTTCTTATCTGAGCATTTTATTGAAGTATTCCAAGGTTTTATAGTCGATAAATAACCACATAAAAATTATATTGAGGCCGCTTTGAATGCGAGATCCACTTTTAAATTCTCTGATTTATATCAGTCGTTATTACGGTTTGGCAAATTCCCCAGACGCACTAATTAATGGATTACCTTTATCTGATGGCTTACTAACCCCATTTCTTTTTCCCCGATCTGCGGAGCGAGCAGGGTTAGTTGCGAAAGAAAATAGAACGCCATTTAACGAAATATCAGAACTAATTTTACCTGCAGTACTCCTTCTTAAGGAGGGTGATGCCGTTGTATTAGTTAGCATCAATAGTAAAGATGGCGAAGCAGAAGTGGTTACCTCTGATTCAGACATGATGCCCGTATCTATACCCGTTGAAGAACTGACCCAGCAATACAGCGGCCGTTATTTCTTAGTAAAAAAACAGTTCAGATACGATGAACGCTCACCTGAAATATTGAAAACACGTCAAGGACATTGGTTCTGGAGCACATTGTTTGCTTCAAAGCATATCTACCGAGATGTTTTGATCGCATCAATTCTTGTGAATATGTTCGCAATTGCCGCGCCAATGTTTACTCGACTCGTTTACGACAAGGTAGTACCAAACTTAGCTTTTGAGTCTTTATGGGTTCTCGCTTCTGGAATATTCGTTGTTTTTATTTTTGACTTTGTACTTAAACTGCTACGAAGTTACTTCATCGATGTTGCAGGTAAAAAATCCGATATCCTGATATCGTCAAAGTTATACAGTAAAGTAATGGGTATTAGGATGGAATCTAGACCTCCATCCGTCGGCGCTTTTGCTAGACACCTACAAGAGTTTGAATCCATTCGAGAGTTCTTCACCTCTGCCACAATGTCTGCCCTTATCGACCTACCCTTTGCTCTGCTATTTTTAGTCATTATTTGGTTGCTTGCCGGCAATCTAGTCATTATCCCAATAGTGGGTGTAATCATTTTAATCATCCACTCTTTATTAATTCAGGCTCCTTTGAAACAAAGTATTGAAGAAGGATCTCGATTGGCTTCTCAAAAATACGCCAACTTGATAGAGAGTCTTGCCGGGTTGGAGTCGGTTAAGTTATTTGGTGCTCAAAGTCAGTTCCAATATCGCTGGGAAGAAGCGGTTGCTCATATGGCAAATTGGAACATTAAAACAAGAAGAATCACTGACACAATTCAAAATATGGCAGGATTCGTTCAGCAATCTTGCAATATAGGTATGATAATATTCGGTGTCTATTTGATCGCCGATGGGGATCTTACGATGGGTGGATTAATCGCGGCTACGATGCTGAGTGGTCGAGCGATCGGTCCTCTAGTACAGCTTTCCTTACTCTCGACTCGTTATAACCAAGCTAAATCATCAATGACGATCATCGAGCAAGTAATGGCAATGCCTGATGAGCAAGAAGAGGGCAAACGTTACATTCACCGACCTATCATTAAAGGGAAAATAGAGCTCGATAAAGTGACTTTCCATTATCCTGAGTCTGCCATCGCATCTATTCGAGACCTTAGCCTTACGATTGAACCCGGTGAGAAAGTAGCGATAATTGGGCGCATTGGTTCCGGAAAGACGACTCTTGAACGCCTTATTATGGGCTTATATCAGCCTACAGAAGGCCATGTCCGCATAGATGATACGGATATAGCCCAATTACACCATGTCGACGTACGACGCAATATAGGCTGCGTTCCGCAAGAAAGCACACTATTCTTCGGTTCTATCAGAGACAACATTACGTTAGGCCAAACGTTAGTCGATGATAGAGAAGTGATGGATGCAGCCAATCGTGCAGGAGTGACTGTATTTACTCAACAAGACCCCGCAGGACTTGAAAGGCAAGTTGGCGAAGGTGGGTTGTTACTTTCTGGAGGTCAGCGCCAATCCGTTTCGATTGCTCGTGCATTATTAGGTCGCCCACCCGTCCTATTGATGGATGAACCAACAAGTGCAATGGATAATCGCACAGAAATGCACATCAAAAATCAGCTCGGTCAAATGAGAAAAGACGAAACGCTAATTCTTATTACGCATAAAACATCTATGCTAGACATCGTTGATAGGATTATCGTGATGGAAAAAGGCTGTATTATTGCCGATGGTCCAAAACTTCAAGTACTTAACGACCTAAAGCAAGGTAAAGTTAGAACGGTTAGCTAATCGCTAGAACAACTACTTTCTACTTAAAAAAAGAGGATGCTTAAGCATCCTCTTTTTTTATATCAAAGCTCTTCGTCTTGCTCGACACCTTCTACCATTGTTCGGCAATGAATCTTATATTGGTCAAATGAAAAAACACTAACGCCTTTTTCATGCTTTGTTAAATACGTTTCATCACCGTATTGAATAGACACCCGTGTAAACACTTTATTGGCTTTTATCGTATTTCTCTCCAGTAAACGTTCGAGCTCTAATTCTGCGTTTTCTATTTTTCCCTTAGTCTGCTCAATCAATAAGTTATTCTTTTTCTTCAAATTCTGAATCTGAGCAATTTCTTGCTCGGAACGTTCTTCTTTTGGTCTTTTCATTAACTCCATTTCACTACGAATGGCGTCCATGGTTTTATCTTGAACGAACTTGTAACGCTCTTTCAGTTCGGCTAAACCCTGTTTATATTTATTGTATCTGACAAAGGCTTGTACCTTCGTTGCAGTATCGCCTTCGACACCTAAATTAAGACATTCTACTTTGCCGCCCGCTTTTGCAATACCGCCACTGAGAGTTCCGTGCTTATCGTTAGCATCTTTGACTGTAAGGTCGCCAGTGCACATCGCAATACAGCTCATACAATGAAGCTCCAGCTCTATATCACCAATAGCTTGAAGAAATGCAAACTGAGCATATTTAGATTTGATGTTTCCATTTGTCTTAACAATACAGGCTTTATCTTCACCTTCATCTACCGCGTGTCCGATAATGCCTTTGCCTACGATGATATCTTCTTGGGCTTGAACATCAGCCGATTCAATAAACCCTCCAACCGTTACAGATCCGGTTGCACGAACGACCATCCCAGGTTCAATATTTCCAGATACAACCAAACTACCTTTGAACTTAATATGGCCTGTTGATACATCAACATTTTTCAGAACCAATGAAGGATCTACATCTATTGTAGACTCTCTAATAATTGGCATTCCCGATTGGCTTGCACGTAATAAATTGGGGTTATCCCTATCGAGATTAGACCCTTTCCCTTCTTTTAGTAATTTATCAGTTCCCGGTTGAGGGGGAATTGACACACCCATAACGGTATAACCAGGCTTACCTTTTGTTGCAGGGACGCGTTTCATAATCGCCACTCCTTGCTCAACCGTTATGGTTTCCCCAAGATTCCTCATATCAACTTGGTGAGTTTTTTTATTGGCTTCTTGAGGTGCTAATATTCTAGTGCTAGCATCTTCAACTAAAGGCACAAACTGAGCATCTTTACCATTTACCGGTTGCAACCCCCGAGCAACTGGTTGTTCGATGACTTGCCCTTTTGGAAGGTCAGTACTAAGTGAGAGTATCTTTTTAAGCGCAAGTTTATTAATACCTTTTGTTACATGAAAAGTGGCAAGTGCTTGCATAATGTCGACAGCACTAATTTGTTTTCCCCCATAAGGCCCTGTAACAAACATAGTCGCTAACATATCGCTATCTGATAATTCGACTTTCACCTCAGCATCTTTTCTAAAGGCAACTACAATACCTTCAAATGCCGATTTTTTATTTTCTCTAGCAGCTCGCACAAATCTACCGGCAGCTTCATCATCATAATAAAAACTGCCAGCTTCTAGTTGAACCAGAACTTTATCAAGGCCATCAATGCTAAACGTAGGACCAACTTCCTCACCTCGAGGGAGTTGCGCAATAACGCTGTTAGAATCTTCCGATAATCGAGTTAACTCTTTCCACATTTTAGAACATAGCTCACTTCATTAGATATAATGAGTTTATCTTAAAGTATGAGACACTTTGCTAAACTTTGCGAAGAAATCATATTTGAATCACTTTTTTATTTATAAATTTATTGATTATTTGATTTACACTGTAAATCTCAAAACAGTTTACACTGTAAATTAAACCAAAATTTCGATGCTCTTTCTAAACAGGCACTCTGCTTGTTTTCTCCCACTCATTGAATATATTTCAACTATATCTGTCCACGATTTCTTTTGTAAGATCTTAGTAACCAAAATAGGATGGATATCCTTATGAGCAATATTTTCTATCAGCAATTGGCAAACTGTGTAAGCGATATTTTCATACCCACTACCACCTTGGATATATGACCTTACAAGTTGGACTTGAGCCTTTAAAACTGGGAGGGCCATTGGTCGGCTAGACTTCAATAAATTTAATACTAGTAAAGCAGGTAGGTCTTTAAAACCCTCAGGCAATAACGCAACGAAGTCCTGAGGAAATCTATTTCTGACCTGTTCTTCCCAATCATTCTTAACAATGGAACTCAACATTAGAATTGAATATGTGCCACTAGCTTGATCTAGGCTTGAACCAAGACGTACAGGATAAAACTCGTTAGCAACCCAAAATCGATAAAGCTCCTCCGTTACGCCATAGCTAGTAGAAACGAAATCAAATTGAACCTCGTTTTGACTTTTCAAAAATGACAACATTTTGCTTCCAATGCCAAGGTTCTGACAGTCTTGAGCAACCGCAATTCGCATAACTCGTAAAGATCGAGCCTCAGCGGCTTTAGAAAAACCCATTTTTCCTACAAGAACTACTGGGCATAAATGTCCTTTAGGTCGCCTTTTACCTAGCAACACATCATCTATCAGTTCAGGAGCTAACTCACCCTCGATTTTTGCAACGATACAACCCACGACTTGACTAGACACTTCATATATAAAAAGATGAACCGTATCATCGTCCAATATCTGCATAATATCATTGGGAGAGGTTTGGTAATGAGCACTTACCAGTAAAGCGAAAATCTGCTTAAACAGAGCTGGGGATTGCAATAATCTCTCTTTTTTAACA
Organism: Vibrio algarum; assembly: GCF_028204155.1. Lineage (NCBI taxonomy): Bacteria > Pseudomonadati > Pseudomonadota > Gammaproteobacteria > Vibrionales > Vibrionaceae > Vibrio > Vibrio algarum. Next base: position 824,500 of record NZ_JAQLOI010000003.1, on the reverse strand, counting down.
CACGTAAACTGAGTTTCATCCGTGAGATAACCATGGCTAATAAAAGGCATTTCTGAATCGAGCAAAAAGGTGTTAAAAACCCATGATTCGAGAGGGTCGCCAGTTTTCCAGCGTATTGGTTGCTGTAAGTGATACTTCTTCCAGCCCGGCCTATTCTCATCTAACCATTTGAAAAACTTCACCGTAAATCCACGACCACACCCCTCGTATCCGTGAATAGTCGAAGAAAAGACCATACGATGATATTTTGAAATCAGTTTCTGTAACATAGAAACGGGTATTGCCGAAGCCTCATCAACTAAAACAACATCACATTCAACATCCGTTCGGATTAACTCATCTGGTGACACAAACTGAATAAACGACTCATTGAAGAGAAGAGCATTCTTGCCCTCATACGAAATAGAGTGCAAATGTTGTTTAGCATGAGTGAACACTGGATCAACCGCTTTTCGCGACGGAGCCGTGACAACAATTTTGGCTTGAGAGCTATTGATAAGTTGTGCTGCCGCGATTCCAAGAGCAGAACTCTTACCCCTTCCTCTGTCGGCCGTTAATATAAGAGGCCTTTTACGACGCCCACTAAAAACCTTTTTAATAAGATGAATGGCCCCTTCTTGCTCATCAAATCTAGCGCTTGGTTCATAAAAATTAACAAAACGTGGTAAAGAGGGAGTTGGGGTGTATTGCTTAAGCGTTATTGTCTCGGTCAACGCTAAATCTAACCAACGATAAAATGCACTGTTTTTGTTTGAGAGCAGAAGAAACAATATCCCACCTCCAGCAAGTGCACCTGAGGCGGCAGTAAAACTGTTAGCATCGAACCCGTCTTTGTCATCATAGATAAGACATTCAACGTTTCTACCTAACAATTGCGAACCTCTCTTAAAGTTAAGTAATTCACTACCTACCAGGGCTCTGCCACCTAGTTTAAAGCACAGTTCAGGTTCGTAACTAGTAACAACGCTCTCTAATAGTTTATCTTGCCATTCTTCTTCTCCATTTAACCTCACCAAATAACGATGTCCGTTATTTTTCGCTACTGAAATCAAAGACTGAAGATAAGATAGGGGAGAATTCATCTTGCAAATACCGGTTAAAAACGATGCTTTATGTTATCACAGCGCAAAAAAAAGCCGCTAACGCGGCCTTTATGTTTTAATTTAGTTTGGATTCGATAAACGACAAAATGTCTTGCATTACATTGTCATCTACTTTCTTTAGGTTTATAGCCAAATTGCTTCCCTTACGGGTATATGACGCTTTACCTTTGATTAGCTCTTTTTTTGTTATTGGCTCTGGCTTTTTAGGCACAAGTTCTTCTATCCAACTTTCAATATGTTCAGTAACATCTTTCGTAAGACGCGCGACGCCTTGAGCCTCACTTCTCTGCCACATGAAACCTTCTTTTGATTTGCACTTTTGCAGTAATACCACGCGACCATCATCGTCCAATTCGTTGAACTGTTTATGTAACTTAACAATGGTTGGGCGGCCTAATTCACTAACGTTAGGGTAGGCTTGCAATAACTCTAATGGCAAAGAAGCAGCCTTGAGCGCTCCACTTACCAATGCCTCACTACATTGAAAGATTTGAGCCAATGCTTTTTGATCGCTTGCTTCTCCATTTTCTAACTTGTTTAGCATCTCCTTACCACGTTCATAAAGAGAAAGTGGCTTGTGTGCATTAGCAACGTCAGAAAGAAACTTAGCGTGTTCGGGACCAATCTGTTCCGCAACGTAAATCAGGAAGTTTTTTTCGCTAAAATACATGACATACGACGACGGCTTCCATCCAACACTTCTATTTTACCGTCATTTGTCCTGCGCCCGACAGCCGGATATTGTTGACCACGCTCTTTTAATGTAACAAGTACATCCGACAGCGCATGTTCATTTAAGAAAGACTGCTCACGGGCATTTTTAGCAAATACTGTGGTTTCAGTTTCAATATCATCTGAAGGAATCTGAACAAGTTCAAATTCAACAACCTCTTGGCCAGCAACACTTAGTTCAATAGTTTGGGCTTTCTCTTTTGCCGCTGTCTGTGCTTCTTGAGGAGTTGTCGCGCGGCGCTTGTTGGCTTTACCAAATAATTTCGCGTTTAACTCAGAAGTTTTTATTGCCATCGTTGATTACTCCTGATTAAGTGAATTCCAGTTACTATGTAGTACACGCTCTAACTCTAGTGCTGCTTTTTGTATCGAATCTTGAGCTGTGTGTAATGTTTTTTTACCACCTTCAAAATCACCAACTGTAAGGTCGAATACCGTACTGTAGGTATCTGCACAAGTTTCAAATGCACGACTTCTAGGAATAGTAGCCATCATTACTTGATCATTCAGCAAGTAATTCATTTCCGTCAATACTGATACTTGTTTTTTGTTGTCATCCTCAAACATAGTCGGCATCAATCTGACAAACTCTAAGCCCTTCCAATCTTCAGGAAACATTTCGTACACTGTCGGTAGGTGTTGAAAAAAATTGACCGTCGAGGCCCAATCTAAACGCTTAGCTGCGCAAGGAATTAATAACGCGTTGGACGCATACATTGCATTCCAAACTAACGGGTCGACATGGGGCCCTGTATCAATCATTATAATGTCGAAATCGTCAGAAATCGGATCAATAAGCTTTTCTTTAAGTAAGCAAACAATGTCCAATGATTGATTCTGCGATAAGTGTTGCCAAGCCTCAGCATTGAACATCGCATCTTCTGGAAAGGCAGAAATTGTTTTTAAATTTGGGTATTGCGTAGGAAGTAAAACGTTCTTATTTAGAAATTCTCTATCTACAACAGTCCCGTCAGGCACATTATCGAGCATGATATCTACAGCAGAATATATGTTATCGTGATCCTCCGTGCTTATTTGAGGATTAAGAAACAGGCGTAATGACCCTTGAGGGTCAAGATCTATCAAACAAATTCTGTATCTCTTATCTAAATTTAACCCAAGACAAGCAGCAAGATGTACGGCAGTCATAGACTTACCAGTACCGCCTTTTTGGTTCTGTACATTGATTACCCAAGGTTTGTTATTGATGCTAGGTTTAGTTGCGCGAGGCAATTTTCGCTCATGGAACTTAGGTACACCTGCAGCGTCCATCAGCATGTGCGCTTCCACTAACGAAATAGAATAATGATTGGCATTATTCTTAGTGAACTGATGACCTTCCGCCTCTAATTTATTAATAGCATCATCTAACTTTCTTCGTGTTAACCCAGATCGAGTCTCCATAAGTGCTTTAGACATAGGGGGAAATGTTCGTCACTTCTTTCTTCCAGAACAATCTCTATTCGATCAGCTTGAACTTGCTTAGTCTGTTCAGCCAACCTATACAGGTCTTCAATTGTTTCTTCTCGTTTCATCAGCAATAATCCATACAAAATGGTTTGTCATTATTGTACATAAAAAATGATGATAAACAATAAATAGCTGAACATTCATTTTAGAGTGATATCACAATTATTAACCAGACATACTCTATTAAGCAGTAAAAATAGAATTATCAAGTCCACATTCACCAAATATTTGTTACTCAAACCAGCTAAGAATAAAAGTGTTACCGCGTCACTCATTTACAGTGTAAAAAAACAAAAATATCGGAACGATATAATAACGCCACTAACTTACGGTTCGTGTAAATTCGAATAACTCAACGAAATAATACAACTGCAAGTACTATTATTCACACGGAACGATGATCAGGGATTTAGCTTGATCATTGTTCCTAATAAAAAATGGGGTTAGGAAGAATGATCAAGGGTAAATTAGACCCAATTAATCATCGTATAAACCATAAATATCGCGATCCAACACCGGATCAATGATCAAGTAAGTAAAAACACCGGAACTATATAATACTCTCTGTAAATTACGGGAAATGCTTATTCAATATAGAGTCAAACCAAAGCGACCTTACTTACAACCGACAAGCAATGATAAATTGGAAGAAATTTCCCCCTTGATCATCGTTTCGTAAATACAAATAGAAAAGCCCAATACACATATCTCACCTATTTATTAAGATTGGAAAATACTTTGTAGAAATTACAACCGTTAATGACATTAAACCATCCTTGATCATGCTTCTGAAAGGTTACTTAGCAAATTTTGCACCCGATAAAATTCATATTCAGCTAATATGACTCTAGTTCTGTGGATAACCTGTACAAGAATCATGATCATATTTCCGCTCACTTAATGATCATTGATTCGTTACTTCAATGATCATCGTTTCCAACTTCTTTGATCATTGTTCAATAGATTTGTTGATCATCGATCTGAATGCCCCTTGATCATGCTTCTAAGCTGTGAGAAATTAACAAGCTATTTAACAATAACTTACACCTAAAAACCCATTCAGATCATTAGATCACTTAATCAATATAGATCACTTTAATCACTAAGATCAGTTATTTAAATAAGCATAAATATTTCTTTCTTTATGATCTATTTTTCATTATTCTTTTGGAACGATAGTAATATTACGGATGATGATTAGTGAACCCTAAAGTTAAACCCGATGACAAGTTACTCATAAAATTGCCAAGGACTCATAAAGATGGGCATTTGTTTGCAGTATCAGAGCTCGCCGTTGATTGGATCGAACAATATCAACACTTCAAAGGGGTGACTAAAAGTATAGTAGAATTACTTAATTTAATTTCTTTACGCAGTTTTGCTAGCAAAGATGGCTATGTTTCAACAACTGAGATCGTTGAAGCGACGGATAGACATTTAACTAGGGCCGCAATACAACAACGATTAAGAGCAGCGGTCAATATAGGGTTATTCCAACAAATTCCAGTCAGATTTGAAGAAGGTTTAGCCGGTAAAACTATGCTTCATATATTTGTTAATCCAAGTCAACTAGTATCGGTATTAGGTGCAACTAGCCTGATGACTGAGAGTACCAAACAAACTGAAAAACAAAAAAGATCAAAGGCGTTAGCTCAAACTCAAGTAAATAAACGTTTACTTACCGAATATGGGCTACAAACTCCACCAGGGCTTAAGGATGAAGCTGATCAATTTGTCGTTTCTCCTGCCAATTGGGCAGGTATCATAGATCAAGCTCTAGCCCCACCAAGAACTAGAAAAAACTACCAAAAATCTATGGTTTCAATTTCAGGATCTAGAGCTATCATTGAAACAAGATCGTCCAAAAACATTATGACTGTTGATGATCTAATGACATTATTCGCGTTATTTACTCTAACGGTGCAATACCATGAGCATCATCAAGAAGAGTATCAAATTAATATTAAGCAAGCGCCAAATAAAACACCTTTATATATTACAGATATCTTATCTATGCGAGGCAAGAAAGACAGTGGTCCTGCGCGTGATTCAATTCGAGAGAGTATAGATAGAATTGAGTATACAGACTTTCAGCTCCATGAGTTGGCAGGTCGCTGGCTAAGTGAAAACATGCCCGAAGGTTTTAAAAGTGATAGATTCCGGTTTTTAGCTCGAACTATTACAGCATCGGAAGAAGCCCCATCAGAGAATGCGGCGGGTGAAATCAAAATAAAACCCAATCTCTACATACTAGTTTGGGAGCCTTCTTTTTATGAAGAACTTCTAACAAAAGACTACTTCTTTTTGTTCCCACCAGAAATTCTTAAGCAACATACATTGGTTTTCCAATTGTACTCATATTTTCGTAGTCGTATGTCTAGAAGATATACCGATAGTATGCTTCTAAGTGATTTAAACCAAAAGCTTGCACGAAATATTGAATGGAGACGTTTTTCATCAGAGCTCATTAGAGAGTTAAAAAAATTATCTGATGAACCCATTCTAGAAACATACTTCACTGTTAATTTATGGGGTTACCATTTAACAATCTCAATGTTAGAAGCCAAAGGCAAGATTTCAGATTATCAGGTAGATATCAAATGTGATGTGGAAGAAGTGTTACGTTTTTCTCGCGCGCGAACGACGAATGCCGGAAAAAGAAATATGGCTCCGACTCTTCCTAATCCGCTAAGAAACGAGATGGTATCTAAACAAAAACTTGAAGAGTTATCTGAAATAATAGATGGAGAATTTGAGCCAATTCAACGTAAAGAGCGACAACCGAGAGGTAAATTGGGCCGTAGAGTTAAATTACGGAAACACCTTGTAGAGGTTAACGCTGACGAGTTGACTATTACTTTATCTAAATATACCTCACCAGAGGCCCTAGAACGCAGCATCACAGCGCTTTCTGCCATGACAGGGCATTCTCCTTCCTCAATAAAAGATGAGTGTGAGGAGCTTATAGCAAAGCTTGATTGGCTTCGAGTCGCTGATAATATCGTAAGCTATCAAGTGTTAAGTAAGACCATTGAGTTATATAACTCTCAATCATCTTCTAAACACCTTTCGATCGAAAAGCTTATTTCAGCTTTAGCGGTGCGAAAAAAAGTGTGTAAATCGGTTTATGACGGACATATTGATGAAGAAGTATTTAGAACTTTAGATGATGTTGCCATTGGTATTTGATTTACTTCGGACACAAGATTTACGTTTTTCTGACATTAAAAGCTGTCGGTTAGTTATAGTTAAAAACGAATAGACAACCTTTTATCATTTCTAATGAAATCGATAGATATGGCTCATATTGTTACATTCATTTTGAATTTTTAGCGAGTTGCGAAACTCGCTATTTTTTTGTCCTAAATTCAACGAAAGCTGTTCAAACGACTATAATTTCCTTGATCATCGTTCCGCAATTTTTGCTCTTTGTTAGTGATTGATAGCACTTTTTAATCGTTCACACGATTCATTAGATGCCTAGCCTAGAAAATCGACTATAATTTTATGCAGGTAGTGTAAGAGATTGGATATAAGACTCACGGGGATCGAGGATCAGATCTGGAAAGAGTTTTTAGTGCGATTCTCAAAAGTAAATGCAAAAAATCAGATAATCAAAGCCCTAATGATAGAAATATAATTTTGTTTAAAGAACTCTGTAGTAGTTCACATTCTGAGATTGTTTTACTTAACAATGATTATAGCGTTTGCTACATAAGGTGTGTCCCCGGACATGGTTTTAATCGGAGGTATTTATGTCTATTAATTCTATTGATCATGATGAAATGGCAAACATAGCATCCAATTGGGACTTCAAGGAAGAAGATGCCAAGCAATCAAAAAAACAGATTAAATCAGCTGAAGCTCGTCGTCGTATTGAAGCGATGCGCGAAATTCGAGAAAGCGGTTTAACATTGGAAGAAGCTGAGGAACTAGGATTACTCCATTGATTGTATCTTGAATGCAAATTTACAAGGGCGGCGTGATTGCCGCCCCTGATTTAACAGAATGCCAGAATCTTTTTGTATAAAAGAGATGTGTTTTTTATATTTATGCGTTTCATTAATCTTGAGTATTCACTCGTTTCCTCTCCCTGTGATATATTGCAGCACCACAAAATAAACTCTACTGAGATTCATCATGCCAGTTAATTTATCTTTGCTCCCCGTGGAAGAAAAAAATAAGATAGAGATTGATAAACAAGCGTCGTATTTGGTTTGGCAATTAAAGCAGGCTAAAATAGGCCCTAATGAGATGTTCACGCAAAGAGAAAAGCTCAAAAAAGAAGCTGAAAAAGAATGGTTTGAGCAATCAGTAGCAAAATACAAAAGAGTTATGGGAGTGGCATAACCCTCCAGCTCTATAGCAAATTGAATTCACATTTTGCTAAAATTCGTCAAATAAATTGAAGCAGAGAGAAGATCCCAATGGGAAGAAGTTTTGAAGTGCGCAAGGCGTCAATGGCAAAAACACAAGGCGCGAAAATAAAAGTTTATTCCAAGTATGGTAAAGAGATATACATGTGCGCCAAAAATGGCGGTGGAGATCCAGACATGAATCTCTCGCTAAAGCACTTGATCGCAAAAGCAAAGAAAGATCAGGTACCAGCCCATGTCATTGATAAAGCGATCGATAAAGCAACAGGTGGCGGTGGTGAAGATTATCAACCAGCTCGTTATGAAGGGTTCGCACCTGGTGGTGCAAGCGTCATTGTTGACTGCCTTACCGATAATGGAAACCGTACTTTTCAAGATGTACGCCAGTGTTTTGTTAAAACGGGTGCAAAAATTGGTAGTCCAGGTACAACATCACATATGTTTGACCACCAAGCGGTATTCCAGTTTAACGGTGATGACGAAGACGCGATATTAGAAGCGCTGATGATGCAAGATGTTGACGTAACGGATATCGAACTTGAAGATGGTGTTGTAACTGTATTCGCACCTCATACAGAATTTTTTAAAGTAAAAACGGCTCTCAATAATGAGTTTGCTGATTTAGTGCTTGATGTAGAAGAAATTACTTTCGTACCTCAAACAATGACGCCAGTGACCGGAGAAGATGCTGTTAAGTTCCAAAAGTTTTTGGATATGCTTGACGATTCTGATGATGTGCAACAAGTTTATCACAATGCTGAGTTAGACGCAGAATAATACCTAACCTAGAAAACCAACGTATTAATTAGCCGGGTGATTATCACCCGGTTTTTTTTGCCAAAATTAGAAAATTTTCCTTGATCATGCGTCCGAGTATCAACATGCAGTGCTTTCTAACTGATTGAATAGTTGTAGATAAACGGTAAATAATATTTCACTTTCTTTTTAAAATACCCATAGATAAAAGGTGAATGTTTGTTGTGTGTTTGTTAACGTGTTTACTATCCGCTTGGTAAAAAATAAGGGAATAATATGAAGGTTAGTTTTATTGGCTTAGGTGTTATGGGCTTTCCTATGGCAGGACATCTTCAAAAATCAGGGCTAGATGTTACTGTTTACAACCGAACAACAGAAAAAGCTCGTCTTTGGGCCTCGCAATACGGTGGAAACGTTGGTGTAACGGTTGCTGAGTGCGCGAAAGGTGCTGACGTGGTGATAAGTTGCGTTGGAAATGACGACGACGTGAGAAGTGTCATCACGAGTAATGATGGTGCTATCTCTGTAATGAAACCTGGAGCCATTTTAGTTGATCACACAACAACGTCTGCGAAGTTAGCTAATGAGCTCCTAGAAGCTTGTCAGGCCGCCGGAGTTGCATTTATGGATGCTCCTGTATCTGGTGGGCAAGCAGGTGCTGAGAATGGGGTTTTGACCATCATGTGTGGGGGAGATAAAGCGCTTTTCGATATGTTACAGCCGATATTTACTGCCTACGGAAAATCTTCTGTTTTGATGGGGGAGGTTGGGCAAGGGCAACGTGCAAAAATGGTGAATCAGATTTGTATTGCTGGAGCACTTAATGGTCTTTCTGAAGGGCTGTTACTTGCAGAAAAAGCCGGTTTGGATATTCCGACATTGGTTGATTGTTTAAAAAATGGTGCAGCAGGATCTTGGCAGATGGAAAATCGTGCAACGACCATGGCCCAGCGTTCATTTGATTTTGGTTTCGCAATAGATTGGATGATCAAGGATCTCGGTTTCTGTTTAGATGAAGCGCAAACGCAAGGAATAACACTTCCGTTAACCAGTAAAGTCGTGGATCAGTATAAAGAACTGTCTGAACAAGGTTTGGGTAGAATGGATACGTCCGTAATAATCGAGGCGGTAGAAAAAGAAGCCAATTAGCTTTATCTAGTTATCATAGAGCACTGACTCGTTATTTTATAAGCATAAAAAAAGAGCCAAGAAGGCTCTTTTTTTATGCTTATAAAACGGATTTACACTGTAAACAATTAAACCGTGAAGCGACCAACCAAACTTGAAAGCTCGCTGGCTTTTCCATTAAGGTGACGACTACCGTTCTGGTTTTCGTTGGCAAGTTGTGCTGACTCATGGCTTTTATCCGAAATAACAACCACTCGTTCGGATATCTCATGACCAACTTGACTCTGTTCCTCTGTTGCGGTCGCAATTAAAGAGTTCATATCCATAATGACATTGATAGAATCCTGAATTTTGCTGAGTGCATTACTCGCAGCGTTCGCTTCTTCTACCGTGACCACACTTTTAGCTCTGCTTTTGTCCATGGTTAGAACTGCAGCATCTGAAGCTGCTTTAAGTTGATTGATCATTTGATGAATTTCGAGGGTACTCTCTTGAGTTCGACTTGCGAGTTTGCGTACTTCATCTGCTACGACAGCAAAACCTCGGCCTTGTTCACCTGCCCGAGCGGCTTCGATCGCTGCGTTCAAAGCGAGTAGGTTGGTTTGCTCAGCTATACCTTGAATCACTTCTAATGAGGTTGCGATGTTTTGAACGTCGCTTTCGAGTTCAGATACGACTTCGTTTGCTTGCTCAACATCTTTCGCTAGGTCTTCTACAGATTGAGCTGCTGAAACGACGATATCCATAGCTTCATGAGCACTGCTTTCAACGTCTTTGGCTGATGCAGCGGCTTGGACTGCATTACTCGATATTTCCGTTGCGGTTGTAGTCATTTCAGTCATTGCAGTTGCGACTTGCTCTGTTTCTTCTCTCTGCTGAGTGGCTAACGTGTCTACCCGAGTTGCACGGTTTGCCATGTCGTTAGTTTCATTGACAACTTCCCCACTCACCACGGTGACATTTTTTACTATTGATTGCAGGCTTTCGACGAATAAATTGAAATTACTTCCTAGTCGATTAAATTCTGGAACCTTGAATTCTGCCATACGAGCGGTGAGATCGGCGTCGCCACTAGCGAAGGATGCAATTGATTTATCAAAAACATTTAAAGGTCTTATGATACTTTGATTTACCGCGACAGCGAATATCCCAGCTAGGATCACGATAACAAAGGTTGCGATGCCTATGCCGAATACAGCGTCATCTACTAGCACATTAGAGTTGTCTTCCATCTCTATTAGTGTTTTTTCAATATCATCTATATAGAACCCTGTACCTATAACAAGATCCCATTGTGATTCATAGATAGAGTAGGCCAGTTTGGGAGAGGCTTGTTCTTCCCCTGGTTTAGGGAAGTAATAAGTAGTAAACCCGCCACCACTTTTTGCTTTTTTTACGATATCTTGAATTAATAGAAAATTGTTAACGTCTTTTAAATTCCAATAATTATTGCCGAGGCCGTTTGTACTTTGGCCTAACAATAATCGGTCACCCTTGCTGTTGTAACCAAAAATATACCCATTCTGTCCAAATTTGATTTTGGATAGTTCGTCTATCACTTCTTCAATGGAGGCATTTTTAGATTTGAGCGGGGATAAGGCAGTATCCACTATTTCCATAAAAGATTTGAGCTCAGAGTTTTTGTTCTCCATCATATAAATTCGAGATGAATCCATATGAGACTCATTGAGGTTAATAAGCTCTACACGGGTAAAGTACATCGTGCCAAGGGCAATAATTAGTAAAGGAAGGATTGCTAAAATGTACAGTCTAGTCTTTATAGTAATATTCATAATGATTAACTCAATGTCGACAGTTACTTACAGTTTTATTAATAATATTAATAATTGTAGTCAATATATTCGGGAGGGCACATCAATATAGTGATTACATACATATCGACTATAAGTTCAAAACCTTTAATCTTTTTTGATCTTGTGCAACCAATTGATTGATAGGATATTCTTTGTTGAAGAAAAAAAGAATGGATCAAGGTGGGAAATATTAATTCATTTTTTTGTGAGATAGTGGTAGAAAGAGCGTTGATTTTATATAGGTGCAGACAAATGAGCGTTAAAAAAGAGATTCAACAACTGAATAATCGTCTAGATAAATGTAAAAACAAATTGAGTGCAGCGGTTTCTAGACGAGATCAGCCAGTAATCGCTCAATTTGACAAAGAGATAGAGCAACTAAATAAAAAACTCAATCAGTTAAAACATAAAGAAAGTTATGATCTAAACAAAGAACGTAAGATCTTACTTGATATGCCATTTCAACGTGAATTGTCTAAAGAAGAGCAAGCTGACTTAGGTCAACTCAAAAAGAAGGTTAAAGGGATAGTTGTTGTACATCCTTTGACAAAAATTGGTAAAGAGCTGAGACTCGAAGTGGTTACTGGGTTTGCACCTAAGGAGTTTTAGTTTTTTACAACTTAAACTATAAAAAGGAGCGCTCTAAGCGCTTCTTTTTAGTTGAATTAAAACAAAACGTATTTTTTGCTGGGTTATGCTTTTTGTTACGAATAAGAAAGAAAAATCACCAAATAACTATATTGCCTTGGTACTGCTTTAATGGGCTTTGATGCCAAATTTTCTTAAAGAATGAGCAAGTAGTTGATCCAATTTTTCAATTTCATCGCTTTCGATCTCTATTAAATTGAAACCATGATCAACATAAACACGGCGTTTGGCCTGTTTTGTCACTGTATCGACTGGTCCAGCATCACTTCCCCAAAATTGAATGTATACCTTGCCACTAGGAAGGTAAAAGTTGCTGTAGACTTCTTCTTCTATTGGAAGTTTACGCTCATACGCGTGGACTAGCCCAGCCATGTATAGCCAATTATCAATAATCAGTTCTCCTTTAGAGCGAACGTAGTGTCCATCAGAGGTACGATGTTTCGCGTCAAATTTTTGCTTGAAGCTTGAAAATGATTTATCTGTTGAAAGGGAATCAGCATCTGTACCTAAAAACTCTTGAATGGAATTTTTAAAATTGCGGTTTTTCAGTACGATACTGTGCCATAAGGTATACAAACTACGATTATTTTTATCTTCGCGTTGCTCTCCGCCTGCTTTTAATCCAAGTTCTGATAGTTGCCAACCGTTAGATACTTTATCTATCCAACCAAGTTCGTTCAAAATTTGGTTAATTTTCTTGGCATTTAATCCAACTTTGTCGCCAATTTGAGTGGCGGTAAATCGCGTTTTATTGCTTAAGGTTTTATCAACAACTAAATTGTTAGGCCAGACAATAAATTGGCCATATTCTGAGTGTGTAACGTATTCACCACCATAGCTGATACCTAAATTAGTTAAGACCCATTTGTTATCGTGTCTTACGATGTATCCATACTGATTTAACTCAGAAAACAGCACTTTTGAATCTACGTCATTCTTTTTGGCTAAGTTGGTCGTTGAGAGCTTCTCTTGCATAATAAATCTTTCCTAAAGAATCGCTGGGCATACGGGCTGCATGTTCTAAAACCTAACACAATTTTATAACGTTATGAATTAACTTACCTTCTGTTCGCTATACTAAGTATTTTGTTAAAAAAAGCATACTTATTGGAAAACTATTCAACTGCTACCCATACTTATTGTGTGTATTGTATTTTAAATAGGGCGTTTATTATGAAAAATGAACTGGATCCTAGCAGAGTATTACGTGCTTACGAAATGGTGATGGAAAATGGTACTCCGACTGAGTTCGGAAAAATTTATGAGGGTCTAGAGGCATATTCAGATTACGATGGTTATAACGTATTCATACGCGGCAATGGGGTTGAACTCAAGGTGGGTTTTCATAATACCTACCACCTAGAATATGATCAGGAACATTTAAGAGATAGCTTTTTGAAAAAAGTAGCGACGCTAAGCAAATAAAAACTTAGGTAGTAAGCGCTTCCTTACTACCTAAACCCTTTGTTTTAAAAACTGGATTGATTGATTAACAAGTGTAAAGCGATACTTACCGCATATCCCACAGCGATTACAGGCGTCCATTTTAAGTGACCAAAAAAGGTGTATTTTCCGTGAGCAGCTCCCATTAAAGCTACGCCTGCAGCGGAGCCTATTGATAGTAAACTGCCACCAACACCCGCTGTAAGTGTAACTAGCAACCAGTTTCCTAACGACATTTCGGGTTCCATAGTCAGAACCGCGAACATAACTGGAATGTTATCAACTACAGCTGAAAGAACCCCAACCGCCACGTTGGCCCAGATAGGATCCCATTGTGTATACATGATTTCTGAGACTACCCCCAAATAGCCGAGTAAACTCAATCCTCCAACGCACATGACTACCCCATAAAAGAATAAAAGTGTGTCCCACTCCGCATGTGAAACGCGCCTGAAGACATCAAATGGAATGATTGAGCCTAACCTTTTCAGTGCAGCTTCATCATGTGCTGCAACCGCTTTTGCTCTTTTTCGGGCAATTGAAGCCGGTAGTGTTTTGCGTAGGAAAAAACCAAAAAATTGTAAATACGCTAGGCCCATCATCATGCCTATGACTGGGGGAAAGTGGAGGAATCCATGAAATGCGACAGCAGTTAATATAGTGAGTAAGAATAAACCCACAATTCGCTTTGCACCCCGCTTCAATTCGACGTACTCATGAATGGATTCAGGTTGCTCTTTTGGGACAAAAAATGACATAACTACCGCAGGAACTAAATAGTTTGCAACGGAAGGTATGAACAGTACTAAAAACTGCGAGAATGAGACTTGTCCCGTCTGCCAGACCATTAACGTTGTGATGTCACCGAATGGGCTAAACGCGCCTCCTGCGTTTGCGGCTATCACAATATTTATGCAAGCGATATTAATAAACTTAGTGTTATTGCCCCCCACCTTCATCACTACAGCACACATTAATAGAGCCGTTGTTAAATTATCCGCAATAGGAGAGATGAAAAATGACAGGATACCGGTAAGCCAGAAAAGCGTTCTCAGATTAAAGCCTTTCCCTACCATCCATGATCTCAGTACGTCAAATAGTCGCCTTTCTTCCATAGCACTGATGTAGGTCATTGCCACCAACAAAAATAGCAGCAGTTCTGCATATTCTAACAAGTTATGCTCTATAGCTTGTTGGGCTACCTCTATTTGGCCTTGCTGTTGGTATACATAACCAATCATTATCCAGATTAAACCTGCAGCTAATAGCACTGGTTTAGACTTTCTCAGTTGCAGGTATTCCTCAGCCATCACAAGGCTGTAAGCTAAGGCAAATATAATCAAGGAGGCATAACCTATTGTCGATGTAGTTAAGCCCTCAATAACAAGCCCTGTTGATTCTGATGCGCTGGCTGAAAGTGAAATGACATAAAAGAAAATAAAAAGTGATATTGGCTTTAGTTTCATAAGGCTAACGGACTCCACCATAAAAAATATTAATTTTAGTTTAGACAATGAAATAGAATCTTCTGGAGATAATCTGCTAACTTGCAGGAATAAAAAGAAATAGTTTCTGATTAATGGTGCAATTTGTGATGTTAATCCCTTCGTTTATTAGTCATGTGTCTTTGGAATAGCCTCAATACTAGATGGGAATGATTCACATTTTGAATGAAAGGTGGTAATACATTCTTTAAGAAGCCAAATACTAACGTTACAATACCAACATTGTATACGGTTCAAATTACAGTCAGACTCGATTTTGCAAGAGAGCGCCATTGACTCCATAACGTAGAAAGGAAAGGCCGATAAGAATGAAGTACCTATCAGATTTCCGTATTCCGGCGTTTGCACTTATATCGGCGATTAGCCTTGCTACTATTCTAGTGACAGAATTTCTACAAAATCACCTTCTTGAGTCTCAAAACGATAAATTGAAAAATGAAGCTCAACAAGATCTCGCGGTGATTCGCTCTAATCTAGAAGCTCAAATTTATTCTGATATCTACTATGCCAATAGTCTCGCGACGTTAGTAAGTGTTAACCCCGACTCGACTGCTTTGCAGTGGAAGTTGATCGCTGAAAAACTGTTTAGTAAGTCAAAAAACTTGAGAAACATAGGGATTGCCCCAAATGACATTATTGAGTTTGTCTATCCACTAAAGGGGAACGAACAAGCATTAGGGCTGGATTTTAGAACGGTTCCTAATCAGTGGAGAACAATTCAGTTATCTCGAGAGAGTAAGTCGATATATCTAGATGGCCCAATTAAGTTAGTGCAGGGAGGACTAGGTCTTATTGCTCGGAATCCAATATTTATCGACCCGCCATATAATACAAAATACTGGGGAAGCTGTAGTGTAGTCCTCGATGTTAATAGTCTCTTTGCTAATTCTGGCGTTAGCCAAGTGGAGAAAAAATATCAATTTGCGATGCGAGGTGTGGATGCGAGTGGAAAGAGTGGTGAGGTATTTTATGGTGACTCAGCGGTTTTTGATAATGTTATCGCTTTTGATTCGGTTAATTTAATATCTGGCAGTTGGTATATGGCCGTATCTCGTGACGGTTTAAGTCAAACATTACCGTGGTATCAGTTATATTCAGCTAGATTAATAGGTTACCCCACACTTGTTATCATCATTATCTTATTTTCTGTAATCTATTATTTGTATCGAATTGCACATGCTAACTCACTACAGGACGAATTGACTAAGCTACCTAATCGTCGCTTTTTCATCCACTCCCTTGAGCAAAAGATGCAGGAGTCAAATGCCAAAGATAGGCGGTTTTCTTTATTGAACTTAGATTTGAATAATTTTAAATCGATCAATGATACATATGGGCATGCGGTGGGTGATGAGTTATTGATTTCTGTAGCTAAAACCGTCACAAACGTGATTAAAAATGAGGGGATTGTTGCTAGAGTTGGTGGTGATGAATTTTTGATACTTTTGTTTAACCTGACGGAAGGCGATCGCATTAAAAGAGTGATTCAGATATTGAAAACGGAATTGAGAAGAAGACCTATCAAAGCTGGAGAAGATACCATTACACCAGAGGCGAGTATCGGTTATACAATTAATCTTAATTCAGATTCTGATATTGATGAACTACTACATGCTGCCGATATCAACATGTATGCTGATAAACTAAGACAAAAAAAGAGCCATTTATAAGCTCTTTTAATAAGGTAGTTTCTGTCGTCTAACTGAGCTTAGATTGGCATAACTCTATTTTTACCCAAGCTCTTCGCTTTATAGAGCTGCTGATCAGCATTATCTATCAATGATATAGGGCTTTCGCCCTCTTCAAACTGAGCGACACCAAAAGAAGCAGAAATATTTTTAACTTGCTTACCAGAGCGTTTATCTTTAACGGTTATTTTTTCTATTGAGCGACGAACCGTTTCCGCAAATTGTCTGGCGATTCTAAGTGGTTTATTGGGTATAAGTAGAGCAAACTCTTCGCCACCATAGCGATAAGCTGCGATACCGTCTCTACAGCTAGACTGTAGACGCTTGGCAATAGCCTTAATGACCATATCTCCAAATACGTGCCCGTAGTCATCGTTTAAACTTTTAAAGCTATCAATATCAACTAAGACTAAACACAGAGGGTACGATTGTTCCGAAGAACAATAAGTAGAAATGTCTTTATCAAAAGCACCTCTGTTGAGTAGCCCTGAAAGACTATCGTGAAGGGCATCTCGTTGAACTTTTTCTAATTTTTCTCTCAGGTTAGATATTTCAGAGCTTGCCGTATTAAGCTGCTCATTGAAGTAGCTGGTAGATGATCGTATCGATTGCGCTTCACTGACGAAACTTCTAACGAGTGAAAGAAGTTCATCAAAGGTGACACCGCCATTTTCAACCTTTTCTAGGCTTGAAAAGCTTTTTTCGATCGATTTTTCAAATGAGCTCGTGTCAGCGAGGGTGTCCTTCATCGATAGAAATATTTCGTTAACTAGAATTTCTAAATTGGATCTTAGTTCGTGTATATCGGATTCTGTTTTACCAGCGATATACGTCCTGTAAAGATCTTCATTATGACTAGGAAGACATATACCGTACTCAGCGATGATCTCATCCAGTTCACTATTAAGCTGTGGTTGAGTTTTTTCGACATAGGTATACCACAGAGCATAGTTTGGTGGCGTCGTTGGTACCTGATGTTTGATCATTAAAGGTACTGCTGTTCTCAGTATTTCGGCCGCTTTTTGGAAGTCTTCTTTAGTCATTCGTTAACCAAACTAATTCGCAATAGTTATATTTGTTGTCGTTAGTCCTAATGTTAGCGAATTTATTCGATAGTTTCCTGTTTGATTACTAATAAATTCAAAAAAAGAGCAACAAATGAATGGCTGCTTTGCTACCTAAGCTATTTTGTTTACTCATTTTAGAGAATAGACATTATTTTTGAGCTCTCTTTTCGCAGTCATTAAGTAAAAACCGCTTTTATAAGCGGTTTTTAGTAATTAGGGTTTTGGAAAGAGGCTTAATGGTCTAGGTATAAATAGTTTTGCCAACTTTTCATGCGAATTAATATCTTACGCATGAGTGAAACATGTTCTAAGTGTTCTGAATAGACGGCTATTTCAGCAGCGCTACCAAGCGGCAGATTAAATTCAGATAGGTCGTCATGTATTTTCAGTTTAACCATCAATCGACCATTCGTACTTAAGGCGTTACTACCCAGTAATGAACCACGAGCCTGATATTGTCCCTCAGCTATGGCTGGTAACATTTCGACTACTTCACCTTGGAAAACTTTGCCCGGTAAGGCGCGAAAGATAAAATCTGCCTCATAGCCTGGTTTTAAACGTTGCGAAGCATTCTGTCTAAATGCACCTACATAATATTTTTCTTCTGAATGAACAAACGTCATTACAGGAGCCAATGGCAGTGGTACTGCCATCATTCCAGGTCTCAATGCCAGTTGTGACACATAACCATCTGTTGGGGCGTGTACGACGGTTTCGTCAAGTTTGAATTGAGACTGTTCTAATTCGGCTTTAGCCCTTGCTACGCTGGTATTCTCTCCATTGATTTGTGATTCAAAGGCAAGTTTTGTTTGGTTCTCGTTGGCTTTGGCGGCTAACAAGGCGGCTTCTGCGGCTAAATAGGACTGGCGACGAGTATCAACCTGTTGAGCGGTGAATGCTCCTTTCTTATAGCCAGCGTTGTACCTCTTGTATTCTCTATCGAGTTTGTCACGCTGTGCTTCAGCTTGAAGGCTTGATGCCTGGGCACCACGATAAATGGACTCAAGTTGCAATACGTTTTGTTCTGCTGCTGCTAATTGAGCGAGTTTGTTGATAACGTCAGCTTCAAAAGGGGTAGGGTCTATTTTGAAAAGAATATCCCCTTTTTTAAGTGGTTCATTTGGCTCAATGTTTACTTCGATAACCTTGCCTCGCACGCTTGGCACGATCGGTGTAGTGCTAAAGACTTGTCCACCCGTTGAGGTGTATGGGTGGTTGTAGTTCATTGCGAGAACAAGTGAGCCGACAATAACAACTCCGCCCAACACGGCGGTGGGAATAGTCCATTTATTCTTAGGGATATTGAATATCTTAAAAATCGCAATACAGAACGCGGTATAAGTCAGTATAAGTAGAGTTTCCATTAGTTTGGCTGCTCCTCATTCGTGTCCTGTTTTCCTTGAACAGCTGTCTCTATCGGTTGTTCAGCCTTGCTGCTGGAACGTTCATATTTTAACTGGCTGACTTCTTTTTGAAGTGTGGTGATTTGATCGGTTAATTGGTCTATTTTATGCTCCAGATCGTTTTGCTCTTCGGCAAGCTTGGTAAACCCCCAACCTCGATCATCTCTCCATAACGTTGCCCATATCCATAAAAATGGCCAAAGTACATGCAATGTAAATAAACTAACCCAACCCGAAACATGAATCGCATCTTGGTGTGGGTGGTTTCTCTTTTTAGCTATTTCGTAAGGTATATCGTGGATAACGATAACTCCGTAAAAAATTATCAGAACCACACATACCAGTATTATTAGTGCCACATACTCTAGCATTGGCTATTCCTTGTATTTGTTAATACTGTGCTATAGAAGTTATGTATTTGTTTATTTCATAGTCTAACAGAGAAAACAACAATAATTATAGTTATTATGGAAATGTTATGTGATATTGATGCTTGATTTAACTGAATAAAACAGGAAGTTCATTTGCAATATTTAGGAGAAATTGCGGCCATTTCTGCTGCATTGGCATGGGCGGTGGCAACGTGGGTCTATAGCCAATTTAGTCACAAATTTAGTGCCATGCAGATGAATATTGTCAAAGGTGTGGTGGCCTCAACAATGATGTTGTTTGTTCTTCCTACTTTGCCTCTACCTACTTTGGTATTGAGTCCTTCACATTTTTGGATTCTAGCTATTTCAGGGATTATAGGTATTGCGATAGGTGATAGCGCCTATTTTTCCGCTTTGAAACGAATTGGTGCTAACAAAACGCTCTTGCTGGAATCACTTGCGCCACCTTTATCTGGGATATTGGCTCTTTTAGTGCTTGGTAGTGCATTGAGTAGCCAGAGTTGGATAGGGGTGGTTGTGACCACTATTGCGGTTACGTATGTTGTGTTTCAACCCAATGATAATAGTCAGCCAAACTCATTGTCAGGTATTGGCTTTGGCTTACTTGCAAGTATCTGTCAGGCGACTGGTGTGGTTATTTCTCACTACGCATTGGTTGCTGGAGATGTCCCACCTTTACTTGGCGCGCTCATCCGCTTGAGTATTGGTGTTTTGGTTGTTTTTGCTGTGGTCGTTTTTATTGAGAAGCGACCAATTGCTTCCATGTGGAGTAAATTGAAACAACTTAAAAGCAAAGATAGAAGGTGGTTAGTACTGGCGATAATTGTTGGCACATTTTTGGCCTTATGGTTGCAACAGGTAGCACTAAAAAATGCTAATCCAGCCATTGCCCAAACCTTAATTGCCACAAGTCCGCTATTTATTTTGGTAATTTATGCTTGGAATGGTGAACCAATAACCAAGAAAAATGTTATTGGTACGATAGGGGCATTATTTGGAATATCGCTTTTCTTTTTGTGATGAAATGATGTGCTTAGTCTTCAATACAGACTTGGTTTCTGCCATTCGCTTTTGCTCGGTATAACGCTTTATCAGCTCGATAAAATGTTCTTTGAGTATTTTCGCCATCACGGTGAAGAGTAATCCCAATACTGACGGTTAACCCTCTTTCACCTAGAATTGAACTCCAACCATACGAGTAGATATGTTCGCGATAATGTTCCGCATGCATCTCTGCTCGCTCGATAGTGGATTGTTCTAAGATAACGAGAAACTCTTCGCCACCAAAACGGACACAAGAAGCTCCTTTAAACCTAAAGTGAGACTTAAGCTCAGCGGAAACACATACAATGGCTTTATCGCCAACTAAATGACTTAGTTCATCGTTGATTGATTTGAAATGGTCTATATCAATAACCAAAAATGCAAAGGATGTGTCGTGCAATAGTAAATCTTTAAGCTTTACGTCTAACCAACGGCGATTATGCAGCCCGGTTAAAGGATCGGTAAATACATCTTGTTGAAGTTTTGCAACCGCATCTTTTTGGCTTTCCGTGGTTTCTTTGAGTTCTTTGTTTTCTTGTTCTGACATGATGAGTTTTAACTGTAACTCAAAACGAGACAATCGACGTAGTTGATGAGAACCCAGTTCAGTAATGGGAATACTTTTGATTAAATCTGTCGATACTCGATAACCCATTTTCTCAAAAGTGAGTGCTTTTTGAAATTGACCTTGGTTACGAAAAACATGGCTCATCGAATCATAAAATTGTTGCAACAATAAAGGTGAGGAAGTTTGCTGTATTTTCTTCGTTGTACTTTTAAGAATAATACTTGCGTAGTCGGTCTTGCCTAATTCCGTTAGGTTGTGAGCTTGTTCGAGGCGTAGCATATTTGCTAACCAGTGAGATGTTGAACGATGGATCAAGTATTGTGCTTGGGCCAATTTTGCTAAAGCTTGATGGTGTTCTTTTCGTCGGCTAAGAAGTTTAGCCTGATAAAGAATGATCTGTCCGGCGAGATTCTTATCACTGACTAAAATACTGAGCTCTTCACACTCTTTTAGCAGGTCATTTGCTGTAGTAATACGATTGAGTGATATAAGGGTTGCGACCATATTGATTTTACAGCGCAGCCTTAATGAGCGACTACTTATAGCATGATCAATACTGTCAATTTTCTGATAATAGCGATAAGCCTTTGCGTGATCACCGTAAGCATCACAGAGATTACCCATTCCAAGAACGGCTATAGCATATTCATCGATCGAACTGTATTCGACGGCAAGAGAGGAAAGATCGACAAACTCCTTGAGCGCTTCATCATATAAACCCGCGTTAACAAGCCTTTCGCTCAAGCTGGTTTTTATTGTGATGATTTCTTCCACGTCGTTAGGGAGAGTTAAAAGATCTAACGCATTTTTCAGCTCTGATATACTTTGTCTGTGTTGATTGAGTAAGCTACGGTATTCAGCACTTATGAGGAAACAGTGTGCTTTTTCATTTTGAGATGACGCAACATGATTTCGAACGTGATCCCAGAAAATAATGGCCTCTTCTCCGGTAACAGAAGAAGGATCTAAACCAGCATCTGATACTTTACTGAGAAGTTTATCCATTTTGTTTATCCATTTGTTCTTGTTCTTGCTCTTCAAGTTGCTCTAACGTGAATGGGAAAGAGAGTATGTTGTGTAAGACGGCGACAGGTATGTGGCCCGTTAACCCACGTCGATCCCAAGGGTAGTCATTAAGAGTTTGAAGGATGAAGTGGAAAAGAGCTTCTGCTTGCTCTCCTTTTTCCGCCACTAACATACCGATTCTATCTTCACTTAATCGGGATATTAGGTCCTCTCGATTACATAAGCATTGAGCTAATTCAATACACACTTCAAGGTATGCGGAATCTTCATGCTGTATTAGAATCACAGCGTGAGTTGAGGCTTTTAATTCACTCTTAAACAAGACCATTTGTTCCCACCAATACGTTTCAGAAACTAAATTGGAATAGCCTCTTTCACCATGATGGAACTCTACCTGACGCCTAATTCTATTTATTAATTTTCGGGCGCGATTATCAAGTTGCCTTTTGGATGCTCGAGCTTTATCCATACCAAGTCGGTTGGTCTGATCTTTTAACAATTTGACAGAATATTGTCTATATTTTTGGAAGGACTCTAAGGCGTCTTGGAAGTCCCCTTGTTTTTCTGAAACCGCAGATTGCTGAAAGCAAATTTGAGCTAATAAATCACCGTCTTGGAATTTTTTTGCTGCTTTTTCTGCATTAGCTAATAATTGTTTGGCGTAACTGAGATCATTGCGAATAAGTTCGAGTCTAGCACGGTTAATGTAGGCTTGAGTTTGTAACCAGTAGAGATTATGTTTCATCGCAAGATCATAGGCTTTTAGCGTTGCTTCTTCTGCGTTTTTAACTCTTTCTAATCCAAGTAATGCTAATCCGCGATATTCCCAGATTTCGGCTTTCCAAGTTGCATTGCTATTATGCTTTAGTACTTCTTCTGCTGCATCGAGGACAGACAACATCTCGATATAATTGTTGAGTAGGTAAAAGTCTCTCGCGAGTAAAATTCTTGCTTTGCCTTCTAGCCAGTCTATGCGGGCATTATTTGCCACGTTAACGGCAAGTGAGTGTGTCGACATTGCCAATTTATGTTCATTGGTTACACGCCAAACATTGCCAAGGCCAATCAAGCTCTCTATCTCAATAATGGTTTCACCAACAAGCGCAGCTTGTTCTAATGCGTTAATCCAAAATTGCTGTGCGGAATAGTATTTGGCTTGGCCCCAGAACTGTAAAGCATGTACGTGTAAAATTTCAGGTAGGTATAGGTCGGTATCTAATCGGTTCAGTCTTGCGTGAGCGTCTTTAATTGCCTTTAAGCCCTGAGTGTAATCCATCAAGTACCAGTAGCATCGAGAAATGAGAATAGCGGTCTTGATACCCCCTTCAGGGTACAAAATATGATCAGCTCTTGCTAAGGACTGTTTTGCTAATTGCAAAACAACCTCTGGCTCTGCTTCAATACGTGAAGAGAGTTGTTCGATTTCATTTTCTAGAACGGCGTGAGCTTTATCCAAGGCTAAGTCCATGATGTTAATTACATAAACGTACTCATTATATGAATACTTTCTTACTAATCACTAATTAAAACATAATAAACGATTCGCATTTCTATAAAAATCAGCTCTAACTCACAATCTAGCAGTACGATTATAGAGTATACGAATAATTCGTTAGGATAGTAGCTGCTTTAAAGTCAGTGGATGATCAGTTAATCCAAGTCTTTGAGCTGGTGTCCTTCCATCTTTATCTTGGTAGCATAAATTATGCCATGCTCGGAATATATCTAACATAGGCAAAATACCCGCTGGTCTTAGTTTTCTACGCGGCTCGTTAATAAAGCTAGCAAAAAGTGTCTGGAATCGCTCCTGATAGAACTGAGTATTTCGTATACTGGCTCTTGGTAGCCAGTAATCAGTGGAAGGGTTATCTCCGGCTAAATAACAAATACCTTTGCTTGCGTTCTCTTGGAATGACATTGCCCATCTATCTTTCCACCAGCCCATATGAATGATATCAATTTTCTCAGGAACTTGGCTTGAATCCCAGTTTGGGTCCTCTTCTACATACATAAGGTCAACATTTTGACGTTTGATTCTTGGTAAACAAAGGGTCAAAGCTGCTGAACGAAGTACTGGGTCTTGAGGGAGATAAATCGACATGCGTTTTTCATTATTACACATTTCGAAAATCTGCATAAAATGCGCATATGAAGTATAAGGTGCACGAATTAGAGCTCCTTTAGAGGGATAGTCGAAATGTGTCATGTTACCCATAGGATCTTCGACATTTCCTCTCGCAAGAATTACCTGATATTTTTCATCAATACGTTCTCGTAAGTCGCGAGATTTTACTTTAATATCGATATTGGCCTCAGATAGATAATCTCGAGATACAAAACGAGCCGAAGCGCTATAGGGGTCATGATCAATCGGGCCGCTAGGTTCTTCGTCGGCTGAATAGTTAATGTGCTGAGAGAGAATGTAGCCAGACTGGGCTTCTCCGGTTGCAAACCACAATACAGCATTATTACTCTTTGGTTGCAGTGGCATAAAGTGTGAAGCTAGGTGGTAGTGCTCTTCATGATTGACCCAGCGGGCATCGAACATGGCAAGTTTACGACGACATCGACTCGCAATATGATCAACGTGGTCATAGAACGTTTTCGGGTTAATTTTCAGTTTTCGGCATACTTCTCTAACAGAGAAACTCATAAACAGAAGGGCAAGAAGGTTTTCTTGAAATTGAAGCTTGTTGTTAGCGCCGGACCATTTATCTACAAAGGTTGATTGGCACTCTTTACAGCGGTAACGTTGTCGATCGCCACTGTACCCAAAAGCGTGATAAAGGTTTTTATGGGTATGAACAGAAAGCCCAAAATTATTACATTCTTTGCTACGACAAGCCGGAAGCCCATCGCTATGAACTTGGCGTAGGCGTTTAAGTTCATTGAGAACTTCTTGATTGTTAAGTAAGGGGGAAAGCACCACACTCTCGACAAACCATCGTTGGACGCTTAGGGTTTACGTGCTGCAGAACATACCGCTCTGCATCACTCAATCCAAAGTTATCACACGCCAATGTTTTACAAAAGTTGAGCTGTAAACCATCTGCGCCCGTGGGTAGTTTGCCGTTTGACACGATCGCCCCCTCAGGAAATACTGCGGCTGTCAGTTAACACTGACAGCCAAAAAATTAAAGATTAATTGCTGTTTCTAGTGCAACTGTCATCATATCGTTAAAGGATTTTTGACGGTCTTCAGAGCTTAGCTTCTCTCCACGGATAATGTGGTCAGACACTGTAAGAATCGTAAGTGCTTTAGCGTTAAGATCTGCAGCAACGCCGTAGATTCCCGCTGCTTCCATATCTACACCTAAGATCCCTAACTTTTCCATTTTTTCGAAAATATCGGCTTCTGGTGTATAGAAGAGATCAGCAGAGAATACGTTTCCTACTTTTACAGGAACGTCTTGAATACGAGCTTGTTTAACGGCTTCTTCAAGTAGACCAAAATCAGCGATGGCTGCGAAATCGTGGTCGTTAAAACGGATTCGGTTTACTTTAGAATCTGTTGATGCACCCATACCAATCACAACGTCCATTAATTTTACGTCGTCACGAACTGCGCCACAGCTACCGACACGAATTACATTTTTCACACCGTATTCTGCAATCAGTTCATGTACATAGATGCAACAAGAAGGGATACCCATACCATGACCCATAACCGATACTTTTGTACCCTTATATGTGCCTGTGTAACCAAACATGTTGCGAACGTCACAAACCTGCTTTACATCATCTAAAAAAGTTTCAGCAATATATTTAGCGCGAAGTGGATCTCCTGGCATTAATACTGTTTCTGCAAAGTCACCTGGTTGAGCGTTAATATGCGGGGTTGCCATGTCGATTTCTCCGATTAAAGGGGTGAAAAATTAAATATTAAATTATCAATTACTAAATCTGTTGAAGAGATTTGTGTGTATGAAGTGAATGTTAGCGGCAAAAATGTGCGATAAGTGAGATGGGTGTCACGCTTTTGTTGTTGTTATGATTTTGAATGCAGATTGATAACTAAATATGTTGAACTGGAGAAGGCAATCGATTTGCTTGAGTTATATAAGCAGAAAGAACAGTAAAATAACCTTATTTGACGGGTTGTTTCACTGCCCTTTTTACATGACGGTATTGGATTAACTGTCTCTAAGATCAATTAATTCTTCAAGTAATTCAGCAAGCTGGTTGTATTTTTCTTCGCCGAACTTTTCCTTTAATAATACATATTGCTTATCTATATCAATACGAACTTTTTTGACGAGCTCTTCCGCTTTTTCGGTTAGACGGATATTAACTCGCCTTTGATCTACTTCTGATTTGATTTTACACACGTAATCATGCTTTTCTAATCGATTGATCACGCCTGTTAGGCTTGGACTTAATATGCACGAGTCACTTGCGAGAGTGGTAAAATCTATCTCACCATAGGCAAAAATAATTCTCATAACACGCCACTGTTGCACGGTTAAATCATTTTCAGAAAGAACAGGACGAAAGTAATCAAGGGTAACATCCCTTGCTTTTATCAACTGCAGTGGTAAGGAGTCTTTAAATTTTGTCATGTATGGTACCTTTCTATTCCTTTAGATGGTTTTTCTAGTTCAACCTTGGATTTACTTCAGATTTTTGGATATGGTTACGATACTCAGTTGCCGTCATTTGAGCATATTTTCTGAAAAAACGTGCAAAATAGGCCGGATCTCTAAAGCCCAGATCGTAACCAATTTCAGAGACACTTTTAGGGGTAAATTGTAAATGTCGTCTTGCTTCTTGCATTAGTCTATCAATAATGATTTTTTTGGAGGAAAGCCCACTGACACGACGACAGATATCGTTAAGTCGTGAGACTGAAATCCCCAATTTTTCGGCGTACTGGCTTAGTGCCCAGTGTTGATGGTAGTGATTTTCTACTAGATGATTAAAGTTATGGAAAATAGTCACATCTACGCTGCGGTTTCGAGTGTCACTTTTGTAGTTATTGGAAAGCCGCATTACTTCGATAAGTACAAGCTGTAAAATGGATTGGGTTGCTCTTTCTTTCATTATGGCCCCATTATCCATTTCTCTTTTTAGGTGGGATAAAAAATTCAAAATAGGATTATCTGTTTCTAGTCGAGTACAAAATGGTCTCATCTGATCCACCATAATATTATTTACCCCACTTTCCATATCTAAAAGTCGCCACACGAGTTGCTGTTGTATGGTTAGTACATATCCGGTAGATGTGGACTCAGTGACAAATGAGTGAGGGACGGCTGGTGGAGTAAAAAAGAGCGTAATACCTTTAAAAGAATAATGTTTATCGTCTAGATGAACATGTGTATTCCCTTCCATCACGATATGTATTTGATAAAATCGGTCGTGATAATGGACAGGCATATTTCGACCGAAAAAACTCGCAAGATTATCTAAGTATTCAAAATGAAGTTCAGCGTCTGCGTACTTTTGATCGTAAACTTGTCCGATAATGATGTTAGGAATTTCTCCAGCCATCTTTCACTCCCAATCTCGTTGAATAAACCCTCTATCTCACGTCTGACATCACATTTCCAGTAAAACAGTTAACATATTAATTAATTTCCGTGAAAAGTGCAATTGTTGTCATGCTTAATCCATTTTATAACCATTTTCTTAACATGATAATAACAATCGTTGAGAAGCCCAAATTATTTGTTTGACTCATAAGCGGAATGTATTGGGCAAGTTGCAAGATTAAAAGGAAGTAACCATGAAACGTGAAAACCCATTATTAGAACAAATTAAAAATATTCTGCCTACAATCGCTGCTAATGCTGCTCAAGCAGAAATGGATCGCACGCCACCGGAAGAGAACATTCGTCTTCTCAGAGAGGTTAAATTTTTTCGAGCTTTACAGCCTAAAAAATATGGTGGCCTTGAAATATCGCTTCCAGAATTTACAGATTGCGTCGCCGCTATTGCCGGTGCGTGTGGTGGTACAGCTTGGGGAGGAAGCCTACTTGCTACACATAGTCATCAAATGGCGATGTTTTCTGAAAAAGCACAAGAAGAATTTTGGGGAGATAATCCTGATGCAACGGCAAGCAGTAGTATCGCACCATTTGGTAAAACAGAAGAAACAGAAGGCGGTGTCATTTTTAACGGAGACATGCGTTGGAGCAGCGGATGCGATCACGCCGAATGGGCTATCCTCGGATTCCACCGACTTGATGAGGACGGTAACAAAGTCTACTGCTTTGGTGTGGTACCAAGACATGAATACACAATTATTGATGACTGGTATGCCGCTGGTATGAAATCAAGTGGAACGAAAACATTGGTTCTAAAAGATGTATTTATTCCTGAGCACCGAATCGAAACGGCAAAAGGCATGATGGAAGGTAAATCTGCGGGCTTTGGTTTGTATCCAGAAAGCGATATTTTTTACACACCTTACCGTCCTTATTTTGCATGCGGATTTGCTGCTATTAGTCTTGGGATAGCGGAGCGTATGTTAGTCGCCTATAAAGAAAAGACAAAAAATCGTGTTCGAGCCTATACCGGTGCGAATGCTGGTACTGCAACGCCAGCTCTTATGCGAATAGCAGAATCGACTCACCAAGTCTACGCTGCTCGTGCAATGTTAGAAAAAACGTGGCAGGACCATAAGGATCATGGTGAAAGAAAAGAATACCCGACTCGAGAAACCTTAACTTATTGGCGTACCAACCAAGCCTACGCAGTAAAGATGTGCATACAAGCTGTTGATCGACTATTTGAAGCGATGGGAGGCATGAGCTGGTTCTTAGATAATGAAGCTCAACGTCTTTTCCGTGATTCACATATGACAGGTGCTCACGCTTATACGGATTATGATATTTGTGCGCAAATTCTAGGTCGTGAATTGATGGGGCTAGAACCTGATCCAAGCATGGTTTAGCAGAAAAAGGCTGTAATTGACTTCAATAAAAAGAGCTTTATTTGATAAAAATAGAGCTTTTTTAATAGGTTATCTACTATTTAAGGCTTGGTTATAGACTAAGGTCTAATGAGCAAAAGTAAAATAAATGTTACAAATATGATCTTGTTAACATATTAACTAAATGACTTTTGATAGATTATTAATATGTTATCTAGTTGTATCGAATTAGTAATATTTGAATAACGTTTATAAATAAAATAACGACGACAAGTAAAACAAGGAAGTGTCATGATCAAATCTAAAATCTCCCTTTTGGTAAGCACGGGCTTATTATTACTCGCTTCAACAGGTGCTAATGCCGCGCCAGAGAAAATACTAAAAATCAGTTCTTGGGCTTCACCGAATCATGGAATAAATAAAGTGGTTTGGCCTACATGGGGCAAATGGATTGAAGAAGCTACGGAAGGTCGTGTCAGTGTAAAAATTGAATATGATTTGGCTCCACCACCATCTCAGATAGATGTAGTTACTGATGGGATTGGTGATGTTACTTGGATATTCCATGGACATAAGGCCGGTCGTTTCAAGTTAACTCAACTACCAGAAATTCCAACATTTAAAGAAGGTGTAAGCTCAGAGTTAGCGTCCAAAGCTTATTGGAACACCTATGAAAAATACCTCAAGAAAGGAAAAGAACACCGTGGTGTAGAAGTAATGGCGATGGGTGTTCATGGTCCTGGCCAGCTTATTACGAAAGAAAAGGTAGAAACTCTTGCTGATGTTAAAGGTAAGAAAATCCGCGTTGGGGGTGGTGTTATCTCTACTATTGCGAAAGGAATGGAAGTTACGCCAGTCTTTATCTCTACTACAAAGGTGTATGAGTCATTATCTCAAGGTGTGGTTGTGGGTACTTACTTACCAGTTGAGGCTTTAAGTAGCTTTCGTCTTGCTGAAGTGGCAAACAATACATTGATGTTCCCTGGTGGTCTGTATCGCGGTAGCTTCGCGATTGTTATGAATCGAGACGCGTTAGAAGGTGTCTCTAAGAAAGACCAAGAGGCTATCAAAGCCGTATCCGGAGAAAAGCTTTCACGTCTATTCGGAAAGATGATGGACGATTACGATGCGAATGCCTATAACAAGGCTAAAGAAGGGGGACATGTATTTACCGATGCTTCACCAGAATTGGTCGCTGAAGTGAAAGGTATGACAACAAGCATTATTGATGACTGGTACAAAACAGCGAAGAAACGCAAGGTTGATGGCCCTGCTGCATTCGAATATTACCAAGAGCAAATTGACAAAGGCTTGTAATCACTATGATAGCTGAAAATGTTTCGATGGCTGTAAGGCGAGGGTTGGAGACCCTTGCTGCACTTAGCTTATTTCTTATGATGGGTATTACATTTGTCGATGTATTCGGACGCTATTTTCTAAATTCACCGATTGATGGCTCAACAGAGATGATAGAAGTTCTCCTTGCTGTCATGGTCTTTATGGCTTTCCCTCTCGTGTCTTGGAAGGAAGAAAATATCTGCGTAGATTTGCTAGATGCTTACTTTCCGGACCGTTGGGTCGACGTACGACAAGCAGTAATCAACCTTATTTGTGCAGTGTCATTGGTTTTAGTGGCTATGATGAATTGGAAGTTAGCGGGCCGCTCCCTCGAATATGAAGAAGTATCCGAGATACTCGAAATCCCATTGGGGTACGTTACGTATCTTATTTCAATTACAGGGTTTGCTGGTGGCTTCCTTACCTTTATGAATGCCATTGTGTATATAGCCAGACTACCAATCTTCCGCTCAGGAACACCGATATCAGAAAGGAGTAGCAGCGAATGATTGAGTCAATAGTAGGTTTTACCATCCTCATTATTATGGTGTTTTTAAGGCTGCCTCTCGCTTTTGCAATGGGTGTTGTCGGGTTTATTGGTTTTTGGTACATCAATGATTATAACTGGACAGCGGCTATGTCGATGGCGGCTCGTCGAATTATTGATACCGGCCAAGACTATGGTTTATCGGTTATACCGTTATTTATATTGATGGGGAACTTTGTCACAAAAGCCGGTCTATCGGCTGAACTCTACCGGGCTTGTAACGCTTTTGTTGGGCATCGTCGCGGTGGTCTTTCAATGTCCACTATTCTTGCTTGTGGTGGCTTTTCCGCAATTTGTGGTTCAAGCCTTGCGACATCGGCAACCATGTCTAAAGTCGCTATGCCACCAATGCGTAAATATGGTTATTCCGATAGCCTCGCTGCAGCTTCAATAGCGGCTGGTGGAACACTTGGGATATTGATACCACCAAGTGTCATGCTTGTAATCTACGGGCTATTGACCGAAAGCAGCATACGCGAGTTGTTTGCTGCAGGTTTTTTACCTGGGTTGTTAGGTATATCGCTTTACCTATTGACGGTTCGTTGGGTTGTGTTCCGTTCTCCAGAAAGTGCGCCTCCGGGAGAGCGTTCCGACTGGAAAGAGCGATTGACCGCATTGAAAGGTATTTTCTCTACGCTTCTACTTTTTGTTTTAGTTATGGGAGGTATCTATGCTGGAGTCTTTACTCCGACAGAAGCCGCGGGAATTGGGGCTTCAGGTGCCTTCTTTTTAGCACTTTATCGTAGAAAGCTAAACTACGACATATTAAGAGATATTCTTGTTGATACAGCTAAAACATCGGCTTCCTTATTTGCTGTAGTTATTAGTGCTTTAATATTGTCCAACTTTGTTAACCGGGCTGGTTTGCCTACAGCTCTAATAGAGTTAATCCAAATTGGTGATGTTTCCCCAATGGTGGCAATGGGTATTATATTGCTGATTTACATCATCTTAGGCTGTGTGTTTGAAAGTATGTCTATGATGTTGCTAACCGTACCTATTTTCTTCCCTGTTGTCGTGGAACTTGGTTTCGACCCTATCTGGTTTGGTATTGTCGTTGTAGTGGTAACTGAAATTAGTTTAATTACACCGCCAGTAGGGTTAAATGTGTTTGTTCTTTCTGGATTAGTTAAGGACATCAGTACAGGTACTATCTTCAAAGGTATTCTACCTTTCTGGGTGGCTGATATGCTTAGATTGGCCATTATTGTCATGTTCCCTGCAATCGCGTTACTGTTGCCAAGTTTGATGTATTGACGCAACGTTAATGGAATATCAGTGCTTATTTTTGGCTTTGAGTTTTTTCTCAAAGCCTTTTTCTTTTAGATTATTTTCCTTACACTGTCTTCCTTCCCTCGTACCCACAACTGAGTTAAAACATGATTGAAAGAAAAGAGACAAAACAACGAATGAGCCGAGCTGTTATTCATAATGGCACTGTTTATTTCTGTGGCCAAGTTGCAAAAGATTCGACTAAAGGCATTAAAGAACAGACGGAAACAATGCTTGAAAAAGTCGATGAGCTATTAGAAAGCGTAGGCTCATCAAGAGAAAAAATGTTGTCAGCAACGATATACCTAAACACGATGAATGATTTTGCTCAAATGAATGAAGTATGGGACAGTTGGGTTCCAGAAGGTCATGCTCCAGCTAGAGCGTGTGTTCAGGCAAAAATGGCGAGAGAAGCACTGCTTGTGGAAATCTCAGTGATTGCGGCTGTTTAACGGTATAAAAAAACCTACCCGAGTGGGTAGGTAAGATAATTATCTTAAGAAGTAGCAGTGTTTGATTTGGTATAGAAACAAGGATATCAAAAGGGTTTGGTACCCTTGTTTGCAAATCAGCGCGCATTATAATCGCGTTATGCCATTTTGTAAGAGGTCATTAATTCTATTCACTATGGATTTATACTCCACAATAAGGCTATTTATACATTGATGCATAGTCATCGATGTAGCTTTCCCAAATGGGTGTTTCCCCAATAATCTCTTGAACCGTTTCAATAAACAATTTTACGATGGGTGTCTGATTTCTATGGGGATATACCGCATGAATATGACCAGAGGTTTTTGGCATCTTGTAATTTGTGAGTAAGGGGATGAGCCCCAGTTCTTTGATATTTTTTTCTAAAGTAAACAAGGGAACAACAGCATAACCAATGCCGTCTTGAGCCGCAGAGAGTATCGCTTTAGCCTGATTGACTTTGTATCGACCTTTCATTGTGTAAGTTTGCATATCCCCACAGCCAGGCGCTGAGCAAAAGTCGATTTTATTCATAGTGAATTCACCATTATTATAAATAATGGCTGGAAGCTTCATTAATTCTTCGGGTGTTTTTGGTTCACCGTACTCTTCAATAAACGACTGAGACGCTAAGATTGCAAGTGGATTGTCTGCGAGTTTCTTGGCGATCAAATTTGAATCTGATAATGCTCCCACACGAAATGCAATATCATACTGCTCCCCGATAATATCTGAGCGGAGGTCATCTAAATATAGACGGATATGAATGTCAGGGTATTTTTTCATGAAATAGTTCACCGCTTTGGTTAGATAAAGATAACCAAATGGAGTGGGGCCCGTTATTTTAATTAAGCCTTTTGGCTCCGAGTGATAAGACTCTGCAAGCCTTTGTGTATTTGCCAATAGCTCTCGCACCGACTCAGCCTGTTTGAGTATTTCAGCGCCCGCATCTGTTAGAGATAGCGACCGAGTGGAACGGTTAAGTAGCCGAATGCCTAAATCATCTTCTAGGTTTTTAATCTGTTTGGAGAGTACGGAGCGATCGAGATTACGTAAGTCAGCCGCTTTGGCGAACGAACCATGCTGAACAACATCGATAAAAAGATCAAGGCGGGTAGCCATATCCATAGAGAGGATCCTGAAGATAAAATATAAGGGTACATATGATACCGTTCTTTTTCTAATTAGGTATCAATTCATTTATAGGCCGTGTCATTAAGTGAGAAGAAGGTGTGTCGAGTAATTAGGTGCTTGGGCAATATTCTGTAGGTGTATTTAGATCGCGAACTCGTTGTGAAAACATAAACCAAGCGGTTGTACCAGCAAGGATGTTTGCGATAAAAATACCCCATAAAACCGATTCAATACTACCAAGTGCCACTCCAATGATCGTCGCTGGGATATAGAAGATAAACAGACGAAATGAAGAAAGAATTAATGCCTTTTGAGGTTCGCATAAAGCATTAAATACCGACACAATAACCATACATAAACCTAAAGGCCCATAACTAAGAGGAACAAACAACAAAGCATAAGTTAGTGTTGTTTTTAATGCTACGTCTTCGGTGACCACCCCTGATAAGTGCGATGCGAAAAGCATTGCGACAATGGCGATTATTAAATGATAGACAAGGACAAAACGAGCGGCACTTGTGACGAGTTCAGCCACTTTTGTTGTGTTTTTTTCACCAATATACCTGCCGACCATCGGTGGAATCGACATCGTTAGAGAAAGAGCAAGTACTAACGAAAACATTTCCATACGATTCAGAAGGGTCCAAAAAGCGATACTGGATGTTCCGAGTTGTGCGATAAAAAAAGTAACGGTCATCGCACTTACAGAGGGCAATATCTGGTTAGTTGTCGTTGGTATTGCCATTTTCATCAATTCACGGCTATAAACGAACGTTTTACGTTCAAATAGTGAAAGGCAGAACCACTGTTTTTTCTTAACCCTTGCAACCAGAATGAGAATACAGATAGCAAACGAAACAGAAGATGCGAGTGCGGCTCCTCTAATCCCCATATCAAACGTAAACATAAGAATCGGGTCGAGTATGAGATTGATAGTGCTAGCAAGAATTAGAAAATAACCTGGTGTTTTTGTTTCACCGTTTGCTCGGTAAACTCCCGATAGAAAGTAGAGCAAAGCGCCAAGGATGGCACTAACTAGCCAAACAGACCAATAGTCATCCAATAAGGTGGTTATCGAACCTTGGCCTGACACGCCATTGTTTATATCGCCAAATAAAGAAAGAAAAAATGGACGCTTCAACCACAATAGCAAACTAAGCAGAGACAAAATAAGCACGCCCACAATAATACTAATTGTTGCTGTTTTAGTGGCAGCCTCGGCATTTTTAGAGCCTACAGCTTGGGATATTATGCTGGTACTGGCGACGCCAATGCCAACTTGGATTCCGATGATAACAGTGTGAAACGGTAGGGTAAGTCCTTGAGCTGTAAGCGCATCGATGCCTAATCTTCCGATAAAAATACTGTCTATAAGTTGAACCAACATGATAGATAGAACCCCAAAAGTAAGGGGGAGGGTGTTATCTATTATTTTGCGTAGCATGTGAGCACTCTTGTTCGGAGGGGGCTAGGAATTAATCATCGCCTAGATAATAAGGTTTTTGTGGCCATAAAAATAGAATCGAATGGACAATTCACTATTGCTAAATATGCAACAATCTCCTTAAAAACAGAGATTGTTGCATATTTTAAGATGTGACTGAGTGCATCGTTAATCGATATTAATATTTACTATAAAGTGTCATCTTACCTTGCTTATCAAAAGCGATAACATTGAAGTCTTTATACTCTTCACCCGGAGCTGCCATGCCCGGAGAGTGTTGAGGCATTCCCGGTGCGGAAAGGCCGGAAATATCTGTAGGTCTCTCTTTTAGTAGCTTTGCGATATCTGATTCTGGTACGTGCCCTTCAAACATATAGCCGTCAATTACCGCACTGTGGCATGAGGTAAGTTGACCCGGCATGCCAAACTCCTGCTTAACAGATGTCCAGTCACGGCTGTGATGAACATTAACCTTATACCCTTTTTCTTCCATAATGGCTGCCCACTCAGAGCAACACCCACATGTGGGTGATTTGTATAGTTCAATTGTTGGCTTGGCGAGTACTGAAAAGCTCAGTAATGCAGCCAACATAAAGGTGAATCGTAATAATTTGTTCATTTTAGTATTCCTACTTTAATTCGTTAATTGTTTGCATCTTAACGTCATAATTGGGTTGTTTTAAATCCAACGGTTTATCGTCAGCATGCCATTGAAACGCTAGGGTCTCATATGGATTAATCGTTACTGTTGTCTGACTAATTACCTTGGGAAAGTTAAATTCAATAAAGTTAAATGTCTTATTTAAGATAACCAACTGATTACTTTTATGAGCGACAATATTGCCATTTTGATGTATTACACCATTCTCTATTGTCCATTCAATGAGGTTTAGCTTTCCAAGTTCAGTAACATAGATGGAAAGTCGTCGTCTATCATCAGCAGAGAGCGTTGGCCCTAATAAGACCATTGTGGGTTCCTTTTCCAATATGAGGTTCAAAGCTTCTAAACCTTTACCACGAATGTTGCCACCCGCATTTCCACCACCTTGCGCATAGAGTCCATGGCAGGTCGAGCATCCATATCCACCTGCGGTACGGAAAAGGTGTTGGCCTTTCTCTATATCGGTTGAATCAGGGGTTACTGTGTTAGCTGTTTCTCCATTCGATGCGAGTACAGAAACACTAATTAAGCAGACGCCACAAACTATCGATTTAGTTAACCATTTCATTGAATTAGCATTCTCGTTTTACTTTTATATAAGGGTTTAAGTCCTGATTTTTTATCGGGAAAGCCTAAATAGACAGAAGTACAGTGTATGCACGACTTATTTCTAACTATGGGATTAACCAAGAGAAATCATGCTTATTGCACTGTCGATCTAGACGAAGATAATGCTATGAAATAGGGGGACGGAATGGCGCTTGGAGTAAAGATGGGCTGGCATTAGGGTTAATATATTGAATGGGTGCTAACTTACTAATTGGCGTATTTTGGAGACTATGGCTATTGATCGTTGAATATAAGCCTGAACAAGTCGCTCCACAACAAGAGTGGGAGATACCTTCATCGTCACAACACTTTTCTTTTGAATAGTGGTGAGTATCCACGTTATGGGCCGTCATATTTTTGGGCGTCTCGTCGATGGAAGCTATGTTGTTAAAATCTATGTTGTTAGAAGCTATGTTATGCGAAATCACGAGATGCTCAGGACAGCCATGATTCATTGCCATATTTTGTCCGCTAGGCATAGCTGGGGTGGATTTGATTGTGGCAGAAGAATAAACAGGCGATATCGATAGCACCGAGAGCAAAAATGCACTCAATGTCAAAAATAAGGTAAATCGGTGTTTAATGTTCTTCAACGATATCAATTTTTTCGAAATGCCTCTAAAAAATAGATTTATAAAATTAACATTAATAGTCTATTAGAGAAAGACACATAATACGAGCAATACGCTTGATGTGCAGAAGATCAAAACTCGCGGTTCATTTTCTCAAGACACTGGATCAACACTTTCCCCTCCGCAGGATCAATATCTCTTGTGAGTTCATGCACGAGGTTGAGATGTAATTGATTATGTTGTTCATGCAGAAGATTTCCTTTATCGGTGAGACGCACAACAATTGCGCGTCTGTCTTGGGGATGCGGACAACGTTCTATGAGTTCTAATGTTACCAACTTATCCACTTGAACCGTTAGTGTCCCAGTAGTTATAGCGAGTTTTTCTGCTAGCTCTTTCATTCGCATAGCACCGTGGCTGCCTAATACTTCCACTGTATGCACTTGAGCTAAAGAATACCCCGTTTCTTTTACGACAGACTGTTCCCAAGAGGACATCTTGTCATAAAATTCTGTGAGTAATTGATTAAGAGAAGTGAGTTCATTCATGCAGATTCAACGCTATGCAGTTCAACAGTAAGATGATGAATCTTATCAAACTGGCTCAGTAATTGCCTGTAGTCAGAAACACTTTTATTAGATTGTGATTTTAATATCACGCTAGCAGCGTGGTGGTCAGCACTTACTTTCCAAATATGCAAATCGATAATTTCAGCATAGGGTTCAATGGCGGTGATTACCGAATTTTTATACTCCTGATCGATGGTCGAATCGAGCAAAATTGGGCTAGTTTGTTTTAGAAGACCGATAGCCCATTTAGTGATTACGATAGCGCCTACCATACCCATTACCGCATCTAACCAATGCCAGCCAACGTACTTACCGATAATTAGCGCGATAATTGCCAAAACTGAGGTAAGGGTATCCGCTAGAACATGCATATAAGCGGCTCTTAGGTTGTGATCTTGATGATGCCCTTGTTCATGATGATCGTGAGAATGACCATGACCATGACCATGACCATGATGGTGATGATGTTCGTCATCATTATTATGCAGAAGTAGCATACTGACAAAGTTGACAAGTAAACCAATAATAGCAACGAGAATAGCTTCGTTGAAGTGGATCTCTTGCGGATCAAACAGTCGCATGACTGATTCAGAAAACATCATCAGTGCCACGATACCTAGTGCAATAGCACTGCTAAATCCACCTAGAACGCTGACCTTACCTGTCCCGTAAGAGAATTTCTCATTTTGTGCATGGCGCTTTGCGTATCGATAGGTAAAAAGCGTAATGCAGAATGCTGCTGCATGAGTTCCCATATGCCAACCATCAGCTAGCAATGCCATCGATCCAAAAATTTTACCGGAAATAATCTCAACAAACATAGCGGTGACAGTGAGGAGAAGGACGTAAAACGTTCGCTTCTCACCTTTATTGTTGTGAGCTCCAAATTGATGGGTGTGTATTATCGGTAAATGTGTAGGTTGATTCATATAGTTTGATAGTCAAAATATTTTGCAAGAATTATATTTGATCATCAAACTATATGTCAATCAAAGTGTTTAATGAGTTTGGGAGATGTACTTAGGAAGACTAACAAATGGATTTTTTTATGTGATAAAAAAGCAAGTTAACCGCCAGATTGTTCAATGATGGTTAACTTGTAAGTTTAAAAAGGTGCTCAAATGGGTTTATTAGGCGTGTTATGCAGCGATAACCTCTTTATCTTTTGCACATTCAACGGTTTTAAATTCACGGGCAAAGTAGACCAATGCATCTTTACCTTTATTTACTGCGATGTTGTCTATTTTGACAAAGAAAACGGTGTGTGTACCCATCTCAGATATTTCTGAAATATGACCTTCTATACTTGCTAGGCAGTCACTTAATACCGGCACACCCGCTTCATTTTTAGTCCACGCAGGGTTCGCGAATCGCTCTTCCATAGTCAGTTCTGTCATACCTGCAAAGTCGAGTGACATTTGTTGTTGCTCCGATGCACACACATTAATGCAGAGATTCTTATTGTTCTTAATAATTTCGTTTGAAGCGCTGTTTTTATTTACGCACACCATAATGGTCGCGGGAGTATCGGTAATTGAACAGACAGCTGTTGCTGTAATGCCTACTGTCCCTGCTTCACCGCCTGTAGTCACAATGTTAACGGCAGCAGCTAGATTGGCCATTGCATCTCTAAATAATGGTTGATTAGACATTCTCTTTATCCCGTCTGGTTAATATATTGTTAAGTTTCTACCTGAAATTGACGATTTAAAATAGACGAAAGAAAGTAGCGCTTGCACTTTTCACGGTTTTCGTAAAAGAACACCGATATATAATGAATTGATAAATAAGTATTTTGTGTTGATTGCCAAGCTGGTTTGGTACAAAGAACGATTGTACGCAAATACCACAAATGTCACAAAATTGTGATCAAATGCTCATATTTGTTAACGAGTTGTAATGGGGTAAGTGAAGAAAATATCTATTTATCAATTGGTTAAGAGTCACATCGTCTATTGGGGGAAATTTAAGGTTTTTAGTGTCTAGTATTTAATTAAGATGTTAAGTATTATGGTTAACATGTTAATTAAAGTTGTCATTTAACAAAGCCTATAGAAACAGAAGATTTTGGCAAAGGAAGGTCAATTTATGCTTACCTCAGAACAAGTACAATCAGCAGCCGACAAGCTCTATGTCGCTGAAAAAGAGCGTTATCAGATCCCTGCGCTGACACTCGAACACCCAGAGATGACGATGGCAGATG
The DNA here is from genome assembly GCF_028204155.1 of Vibrio algarum. Taxonomy (NCBI): domain Bacteria; kingdom Pseudomonadati; phylum Pseudomonadota; class Gammaproteobacteria; order Vibrionales; family Vibrionaceae; genus Vibrio; species Vibrio algarum. Next base: position 784,643 of record NZ_JAQLOI010000003.1, on the reverse strand, counting down.
CCTATGCAATTCAGAGTGCTTGGGTAGAACGTAAAATAAGCGAAGGCGCACAGGTCAAAGGCTATAAAATTGGGTTGACATCTCGAGCAATGCAGATGGCGGTTAACATTGATCAGCCCGACTATGGCGTATTGTTAGACAACATGTTTTTTGCTGACGGTGCACAGATTAAGGCCGATGATTTTCTCGATCCCCGCATAGAAGTAGAACTCGCCTTCGTATTAAAGTCGCCACTTAAAGGCGAAGATGTCACAATTTTCGACGTGCTGAATGCGACAGATTACATCATTCCTTCCTTAGAACTGATAGCAGCTCGCTGTCATCGCACTGACCCTGACTCTGGCTATACACGTAAGGTTTACGACACGATAGCTGATAATGCCGCTAACGCGGGCATAGTTATTGGAGGTCGACCAATTAAACCGATGGATTTTGATATGCGTTGGGCTGGGGCAATGCTCTATCTGAATGGTCAAATAGAAGAAACCGGATTAGCGGCTGGTGTACTCGGGCATCCCGCGAATGGTATCTGTTGGGTATGCAAACGATTTGCACCGCATGATATTGGTTTAGAGCCAGGTCAGGTGATTTTATCGGGTTCGTTTACTCGTCCAGTCCCTGTTAAAGCTGGCGATACTGTACACGCCGATTTCGGTCCTCTTGGCGGAATTTCCGTTAAATTTGTATAGAGATATTCCATGTCGATGTTACCAATAAATAAATTTAAACGCGCTCTGCAAGGTGACGAAACATTGTGGGGTCTTTGGTTAGGCTTACCCGATACGAGTTGTGCAGAGATCTGCTCAGGTGCGGGTTTTGATTGGTTACTTATTGATGGTGAGCATGCTCCTTTCGAACTGAAAGAGATAATGCATCATTTACAAGCTATAACACCGTATGACGTTTCACCAATTGTCCGCCCTGATGAAGGCAGTGTAGCCAAGATCAAGAAACTGCTCGATGTAGGGGCACAAACCTTACTTATCCCAATGGTGAACACGGCGGAACAAGCAAAAGAATTGGTTTCTGCTGTGCGTTATCCACCTCAGGGAATTAGAGGTATGGGGAGTTCGCTGGCCCGTGCTGCTAAATGGAATAAGGTTCCTCAGTATCTGCAAAACGCCAATGATGAAATTTGCCTCATTGTTCAAGTAGAAACCCTAGAAGCGATGGATAATTTAGAAGAGATAGTTCAAGTGGATGGCGTAGACGGTGTTTTTATTGGTCCGTCCGATCTGTCTGGCGCGATGGGTTATGTAGGGAACCCAGATCATCCAGAAGTGGTTGAAAAAATTCAGTGGGGAATGGACGTCATTCGAAAGAGTGGAAAAGCCTCGGGTATTTTGTGCCTCAATGTTGAAAAAGCTCAGCAGTTTGCAGCAAGCGGAACCAAGTTTGTTGGCGTTGGTGTAGATACATTGTTGTTGCGTTTAGCTGCGGAGCAGCTTGTTAAGAAAGTAAAGAACCCAGAACAGAAAGCAGAAAAAGCGAGCGCTTCTAGCGGATATTAGTTTGCTTAAAATAATGAGAGAAGGACTTCAAATGAATTTAAATCAGTTAGTAAAAGAGAAGTTAGTCTGCGTAGCACTCAATGATGCTAAACAGTTTGACGCGCTCAATGCTACCTTCAATGAAAAGCCATATGTAAAACCACCGACGCAACCAGTACTCTATTTTAAAACGCGTAATACATGGTCATCGAACGATGCTCCAGTTGACTACGTTGGTGGTTCAATGGTTGTTGGTGCGAGCATAGCGGTAGTAATAGGAAAAACGTGTTGCCGTGTGAGTGAAGCCGACGCATTGGAATATGTAAGCGGCTTGACTCTTGTACATGATTTCTCTTTGCCAGAAAAAAGTTACTACCGCCCAGATATAAAAGGTAAGTGTTTAGACGGCTCAGCGCCCATCGCGCAAAGCCCCATCGCGCTTTCTGATATCGCTTCATTGTCAGACCTTACTGTTACAACCACTGTTAATGGCGAGCAGAAAAGTTCGCTCAGTGTTTCTCAGCACTATCGTAGTATCGAACAGCTGATTCATTCCATATCTACTATCATGACGTTAAACGTTGGAGACGTGATTGCGGTTGGTTTCCCTGGTGAGCGTATTGCTGTTGAAAGTGGTGATATTGTTAGCACAACTATGAGTAACTTGTTGCAACTTAATAATACTTTGAAGGGAGAGTCATAATGAAAAGAGCACGTATACTCTTTCAAGAAGAGATCTTAAATGTCACCGTGGATCAAGCGGGAGATATTCTAACGGAGTCAGGTCAAAGACTTTCAGAGAATCAAGTTCAGTGGCTATCCCCAGTTGAAAATCCAGGTACTATTTTTGCGCTAGGTTTAAATTATGCTGACCACGCTTCAGAGCTGGCTTTTGCTCCTCCAACGGAACCATTGGTATTTATAAAAGGGGCCAATACGCTGACGGGACACAAGCAACCATCGTATCGTCCAGATGACATTGAATTTATGCACTATGAGTGTGAGTTGGTCGCGGTAATAGGTAAAGAAGGTAAGAATATCTCTCGTGAAGATGCGATGGATTATGTCGCGGGTTACACCGTGTGCAATGACTTTGCCATTCGAGATTATTTAGAAAACTACTATCGTCCAAACCTTCGCGTTAAGAGCCGAGACTCTCTCTGTCCAATCGGCCCGTGGATCATCGATAAAGAGGATGTTGGTGATATCAGTAACCTAAAACTTGAAACCCGAGTAAACGGTGAGTTGACCCAAGAGGGAACGACTGCTGACATGATCTTCGATGTTCCTTTTTTAATTGAGTATCTCAGCGCCATTATGACGCTTCAACCTGGAGATATGATCGCAACGGGAACGCCAAAGGGTCTCAAAGATATGCAACCGGGCGATATTGTCGTCTGTTCGATTGAAAAAGTAGGTTCGTTGGAAACGCTCATGGTTTCTGAGCAAGAATTCTACGGCGACCACTATTAATAAGGGACGAGATAATGAGTCAGGATTTTAAAAATAATATAGACAAAGCCGCAACGTACCTCGCACGTTTCAAACAGAACACGCTAGGCCACTATATTAACGGAGAGTGGACATTAGGTAGTGAAGGCGAAACGTTTGATAACGGCTCTCCCGTTAATGGCGAATCACTAGGTAAAGTTGTTAAGGCAAGCGTTGTTGATGTTGATGCAGCTTGTAAAGCTGCTGCTAAAGCTCAGAAAGAATGGGCTGCAATGAGTGGAGCGAAACGTAAAACGATTTTGCATAAACTTGCCGACAAGATAGAAGCGCGCGCGGAAGAGATCGCTTTGGTTGAATCATCCGATTGTGGTCAGCCACTTCGTTTCATGCGCCAAGCCGCTGTTCGTGGTGCCGCCAATTTTCGTTTCTTTGCAGACAAAGCGCCAGAAGCTCGTAACGGATTAGCACTGCAACAAGAAGAACACACCAATTTCACGGTGAAATCGCCAATTGGTCCAGTGGGGGTGATTACTCCTTGGAATACACCGTTCATGCTCTCTACGTGGAAGATAGCACCTGCGTTAGCGTCGGGTTGTACTGTGGTTCATAAACCCGCTGAATTTAGCCCACTTTCAGCCGCTATTTTGGCAGAGTGCGCAGACGAAGCTGGATTGCCTCCGGGCGTTTGGAACATGATCAACGGCTTTGGTGAAGTTGCGGGTAAAGAGCTGACGCAGCATCCAGATATTAAGGCGATTGCCTTTGTTGGTGAAACGGTAACGGGCTCTATGATTCAGAAACAAGCCGCCGATACTTTGAAGCGCGCACATTTCGAATTAGGTGGTAAAAACCCCGTTATTGTTTTTGATGATGCGGATTTTGACCGAGCCCTCGATGCTGTGGTCTTTATGATTTATAGCTTAAATGGTCAGCGTTGTACAAGTTCAAGCCGTCTCCTGATTCAAACTGGTATTAAGGATAGATTCCTAGCCGCATTGAAGGCACGAGTTGAAAATCTAAAAGTAGGGCATCCACTTGATCCAGCAACAGAAGTGGGGCCTCTCGTTCATACAACCCATTATGAAAAAGTGCTCAGCTACGTTGATGCTGCCATAGAAGATGGTGCGACAGTTGCTGTGGGTGGCAAACGTATTACTGATCTCGGCAATGGTAACTACCTAACGCCAACTCTATTTACGAACGCTGATAATACGATGCGTATCGCCCGTGAAGAGATTTTTGGTCCAGTGTTAACGGCTATAGAATTTGAAACCGAAGAAGACGCGGTCACAATAGCCAACGATACAAACTATGGTTTGGCCGCGTACATCTGGACAAGCAATACAGGGCGTTCAATGCGTATGGCACACAGTGTTGAATCGGGTATGGTTTGGGTTAACTCTGAAAATAACCGAAATCTACCGTCTCCATTTGGTGGTGTGAAAATGTCCGGTATTGGTCGTGACGGTGGTGATTGGAGTTTCGATTTCTATATGGAAACGAAAAACGTGTGTATCGCGTTTGATACCCATCGCGTTCCTGTATTAGGGCGTGAATGAATACAAACTCCAGTGTTAGCCAATATCAAAGGAAAAACTATGCCCCATTTTATTGTGGAATATTCTGCCAATATTGAATCAGAGTTGGATCTGCCAGAGCTACTAAAAGTGCTCAATGAAACAGCAGTTTCAACAGGTGTATTTCCGTTAGGGGGCATCCGCAGCCGAGCTTATCGAGCGGATAGTTTTCGTGTTGCGGAGGGTGACCCGGAAAACGGTTTTATTCACCTTACGGTCAAGGTCGGTAGCGGACGCTCAATGGAGATACTGAAGCAAGCGGGGGATACCATATTTGCGGCATTCACTGAGCGGCTACAGCCTGTATTTGATAAGCGCTATCTAAGCATCGGATTTGAAATGGTTGAATTGCATCCGACACTGAATTACAAAAAAATAATATACACGAGAAGCTTAAAAGCTTGGCAAAGTAATACAAGCTTGTGAGCACTGAGAACTGAAATTGAATGATAAGGTAATAAATCCGTTCGGCGAATTGAATCAAGGGACTTTTATTACTAAAAGCAAGGAGATACACAAGATGGGCGAACTTGTTGTTGCTGCAAAAATTACACACGTACCTACGATGATCATGTCTGAACAACCGGGTAAGCTTTTTGGTTTGCGTCAGCACGCGATTGATGGACATAAAGAGATTTCGCGGATAGCGCGTGAGAAAGGGGTGGATACCGTAGTCGTTCTGGATACTCACTGGCTAATCAATGCTGGTTATCATATTAATGCCAATACGCACTTTGAAGGTTTATTTACCAGTAACGAGTTTCCACATTTTATTCAGGATCTACCATACGAATATGAGGGGAATTCCAAACTGGGTGATTTGATTGCCGATATTGCAACAGAAAAGGGAGTGTTTACTCTTTCCCATCAGGTTGATTCATTAGCGCTTGAGTACGGTACGCTAGTGCCAATGCGGTTTATGAATGAAGACAAGAAATTTAAAGTGGTGTCTGTTGCGGCTTTGTGTACGGTCCACAGTATAGAATCCTCTCGCCGGTTGGGTGAAGCTATTCGTGAAGCGATTGAAGCAAGTGATAGCAAAGTCATGTTGTTGGCTTCAGGTTCACTTTCTCATAGAATTTGGCCTAATGAAGAGTACGCCGCCAACAACGGCACATTTACTATTTCTAGTGAATTTAATCGTCAAATGGACCTTCACGTATTGGATATGTGGCAAAACGGCGATATCGAAACCTTCTTGAAAATGCTTCCAGACTACGCGGCTAAGTGCGATGGTGAGGGAGGGATGCACGATACGGCAATGCTGTTCGGTGCTCTCGGTTGGGATAAATATCAAGGGAAAGGCCATTTAGTTAGTGAGTACTTCCCTAGCTCTGGTACCGGACAGGTCAACGTGCTGTTTGAGGTGTAACCATAGAGATATGGGCTAATCCATGGTTATGAAAAAAGAAATCCAGCTTACTTATTTCTTAATACTGATGGCTATGGTTAGTCCTGTTGCCCTTAATATTGTCGCACCGATTATGCCTATTTTGGCGAAAGAGTTTGGTGCGTCTAGTAATGTTATTCAACTTAGTTTTACCGCGTATTTAGCGACACTCGCCATTGGTCAGTTGTTTGGTGGACCATTGGCCGACCGCTATGGCAAACGAAATCTATTACTTTGGGGCTTTGGTCTTCATATTGCTGGGGGTGTGGTTGGTGTTTTTGCCAGTTCCGTCGAACTGATATTGCTGAGTCGTATTATGCAGGCCGCTGGTGGTTGCATTGGGATGATGCTCGCAAGAAGTATTCTTGTCGATATGTACCCTTCAGAAAAAGCGGTAGAGAAGCTTAGTTATGTCACCATGGGGGTAGCGGTATCTCAAGCTGTAGCACCGACTGTGGGCGGGGTGGTGTCTGAGTTTATTGGTTGGCATTCTGTATTTTATCTTCCTATGTTAATGGCGACGGTCGTTTGGCTAGGGGTCTTTTTCAATACCCAAGCCCCATTAATGATGAGAGGAGCTTGGGCAAGTCAATTTCGTTTATCGGAACTTACAAAAAACTAATAAGAAATAAGGCGTACGTTAGTCTCGCATTGTCCAGTACCCTTATTGCCTGTGGCTTTTTTTCGTTTGTTACCTGTGCCCCTTTTATAGTGAGTGCCACGTTAGGAGAAAGCCTGACTCAATACGGGTTTTGGTTCCTGTTTGTTGCTTTTGGTTTTATGGCCGGCAGTTTTATTAGTGCTCAGTTATCAGCAAAATTATCCCATTCAAGCACTGTGATTATTGGTCATAGCTTGTCTTTATTAGGAGGATTGATGATGTTGGTTTCCTTAGCTATATTTGAAATCAGCTATGAAAATGTATTTATCACAATGGCCTTGTTTACCTTCGGTCGTGGTTTAAGTCAACCTCACTTACAATCACTATCTATTGCATCGGTGGAAGTGAATCGAGCATCGGCTTCAGGATTACTTGGATTTATACAATTATTACTAGGTGCACTACTCGCTCAGTTGGTGGGTACATTGGTTGAATATATAGGTCCAATAATGTTGCCTATCTTTCTGGTGAGTTACGGGGTGAGTGCCTTGGCGCTTTATTTCAATTACCATCAAAAGAACCTATCTCGAGTTCAGGTAACGTAGTAAATACGATGACGTCCATCGTAACGATTAATTAGATGAAAGCGTTGAGCTCTCTATAAGGAAGTAGAAGATGAAATTGATTGATAACCGCCTATTTAAGCAAAAAGCCTACGTTTCAGGTGAATGGGTTGATGCATTGGACGGCACAGTAACCGCTATTACCAACCCTTTTAATGATGAAGTAATAGGTTCAGTGCCAAATATGGGGGAGAAAGAGACCGCGCAGGCGATAGTGGATGCGCAGGTTGCCTTTAAGTTATGGAAGAAAGAGACTTCAGAGCACCGTGCAAAGATACTACGTCGTTGGTATGAGTTGATGGTGGAAAACGCCGATGACTTGGCAACTATCATGACGACGGAACAAGGTAAACCATGGGCAGAGGCAAGAGGTGAAGTGATTTACGCCGCCAGTTTTATTGAATGGTTTGCAGAAGAAGCTCGTCGCGCTTATGGGGATATTATCCCAAGCCATAAACAAGATGCTCGAATTTTGGTGACCAAAGAGCCTATTGGTGTCGTCGGTGCGATAACGCCTTGGAATTTTCCGGCTGCGATGATCACTCGTAAGTGTGCCCCTGCTTTCGCCGCCGGTTGCCCAGTCATTCTTAAACCCGCCCCTGATACGCCTTTTAGCGCATTAGCGCTTGCAGAGCTGGCAGAAAGGGCAGGTATCCCGAAAGGGTTATTTAGTGTGATCACTGGTGACGCTATCGCGATTGGTGGCGCACTGACCAAGAGTAAAATCGTGCGTAAAATTTCGTTCACTGGCTCCACCAATGTGGGTAAGATCTTAATGGAACAATCGTCTTCAACCATCAAAAAGCTCTCTTTAGAGTTAGGTGGTAATGCGCCGTTTATTGTTTTTGACGACGCGGACATCGATGCTGCCGTTGAAGGGGCGATAATTGCCAAATTCAGAAACGCAGGCCAAACCTGTGTTTGTGCCAACCGTTTGTTTATACATGAAAATGTGTATGAAGAGTTTGCTCATAAACTGGCTAAAAAAGCCGAAGATCTAAAAGTGGGCGATGGGTTTGTTGAAGGGGTAAATATGGGGCCACTTATCAACGATGCAGCAGTGGCAAAAGTGACTCAACACATTCAAGATGCATGCGATAAAGGGGCTACCGTGCTGTACGGAAAATTGCCCGAACCTGGCAGCCGATTAATGACACCACACGTTATGATCGGTGTCACAGACGACATGTTAGTTGCGTCAGAAGAGACATTTGGTCCATTGGCAGCGTTGTTTAGTTTTAGTGATGACGACGAAGTATTGGCACGAGCAAATGATACAGAATTTGGTTTAGCTTCGTATATTTACACACAATCGTTAGCACGTGCATGGAAAGCGGCTGAAGAGTTAGAAACAGGAATAGTGGGCATTAATGAAGGGATAATTTCAACCACGTTGGCCCCGTTTGGTGGCGTAAAAGAATCTGGCTTGGGCCGAGAAGGATCGTATATGGGTATGGATGATTATCTAGAGGCGAAATACATGCTGATGGGGGGCTGAAATAGCTAAACAGCGTTCTATTTTACATTCTCCACTGCGAGTTTTCGGATATTGTCAATTTCACCAGACTTTTTCATTTCTTGCAGCACTCGAGTTATTTCAGGGACTAGATCCGCGTGTTTACTGTGAAGATAATGATATAAATGAGCAGTATAAATAGGTGGATCTAGTCTTACTATGTCGTTTAAATGGAAGGTATTATCCACGGACTTAAAACCCTTCTTCGAAGATAAGACAACCTTTACTCTATCTTTTTGTAGCTGAAGAAAATTATTCTGTGAATCTTTGCTGGCATGACCATTAAGGCCGTATTTTTCGACAGCGAGTTGAACAAAAGGTACCCCACGTTTGTACCCTAAAACATAATCAGTAGGGATGCTTTTCCAACCAGTCACTTCAAATTCGTTACCTTGTTTGGTAAATAAATACATGTTTCGGCTTGTTATTGGAACGTTCACACGAATTAAATTTTTGTAGGTATCTTCAATTTCTTCTGTTGAAAATGTTTGACCATCGGTATTACCTGAATTTGAATATATAAGTCCCCTAGATGTTGGCAAATTAGAGAACTCAACCTGAATTCCAAGCTTTCTATAAGCTTCTTTCAACACGCTTTGAATTTCTATAGCGAGAGTTTTACCCTTTACATCGGTAGCTAAAGCCGAAAAGGTGAGAGTATTCGGTGTTTGGGCACTGGCACCGAAAGATAAGTAAAGCAATGAGCTAAATAGTAGTCCTAAAAAGCGCAAAGAAAAGTATTTTTTATCTGTCAACAATCGCATGTGAAATTCGGGTTTCCTGAGTGTCTATTTATCATTATAGCAAGTACTCATGAATTATATTGGACCAAACTGAATAGAAAAAAACATAGACTTTACAGTTGTTCTATTTGCGCTCAGTATAAACTATGTAATCTCACTGAACGGAAAAGGATTGATCTTGATGCTTAAAAAAATAGTAAAAGTACTTACCCCCTGTTCACCGTATTTGCTGTAGGTGGCTGCGCTAGCTATAGCATCACAGAACAAGACATGGACGAATATTTGCAAGATACTGTCGGTCTTGAGCAATCTGTCGGCATTGAAAACGTCATGTATGCAGAGGTTTCGGTTGATGATCTTAAAGTGAAAATTGGTCGAGCGGACGCCGATCGTGTTTCTGTTTTTGCTAATACTAGCGTACAAGTTCAGATGCTAAGCGTACAGAATCTTGGTTTGGATCTTGATATCGAATTTAGTGCTATCCCGGAATATGACCAAGAAAGTGGAGAGGTATTTTTAAAGTCGCTGCGTTTGGAGCGTTTTGATGAAAAAAACCAACGGTTGACCCCAGAAATATCGGCACTTTTAAAACCGGCTGTTTCAATGATTGGTCACGCGCTTTCAATGCAACCGGTATACAAACTTGATAGTTCTAAAGTGCAACAAGCGTTGCTTAAATCTGCTGAACCTAATTTGGTCATCAGGGACAATAAACTCGTGATTGATCTGTTCGATTAGAATCTCATTGCTGCTCTAATCTGGGGATCAATGGAGTAATTGGCTATAACGCTAAGTAATAAATGAATGCGGTAGAGCTAGCGGCTTGGCTAGCTCTAGGGTAAAAATTAATAGATTTCCATTATCCAAGAGCCGAGTTTTTTTCATTCCAGAGTTCAATGATGATTGGCTCTAATGCTTTTATTATTTTTTGAAAATCATCATCGGTTTTGCTGTCATTAAACCAACCTTTAATTGAATCATGATTAAAAGCGAGTTGTTTTAGGTTACCAGAGTTCGTCAGGATTTCTTCTCCATCGGTAGACAACTGCTCTTCAGTGAGTTTTATTTGTGATTCAAAATACTGTTCGCCAGCCCTATATAAATTCCAATTATCTAATCTTGTTGCAATCAGTTCCATTGTATTTACCTGCTCAAATTTTCTTGGGGTAAATATGACACCACAATATTTAAGCGATGTATGCGATAAAACTCACATCATAGTCAGCTCTATCCTTATTTTTCTATTCAATACTAATGCGGGATACGAACTTATCACTTGGATATTGTTCACAAACTTATTTAGGTCGGTATAACTATTTTTAGCAGTCGCGATAGAGACATTTAGAGCGAGTTCAACGAGTCATTTTTCTAAATTATAGTGAAATATGTGATCGATCGGTGTTTCTCCAACGTAAAAGAAGAATCTAATCTAACACGAGTGTCGCTGTGATTAACGTCGAACAAAAAACGCATACTAATCCCTTGGAATCTATTCAATACCCTGTATTTCCCCTACCCATATTTGTACTTCCTGGAGGGATGCAGAGGCTGCGTATTTTTGAGCCAAAATATACCGCTATGATAACTAACGCTCAGAATACGGATGGCTTTGTTATTGCGTTGTATCGTAAAGAGAACGGATTCTCAGTGCCAGACTGGGGGGTTCATGTGCAGATCGTTGATTTTGATAGTGGAGAGGACGGTATACTAACGGTTGATGTGCTTGCAGATCATATGGTTAGTCTCTCCAACTTTGAACAACAACAAGATGGGTTGTTGATCGCAAAGACCACTGTAATTTCACATTGGTCCTCGAATCAAGACTCTGCGTCAACCTTCGATGGTGACTCAATAGAGCAGGTACAATTAAAGCTATCTACTGTTTTGCAAGGAGTATTTAACGCCCATAATGAGTTAAATAAGCTGTATAAAACCCAATTCTTTGACTATCCTAATTGGGTATGCGCGCGTTTGTTGGAGATTATTCCCCTTTCTTTAGATGAAAAGGAAAAGTTTGTCCAACAGCTTGAATACAAACAACTAACAACGCTCCTCAGTACGTTATGCGAAAAAGAATTAAATAAAATGTGATCTTTTTTATTTGCCCTAGCGTATTGGTTAATATCAATTACAAAGGGGTGTTGTTCAGATGCAGCAGATTGAGGTAAAAATCGAACCGATAGCGAGAGGGAATCCCATTACTCAGCTAACCACTAAGTCGGCTCACCCAGAATTGTCCGACTGGTTATCCTTGGTGGCAAAAAACCAAGACAAAGCAGCATTTACAAAGCTGTTTCGCTTCTTTGCACCAAAAATTCAGCGCTTTGGTATCAAGCAGCATGGCAACGAGAGCCAAGCAAATGAATTAGTGCAAGACACCATGACTAACGTTTGGAAAAAAGCCCACCTCTATGATGCGTCTAAAGGTGCTGCGACGACATGGATTTACACCGTTATGCGAAATGCTTCTTTTGATCAGCTAAGAAAAGTGAAAAGCAAAGCAGAGCAAAATCTCGGTGACGATATATGGCCGTTAGAACAGGCGTTAAGTGAAAGCGACAATGAGTCAACGCCATTTGGTGACCACCTAATGACAAAACAACTAGAAAGTTTGGTAGACAGCCTACCTATGGCTCAAAGGGTTGTAGTTCAAGGTGTGTACTTCCAAGAACTTTCTCAAGAACAGCTATCTCAGCAACTTGGTGTACCAATCGGTACTATTAAATCGAGATTAAGGCTAGCTTTAGAAAAAATACGACAGCAAATGGGAGAACAAGACCATGATTAATTATCACCCAAGCGAAGCTGTACTAAAAGAATTTGTAGCAGGAACCCTACCTGCATCGGTTGCCATTGTTGTTGCTAGCCATGTAGAGATGTGTGATGAATGCCAATCTCTTGTTAGCCAATTAACTGCACAGGTGGCTATGGAAGTGTTTGATGTTCAAGAAGAAACATTGAACATTGAAGATTTCGACTTTAATTTTGATGAATCAGAATTGGAAGTGGAGTCGCTCGAAACACAATCATTTAACGCTCAGTTGTTTGAAACTCAACCACAAAGCGTCGCATCACTCGACATGCTAGAAGCGATTACAGCGCAACCAGTAGAAAAAACAGCAACGTTGCCCGTTACCGTCAAGGAAATCGAAGTTTCTGGTACACGTGTTGCTCTGCCGAGGGCCATGAAATCTATCTCTTTGAAAGAGTGGCAAGGTATAGGAAAAATATCACGTGCGAGGCTGAATCTCGATGATGATGAACGTCGTATGAGCCTATTGCACATAGCTAAAGGCGGTAACGTTCCTCAACATACGCACAAGGGTTATGAGATAACTTTACTGCTTGAAGGCAGCTTTGAAGATGAAATGGGCAGTTATCATGCTGGTGACTTTATCTGGTTAGATGGTAAGCATACTCATAACCCAATGACACAAGAGGGCTGTGTTTGCTTAACGGTCTCTAGCGATGCGTTAAGGTTTACTCAAGGAGTGAGTCAGTTAATTAATCCACTAGGTAAATTGATATATTGAGCGCGTTAATATCAATCGAATAGGGCGAAAAAAATGGATAAGAAACTACAGATTGGAATCAGTGCTTGCGTTGTTGGACAGCAAGTTAGGTATGATAAAAGCCATAAACGCTCCCATTTTTGTATGGAAGAATTGAGTGAGTTTGCTGAGTTCAAGCCCGTCTGCCCTGAAGTGGCGGTTGGCTTGCCCATCCCTCGCCCTACGATAAGACAGATTTCTATCGGTGATGTGATAACCGTTTCACGCCCAGATGGAACAGGCGATGTGACGGACGCACTAACAGAGTTTGGACAAGAGCACGCCAAAAAGAGTGATGATTTGGCTGGTTTTATATTCTGCGCAAAAAGTCCAAGTTGTGGTATGGAAAGGGTAAAGATATATCAACATGACGGCAAGGGCTCTGAAATGACGGGCGTTGGAATGTTTTCCAAGCAAATAATGAAGCATAACCCTTTGCTACCGTGTGAAGAAAACGGTCGATTAAACGACCCAATTATCCGAGAAAATTTTATTACTCGCATATTTACTTATCAAAAATGGCTCGATCTGAAAGCCAGTGGGGTGACTCACCATAAGCTGATTACCTTTCATAGTGCACATAAGTATCTGGTCATGAGTCACCATATTGAAAGTTATAAAAAATTAGGTCGATTGCTTGCCAATCCAGAGCAACCTATTGATAACGTGGCGGATGAATACATTGCTATGTTGATGGAGGCATTAACCATTAAGGCGACTCGACGTAGTCATACCAATACTTTGCATCATTTACAGGGCTACTTTAAAAAGCAGCTAACTAAAGAGAAGCGTAAAGAGTTGAATGACGAGATAGACGCTTATCGACTTGGTCTTTCACCATTGTTAGTGCCGTTGACCTTAATTAACCACTACCTATTAGAATATCCAAACGACTATCTGTTAGAGCAGGCCTACTTAAATCCGCACCCTAAAGAGTTAAGACTGAGGTATGGCTATTGAGCTCACTGCTTTGGCTAAGAAGAGATTTTCGAATTCATGATAACCCTGCGTTAGTTGCCGCCCTTCAAGTGGGGGCTTCTAGTGCGGTATTTATTTCAGCCCCCAAGCAATGGAAACAGCATCACCTTGCGCCCATTCAAGCAGACTTTATTCGAAGGCACCTAGTGTTGGTCGCGAAACAATTGGCAGAATATGGTATCGAATTGCATCATTTAGAAGCTTCGGATTATCACTCTCAGACTCAGGTATTAAACGATTTTTGTCACAAGAATGATATTGATACTGTTTACGCTAATCGAGAACCAGAAATTAATGAGCTAAACAGAGATGCTCTTTTCCAAAATACTGGCATTCAACTCGCTCTCTATAGCTGCGATACCATTTTGCCTGTCGGGAGTGTTCTTAATAAACAAAATGAGATGTACAAGGTGTTTACGCCGTTTAAAAAGGCGTGGTTGCAACGGTTACAAAGTACTGGAGTTGAATGTGCAATTACGCCTGTAACGAAAGCCAAGGTTTTCGAACCAACCTCTTTGTCTTCACTAGAATTTGATTACCCAAAAGTTGATTCATCACGATGGCCATTAAGTGATGAAGTAATGAAAACGGTAGTGCCTGCTTTTTTGAAAGCAAACTAGATCTATATGGCGACAATCGAGATTTTCCTGCAATAAAGGCAACATCTGGCCTTTCACCTTACCTTGCAATAGGCGCTATTAGTTCTCGTTGGCTGGCATTACAGTTAGTGCAGAGGCAACCCGATATTGTTTATGATCCGAGCATGCCTGGTTTTGCCTGGTTTAACGAATTAATCTGGCGCGATTTTTACAAACACCTGTTGTTTACGTTTCCAGCGTTAGCGAAAGGGCAAAGTTTTCAACGCAAATATAGAAACATGGATTGGCAAGGCAACCCAGAGCACTTTCAAGCATGGTGTGAAGGCCGGACTGGCTATCCATTGGTTGATGCCGCAATGAAACAATTGGTTCAGACAGGCTGGATGCACAACCGGTTGAGGATGGTGGTGGCAAGCTTTTTAACAAAACACTTGCTGATTGATTGGCGACGAGGCGAACAGTTTTTTATGTCCCACCTTATTGACGGTGACTTGAGTGCCAATAATGGTGGTTGGCAGTGGGCAGCTAGCACTGGATGTGATGCACAACCTTATTTTCGAGTATTTAATCCTATCACCCAGAGTAAAAGATTTGATCCTAATGGCGACTTCATACGTAGATATCTACCAGAACTACATGATGTACCTGCTAAACATGTTCACTTTCCACATGAATATCTGGAATCGTTAGGCGATAAAACGACGTACTGTTCGCCCATCGTAGACCATAAAGAAGCAAGGCAAAGGGCATTAGATTTTTTCAAACAATATTAAAGGTGATTTTTTATGCAACGCTCCCTGTGGCTACAGAGTTTTATTAGCGTATATAGCAATTTAGGTACGGACAACCTGACGACGTTGCAAACTATTTACCACCCTGACGTGACGTTTATCGATCCTCTTCATCGAGTTGATGGGCTAACAGAACTCTTAGATAGCTTTAAAAGCAGCTACACTAATATCATTCAGTGTGACTTTGTCATCCAGCATGTTTTTCAATCTGAAAATGAAGCGGCGGTCTATTGGGATATGACATTTCGTCATAAAAGCCTTAATGGTAAGCAGCCTATTACCGTACTTGGGCACTCTCATCTGAAAGAAAAAGATGGTTTAGTCATATTTCATCGTGATTACCTAGATGTCGGATCAATGATATACGAACATATTCCAGTGCTTGGCGCATTAGTAAAAACCATCAAGCAAAGGGCGGTAAAATAATGCGATTATTAATTACTGGGGCAACATCAGGTATAGGTAAGGAGTTGGCACTGAGATATGCCGACCGTGGTGCGCAAGTGATTGCTTGTGGTAGAAGCGAAGAAAAATTACAGCAATTGATAGTTGAACAACCCTCAATCAAGGCACTTTGTTTCGACTTATTGGATTATGACCATTACCCCGATTTGAAAGATGACCCTAAATTACTTGATACGATCATTTTTAATGCCGGTGACTGTGAATACATCGATGATGTGCTTAATTTTGAAGCTAAAAAATTTGAACGTGTTATCAATATCAATTTGATCTCTATCGGCTATGGTTTACAGGCATGGCTTAAGCACCTGAAGCCCGGTGGTCGTTTGGTGTTGGTGAGTTCGAGCGCAGGAATATTACCACTGCCAAGAGCCGAAGCTTACGGGTCATCAAAGGCCGCGCTAAGCTACCTTGGTAAGACATTGGCGATAAACCTAAAAAAACACGATATCAACGTGACTGTGGTTCATCCGGGTTTTGTAGAAACACCGCTTACAGACAAAAATAATTTTGAAATGCCGATGATTATCTCTAGCCAAGAGGCAGCAGAAAAAATCATGTCTGGAGTAGAAAAAGGAAAATCAGACATCAGTTTCCCGACACTATTTATCTTTATTATGAAGTGTCTTCGCTTATTACCTTCGTCACTTTGGAATAGACTCGCTACTAGGATGGGTTAGCAATGACAGATAAAAATAAAAACATCGCCATTATTGGTTCAGGGATTTCAGGACTCACTTGCGCCTACTTATTAGACAAACAACATAACGTCACTGTTTTTGAAAAAAACGATTATGTGGGTGGTCATACTGCGACAGTTGATATTGTCCACCAAGGGAAAGAGTATGCGATTGATACTGGTTTTATCGTATTTAATGATAGAACCTACCCTAAGTTTAATCAGTTATTGTTAAAGCTAGGTATTGAAAGACAAGCCACAGAAATGAGTTTTAGTGTGCACAATCGTCAGACCAAGTTCGAATACAATGGTCATGGAATCAATTCTCTTTTTGCACAAAGAAGTAACCTATTTAAACCTAAGTTTTGGCGACTAATCGCAGAAATTGTTAAGTTCAATAAACTGTGTAAAACAGCGTTTAAAGAAAACAGCATTGAAGAAAAGTCCACATTGGGTGATTTTTTAAAGCAGCATCAATTTTCAGGGTTTTTCTGCGAGCATTACATTCTTCCTATGGGCGCTGCTATTTGGTCTACAAGTCTAGAAGATATGGAAAAATTTGAACTGAAATTCTTTATTCAGTTTTTTTATCATCATGGCTTGCTCAATATTGTAGATCGACCGCAATGGTATGTCGTTCCTGGTGGTTCTAGAGTTTATGTGAACCGTATACAGGAAAAACTGAGCAAAGCAATTGTTACTCAAGCGGATATAAAACACGTTACCAGAAGCGAAGGTGGCGTCGAAATCACAATGGAAGGCGGAGATGTACATTGTTTTGATGAAGTCATCTTTGCTTGTCATTCTGACCAAGCTCTTAATCTTATTGCAGACCCAACAGAACAAGAGGTTGAGGTGCTGTCCGGTATTCCGTATAGCCGAAATGAAGTGGTATTGCATACGGATACTGGTTTGTTACCAGATAGAAAACTGGCGTGGGCGAGTTGGAACTACATGCTAGATGGCGATTTAACGCGACCTTCCTGTGTCACTTACAATATGA
Source organism: Vibrio algarum (assembly GCF_028204155.1). Taxonomy (NCBI): domain Bacteria; kingdom Pseudomonadati; phylum Pseudomonadota; class Gammaproteobacteria; order Vibrionales; family Vibrionaceae; genus Vibrio; species Vibrio algarum. Next base: position 767,188 of record NZ_JAQLOI010000003.1, on the reverse strand, counting down.
ACATACTGCAAGGGATACAAAGTAACGACACCTTCTGCGTCACGTTGAATCAAACTGAAGCAATACAGCCGAGTAAAGTCATTCGTAGTTTTGTGTATCACCATCCAGTGTTAGATGAGTTGAGTGTTAAATCACAAAGAAAACGTCACTTAATATGCGGTAAGAATAATTGTCACTTTGTTGGCGCATATTGGTACAACGGATTTCATGAAGATGGTGTGCGCAGCGCAGTCGACGTAACCGAACGCTTTGGACAATCGTTATGACAGATAACAGTGGTATCTACTGGGGTAATGTGCGTCATCGTCGGTTTGGTGCTGTAGGGCATGAGTTTAGCTATCAACTTTATATGCTGGCAATCGATCTAGATGAGCTAGCAGATTTGTCTGGTCGCAGCGTCGTATTTGGACAGCATTGGTATAACCCTATTCGTTTTTATGAAAAAGATTATGTAAAAAGTGAACCTGGTACGTTGAAACAACGTATAGGTAATAAAGTAACAGAATTAGGGGAGATTGGTCTGACATTAATAGAGTTACCCTACTGGCTCAAGCCCGATGTATGGGGATCTATTTCAGCCCAATTAATTGCTATTTTTGCTACACAGAATCTGGTGAATGCCAATACATGCTGGCGGAAGTGAGTAACACACCCTGGCGGCAAAGGCACTATTACTTGGTAGATATGACCGGAGACATGAAGGTGAAAAAGGCCTTCCATGTATCACCATTTATGGAAATGGACATGAATTATCACTGGAAAATATCGCCACCAGATAAGAGCACCTTGGTTCACATAGAGAACCATAAACAAAATAAAGTGTTTGATGCCACATTGGCATTGGCCAAACGTGAATTTAGTGCAAAGCAATTATGGAAGACCATTAGCGTCACACCAATGATGACCATAAAGATTGTATTAGGTATTTATTGGCAAGCACTAAAGCTATTTGTAAAACGTGTTCCTTTTGTGGCACACCCAAACAGTTAATGACATGTTTTTCAACATAGTTGGAAGAATTGAAACTCGCAAGTGAGGTTTACATGCAAGAATTAGCAAAACAGGATCAAACTTTAACCTATCAGAATACGACTTCTAGAAATGATGGAATGGGAAAGTATCGAAATTTGATTTTTGCTCTAATAGGTAAGCTCGATGATGCGAGTATTGAGATTATTGAGGGAGACAATCATTTTGTTTTTGGTGACAGAGATTCAGAGTTAAGTGGCAAAATAGTCATTCACGATTCGAGTTTTTATAAAGATGTGGTCTCCAATGGCAGTATAGGTGCTGCGGAAGCTTACATAGATGGTAAATGGACCAGTCCTGATTTAACGGATGTTATTCAGGTGATGGCGAGAAACCAATCTCAATTGGATGCAATTGAGAATAAGGTTCGCTGGTTCACTCAGTTTAAGAAGCGATTGCTCAGCCGAAAAAATGCCAACACTGAACAAGGTTCGAAGCGCAATATCTTGGCTCATTATGATCTTGGTAACGAGCTTTATACTCGGTTCTTAGACCCAGCAATGCAGTATTCTTGTGCTATTTATAGTGAACAGTCGAAAACACTCGACCAAGCCCAACAACTTAAAATGCACACCATTTGTGAAAGGTTAAGCCTACAGTCAGGGGACAACGTGGTAGAGATTGGCACGGGTTGGGGTGGCCTAGCAATCTATATGGCTCAACACTACGATTGTCATGTGACGACAACCACCATTTCCGATGCTCAGCATGAATATGCAGCAGAAAAAATTAAACAGTTAGGCCTCAACGACAAGATTACCTTGTTGAAAAAAGACTATCGTAAACTAACGGGCCAATACGACAAGCTTGTGTCTATCGAGATGATAGAAGCGGTAGGGCACGACTACCTTTCAACGTTCTTCAGCAAATGCTCAGATTTACTTAAACCCGATGGAAAAATGTTGATTCAATCCATCACTATTGCCGATAGCCGCTATGACAATTACCGACAAAGTCTCGATTTTATCCAAAAGTATATATTCCCGGGCGGTTGTTTACCCTCTGTTGCTGTAATGACCGATCAGATGGCTAGAAATACCGATCTAGTCGTGCATGAAATGCATGACATTGGCCTTCATTATGCGCGAACGCTATATGACTGGCGCATTGCTTTCGAGAGCCAATGGGAGCAGTTAATCGAGTTAGGGTACAACGAAGACTTTAAACGCTTATGGTTATTCTATTTGTGCTACTGCGAGGGTGCGTTTTTGCAAAGAGTGATTAGCACGCATCATGTGGTGGCGAGAAAACCACGCTATAGAGGCCAAGGCGATGAAATTGTTTTGGGTTATTAATCTTGTCTTATTTCAAGCGAGCTGGTTATGTGCGGCTTTTTTTACTGACTATGCCAATGTGATCATGCCAACGCTTTTGCTAGTTCACTTTGTTTTATCACCAACTCGACGCCAAGACCTTAGATTGTTGATGTTAGTACCTATAGGATTAATCGCAGATAAGCTTCAGTTGGAAATGGGTGTATTTGATGCTGGTGACGGCTTCTTCCCTGTGTGGCTGCTGTTGCTATGGGTGATGTTCATTATCAGCTTGAACCATAGTTTACGTTGGTTAGATAACCGTTCGGTTCTTACTCTGGTATTAGTCGGTGCTATTGGCGGTGCAAGTAGCTATTGGGGAGGTATTAAGGCGGGAGTATTAGTCCCTTTGATGCCAACGAGTACAGTACTGTTTTCTTTAATATTGGTTTGGGCGCTTTTATTACCTGTGTTTGTGATACTTAAGCGTTATGTGAACCGACCTATCAAGGTCATGAGTTGAGGTGATGTATGAAAATATGGATTTTATCGTTACTGCTAACCGCAAGTGTGGCTGCTTCACCGGTAAGCCATTTAAGTAAAGTCGGTGAAGGTGAGATGAATTACCTTTTTTGGACGATTTATCAGGCTGAGTTTTACCGAGGTGTAGAACAAGATAATGATAAACCCTTAAACGTCCTGCTAGCCAAAGATAAAAACGAAAAAGCACTTAAAATTGAATATTTTAAATCGATAGATAAAAGAGCGCTAATAGACGCGACTATCCAACAATGGCAGCACTTAGGCTATCAGCAGAGCAATATCGATAAATGGTCTGCTCCACTTGAAAGTATCTGGCCAGATGTCGAGCCGGGAAACACTATAACCTTAACGGTATTAAAAAATGGTCAAAGCCAATTCTTCTTTAATGGTGAGCCGATAGGCGCAATAGATAGCCAAGACTTTGGAGAGGCTTTTCTTTCAATTTGGTTATCAGAAAATACATCAGAACCTAAACTTCGCCAACAATTATTAGGATTTAATCAATGAAAATACTCGCTCTTTTTTCATTCGTGCTGTTGTTGACGGCTTGCGGTAGTGCAAGTTTAAAAGAACACACAAATACCACACCAGAGTTAAAGTTAGAGCAATTTTTTGATGGTGAACTAAAAGCTTATGGTATGGTGCTGGACCGTTCAGGAAACCTATTACGCCGATTCGAAGTTAAACTTCTTGCGTCTTGGCAGGGTGATGAAGGTGAAATAAAAGAGTGGTTTGTTTTCGACGATGGTGAAAAATCGACTCGTGTTTGGCAGCTAAAAAACCTTGGTAATAATCAATATCAGGGTACGGCTGGGGATGTGGTCGGAATTGCCAACGGTAAGACGGAAGGATCGGCTCTGTATTGGAAATATGACTTAGAGATCCCCGTCGATGGAACCATCTATGAAATTACCCTCGATGATTGGATGTTTCTGATTGACGAAAAACGGTTATTTAATAAAACCAATATGTCCAAATGGGGTTTCAATGTTGGTGAAGTGATTTTGTATATAGAAAAAATATAATCATCTGATGTCGGTCCTTTCCAGTAAACGCGCTATCCAGCCGTTTTTACCGATGCTCAACTAGACTTCATCCACGAATTTTTATATAAACAAAGGATGAAAAATACTGACATACAACAGAAAATAGAAAGTTTTACTTCTATTGAACAGGCGTTAGCGTATTTTGAAATCGACTTTGATAGACGGTTTATAGACGAATATGGCTTACAGGTAGTGAAACGCTTTAATGGTTATTTGCTTTTGGAAAAGCCAGACGATTGGTTTGCTGCACGGCGTGTGCTTAGAAATGCTTACTGTAAGGTTCAGAGGGGAGGCTTGATCCTAGTTCTCGTTCCGCTTGTCGCGGATGTACCTCTTGTTTACGTCGGTAATAAGTGAGCCTGACACAATTTTTTGAACCAATCGGGCTTTATTCTACCCTACCTCTTCCCTCAATGAGCATCTTCGATATGAAAAAATGGCCTCATCTTTCTATCTTCCTAATTTCTTGTTTGTTTGGTTATTCTACTGTTGCTTATGGGCAGAGTGAGCAAAATTACCTGTTGCGCCACGTTGAGGATGTGAGTCGAGATTACTTTTATATTCATCTTTACGAGCAGAATAGTGACCTAAAATTGTCTGGAATGGTAGGTGGAGAGCATCAAATACATTATCGAATATTGGGCTTTTTAGGGGACCAATTTCAAGTGAGCTTAGAGTCTGTTGACGGTATTACCTACGTTACGGTAGATGCCGAAGGTCTAGTACTAAATGATAATGAAGATAGTACAGACATCAAGGTGATGTGGGACACCGTTTGGATAGATATTGCGGTTTCAGCGAGCTCTTTCACTAGTGATTTTATCCTTACTATAAAAAAATCGACGAATGATATTCCTTTGGGATTTGATCTGTTTAATCGATTCATTGTGAACTTAGGTAGCTTGTAAGGCAGTAAAAGAAAAAGAGTCACTTACCAATAAATGACCCTTTTTAAAGCTAATACTTCAGACTAATAATTAAGCTCAATTAAACCTAATTGCTCTGATTGAACATAAGAGATCTTGTCAGAAATTAGATTACTCAATGCATACTCTGAAATAACCAGTACGTGGTCTTGGTTTTTTGGCGCTAACGAATGTATTTCTACTTTACCTGCTTTGGTGAATTTGCTCCAAAGGTGGCTGTCGGCCAAATAGATATATCCTTCTTCAGGTAACACTTCTTTATTCTTCTTAACAAAGATTTTTAGCCACCAAGCAGCGCGTTGTAAACCCTGTGCTCCATCTACTCGTTTAGGCTTCGTAATTTGGTTATCTGCCAACGCTTTTTGTGTCGCGATAACCACATCTAAAGAACCAGGATAGCTTTCGGTGAATGGGTTATTAAACTGACCATCGTAAGAGCAAGCCCAGCTAGGGTTGCTCCTAAAACAGAAAACACTAATAGCGATATAGCCAATACTTTCATACTCTTTGCCTTACGGTGTGACTATATTGAACCAAAACTTGAACTGGTCCAGCATGCCAATGAAGTCTTTAAATTTACTAGCATCCCCATCGATAACAATATCCCCATTAGCGATGGCTTTTTCAAGCGTTGTGCTACCAATTTGCACATCATCTAGAACGGCTTTAGATAACTTCAAACTAACACTTGGGGTTTCTGTGATAACTTTGGTGTAGTTCAACACTGAGTTCTCAATCGTTAGGGTGTATTGCTCGTCTAGATCAGTAAAATCGATGTTTATTGAGAAGTTCATCCCTTCCGCTTTTTCTGGAAGGATTCGAACGGATAGGTAATCAAATAGCATCTCAGGAGGCATATTTCTAATGATATCTGGAGAAGCCGTTGTTAGCCCACCGGTTGTAGGTGTGCCGTTGCGAAGTTCATAAGCCCCTTGTAAGTAAACGGAACGCCAAGGTCCAGATTCAGCTTGATAACCCAACTGTTCATAGGTGTCTGCCAGTAGCTCTTTTCCTTTGGTATTAGGGTTAGCAAATACGACATGCTTAAGAACTTCGGCTACCCAGCGATACTCACCTTTAGCAAAATCCGCTCTGGCTTTTTCTAAAACTGCACTTTCACCTCCCATATATTCGACGTATTTAATGGCGGCATTTGTAGGTGGCAAATTATTTAGGTCGGAAGGGTTTCCGGTATACCAACCCATGTAACGTTGATAAACCGCGCGGCTGTTGTGACGCAATGTGCCGTAATAACCTCGTGTCGCCCAGTTGTTTTCTAACTCTTTGGGCAATTTGATGATCTCAGATATTTCCTCTCCAGTGTAGCCTTGGTTCATTAACCGAACGGATTGGTCATGGGTGTATTTATAGATATCGCGCTGTTTCTTAAAGTAGCTGATGATATCTTCTTGTCCCCAAAGCGGCCAGTGGTGGCTTTGGAACTTAACCTCTACTTCGTTGCCCCATAATTCAATGGTTTCATTTAAATAGCTAGACCACTTCAATGCATCCCTTACTTGCGCACCGCGAAGGGTTAATATGTTATGCATGGTATTGGTGGTATTTTCCGCCATCCAAAGTGCTTTTTTCTCAGGAAACCATGTGTTCATTTCTGTAGGCGCTTCGGTTCCTGGAGTATATTGGAATACCATTTTCACGCCATCAACCATGCGCTCATCACCTGTTTTTTCGATGATGTCAGTCGGGCCAATGAGTGTAGCGACACCGGTAGACGTTGTTTGACCTAGTCCACCATTCACACCACCAAATTCATTGCGAGGAAGTAACGCACCATACATATAGATAGCACGACGACCCATTGCGTTACCTGCTATGACGTTTTCAGATACTGCGTGTTCTGTAAATCCATGAGAGGCGATAATCTCAACTTTGCCAGCAATCACGTCTTTTTCATCGACGAGTCCACGTACACCACCAAAATGGTCCAAATGACTATGGCTGTAGATGACCGCTTTAACCGGACGTTCACCGAGCTCTTTATTGACAAATTCTAGTGCTGCTTTCGCGACTTCTTGAGAAATGAGTGGGTCAAAAACAATCCAGCCTGTTTTGCCTTCAACAAAGGTAACGTTTGATAAATCGTAACCGCGAACCTGATAGATACCATCAGTGACCTTGAATAATCCATTGATCATATTTAGCTGTGCATTACGCCAAAGGCTAGGGTTCACACTTGCAGGAGATTTCTTATCAAGCGAAATATATTTTTTATAAGATTCTAAGTCCCAGACGACATCTCCGTTTTCGTTCTTAATGGTGACGGTGTCTTCGGTTGTTATTAATCCCCGTTGAGCGTCTTCAAAATCTTTTGTATCACTAAAAGGGAGAGATTTGAGAACGTTGTTATTTGCTTCTATCGTCGATTGAGTAGCGGGCTTGGAATCAATCGCCATCGCATTAGCGGAAACCGCTAATGCAATCAGTGAAATGACACTTCTTATCATGCCTAGGTCCTTCTGTAGTGTTGTGAGTCCTGTGGTATCTAAGTTAACAGCCTTGTATTGTAGAGAAAGTGCTTATATTTAACTTAGGTTATTTGTCTTTATATAGAAATAATAAATTAGAGGGTTTTGTTATCCAGTTAACATACTAGCAACAATTGTGCTGATTGGTATGCAAATTCCGCAGGATTTAATAAATTCTCATTTACGTGACTATGCAGGGAGGGGAAATAAACGGGTTTGTTTATAGGTAGGTTTACATTGTAAATTACTTAATTAAATTCGATTAAGACCAATTCACAGGTTCTAATTTTGCGATATTAGAATGAGATACTTTGACGCGATATCGCTCTATTTTGTTGTCATTAAGACGAAAAATGAGATTGATATCGTGCAACATAGAGAATTTGTTTTTGACTAATTTCCCATTTTCATAAGAGGTATGTCTTAATGTTGTATCGGGTAATAGCTCTAACAATGTATGCAGGTTTATATCCATGGTGTCTCGTAATTGAGTGAAACCATTCATGAATTTGTCATTTATTTCGTATTTCTTTTTATAGAAAATAACAATTTCATCCGCGTCTTTTTTTGTGTATTTGCCTTTACCGCGCACCGATATGATCTCATCATCGGGGATGATAAACTCTGCTAGGTCGAAGCATTGTCCCACGACTTTGTTGTCGCTATCGTACAAGACTGTCCTATAACTAAATTTTCCCTTACTCAGTTTCTTTGCAATATAAATGCGAAAAAGCTCTTTAAATCTGTCTTTAAATATATAGCTAAAACAGAGTGCCATTAGCAGAGCAAATGAGACAGTGCCATAGCCCAATTGCACGTAAAAGACGACTAACGTTGTTAAGAGCATGGATAAAAAAGCACTGAGACTGAATGCGGCCTGTTCTCGTAATACACCGAGCGTACTATTTTGTTGGGTAATATTTATCGATTTGCAAAAATAGTCTTCTTTTCTTCGGATATATTGAGCTTCTTTCGATTTTAAACCGTAGTTTGCTCTTCGATATTCTCGCTCTGAACAAGCAAACTTAATCAGTTCATCGTAAATAGCGGTGTTTTTATTCTCTTTTTTGCCAGAATGGCAGAAAGCGAGGGTTATTTGCTCTGCGTAATAGGAGCAGAGCTCATCTGCGCTTTTGAAATCTTTGATGTTGTCGTCAGTGGTTGGTGTATTGCGCAGATCATTAAGTAATGAGCTTGCAACTTCTAGAAATTCGCGTAAATCAGCTTTGTTTTTATCGGTATCTTGAACCAGTCTAGACAGTTTTAATTTGAACGTTTTTAGAAAAATTGGAAAGTCTATTGTGCTGTCGGAATTGAGCTTTTTCTGCTTGAGAAGTGGAAACTTGGCTTTTGATATCGAATAGTGGTAGCGAGACGCTTTTAGATCCAATAAAACACTGGCGCAAATATCTCGTTCCCGAATTCCCATGTCGTTGGGTAAAAACATGTACATTTCGAGTGAGGAAGTTTTATTTTTGCTGACAGTTGTTCTTACTTGCATAGAAGTATCGAGTACTTCAAGATCGAGTTTCACGCGTTAGACGCCCCCATTAGAGTTGTATTTATGTTTTTGGAGTGGTTGGTCTGAGTGTTGTTAATTACTCTTTTTTATCTGTAACAGTTGTTGTGAAAATTCAGCGAAACCATAGCCTCCTGGTTCTGTCATCATGATAGGAGGGTGGGATATCAGCTTGTCCCAGTAATGGGAAAGGTTCGCCACGCCTATGCTATTAGGTAGGGTGGCAAACATGTGTTGATCATTTAGAGAGTCACCAACATAGCAACAACGTGAGAGTATTTCCTCGTCGGTTAATCCCTTCTCTTTGAGAAAGTTAAGCGATGTTATCTTTTTGGAATGTTCGCCATACCAAGCATTTATATGAATGGAACTTGCCGTTGCATGAGCGCCCAGTGCGTTTATCTTACTAACAATATCTTCTATAATTGAGCTGCTAACTTGAGGGCAGTTTTGCCCTATATCAATAGAGACTTCACACAAACGATAGGATTGATCAAGGGTTAAACCTAGCTCTGGGTAATCTTCTAAAATAGTGAGTACTTGTCGTTTCAGTTTATGCTGTCGTTGTTTTAATTCTTCTAACGCTACGTCAGCTCTAATGGTGAGATAACTGTCTTTTTTTCGAGTATAAACGCGCCATTTTCGCCTAGCACAGCATCAACAGGCCATAGCTGAGCGATATGATCACACCAACCGGCACAAGCACCTGTAACGGCAACCACTTTAATGCCCGCATTCTGCAAATCTTTAAGGGCTATTAAGGTTTCCGGAGGAAGTTTACCTTGCCAAGTTAGGGTGTCATCTACGTCCGTTAAGACCCAGTCTATGGCTTCCCACTCTCTCGTTAATTGACTCGGTACCGATTTCATATTCGATTCCTTATTAAATTACAGTAAATTTGGCAAGAACATGACCAAGCTTTCTGAATAAGTCAGGATCATTAGCACGGTTAACAATGCGATCAATAATGGTGTTACCTCACGGACAAAATCCACCATTCTTACTTTAAGAATTGAACACACGGTAAACATCATCGAGCCAAACGGTGGCGTCACGCCACCAATCATAATATTGACTATTACGATGACACCAAAATGAACCGGATTCACACCGAGGTTGAGAACGGCAGGAAGTAGCAGAGGCGTTAAGATGATCATTGCTGCACCGCCCTCAATAAACATACCTACAACGAGCAGAAGGACGTTGATTAAGAGCAATAGCATAAGTTTGTTGTCGGTTAGCTGAATCAACGCTGACGCCACATTCTGTGGGATCTGTTCTAGCGTCATATAATATCCAAACACCATCGCACCGATAATAATAAACATGACACTACTAGTACCTTGAATGGTCTCTTTTAGTATCAGGGGTATATGAACTATTTTTAATTCTCGGTAGATAAGACCACCAATGATGGCGCACAACAACACGGCGATAGCACCGGCTTCTGTTGGCGTAAACAAGCCAAATCGCATGCCGAGAATAATGCCAAATGGTATTAGCAGTGCCGGGATTGCCTTGGAAAAATAGTGAAAACGTTCTTTTGCTTTTGCTGGTTCCGATCGTGAGGGCTTATAGCCACGTTTTTTAGAAATGATAGCAATAGTAAAGATCAATGATGAAGCCATTAAAAATGCAGGTACATAACCAGCGATAAACATCGAATGCACAGAAACGTTAGCAAGCAATGCGAAAATAATAAGGTTAATTCCAGGGGGAATAACGGGACTAATGCTTGAAGAAGCGGCTGTTACGGCTGCCGTAAAGGGCAGGTCGTAACCACGCTTGGTCATTTCTGGTGCTAATATTTTTGATTGCATAGCGGCATCGGCGTTTGCCGAACCTGAAATACCACCCATTAACGTACTTAATAGTACGTTCACATGGGCTAGCCCACCTACTTTGTGCCCGATGATTGAATCAGCGAAGGCCAATAAACTTCGACTTATTCCAGCATAGTTCATTATGGATCCAACCATGATGAAAAATGGTATCGCCAACAACGGAAAAGAAGAAGCAGAGGAGATAAATCTTTGCATGACCAAACTGACGGGAATAGACGTGTTTAGAAATAGAAAATACACCATAGATGATGCGATCAAAGAAAACGCAATGGGTACATTCAGTAGAAATAAGACAAACAGGAGGATAATCGGTAAATAAACTTCCACTTCAGCCACCTAGTGCGTATGTGTCGACGAGTTTTCATCTGAATTTCTCAAATCATCTTTGATAAATTTCAGCGTATGAATCGCCATAAGAGAAAAACAGACAACGAGTACACCGTTAATAGTGAAGTAAGACATTCCTATAACGGGGGTAACTTTGGTCGACAGCATTGTGTAATCAATACTCAAGTAAGCCAAAATCACATTTAATACTAATAAAAAACAGGCTATTACAAGACGAAAAGGTCGCTTAGCGCTGTCAGGTAGCAAGGTCATGATGACATCGACACCCATATGTAACTTGTGTTTGTAACAAGAGCTGATGCCGAAATAAACGGCCCATATAAAGCAGATGACAGATAGCTCTTCGCTCCAGGGCACAACAAAACCGAAGCCATAACGGAGGAAAACGTTAATGATGACCATTAACACTGTAATAGAAATGGCAATTGAAGCTAAGATTTCTTCAAGGTTAGTGATAAAACGCATTTGTACTCCATGAATCTACGTAAACGAGCTAGTTACAACGCCTTACATTAGGGCAAGATAAGGCGTTGTAGGTCGTCTTTTAACTATTTGCTAGCAGCGCGGATTTTGTCCAGTTCGCCGTTAATAGTTGCGTGAATACCTTTGCTCCATGATGGGAATTGGTTGTAGACATCAGCAGTAAGTTTACCGAATTCAGCGTTATCAACTTCGTTGAAAGTCACACCTAAATCTTTAAGCTTTTGCATATATTCAGCATCTAGCTTCACTAATTCATTTGTATTTGAAACGGCACCCGCTTCTAATTCTTCCATAACGATAGTTTGTTGTTCTGCGCTTAACTTGTCCCAAACTTTTGGCGAGATATATAAACCTACAGTGCCTAAGAAGTGCTTAGTAAATGACATGTTTTTTGCTACTTCATACATCTTAGTTGAGTACATCGTTAAGATAGACCCTTCAAGACCGTCAACTACGCCTTGTTGAACACCTGCATAAGTTTCAGGGAAAGGTAGAGAAGCAGGAGCAGCCCCCATTGCACTTAGAGTACTAATGAATAGTTGGCTACCAGGTACGCGAATGCGCATGCCTTTCATATCAGCAGAATTCTTAATTTCTTTGTTTGTTATCATATGGCGAAAGCCGAACATATAATCTGCGGTTAGAATTTTGATGCCTTTCTTCTCAGCCTGTGCTGTTAAATCGGCTACAAAATCAGTTTTCATCATTGCAAGGTATTCGTCATAAGAGTTGTAAAGGCCTGGGCCAGCTAGTGCTGCAAAGTCTGGTACAAAGTCGCCAAGGTAGCTTAAGTCTTCAACTGCAATCCAGTCAGCACCGTTTACTACTTGTTCTAGGTTATCTTTATAGACAGGTAATTGACCACCCGGGAATACTTTAATGTTCACGCCACCATCTGTACGCGTACGAATGTTGTCGCTTACTTTAATCAGCTCTTTGGTTAATAGTTCATTTTGGGTGAATACTAAACTCATATTGATGTTTACTGGTTTTTGCGATGCTGCCATTGCAGTTTCACTTCCAGTGACGCCATATCCAAACAGCGTTGCAGCCGTCAATACAGTTCCCAGTAGTAGCTTTTTCATTCTCTTAACCCTCTATGTAGTTAGGTAAAATGTTCCTGTCTTTACCATGCTCGTTTATGAGCGCTTGTTCACGTTTGTTGTTTTCTAATTATTAGATTACGTACCATATAATATTCATATGAATATTAATACGAACAATTACACCTTCATATGAATGTTGTGATCTTGTTATCAGAACGCTGTCATAACTTGTTTATTATTGTCTTGCGCTTGAATTTATAGTGCGGGTTAGTAACATTGGCTATTAATGAATAAATGATTTCAAATGAATGTACAGAGAGGAAACATGATTGTAGGTCACCGTGGTGCAGCGGCTTTAGCACCAGAGAATACGCTTGCAGGATTAAACAAAGCGGCTGATTCTGGTATTCATTGGATAGAGATTGATACCCAGCTCACCGCGGACGGTATTCCCGTTATATTTCATGATGAAACTTTGGAGCGTTGTACAAACGGTTCAGGGAAATTGGCTTCTCATACGCTCAGTGAATTGAAACAACTTGATGCTGGTAGTTGGTTTGATGGTGCATTTGCGGGAGAAAAAATACCAACACTTGAAGAAGCGCTGCAAACCTGCCTTGATAAAGACTTATTTATGAATCTAGAAATAAAGATACATCATGATGTTCAAGTTGTTCCTCTAGTTAAAAAAATATCAGACGTTTTAAAATCTATCGACTTTCCAAACGAGCGACTGTTGCTCTCTAGCTTTTCTAAACATGCGGTTGAACAATGCAAAACACTATTACCTGATATTAGGCGCGGTTATATTACTGAAGAAAAGTCCACTGAGTATCTTAATGAAATAGAGCATTTAAGTTTATTTAGTGTTCATGTGAATCAAGAAATGTTAACCAGTGACATGGCGAAGTCGATAACGGATAAGGGTTATACTCTTAATATATGGACACTCAATGATCCAGACAAGTTGAACGACTTTATTCAAATGAAAGTAGATAATGTTATCACCGATAACCCTGAATTATTTTAATAGGATTGAATCGTCATGGAGCTGACTCTTCGACAACAAGAAATACTTGGATACTTGAAACAGCATAGCGATGTCCAGATTGATGAGTTGTCGGTCATGTTTTCGGTGACGACGCAAACAATACGCCGTGATGTTAATTTATTGTGTGAGCAAGGCTTGGCTCGCAGAGTACATGGTGGAATAAGTTTGCCCGCAAACTTGACCAACACGACCTACCAGTTTAGACGTGAAGTTGAATCTGATGTAAAAATAGCGATTGGTCAAGAAGTAGCAAAACAGATCCCTGAAGGGGCCACGGTTATAATGGGTATTGGTAGTTCAGTGACCTATGTAGCCGAATTTTTGACGGGTATTAAAGCGCTTAGGGTGATCACTAATAATCTGCAGGTAGCCAGAATTTTTGAAAATAACCCAAATGTAGAAGTTTATCTGTGTGGTGGCTTAATACGTTGTGATCATCAAGATGTGGTCGGGCATAGTGTTTTAAAATTTTTTGGTGATTTTGAAGCCGATATAGGCATCGTTGGTTGTGGGTCTGTCACGCCTAATTTGTCTGCGATGGAACATGAGCCCCAAGAAGCGGAGATTACTAAGGCGATTCTGGTTAATTCAAGACAAAACTGGTTGTTAGCCGACGCCAGTAAGTGGGGACGATTTGCGTCAGTAAAAGTGGCAAATCTCACCTCTTTTTCGCGTATTTATACCAATAAGGCAGGCTTACCAGTCGACTTACCAGTTTATCCGGTGTAGATAGGCTAATAATCTTTAGTATTTTAAAAACGCCCAGCTAAGCTGGGCGTTTTTCTTTTATTTAGTTTTCCAAGAATTACTGCTCAAGTGTACTCACCGTCTCGATATTACCATTAAGCCGTCGCTTGAGTTTGAGCTGCATTTTTTGCTTTGTTTCTTTTCGCCAACACTAGTGTTAAGCCAAAAGAGACAGCGAAAGAAAGTAGCATGCCTATAACGTAGTAGCTGAGATCTCCAGGGCGAATGGAGATGATGCCTGGTAGACCCGCTGCACCTAATGCCGCTGCTTTCACATTGAAAAGAGTAATGAAAGCACTTGATATTGCTGCACCGATAACGGCTGCTACGAATGGGTAACGTAGTTTTAAGTTCACACCAAACATAGCCGGTTCTGTAATACCTAACAGGGCTGTAATACCAGACGGCATGGCGATACCTTTGGTTTTGATGTCTTTGGTAGTGAATCCGACTGCGAGTGCCGCTGCACCTTGTGCAACATTAGACATGGCAGCAATAGGGAATATGAAAGTACCACCTGTAATCGCAATATCAGCAAGAAGCTGGGTTTCTATAGCGATAAAGCTATGGTGCATACCTGTGATAACAAACGGGGCATAGATTAAGCCCATTAATGCGCCACCAACGAAGCCTGCGGAATCGTATAACCAGTTCAACCCATCACCAAGTAAGAAACCAATGTCACGAGTGAATGGACCAACGATAGTAAATGTTAAGAAACCAGTGATGAATATCGCCAACATTGGTGTGAGCAAGTTATCCAATACCGATGGGACAATTTTGCGCAGACCGATTTCGACTTTTGCAAGAATAAATGCAGATACAAGTACAGGTAATACAGAACCTTGGTACCCTACTTTTTGAATTTCAAAGCCCAGAATGTTCCATACTGGTATAGTGCCGGACACGCTTGCGCCACCGAATCCCCATCCATTTAGTAAGTCGGGATGGACCATTAACATACCAAGCGCTGCGCCTAAGAATGGATTGCCACCAAATTTGCTACTGGCCGAAAATGCTAACAATACTGGAAGATAAACAAAAGGCGCATTAGCAAAGGTGTTAATCATACTAGCTAAATCGGCTAGCCCCGGATTGGCATCAATTAATGATTGACCCTCAATAAATAGTCCAGTTGCGGTTAATAGGTTAAATATCCCCATCAATAAACCGCCAGCAACGATTGCCGGAATAATTGGAACAAATATGTCTGATAAACCCTTAATCGCCTGCTGTAATATGTTTTGTTTTTGAGCGCCAGCTGAAGCAACTTCTCGAGTGGACATATTGCTCATTCCAGTCAGTTTTGCTAGTTCAGCGTGAACTTGGTTTACGATACCTGAACCAAAAATGATCTGGTATTGACCTGCTACCTTAAATTGTCCTTTTACACCATCAAGGGCATCGATTGCCTCTTCATCTATGACGGAGTCGTCTTTTAGTGCTAGGCGAAGCCTAGTTGCACAATGCGCTAGAGCTTCGATGTTGTCTTTGCCGCCAAGTAGGGCTAGCAGCTCTTTAGCAACCTTTGGATAGTTCATAATGTACACTCCATTCTGTATTTGGTATTCAGAATATTATTTTAAGTTTCGGGAACGTTTGCAAAACGAATTCTTAAAGATTTAATTGATTTCGTCAAAATAAATGCTCAGTAAATGTGATTTTGATCTCCTAAATTGGTTATTAAAGCGTCAAGTTGGCTAATTTTAGGCTATCTATTCTCTAAATTAGTTGAGAAAATTGGTAACAATTGCAGTTTTGATGAGTGTAGAGGAAAGAATGGTAGGATTACATGACGTTGCTAAATTAGCCGGTGTCTCTAAATCGACAGTTTCTCGGGTGATTAATAATGAATATGGTGTAAAGCAGAGTACCAAAGAGATTGTGCAGAAGGCGATTGAAGAGTGCGGTTATGTTGTAAACCAAGTGGCGAAAGATCTAAAGTCTCAAAAAACCAACCTTATTGGGGTTATTGTCCCAACTTTGTCTTCAAATTCTACCGCTCAGGGCGTGGATGGCCTTAGCCATATATTTGATAAAAAAGGAAAACATGTACTTTTGGCTAATAGTCAGCATAAACATGAAAAAGAGATTGAATACATTCGACTTTTTAATCAAAAGAGGGTCGAAGGGATTATTTTATACGCAACACATTTAGATGAAACGTTAATGAATGTGATTAATCAATCCCAAGTCCCTGTTGTGCTTGTCGGTCAAGACGGTTCTAATTACGATATTCCGAGTGTAATACATGATGACGTTAGAGTGGGTTTTTCTGCTGGTCAGAGATTAGTTAAGGCAGGTTGCAAGAATATTGGTTTCATTGGGGTTTCAAGTGAAGATATTGCGGTTGATTCAATGCGTTACCTGGGACTGACTCAAGCGCTCTCATCACTCAAAATGGAAGGGCCTAGCTTTCATAGTCGCGGTGAGTTTTCGATGGAATCTGGCTACGAGCAAATGAAATCTTTAATGATTGTTAACAAAGACTTAGATGGTGTTTTTTGCGCCACAGATAGAATCGCTATTGGGGCAATAAAAGCGATTGAAGAGAGTGGAAAAACAGCCGGTAAAGAAATAAAGGTTCTTGGTGTTGGCAATGATGATCTTGGTATGGTTTCTCGTCCCTCGTTATCTACTTTTCACTACGCCTTTGAAGCGGCTGGTGAAACATCTGCCTCAGTGATTTTAGACTTAATAGAGGGAAAGCAACAGCTTATGAGTAAAATAGTATTAAGCTTCAGAGCCGTAGAGCGTCAATCTTGCTAGCTGATTGCTTATCTAATGTGACGCCGATCTCACTTAATTTGATGATTTCTTGAGCTCGGCCTTTTTTTTGTCTATTCTTGCAAACGTTCCCAATAAAGATGGTCTTGCTATGATAGATGCTTATATAGAAAGCTGTGGTGGTATTAACAATGTTAATCGTATTCTTAGTTCTCAAGGGCGATTAATAGTCGAAGTCGATAATAGTGACTTGTTAGCCAAAAGTGCATTGGATAATTATTGTGTCACCATGTCTCAAGTAAGCTTTGAGATTGGTCATAACATTGATTCTTCCAAACTGATTCAATTAGGTTCTGAAATTCGTAATCGACAGCTTCACGCAGTGGATAAACTAACCAGTCCCCAGAAGTGTGAATATAGACCAAGTTGGCACGTAGCTCCTCCTACAGGGTTATTAAATGACCCTAACGGTTTCATTTGTCATCAAGGTACGTATCATCTCTTCTATCAATGGTACCCTTTTGAATGTGTACACAAGGATAAATACTGGGCGCACTTAACCAGTACAGACTTAGTTAATTGGGAGGTGCAACCTCTCGCATTGACACCTTCTGATTGGTTTGACAGCCATGGCGTTTTTTCGGGGCATGCGGTGAGTACACCGGACCAATTGATGCTGTATTACACGGGTAATGTGCGTATCGGCGAACAGCGTGACCGACAAACAACACAATGCCTTGCCATATCTAAAGATGGAATAAATTTTCAGAAACTGGGTCCTGTTGTTGATAGCTTACCTGCAGGCGTGACAGCTCACTTTCGCGATCCTAAAGTGGTCAAAATTGGAGATGTATGGTGGATGTTGGTGGGGGCCCAGCGAGAAGATTTATTGGGTCGATTGGCTGTTTATAAATCTCACGACTTACTCCATTGGAAGTTTGACAAATTGTATGGTGATGATTTAGGTGACTTCGGCTACATGTGGGAATGCCCGGATCTTTTTGAATTAAATGGACAACTGATCGCCGTTATAGGCCCTCAAGGTATTCAATCGTGCAGTCGCCACCATACGGTAGCTCATCATAACGGTTTCCTAAAAGCCGCTATTTCTGAACAGGGTGAGTTGTCGTTGAGCGATTTTAAGATGCTAGACCATGGGTTTGATTTTTATGCGCCTCAGACATTAGAAACGCCAGATGGTAGAAGAGTGTTAACCGCTTGGATGGGACTTCCAGATGAGATAAATCAGCCGACAGTAGACAACGGCTGGTTGCATCAATTGACATTGTTACGTCAACTGACTCTGGTTGATGAGAAACTGATTCAGCAACCGATTAAGGAATTGGAAGCTTTGCGTTCTACATTGGAAGAGTTTGAACTTGAATACTCATCACGAGATTTGAAAACCAAGGCGTTTGAACTGCACGTAGAATTAGAATGGGGGAGTAAATTATCTTTGTTTAAAGATAGCGAAAATGAGTGCTCTATTTTATTGGATAAAAGTAGCCAGACGTTACTCTTAGATCGGTCGAATACATTGCTTAGAGAAGGCGATTGCATAAGAGAACTAAAGCTCGATAGCGAAACAGTTAGCTTCCAGATATTGGCAGACAACTCTTCTCTGGAGATCTTTATTAACGGTGGTGAATTTGTAATGACTAGCCGTGTGTTTACCCCTGAGAGAGCAACCCACTTAGCGTTAGACGGGAAAGCTAAATTCCTGTTTTGGCCGTTATCTTCAGCAAAAATCGGCCTTAAAGATAATAACCCCATTGCTATTTAACCTTAGTAGAAATAGAAAGGATCAAATTATGAATCGAATCTGGCTTTCTGGTGACGCCGTTGTTGACCTTATTCCTGAAGGAGAATCTACCTATTTAAAATGCCCAGGAGGTGCCCCTGCAAATGTCGCTGTGGCGGCTGCAAGGCTACAAAGCGACAGCGCGTTTTTTGGACGAGTAGGTAATGATCCTCTTGGTCGATTTATGAAACAAGTTTTGCAGAAAGAAGGGGTAAATACTGATCACCTTGTCCTTGATGAAGATCAGCGAACATCAACAGTGATTGTAGACCTTGATGATAGTGGAGAGCGTAGCTTTACGTTCATGGTAAAACCGAGTGCAGACCAATTTTTGCAATCCTCAGATATACCAGAGTTTCACGCTAATCAGTGGTTACACTTATGTTCGATTTCTCTTGCCAACGAGCCGAGTAGAAGCAGTACATTTGAAGCGATTGAAAGGATCAAAGCAGCTGGTGGTCACGTGAGTTTTGACCCTAACTTACGAGAAGAGGTTTGGGTAAATCCATCAGAAATTAAGCCAGTGGTACTGAAAGCACTGGCACAAGCCGATGTGGTTAAATTTTCCGAGGAAGAGCTACTTTTTTTAACTGAAACTAACAGCCTAGAAGCGGGAATAAAACAGCTTTCGCTTTTCGGTAATACTTTGGTATTGATTACTATGGGTGCGAAAGGTGCATTGGTCATTCAAAATGGTTCTGAGACACTAATCACAGGCAAACCCGTACAACCAATAGATACGACCGGTGCGGGAGATGCATTTGTTGGCGGGTTAATCGCTCGATTAGCTCAAAGCAATAATTGGAGTGAACCTGATATTGTTGCAGAAGCGGTAATGTGGGGTAATAGTTGTGGTGCTTTGGCGACCACTAAAAAAGGGGCAATGACGGCGTTACCGACAAAAGCGGCATTACTAGAATATATAGAAAGTTAAAATGGATACGTTCAACGAGTGCCACTAAATAACCGTTTAGATAAAATGTGTTCGATTAAACGAACCTCAAAGGGTAAGGATACCCTTGTCATAGATGTCACACTCATATCTCGGTAAGTTTAGATAACATTAATTGTTGATACTTAGAACCAGTACCACTTTAGTTGTAATAAACTGAGGTACAATATTTGTTGCATTTGCCTATTTGTTTGCATTGATTACCCCTTATTTTAGGGTATTCAACTAAGACAGTACTATCGCGAGTAACACAGATGAAGACTTTTACCCCTGTAGATTTAGATAACGAATTGTTGCTTGATGTGGTGGACGAAGTAGAGATTCTTTGTGAAAATAGCGCGAGCACCTTGGTTTTGTTAAGTAATGATCCTGATAACAGGGAGCTTTTAGATAAACTTTTTCGATCCGTTCATACCATTAAAGGTGACGTCGGTCTTGCTCAGTTTTCGCCACTTTTACCTTTATTATCCGCCCTTGAAGATATCCTTGGTTTTATGAGGCAAGGGGCCATTCAATATAATACTTTAATCTCGGATCTTCTTCTGAGCATTATTGAAGAAGTGAAGTCCTTTGTCGATGATATAGCGAACGCTGGGAGTGTGGAATATGATTCAGAGATGTATTCTGCAGCCACCGAGATGATGGCGAAGGTACAAATTGAAAACTTGGATGCTCATGAAGCGTTGCTAACAAAGTCACTACATATCATTGAACCACCTTTGACAGAAAGCAGTAAATCGACGATTTTTTCTCAAGAATTAGATGACCTCAGTATTGATTGGTCAAGTGAGGTTGAACCTGACCTGATGTTTTTTCAAAGCATAATGAAGCCGGTTGAAGATAGATTAGATAACTGGGATGGTCGCAGTGGTCGCCAGCTAAAATTAGCGCTATTGTTGAACCAATTTGCGGGAAAAATTGTAGACGAGAAGCAACTTAGAGCCGCGGTGTATCTACATGATTTAGGTATGTCTTTATTGCCATTGACGATGCTACGGCAGAAAACTCGCTTTACAGATTCAGAGAAAGCGCGTTTAAGAGGTCATGTTCAGCGTAGCGTGAATTTTCTATCTGAAATGCCACATTGGAGTGAAGCGCGCCAATTTATTTATGAACATCATGAACGCGCTGACGGACAAGGCTATCCACAAGGGTTAAGTAATATTGATATATCACACGGAGCAAAGATTTTGGCTTTGGTGGATGCCTTTGAAGCCATGACGCATACTCGCGAGTATCAAGTTCATACAAAACGTCATATATCTCATGCACTGCAAGAAATAAACAGTGCCAGTGGAACTCAATTTTGCCCGTATTGGGTGAATATCTTAAACAAAGTCATGGCGTCAATAATGCCGAACTAATGTGCTCGTAAAATTTATTGCTCACTGGCTGCAAACCCTGCTTCTACCATTTTTCTTAGCCGTGTATAGCAGTTTGTCAGCTCGTTTCATTGCTGATTGTAATGTCTCTTTAGGTTCTATTTGAACAACCCCTATGCTAGCACTCATAGAAGGGATATCTTTATGCAACATAGATTTTTTAGCTAATGTACTGAGAATACGATGTGCGATATCTGAAGCTTGGTCCAAATTAGATTCTATTAGTAATATCGTGAACTCTTCCCCACCCATGCGTCCAACTATGTCGATATTTCGAACGATATCGCTGCAAATTTGAGTGAAAAATATTAACGCTTTATCACCAATATTGTGACCAAAGGTATCATTAATACTTTTGAAGTGATCGATGTCTATTGTGAGCAGTGAAAGGCTTTTATTGTATCTACGCATTAATTTTAACTCGCGATCACTGCTTTCAATGAAATACCTTCTGTTGAAAAGCCCTGTTAATGGGTCTTCTCGGGTTAGCTTAATGAGTTGTTCTTCCATTAACTTACGTTTGTTAATATCTCTTGTCACCCAAACGACACCCTTTTCAAGATCAGCGGGTAAGTTGGTGTCTATTGCTTTTCCAGATATGGCGACCCAAATAGGCTTACCATCTCTATTTCTAACTTGATAGTCAAAATCAACAACCTCTCGGTTGATGAGAGAGGAATGAAATTTTTCGCCAAATTGATCATAAGCTTCATCGCTCAAATGAATCTCTCGTGATGATCTCCCCACCCAATCTTCAGGCCTATCAAAGCCTATCATATCGACGAATGTTTGGTTTACTCTTTGAACTACCCTATCTTTATCAACCACTAAAATACCGACCAAGGCATTATTGAAGATGACCTCAAGCTCATTATAAGCCTCTGCCATTTTTGACTCGGCTTCCTTTATCTCTGATATATCGTCGATGACCCAGGCAATGCCATCTTCAAAATTAGGTGGCTCGTCAGTACTGATCAGACTTCCAGAAACTCTCACCCAGATATATGAGCCATCTTTTCGGGTTAGTTGGATCTCTTTTGTTGTTTTTTCTCTTTTGAGTAGTGAGGATAGATAAAATTGGGAAAATTCATCATATACCTTTTTTGAGATATGAAACTCAAGCATATCTTTGCCGATAAGCTCATCAGCGTGGTCGTAACCGACAATATTGGCCGCGAATTGATTTGCTTGTTGAATAATCCGTTGCTCATCCAGAACCACGATGCCTGACAGGTTATTATTGAATATAGATTCTAGCTTATTGTTATTGGACTCTAATTTTTTTGGATATCGACTATTTCGGAAATATCTCTACAGGTTGTAATTCGTAATTGTTTTCCATCTTGAATGATACTTCTACCTTGTAACATCCCGATAAACTTGGTGCCATTTTTACGGATTAACTCAACTTGATAAGGTTCGGAATTGCCGGTTTTTACGTTCTCTAAGAGTTGAGGTAGGTCTTTCTCATCAACTAAGAAATCGAGATTGAGGCCAATAAACTCTTCACGTTCATATTGAAATATGCGTGTTGCCGCTTCATTTACGTCTAAGCAAATGAGGTTCTCGTCAAAAACACAAATAGGCTCAAAAGACCATTTTGAGAAAGCCCTCGTATCTAATGGTTCATTTGTTGTCTCTATTTTGTTATCCATTAAATATCGCCTGTTCCCTTAAGTTTAACGTATCGAATGCGGATGAATCATTCATGGCGAGGATATACCAATATTGATATCGCTTCAAAGACAAGCCCTGAAATAGTTAATTTAATTCAGGTTTATTATTTTAGTTTAGTTGGTTGCGGTTACTTATCCATTAAATTCTATGTTCTGGCTGACTGATGGCATGTGTCATGTTCATTTTCTGTATTCGTATAAACAAAATAGCGTATCTTGATGGACTGAGAATCAAGTGCTAAACCAATTAATACTAACTGATCATATTCACAACACTCCCTAAAGTTTGATGACTAGAGGCGTCATGAACGATTGTTCAAATATAAATTGAACAATCGTTCAAAAGTGGCTATATTGGTCTTACACCAATGGAGAGTGAATGAATTAAAGTCCATTAATTAGTCTAGGAACGAAAAGGAAGATAAGCATGAGCCATTTTAAACTGCATACGGTTGAATCAGCACCGGTAGAAAGTAAAACAATTTTGGAGGGGGCGGAAAAGCAGATGGGTGCTGTTCCGGGGTTGTTTGCTACAATGGCAGAATCACCTAGCCTTCTTAAGGCATATACTCAACTTCATCAGCTTTTCACCAACACGTCGTTAAATGCGGAAGAGCTTACGGTGGTATGGCAAACCATTAATGTAGAGCATGAGTGTCATTACTGTGTGCCTGCTCATACTGCTATTGCGCATTCAATGAAGGTTGACCCTGTATTAACGGAAGCTTTGCGTAAAGGTGGCGCAATGCCAACATCAAAATTACAAGCGCTTCACGATTTTACGCTAAATATCGTTCGTAATCGTGGTGAAGTATCTGAAGCTGAACTAGACGATTTTTATGCTGCAGGGTACGGGCAACAGCAAGTACTAGAAATTATTTTAGGGCTGTCTCAAAAGGTTATTAGTAACTATACAAATCACGTTGCTAGAACACCAGTAGATACAATGTTTGAACAGTTTGCTTGGGAAAAATAAAAGACTTGCTTTTGTTTACGCAGAATTGACTTGAAAGGTTTGAAATGCTCATCCTTACTGATGAGCATTTCTGTTTGCTATTTTATCCGATGAAGGCGATATAGCCTTGTAAAATAACAAGATTAACGGCATCGATAAAGAACGCACCTACGATAGGAACCACCATAAAAGCTTGAGGCGATGGCCCATATCGATTGACGAGTGAACCCATATTCATCACTGCCGTTGGTGTTGCTCCTAGCCCGAATCCACAGTGTCCACCAGCTATTACAGCGGCATCGTAGTTGGAGCCCATAACCCTAAAGGTAACGAAATAAGCGAAGAAACCCAACACCAAAGCCTGAACCGCCAAAATAATGAGAAATGGAATTGCGAGGTCAAAAATATTCCAAAGTTTGAGGCTCATCAATGCCATTGCTAAGAATAGCGAGAGTGACACAGTACCGAGAATATCGACGGTTTCGCTATCAAGCTTGCTAGTTTTAGTCAGTTCTAACAGATTAGTAATTATGACACCGATAAAAAGCGCATAGACGAAATTTGGGATCATTAACCAGCTTATATTGTAACTACTGATCCATTTCTCTAGATGAGTGGCTCCTGCAACACACACTAGTAACACGAAGAGTACTTCAATTACCTTTTTAGCAGTCACTTTGTCTTCTTCATATTGGTTATAAGTAATCAGCTCAGGGAATCGTTTATGAGCTTGGTCATCTATGCCATATTCAGATTGCATTTTATGTTTTTCAATCAGTTTTCTTGCAACTGGGCTACCTATTATTCCGCCAATGATGAGACCGAAGGTAGCTGCAGCCATCGCTATTTCAAGCGTATTTTCGATGCCATAAACATCGGTATATGTTTGTGCCCATGCAGCTCCAGTCCCATGCCCACCAGACAAGGTAATGGACCCAGCAATAAGACCCATAATGGGTTCTAAGCCAAACATGGTTGCCAGTGAAACACCAATGCTATTTTGAATAATAATATAGACGGATGCGACGCCTAGGAAAACAAACACCTTGGCACCACCTTTCGCTAGTTGCGTATAATTTGCAGCTAAACCGACAGTGGAAAAAAACATCAACATAAACAATTCTTGTAATGGAAGGTCAAACTCTAGCGACACCCCATTAAAATGAAGAAACGTAATAAGTGAAGCAACTAACAAGCCGCCAACAATAGGCTCTGGGATATTGTAGCGCTTAAGGATCGTAAACTTTGAGTTAATAATGTGTCCTAGAAAAAGAACACAAATAGCGATTAGAAATGACTCCAATGCGCCAATAGAATAGGTAATATTCATTGATACTCGCAATGCGTTCAGCCTACTTCTCATGCAAAAAGTATAAAAAAATAGGCTAGCTTTGGACAATCTGAAAGGATAATTAACTGATCTCTTGGTGACAACGCATTATAGGTGGCTTTTACACAACTTTTACAATGTCATACCAATGTGAAACTTGACGTTATATTGTTTTAAATCATATTTAGGATTTTAGCCAGTGAGTGTTTAATTGCTCAGATGAACCTAAATAATCGATCATCCATTTAATCAGCTTATGGCTTGAGTCTCGCTTCCACACCAAACAACAATGACTGTCTTGTTGCTGATTAGGTACTTTTTTTCTATAAGTTCTCCACTGTTCAAATAGAAATGAGCAATATGCCGAGGAAGGTATCCCACACCAGTATTATTCTTGATCATTTCTATCGCACTATACCAATTTGGAAGTAACAGTCGACGCTGGCTACTGTAGTTACCCATATGACGCTTGGGTAACTGAGTAGAGGTATCATCAAGGCATATAAAAGGGAAAGCCGATAAATCTGACTCAGTCGGAAAGTCGATATGAACGAGTGGGTGCGATGGTGATACAACAAATGCCCATTCTAATGCACCCATGTCTTTGACTTCAAAATCCCCATTTACTGGTATAGATGATGTCGCGCCTATAACGATATCGGCACGACCTTGTGAGATGGCGTCCCAAGAGCCATTAAAAACTTCCATGTTTATTTGCAGCTCAGAGTTTTGAAAAGTGTTATAGAATTCTTCTACCATGGGCTTTAATTGGTCGAGCCGTACGACATTATCTAGTGTTATTCGTAGTCGAGATTGCCAACCTAATGCGGCTCGCCTGGTTTGAACTTTAACCTCTTCCATGTGTGTCAAAAGAACATTTGCTTCTTCTATAAATATTTTCCCTGCAGGCGTTAATTCAACTTTTCTCGGTAGCCTTTTAAATAGTACAACATCCATTTCTTGTTCTACTTGTCGAACGCTATAGCTGATAGCCGATGGCACTTTATTAAGTACCTCAGCCGCAGCAGTGAAGCTACCTAAACGGGCAACGGTAACAAGCATTTCTAGAGACGATTTGGAAAACATAGTTTGCCTTCAAATTTTTTGATTGATAACTACAAAAATTGTCGTTTAATTTTTCAGTGATTAAACCATAGAATCGCGGCAATTGAATAGTGAAACCTATTATTCACTAAATACTACTGTTAAATAATTTAATTGAGCAACCATGAACGTATCAAAAATACAGATTTTTTATCTATCCGCATTATCTATGTTGGGGTTTATCGCCACCGATATGTACTTGCCTGCATTTGATTCTATGCAAACTTTTTATTCTACCGGGCCAAAACATTTAGCGCTTTCTTTAACCGTATTCTTGGCTGGTTTAGGGATAGGGCAAATTCTGTGGGGCGTACTTTCTGACAAGTATGGCTACCGTAATTCACTTATCGTTGGCTTAACGATTTTTGCTGTTGCTTCATTTGGACTCGCTTATAGTGATCAAGTTTGGCAACTGCTCAGTTTCCGGTTTATACAAGCTATTGGCGTATGTGCGCCAGCGGTTATATGGCAAGCAATGGTGATCAGTCGTTATTCTGAAAAAACCAGCCAACAACTATTGGCAACCATAATGCCCTTGGTTGCCTTATCCCCCGCATTAGCTCCTCAGCTTGGTGTTTTGTTGCTAAGTACTTTCGGTTGGCAGAGTATTTTTCTTTCTCTGACGGCTTTTAGTTTGATTCTTATAGCGTTTACTATGAAGCAACCAAACGCACCAATAGAAGTAAAAAAACCAGCACGATTGAAGATATTAAAGCCTTAGTTAAATCTAAAGTGTATATGGGGAACATCACTATATACGCATTTTCTTCGGCTGTTTTCTTTGCGTACCTCACGGGTATGCCAGAAATTATGAATCAACTAGGCTATTCCCCTAAAGATATAGGTTTGAGTTTTATACCTCAAACAGCGGCTTTTATTATTGGTGGTTATCTAGGTAAGAAATGGACGGCAAAACTCGGTTCTGACTTTGTGCTCAAAGTATTGCTCTCGTTTTTCTCAGTATCCGCGTTGCTTGTTTTTGTCGGCACGCAGTGGATACTTAGTTCAATTTGGCCAATATTGGCACCGTTTTGTCTTATCGCCATGGTTAATGGTGCGTTATACCCAATTGTGGTTAATAAAGCGTTAGCTAGTGCTAAAAATAGTCCTGCAACAGCAGCTGGTTTCCAAAATAGTTTTCAAATCGCTGTAAGTAGTATTGCCAGTGGTGTTGTCGCAACGTTTGCAATGAACGCTCAATCGATTACAGGGCTCGTGATCTTAATATGTACGCTTGGTTTGTGGGTTGGCTATATTGCGTCTGATAGAAGAGTATCAGCACATTTCACAATTCCTGATAATGCAAGAGTTGGCAGGTCAAATCGTTAAACTAGTCAATATGGCATAGATGCTCTTATCAGCTGTCTATGCCATTTTGCTTACAACGTAAATGTTTAATTGAGGCACATTATAAAATCAATGGCCTATTTAAATCGAAAAATAGCTTATTTTCCTCGATGACTTAGTCACCATAAATATCGAAGTTAAAATATTTACTGGCGATCTTGTCATAGGTACCATTGACGCGAATAGCAATGATAGCTTGGTTGAATTTTTCGGCTAGTTCACCATCTTGCTTTCTTAATGCTAGTGCGGTACCTTCGCCAATATAAGCCTTGTCTGTCACGGCTTCGCCTTTAAATTCAAACCCTTTACCTTGATCAGTCTCTAAGAACGCCAATGCGAGCTGATCTGAGTTTCCGAATGTAGCGTCCAAGCGCTGATTTGCCATATCAATATAGACTTCATCTTGGCCTGTATAGCGCTTGATTTCTGCGACATCGCCAAATTTATCCGTCACATATCGATCGTGTATGGTGCCTTGTTGTACGCCAATTACCTTACCTTTTAGCCCCGCTTTATCAATGCTAAAAGTGGTGGATGATTGGGCAACAAATCGAGCTGGGGTTTGGTAGTATTTGTTGGTGAATAGTATTTTTTCTTACGCTCTTCGGTAATTCTCATTGATGCCATAATAACATCTGATTTGCGAGCAAGCAGACTTGGGATCAGTGCATCCCAACCTTGTGATACCCATACACAATCTAGCTTTGCTTGAGCGCATAGTGCATCGGCAATCTCTATATCAAAGCCAACGGGCACACCATCGCTGTTTTTATAGTTAAACGGAGGGTAGGTAAAGTCCGAAGCGAGACGAACTTCTTTTGCCGCGACGGCAGTACTCATAAGGGCTGCGACGCAGGCGATGACTGATAGTAGTTTGTTCATTTTTGTTTCCTTCCTTGAATCAGTATTCGATAGAGTTTTTCATTACATGGGTATAACGCGCAAGAATATTCGCTACTTCACTCATGGTTTCTTTACAACCAATCGTGATTCTTACACAGCTTGTTAAAGCGGGTTCGTGGCCTTGATTTCGAGTAACGACGCCGTTGTCTAGAAGGTATTTAAATAGATCTACGGATGGGTCAGTTTTTATCAAAACAAAATTCGTGTTTGATGGATAAATAGAATCTATCCATTTAAGTGATTGAATCGATTTTATAAATCCATTACGTACTGCGTTGATCTCATGGACATTCGATCGCATTGTCGATAGCCCTTCTGGCGACAGAGCGTTCATCACAATATTCGATGAAGAGTCTGGCATTGGATAGGGGGAACCAGTTTTTTTAGGTAATCCATAACAGCTTGCTGAGCAAGTATGAAGCCGCAACGTACTGCAGCCAATCCAAAGGCTTTAGATAGCGTTCGGATTATAATTAGGTGTGGGAACTGATCTATTAACGAGACACTATTATTCTCGATATTGAAGTCAATATAAGCTTCATCCACGACCACTAAGGAAGTTTGTTTGGTCTGCTCTAGTATCTGAATAATCGTTGCTTCTGGTAGTGTATTTCCGGTTGGATTATTGGGTGAACAGAGAAAAACCACATTAACGTCATGAGATTGTAGTGCAATCTCTTCAACATCCAGTGTAAATGCAGGTGGTAATAACGGAACGTCTATTGTTTCGACAGAAAAAGAATCGGCACAAAACTCATACATTGCATAGGTTGGTGAACAAGTGAGTATTTTGTCTTTTCCTGGCTGACAAAATGTTCTAATAATAAGATCAATGGCTTCATCTGCACCGCGAACGGCGAGAGTCGGTGTATTTGTTTGGCAATACTCCTGATAAGCAGTAGCAATATCGAATGGGAGAAAATCGGGATAGCGATGATACTCACTATCTGTACCAGGGTAAATGATACCGTGTTCAAGCTCATTGGCATTTAACCATAGTCGACCACTACCACCGATTCTTCTCGCGGATTGATAAGGTATTAGTTTTTTTATGGCTTCTGGAACCAATTTATCTACTAATGCGGTCATTAAATTCCTCTTTCTTTATATTTCGTGCCATTTTATTGTTTTTATATGCGGATAATTTGAAAATTTACCCGTATTTTGACAATTCAGGTGCATAAAACCCATTCAATCAAAAAATTCATATATTAAAAAACGAAAAAAATGCATACTAGCCATGAATAAAAATCATTGCTAGGCGCTGTTTTATGAACAATAGATTACCCTCAATCAAGAGCTTGCAAGTCTTTTTGATTACGGCTAAACAATTGAATTTGACCCGTGCGGCTGAAAGGCTAAATATCACTCAAGGTGCGGTCAGTCGGCAAATTCAAATGCTTGAAGATCTACTCGGTGTTCAGCTTTTTTATCGCAAAGCGCGCGGGCTGAAACTAACCGCGCAAGGAGAGAAATTTATCCCTCATGCGGAAGATATCGTGACTCGTTTGCGTAAAGCTGTTGTTGGCATGTCTAGTCAATCGGAAATAATCAAGCTAAATGCGCCGAGTTGCATTACTTCGTGGATTTTACCTAATTTAATGAAATTTCAGGAAAACTACCCAGAAGTTAAAGTAGAGCTTACTTCAACGGTGACTCATTTTGTCACACCAGATTTTGATGTGTTTGACGCAACGATTGTTTACGGGAAAGTGCCTAAATCGTCTTATTTGGAAGCAAACTTATTGTTTGAAGAACAGCTATCACCGGTTTGTATTCCCGGGTTATTAGAAACAGAGGATCCTAAAAAGTTAGACGATAAGATTGACCAGTTTACCTGGCTGCATGCAAATGCAGAGCAAACTGACTGGAAAGCATGGTTAACTCATCGTGGTTATAAAGGAAGTCTGAGTAAGAGAAATCAAAATTTTCCTACTTTGGATCATGCGATGAATGCCGCGCTGCAAGGATTTGGCATTGTTATCGGAGACATTAAGCTAGCCGAGCGAGACATTAAAGCAAAGCGTTTGCTCAGATTGTATGATGACACGGTATCTTCAGGTATGAGTTATTTTTTTGTTCATCCTAAAAATGGTCAGCACCCCTTGCTTGCGAGGTTATTAGCTCAGCTTTTGTCTGAATGAGTTTTGGTATTTTGAGGATTAAGGTAATTTCAACCTACTTTGTGTTGGATGGTGCATCTATAAGAGCAACACAAAAACTAGAACTGAATGAAGTATTCTCGTTGGATGTTTTAGACATGTTACTGCAAACTGGGGTACTTGAATTTAGAGCGAAATTGACCTCATATTTTACATCTTCTGGGGAGTTCTTTAAGACGATCTTATTTTCTTCATCATTTGATACCGATAGTGTCGGTATGCCCATATATTCGAGGGAAAATCGATATAACCCTTCAGCTTGATCGATTGCTTTTGACTCTACTGTTAGCCCGTAGGTTACTTGTTTTGTTATTGGAAAATCTTTTTCTTCTTCGTTCTTTAGTTCGGTGAATAGTGTGATTGAATGAAGGGATTGGAACACCATTTGATAAAGGTCTTCTTTATGTTCATTTGGTAGAAGTACTTCAGAATGGTATTTTTGCCCATTTCCTAGATCAAATGAGAGGTGGACTATCTCTGTTGCGTTGACGATCGATGTAATGAACAACAGAGTCAATACTGAAGCAAATTTGTTTTTTATCTTGTTCATAAATAAGGCAGTAAAGTTCATGGCTAAAGTTAGTGTCACTTTGCATGAAGAATGTGCAGAGAAAATGGAGAAAAAACGGATTATTGATAAATTCGTTTATTCTCCATTATTCTATTTGCTCATTGAATGCCTTAATTAGCTATAATCAATCGAGTTGAATGGTTGTTTTTCAAACTGCATATCACCGTTTTCATCCTGCCATAGGTTGAGCCATGCTTGCCAGTTTTCGTAATCAACGTCTGGATAGTCTAGGCGGTAGTGACTACAGCGACTTTCTGTACGCATTAACGAGGCTTTCAGTTTCATTTCTGCAGTAATGATCATGTTTTCTGTTTCATGCGCTAATCTAAGTTGGTGAAGATCTTCCGCAATCAGCATCGGGACGTGATGCTCTTTTAGTTCTTCAACATAGGCTAAAGCGGCCTGCATCATGCGTTCTTTTTTGATGTATAGAACGAAGTTAGGGATCATAGTATTTTGTAATACTTGAGTTACCCATGCTGAGCTATAGCCTTTTTCTCTCTTCAGTGGAGCCAAGATTTCATCGCTAATGCGGTATTGTTTTGTTTGGCTAATCTTCTGTAGTGAAATACTTTTGCTTTCCAATGCCGCAGCTTCACCGGATATAGCACCTTGTACTGCGGAGCCCGCTAATGACGAACCAATTTGCGTATAAATACCACCAGACATATAAGACCCAAGTGCATCTCCAGCGGCATAAAGACCTGGTATTGTGCTCAGTCCAGTACTATCGATGGGTACTAGCCCTTCGGATTTGTGGATTGCCATACCTGCGGTTGAACCGCCTACTTGCACGCCTCCCATACCAGGAGGGCCAGAATGCGAGTTACCAGCAAAGAGCGCCCTTAGGCCTGTCTCTTCTGGTGGCTTCGGTGGTGGACCGGACTGGCGAAATGCAGGAGGAACATAAGGTCCTCCAGTTTCCTCATTGGTTTGTTTAGTAGGGGGCCCGTTAGGTTTAGAAGGCCCCATCGTTACAGGCCCACCTTGGGTATACGCTTTATAATTCATATCAACACCCAAATGGTGGTTTATTTGGACTGTTGTTGTATTTGGTTTTTCTTCTACCTGTCCATGCCAATTATCGTAGCAAGAACCAGAGTTGGTAGCGGAACCTGGATGGCCGTCGTTCCATTCTTTTCCGGTGATCTTTGCACCAATTTTATAAGCCATAATGGATCCATCATGGGTCAGGTCGCAAACCGGAAAGCCACTTGGCTTGAAGCCGCCAGAGCCTGTACAAAGAATGACAGTTTTAGCGTGGAAGTGAATGATCTCTTGTTCGTTTAAACTAAAACCAGAAGCGCCTACTAT
This sequence comes from Vibrio algarum, assembly GCF_028204155.1. Taxonomy (NCBI): domain Bacteria; kingdom Pseudomonadati; phylum Pseudomonadota; class Gammaproteobacteria; order Vibrionales; family Vibrionaceae; genus Vibrio; species Vibrio algarum. Next base: position 734,643 of record NZ_JAQLOI010000003.1, on the reverse strand, counting down.
ACGACCATCTTCTTTAAGCAGATGAGTAATCATTATCCGTTCTAAAAGCGGGATCTCTCTTTCTGTCATCGGTTTCATAAAGCTGTGGTTATAGAGTGCAGAATCGAAGAATCCCCACTCTTTGAGCTCTTGAACTCGATCAAAAGAGTGTTCTGCTAATTGTCGAGTAAATACAGGGTTACTGGTATCTAATGAGGACTCAGATACTTTAGCGACGAATTCATCGATACTGACGTCGGCATTGTCTTTATCGTAGCTAAAAATGCCTTTGGCAAAAGGAGTAAGGCCAGAGCTACCAAGCCGCCCTTTGGATACCATCATTACCTTTGCACCGGCATCATGGGCTTTAACCGCAGCGAATAACCCAGCCATGCCTCCACCGATAACGAGTACATCGGTTTTATGTTTTTTGGTGGTGAAGTCTTTAACATCAAGAGATGGGGTGTTTTCCTCTGCTGCTGTTTGACCGAATGGTACGGTTGCAAGAGCTGTGGCACCTAATACACCACCCGCTACGCCGATAAACTGACGTCGAGATAGACCATATTTATTACTCATCGTTGTTACCTCCACGAAACCATGACAGGAATCGATTTCTCTGGTGTGATAGTGATAGCGCCAACTGGACAATAAAGTCGACAGAGGTGACAAATTTGGCAGTCTTCAGGATATTTAATAACGGCTACTTTTTTCTGTTTATCGAATTGAATAACATCGGTTGGACAGCTTTCTATGCAAGTTTTGCAGCCTATACAACCGGATATTTGATGAATTGGCATAATTTTTCCTAATTCCGTTGGTAATTAAAAGGCGAGCTGTTCGTAGTGAATTTGGTCGCTGTTTATCTTGAGTGTTTTCGTATGTTGATTAACGGCATTGACCATAGGTGCTGGGCCGCAGACATAAATCCCCCAGTTATCTTTTTGGCCAAGATTCATGTTCTTCTCTATACACGTTTTATCAATCACACCGGTATGAATGCCTTTGATTCCAGTCTCTTCGACACAAACGAGTTGTTGGCGGAAATCGATCATTTCGGACTCTAAACTAAGAATTTCTTGTTGGCAGACCATCTGATCTAATTTGTTGTTGCCATAGATGAGTCGAATTGGACGCGTTTCCTTTTTGTGAGCTAGTTCTCTCAGGAGGCTTAACATTGGTCCGATGCCAGCACCACCGGCAATAAGGGTAATGCCTTGCATTTTCTCGCTATCTTTCAGGCTTAGGCTGCCATAAGGACCGTCAACGTAGACATCTTGTCCTTTTTTTAGAGTACCAAGTGTTGATGTGTAGTCACCTAGTTCACGGATTATGAATGAAAGGGTAGGCAGCTCATTTTTGCATGAGGCAATGGAAAATGGATGATCACTAACACCTTTGGTAGAGCCGCTGGTGTTTAGCCACACAAATTGTCCAGCTTCAAAACTGAAGTCATCACGGTTTTTGTTTTCAAGTGTGACTAACCAATCGCTGCTGCTTATTTTGGATACTTGAGTCAGCGTGAATGGTTGCTTTTTGAGTTGTGCAGGTTTGACAAAATAGTTGTATGCAACCATCAGGACAGATAGCGAACATAGAATCCACCACACAAGGTTATATTGAGTTTGAAACTGACCGTGGCTTCCTATGCTGGTTACATGCAATGTGGCAAGAATAGCGATAGCCACGAAACCGATAACGTGAGTGAAACGCCATGTCTCGTAACGCATAGGTAGGCGATTTTTAAATATAGACGTTAGTATCCAAACAATCATTAGACACCACGCGATAACGCCAGTTAGCATCTGTGGTGAGGTTATCGTTTCTATAATACTGATCAATGCATCGTCAAATGAGACTAAAAATCGTGGGGCGAGAATGAATAGCGGGTGTAGCAGAAATATCGCACCTAACCATTGCCCTACTTTTTTATGTTTTGAAATGCTCCAGTCAATGTTAGCAAAGATAGGAATCTGCTTTAGCCTGCTTCCCAGGGAAACTGAACGAAAAAGGCCATCATTGCGAGTAGATTAATCATACTTATGATGGAAACGTAGACCCCTTTATCATCCATATTCATGGCGCGTGAAATGAGATAAGGGATAAAAAGACCTAAAGAATAGATTAAAGCCAATTTCCTCTTTCGGTTAAGTGTCAATAAGCCTCGTAAGGCAAAAGAACCACGAGAACGAACAGTCGTGTTGGTTGCTGAAGAGGTTGTCATAAGGACACTCCAAGATAGAAAAACGAAGATCACAAGAAGCATTTAGCTGCTTAATTTGTGTTCATTTTCTATGAGAAAGTTGGAGGAAAAATGGAGAAACAATGGAGCCGCTATCGGTCGGTTGTTTTTTATCTTTATCTATTTGTCGATTGATAAAGAGAGTGAAGTATTTTACTAATTCCAGGTTGCATCTGGTTTCCATTGCGCTACCCATTCTGGTAGTTTTTCGGCAGGCATAGGCCTAGCGATACCATAGCCTTGAGCACGATCACAACCCATCGATAGGAGTTGAGCACCATGAGCTGGGGTTTCCACTCCTTCTGCAATGACTTGACGTCCAAATGCGGATGCTAGGCTGATTACGCCGATTACGATAGCTCGATCATCCTGATCGACCAACATGTCTCTGACGAAACTGCGGTCAATTTTTAATTGATCGACTGGTAATCGTTTTAGGTAGGTTAACGATGAAAACCCCGTTCCAAAATCGTCGAGTGAAAAACTAACACCTATATTGATGCATGCGTTCATAATGGTTAACACTTCCGCAATATCACCCAATGCACTAGATTCAAGTATTTCAAGTTGGAGCAGACGAGGATCTATCGCTGGGTGTTCAGCAAGTGCTTTAGTTAGCTGATTAGCGAAGTCACATTGTTGTAGCTGAAAAGCATCTACGTTAACACTGACCGGAATGTTAAGCCCCAAAGACCGCCATTCGGTCATCTGATTTAATGCGCTATTGATGACCCAATTTCCGAGTTCCAAACTGATGGGGTGGCTGTCTATTATAGGAAGAAAATCGCATGGGTAGATTATGCCACGTTCAGGGTGTTGCCACCGAATTAGGGCCTCTGCGCCTATCACGACACCGGTTCTCATATTCACTTTTGGTTGATAATGCAATACAAATTCGTGTTGCTCTATTCCTTGCTGGATGTGCTCAATAGTCTCTCGTTGTGTCTTGATAGATTTGTCTTCATGGGTATCAAATAAATGGTAGCGGTTTTTCCCAGTCTGTTTAGCAATATACATGGCTTGGTCTGCATGACGCATCAACTGATCGGCATCAACGCCGTCCTGAGGATAAATCGTTACTCCAATACTAGTGGATACTTTTAACGTATGGTCTCTAATGACTACCGGAGTCATTGCTGCCTGAAGTAAGCGGTCTAATATATATATGCAGTCATCCATCTTTTCTATATCGGACAATATTGCGACAAACTCATCGCCGCCTATTCGCGCTAATGTGTCACCCTCCCGCAAACTTTCATTCATCAATTTTGAAAGTTTGACCAATAGTTCGTCACCGACATCGTGACCATAGGTATCGTTAATCGCTTTAAAGCCGTCTAGATCCAGATAAGCCACTGCGAGAGATTGCTCTCGTCGTTCACATTGACTAATGGAGTGGTGTAGGCGGTCTGCTAACAGCATACGATTGGGTAAGTTAGTGAGGATATCGTAATGGGCGATGTGTTCGAGTTGCAGCTGATGTTGTTTCATTGGAGTGATATCCGAGAATAAAGCAACGTAGTTGTGTGTTTTTCCTCCGCTATCCGTTACAGCACTGATGGTCACCAATACCGCAAATAACTCACCATTCTTGCGTTTATTCCAAATTTCTCCTGACCACTGCTTGTGGGTAAGTAATGACTCCCACATATCATTGTAAAAGTTTTGGTCATGCCGTTCAGACTTGAGTATACGTGGGTTTTCCCCTAATACTTCTTCTCGTTGATAGCCCGTGATGTGGGTAAAGGTATCATTTACGTCGACAATTTTGCCTTTTTCATCCGTAATGACAATCCCCTCGCGAGCGTGAGTGAAAACACTTGCAGCAAGTTTAAGTTGTTCTTCGGTTTTCTTTTGAGCAGTGATATCTCGAAACTCTATTACCCTGGCATTTTTTCCCTTATAGATAATATTTTTGCCTTTAATCGCAAGCGGATAAGTAGACCGATCTTCACGAACCCCCGTTACTTGATAAGCTTCTGTATAGTCGGTACGCATCTTTTCTATTACGGTCTCAATATCTTCTGGTGCGATAAGTAGAAGACCATCCATTCCGATGAGTTTTGCATAGCTGAAGCCAGTTATGTCCGTTAGGCCTTCGTTACATTCAAGAATTTGGCCTTTATCATGAATGACAATACCACCATTGGTAGCAGCACTTAGGGCTCTAAATCGCTCTTCACTTTCTTGCAAGGTTTTTTGTGCTAAAGCGATGCGCCGATTAAAACAGTGGAGATAAAAATTAAATGCGCTAGTTGCAAGTACCAATATAACGGCAATGATAAGTACGGGCTTTACCCAATAGGGTATGAGATTAGGGTTTGGGTCATAAAGAAAACCATCAAAATTGTCGGTATGAGGTAGCAAACCCGAGGTGACAAAAGAATTGGCCATATGCTGCCAACGTTCATGGTTCATATGACCAATTTGAACTAAGTCTGGAAGGATCAGTTTACGCATTTCTTGCGCTTCAAAGCGAAGATGATCCCGAGTTTTTTTACTTGATATTTAGTTTTAAGCAGTTCGATTATTTCTTCTGGATTATCCATTGCGTAACGCCATCCTTTCAATGTCGCACGCAGCATCGATTCTACACGGGCAGGGTGACTACGTAGTTCCTCTTCTGATGTAAATAGAATGTCGCTATAAAAATCAACGCGGTAAGATACCGGGTCGATAATGTGATAGGGGATGTTATGTTTTCTAAGAAAATAAGGCTCGTTGGTCATATACGAATTGAAAGCATCTACCTTACCTGTAATCAAATCATCGAGCTGAAAGCTGCTAGCAATAGCCGTTATCTGTGAAGTTGAGATCCCTTCATTACGCAGCATGGTTAAGAAATCGGCATCTTGGTGTTTGTTAGCCAGCATAACCTTCTTGCCGATAAGATCATGTACGGACCGAATCCCAGAGCTTTTCAACGTAATCAATACGGAGGGAGAATGTTGGAAGATTGCGGCAAGGGCGACAAGAGGCTTTCCCTGTAATCGTTTGTACAGGATTTCACTATTTCCTTGAGCGTACTGCGCACGGCCCAATAAAACTTCTTCCACGGGTTGATGCTCGGGGTCTCCTTTACGAATTTCAACCTCGAGGCCTTCGTCCCGATAAAAGCCTTTTTCTAAAGCGGCATAGTAACCAGCGAACTGGAACTGGTGATGCCAACGCAGTTGTATAGATACTGCGTTTTCATTCGATGGATGCGATGCAAATGAACGTGGTATCCACGAAACAAGGATCAAAACGAAGCAAAGAATGATAGCTCTATATTGAGAAGCTATTTTAATTTTTACTGCAATCGCGTCCAACTATTTACACCTTTACTCTATTTGTTATCCAGAAAACCAAGGGGAGAAGTTAAATAACTGTGATATCAATGTGCTGTGCAAATAACAGTATAGGAAAGAACTATCGTTTTTGACGTGAAGATGCGAAAAAATTGCCAACTTAGGCGAAGTTTTGTTAGGGAGTGCTGAAATTGTATAGTCGATTTAGCAGACTGATTTTGATTTGGACTTGTTTAGATCTTAAAAGCCAGCTTTAAACAGCTGGCTTCACTCATCTGTGTGACTTGTGTTCAGTTAAAGTAGCTTCATTTCTTGGATTATATCCGAAGCAATTTCAGGTTTAGTGCTGGTTGGTTTTTCGTGTAGATCGGCTTTCAATTGGCCTTTACGTGTACTTAGACCAGTCTCGAGTTTTTTTAATGCTGCAGCAATACCTGGGTACATGACATCGTTAGAGGATTTTGCTGAAACCCTTACACCTTCATAGTTGGTGAATATTTCTACTTCATATTGTCCGCGTTCTTTGGTGATGATGATGTCGCTACTGATTAGTTGTGGGAAATGCGCGGATACTTTCTCAAATTTACTTTCAATTTCTTTTCGTGAGTCGTCATTAATTGATACGTGATGTGTTTGAACATTTACTTTCATATAGTTATACCTTTTCAATCACTGTGTTACTTAAACGTAGCAAACTCGGCATGCTTTCACCAAGTGTAGATTTGTATATATGTGATTAAGTTCTGTGTTATGAGAATGAAATGGACATGATTTAACCTCTAGTTCCAGAATTGCTACAGGTTTGCGCTACAACTTTCGCCTTTTTACATCTCGCTACTTTTTCAATAATGGCAGAGAGTACAGGCCTAGCGCAACATTGCTTTCATCCTCTATGTGTAGAGTCTATGCAAATAGAGCCTGATACTCTCGCCTGAAAGATTTTTACTCTAAGAAAGTTAAGAGATGCTGTTTTACTGACTCGCACGCAAATGAGCGTTCAACACTGACTCTATAGATATCAAAATAATCATTTCGGCTCAGTTGAAACTCTTCCATGACTTTGCGAACTTCTTCCGTCATGGTTGTATTCGATACTGTACGATTGTCGGTGTTTATAGTAACGAGGACACTATCTCTATAAAAATTTTCTAATGGGTGATCGCTCAGTTTCTCAACCGCTTTGGTTTGGATATTACTGCTAGGACATGTTTCTAGTACAACAGCATCATTTTTAACTAGGTTATAGGCATTTTTGTGATTTTTAATACCAATGCCATGACCGATACGCTCGGCTTTGAGTAGTGAGACAGCGTCATGCACATTCTGTCCATCACCTTGTTCGCCCGCATGAATAGTCACTCGAAACCCTTTATCAATGGCATATTGTGCATGGGGTACGAATCCATGGCTAAATCCAGAGACTTCACTACCTGCTATATCGAATGCAACAATACCGTTGTGTAGATATTTAGAACCTGCATCAATAACCTCATTAATCTTATCTTTCGGCATATGTCTTAATACGGAAAGAATGAAATTACCTTTAATGTCATATTGTTCTTCTGCTTTTTTAAGCCCCTTAATCACGCTGCGAAATACTTGGTCTAGGCTAAGGTTTTGCTGAAGATGCAGAAGGGGACCAAAACGGACTTCTAAATATTTGACGTTTTCTTTTGCTGAATCTTCAAATACTTCGAATGCAATGCGTTCTAAGCCAGATTCAGTTTGCATGACTGAAAGTGGAAGTTCAAACCGCATTAAATACTCATCAAGGCTTTGACAGGTTTCGGGTGCAATCATCATAGAACGAATGACATCAATGTCGTTGCTAGGCAAGCTTAAGCCTTGCTCATCGGCAAGTTCAATAATAGTTTGTGGACGGACACTTCCGTCTAAGTGGCAGTGAAGATCGATTTTTGGCAGGTTAAAATAATTCATGAGCCTCTACCTTTATTGTGAGTTAAATAAAGTTACAGACTTCATAATCAAGAGTTAGTGGCTCTTGGTAGAAACTCCCAAACCATATCATTGGGATTATACGAAGTAATTTTCGGCAGGATTTTAGCATTCTAATATTCGTTCTGCAAATGCGGCGATTTTTATAATACTTAAAGTTTATCTTTAAGCCTTTAGAGGCTATGTAGGTAACGAGAAATTTTGTTTCTTTTTAACCAGCGATTGACATTGTGCGCGAGTACGTAACGTATAAAAGTATTTAAAGCATCGAGCAAGAGCAAGTTATCACTATTATGAATAGAAAAACCGGACTTAAAATTGGATTCATCATTTCAGCCGTGATATTGCTAGCGGTATCTTCTTCAACCTATGCGTTGAATTATATGAGAAAGGCAACCCAACGCTACCATCACAATTCCAGTCAATTTCAAACTAATTTAAAAAAAGCCAGAAGTGTCGCTTCCTTGTGTCGCGCTCAAGTCAATTTAAAGTTGCTTGATAAAGGATATTCTCGCCCTGAATTTCATAACAATATCAACGGTAGTCAGGCTAATTCTTTTAAGGAATACATACAAAAGTCTAATACTTTGCAAGATGAGTGTCATGAAAGAAATGGTTATGATCTGTATGTTGAAGGGCATCATTATTATTTAGGTGAATCGAAGAAAATAAAAAGTCGCATAGGCAAGTTAGGGGCTCGATGGCTATAGTCTGGGTTTATTTTAAATCTGTTGAATTGCTTAAGCAGCATACATATTCACGTTAATACATCACCTTACATCTATGACAAGTAGAACATAGTTAGCAGTTTGCTGTGTCTTACTTGTCATTGATGCAGCCAGTAATACATTTACAAATTGGTTATGCTTTCCCTTGATTCTCCAAATATAGAACCGTGGCGGCAACTCGAGATTTAACACTGAGTTTTTTCAGTAGGCTCTTAATATGAACCTTAACTGTCGCTTCAGAGATAAATAATCGGTCGGCGATCTGTCTGTTGCTAAATCCACGAGCAACTTCAACTAAAATCTCTCTCTCGCGATCGGTCAGTGAGCTAAACATATCCTCAGTGACTGATTTGTCACGCATGACTTCGAGCACGTATTCATTATAAGCACTGCCGGTTACCATTGCTTGCTTTAGTAGACGTATCAGTTCATCCGGTTCGGTGTCTTTTAGTAAATAACCGTCAGCACCGGCATCGACTAGCGCTCTAATATCTTGCTTATTGTCTGAAACTGTCAGCACGATAACCGTTGCTGTTACCCCTTCTTCTCTTAGTACTTTAAGTGTATCAAGGCCAGACATCCCTTTCATATTAAGGTCTAATAATATTAGATCTGGTTCCTCTCTACACGCTGTGGCTACGGCATCGGCACCATTACTGGCTTCAGCAACAACGGTGAATTCATCTTCAAAAGAGAGGAGCTGATTGACTCCTCGTCTCATCAATGGGTGATCATCAACTAATAGTACGTTCCAGTTCGACATTCGTTTTCCTAATTTACATCTGTAATGGGAAAAGTAACTGTACGGTACAGCCTTCACCCGGATTACTAATTACTTCAAGATTGCCGTTAAGGCGATCGGCACGTTCTGACATAATGGTCAGTCCGTAATGATTTAATTTTTCTACGCTAGTACAGAATCCTTTACCATTATCGACGATGCTAATATTTACCGTGCGATCTTGCTGGTGGCAATTTATCTTAATTGTAGTCGCTCCTGCATGTTTTATCGCATTCAAAACGGCCTCTCTAATCAACTGGATAACATGCACTTGATGATTGGCGCGTAACGAAATAGAAGCGAGCGTATTGTCTAATATTATTTCAGTGTCGGTTTCTGTTTGTTCTTCTAACGTTTTAAGTAATTCCTGCAATGCTTCACCTAGATTGGCTTTTCCAATCGTCAACCTGAAAGTGCTGAGCAGTTCACGTAGTTGGGTATACGTAGCGCTTAGTTGCGTATCTATCTCTTTGGCTGTTTCAGCCGCCTGGTCCATATTTTTCTTGGCAATGCTTCGATTAAGTAGCGTTGTTTGAATTTTTAAATAGGAAAGAGACTGTGCGATAGAGTCATGCAACTCTCTGGCAATCGTTGCTCTCTCTTCCATTAATAATAGCTGTTGGTTTTGCTTTTGAGCGTTGTTGTAATAAAGACCTCGAGCAAGAATGTTCGCCACGTTGGAGATCAATTCTTGATCTGGGCAAGGGAGCGTAAATTGCCATTCTAGTCTTCCCATCAACTCGTCGTCGATTTTTAAGGGTTCAGAATGCCAATCAGATTGGCAGGCATTGCCGACTTGAAGGTGCCATTCTGCGTTTGATTCTTCAACAATAAGGCGTACAGCAGTTATCCCTTCTGTGGCTTGTAGGTAGTTCAGTATATTTTTAAAGTTTTGTTCTACAAGGTGGCTAATGGAAAGTTCTTGTTGGCATCCATATAGAACCTCGAGAGAGTTTTTTGCGTGCTCTAAACGGTGTGTTTTCTCTGCAATTTTATTTTCTAGATTGGAATAATATCGCTCCAGTTCGGTGGACATTCCATTAAATGCCCCTGCCAATACGCCAAGTTCATTTTGGCTTTTAATTTTTAATTTAAAGCTGAAATTTCCGGATTGAACCTCTTTACTCGCGACCATCAATTGTCTCAATGGTTTAACTATTTTTTTCTGTGAGAAATATATGACATATAAAACTACCGCTAATATAAGAATAAATACAAGACCATATGCAAGGGACAGTATTTGCAGTTTAAGTTGAGAGAACTTTTGTAATTCATATACAAAAATATCGATTTGATTTACATAAGCCGCGACTTCATCTAGGTAAGAAAACTTATTTTCTGACAATAAAGCGGGTTGTAATTTCTCCCACCGATCTAACAAATGCTGATAGTTTTCAATCAATGAATCTGGCGTTACCCAGCTTTCGATTGCTCGTAATGTGGGTGAATTAAGAGAACGTTCGTAGCTAACAATATGGTCGTAAAAAAGGGTTGATTGCGTTTCAATATCAAAGGCCAAGCGATAGCTCTGCATACGGAGAGAACCCGCGATATTAATAGCTTCAGCGTCATCTAAGTTGGAGTATAAAGAGACTAATGTAATCAGGGTTGAGACAACCGATAAAAGAAGAATGATTACCATTGCTCTTGCAAGTGTTTTCGTGACAGAAACCTGAGCGCGTCGCAACTATTTTTCTCCTTTCTAAACAGGGTATTTAATTGATTATTATGTGAACTAAAGCGATGGTAAATATTGATCTCGCTCAACTCCACAAGCCAATTACCTCTTTGTGGGTATTTATTAGCCTCCCCCATATCTTAGACTAAAGTTATAAAGATTAACTATAAAATATTAATGAATATGCCAACTTAAGGCTGTTTGTTAATTTTATAACGTATTAAACGATTATTTAATTTTACAGAGGAAAGCTTTGGTCGATATAGCACGGCGTCGTTTGTTTAGCCGCATACCAAAAGCGCAATTGGATACACAGACACCTCAACGTATGCCTTGGCTTATCGAGGAGCAAGCTTTTATTGATGGCTGCAGTCGTTGCAACAAGTGTGTTGATGTATGTGAAACAAACATCATTATCCACGGAGATGGCGGTTTTCCTGAGTTGGATTTTGACAAGGGTGAATGTTCTTTTTGCGAAAAATGTGCGGATGTATGCCCTGAACCACTTTTCTTACCTCGCGCAGATAAGCCTTGGAAACAAGTCGTAAAAATAACTGAAAAGTGTTTGTCTTTCCAGGGTGTCGAATGTCGAGTATGTGGTGAAAATTGCGAGTATTCAGCAATTAAGTTTCGCCTTCAAGTCGGTGGTAGTGCCAAGCCAATATTAAATGAATCTGATTGTACAGGATGTGGTGGTTGTATTAAGCCCTGCCCATCGAATGCAATCGATATTTATAAAACAGAAAGCATTAAACAGGAAGTATAAATGAGTTACCACGTGAGCAGCTTAGCGGTCCATGCCGCCGCTGACCAACTAGAAGCAGTGAAAGCTGCGATAGAGGCAATGCCGGGTACGGAAGTTCCTGGAACGAGTGAAGTAGGTAAATTAGTGGTGGTTATTGAAGGTGATAGCCGTGACAGCTTAGCAGAACGTTTTGACAAAATTAAACTATTGCCAGGGGTGCTAGCTGCAACTCTGGTTTTCCATCAAATGGATGAGCAAGTTGAGCTTGACTGAGGAAGCAAAAATGAGTGTCAGTAGACGAAGTTTCTTGAAGGCAAATGCAGCAGTTGCTGCGGCATCGATAACGGGAGTTGTTCTTCCAACATCGATTGCTCAAGCTGCTGGTAAAGATAATAAAGTAAATTGGGATAAAGCCCCATGTCGTTTCTGTGGTACGGGTTGTAGTGTTCTAGTCGGTACACAAGATGGCCGAGTAGTAGCATCGCAAGGTGACCCAGACGCACCAGTAAACCGCGGTCTTAACTGTATCAAGGGTTATTTCTTACCTAAGATCATGTACGGACAAGATCGTTTGACTCAACCATTACTTCGTAAAACCGATGGGGTTTATGATAAAGAAGGTGAATTTACTCCAGTGAGTTGGGATGAAGCTTTCGATGTAATGGAAGAGAAATTTAAGAAAACACTGAAAGAAAAAGGACCAACGGCTGTCGGTATGTTTGGTTCTGGTCAGTGGACTGTTTGGGAAGGTTACGCGGCAGCAAAACTTTATAAAGCAGGTTTCCGTTCAAATAATATCGACCCTAACGCACGCCACTGTATGGCGTCTGCGGTTGTTGGCTTTGGCCGTACTTTTGGTATGGATGAGCCAATGGGTTGTTATGATGACTTGGAGTACGCAGATGCATTCGTACTCTGGGGCTCAAATATGGCGGAAATGCACCCTATCCTTTGGTCGCGCCTAACCGATCGCCGCTTATCAGATAAGAATGTTCGTGTCGCCGTGCTTTCTACCTATGAGCACCGTTCTTACGAGTTAGCTGATAACCCAATTATCTTTACGCCACAGACTGACCTTGCGATTTTAAACTACATTGCTCACTACATTATTTCTAATAATAAAGTGAACCAAGATTTCATGGATAAGCACGTCAATATCCGCGAAGGTGAAACGGACATCGGTTACGGCCTACGTCCTACCCACCCGTTAGAAAAAGCAGCTAAAAATCCGGGCAGTAAAAAATCCACACCGATGACTTTCGAAGCGTATGCAAAATTTGTTGCTCAATACGATGCGAAGTCAGTTTCGGAGCTTTCTGGCGTCCCAGTTGATCAGCTAGAAGAGTTGGCTGAAATGTATGCTGACCCTAAAGTGAAGGTAGTTTCTTATTGGACTATGGGTTTCAACCAGCATACTCGTGGAGTATGGGCGAACAACCTAGTTTATAACATTCACTTATTGACCGGTAAAATCTCTAAGCCTGGCTGTGGACCGTTCTCTTTAACTGGTCAGCCATCTGCTTGTGGTACGGCTCGTGAAGTGGGTACGTTTGCTCACCGTCTCCCAGCTGACATGGTAGTAATGAATCCTAAACACCGTGAGATGTGTGAAACCAAATGGAACATTCCTGCTGGTACTATCCCACCAAAACCTGGTTACCATGCCATCCTTCAAGATCGCATGTTAAAAGACCGTAAGCTTAATGCTTATTGGGTACAGTGTAATAACAATATGCAAGCGGGTCCTAATATTAACGAGGAACGTTATCCTGGTTATCGTGATCCAGCTAATTTCATTGTTGTTTCTGATCCGTATCCAACGGTTACCGCAATGGCGGCTGACCTGATTTTACCAACAGCAATGTGGGTAGAAAAAGAAGGTGCTTACGGTAACGCTGAACGTCGTACTCAGTTCTGGCGTCAGCAAGTTTCTCCACCAGGAGAAGCTAAGTCAGATATGTGGCAGGTAATGGAGTTCTCTAAACGCTTTAAAGTGGAAGATGTTTGGCCACAAGAGCTGATCGACAAAAAACCGGAACTTGCAGGTAAGACATTGTTTCAAGTGTTATTCGAAAATGGTGAAGTTAATAAATTCAGCATCGATGAATTAGCAGAAGGGCAATTAAACGACGAATCTAGAGACTTTGGTTTTTACGTTCAAAAAGGTTTATTCGAAGAGTATGCCTATTTTGGTCGCGGTCACGCGCACGATTTAGCACCTTTCGATATGTACCATCAGGCCCGTGGTCTTCGTTGGCCTGTGGTGGATGGTAAAGAAACACTATGGCGTTATGTTGAAGGTTATGACCCATATGTAAATGAAGGCGAAGAGTTCTCGTTCTACGGCAAACCAGACAAGAAAGCAGTTATCTTTGCGCTTCCTTATGAGCCTGCAGCGGAATCTCCAGATGATGAATATGATCTATGGCTATGTACAGGTCGTGTACTTGAACATTGGCACACAGGTTCTATGACTCGTCGTGTACCTGAGTTATATCGCGCATTCCCAGATGCAGTTGTTTATATGCATCCATTGGATGCCAAGAAGCGTGGTTTACGTCGAGGCGATGCTATTACTATTGCATCACGTCGCGGTGAGATCACCAGCCATGTGGAAACACGTGGACGTAACAAGGTACCGCAAGGCCTCGTATTTATGCCGTTCTTTGATGCTGGACAGTTAACCAACAAGCTAACACTTGATGCGACTGATCCTCTGTCAAAAGAGACGGATTACAAGAAGTGCGCGGTTAAGGTCGGAAAAGCTTAGTTGTTGTTATGGAGCAGTAAAGAATGAAAATCTTACATTCTTTGCCATCTGCGAGTAGAAGACGTTTCATGCGAGACGCTCTTCGGACTGCGGTTGGAGTTGGTGCCGCAACGACAGTGCTTGGGTTGCAAACCAAACAGAGTAAAGCTGATACATCCGGTGTGCCTATTCGCCCACCAGGTGCCTTAGCTGAGCCAGAGTTTTTAAACTCTTGCTTACGTTGTGGTTTGTGTGTTCAAGCATGCCCTTATGACACCTTAAAGCTGGCGACGATGTTGTCACCAGTGGCTACGGGTACTCCTTATTTCACTGCGAGAAGTATTCCGTGTGAAATGTGTGACGATATTCCGTGTGTTGTAGAGTGCCCGAGTGGCGCTCTAGATAAAGGGTTAACTGATATAGCGAAAGCAAAAATGGGAACCGCTGTTCTCATAGACCATGAGACATGCTTGAACTGGCAAGGGTTGCGTTGTGACGTTTGTTATCGAGTATGTCCGCTGATAGATGAAGCCATAACGCTTGAACCTATACGTAATCAACGTACTGGTGTTCATGCTAGCTTTATCCCAACAGTGGTGTCAGATAAATGCACCGGTTGTGGTAAATGCGAAGAAGCTTGTGTGCTAGAAGAAACAGCAATCAAGGTTGTCCCAATAGCGTTAGCGAAAGGTGAGTTAGGTCATCACTATCGTTTGGGTTGGGAAGAGAAAGCAAATCACGGTGGTGAAAGTTTGATTCCTGAACAGCTAGATTTACCAAATCGTAAACCTTTGGGTAACCCTGATGGTATTAAGCCAGACGGTCCTAAACAAGGAGGCTTATGATGGCGGTGAAACCTAAGAGCGTGAAGAATCTTGCAAAAAACGCAGGTAAAGACGCAAGAGAAAAATTGGGTTGGTGGAGTGCTTACCGATTCTTAATCTTACGTCGACTGTGTCAGCTTTCGGTTATCGGTCTGTTTATTATGGGACCAACATGGGGAGTATTGGAAGGTAACTTGTCTTCTAGCGTTTTGCTAGGGACCGTACCAATGTCTGATCCTCTTCTACTGCTTCAAACAATTGCAACAGGTTACTGGCCCGAAACCACTGCCATTCTTGGCGGGGTAATAGTCGCAGGGTTTTATGCTATTGCAGGACCGAGAATGTTCTGTGGATGGATATGCCCGATGAATCTGGTAACAGATTTGGCTGCATGGATTAGAAGAAAAACAGGACTCAAAGCAAGTTATCAATGGCCGTCATCATTACGTTATTGGTTACTTGCGGCAATCCTAATTGGTAGTGCTATATCAGGCACTTTGTTATGGACATGGTTAGATCCCGTTTCCGCACTTCACCGAGGTATTATTTTCGGATTTGGTGCTGGCTCGGTGTTGATACTGTTGGTGTTCCTTATCGATTTGCTCCTTGTTGAGCATGCTTGGTGCGGTCATCTATGTCCTCTAGGTGCTACGTATGGTGTTATCGGTCGCTATAGTCTATTGCGTGTAACTGCGACCAAAAGGGAGCAGTGCAATAACTGTATGGATTGTTACAACGTTTGTCCGGAACCGAAAATATTGAGACAACCGTTGAAACAGGGCGACAGGAAAATCATGAGTCAGGATTGCATTTCATGCGGTCGCTGTATTGATGTCTGTGCTGAGAAAGTATTCGAATTTAGAATAAGAACTGGAGCTAAATATGAAGAGTAAGTTTGTCGTGTCTGCAATGCTGGCCGCTTTAGTAAGTATGGCAGCGTTCGCCGAAGTGACATCACTTCGCGGCGATCAGGGTATAAGCGATAACAATCAGGTGTCTACTATTAAGCAGCTACCTAAAAATCAAGATAAATTGGCATTAGATTATGTAAATCAACCGCCACTTATCCCACATTCAACAGTTCAAGTGCAACTGAACGTGAGTAATAATGGTTGTCTAGAGTGTCATGATGTGAGTACTTATCGCAAAACTGGAGCACCACGTGTGAGTCCGACGCACTATATGGATCGCGATAACAAAATGTTGACTGAAGTAGCGCCTCGTCGTTATTTCTGTTTACAGTGTCACGTAACACAAGTAGACGCGAAACCTCTAGTAGTTAATGATTTCAAAC
This sequence comes from Vibrio algarum, assembly GCF_028204155.1. Taxonomy (NCBI): domain Bacteria; kingdom Pseudomonadati; phylum Pseudomonadota; class Gammaproteobacteria; order Vibrionales; family Vibrionaceae; genus Vibrio; species Vibrio algarum. The sequence goes on along the minus strand of NZ_JAQLOI010000003.1, from coordinate 718,377 downwards.
CAGCTGGTAAATTTGGCCAGTAGGGGGCGGTATGGGAATGATTAAACGCCTATGGGCGTGGTTTACCAAGCCGAGCCATCTGGCTCTTGGAACGCTTTTAACGGTTGGTTTCATTGCAGGTATTATCTTCTGGGGTGGTTTTAACACTGGTATGGAGATGTCAAACAGAGAAGAGTTCTGTATTGGCTGCCATGAAATGGAAGACAATGTGTATCAAGAGTACTTAGGTACTATTCACTACTCGAACCGTTCGGGTGTTCGTGCGACGTGTCCAGATTGCCACGTTCCAAAAGAGTGGGTTCCTAAGATGATCCGTAAGATTCAAGCAAGTAAGGAGCTCTACGGAAAAGTCTTTGGTATTGTGGATACTCCTAAAAAGTTTGAAGATCATCGCTTTGAGATGGCGACTCGAGAATGGGCTCGTATGAAAGCAAACGACTCTCAAGAGTGTCGTAACTGTCATAATTTTGAGTACATGGATTATGTTGAACAGAAGCCAGTGGCCGCGCAAATACATAATGCAGCAGAAGAACAAGGTCAAACTTGTATCGATTGTCATAAAGGTATTGCGCACCAATTGCCTAAAGAGCATACCGTTAGCAAAGAGTTTTAATTTAGTCTCTTTTATTAAATAGCACCCTTGGGTGCTATTTTTTTATCTTAGGCTCTAGTTTACTTGATGTTACATCTGAAATATGACTTTGATGGAGTAAGGGGTCTATAATTAATGTATAGATAATTTTTGATAGGGGAAAATATATGGCGGTAACACGCATGCATACTGACCCTGGTAAGTCCTATGACCCTAATAAGGAGCTTACCAATAATCAGCGCAAACGATTTTCCGATATAGCAAACAAAGCGGAAGAAAAAGAGAGCAGCGTGAACTCTATGATTCTGTGATCCATCCGGAAAAAGCGCGAGCTAAACAAATTGAACAAGCTAAAGCTAAACTACAGCAATCACAAGTAGATAAGTCTCAACGTAAAAGTAAAGTTCCGGAACTCACCTTCTGGCGGGTATTGATCTGGTCTATCACTTTAGGTGCATTTTGGGTCTGGATCTTGTTTATGTTTCCAAGCAATTAAGCAATTAAGCAATTGAGAGCTTTGTTGGTTTAGTACTTTCATTCTGAGCAGAATGATAAAATTGATAGCGATTTTTACCTAAATTTTTAGCTTCATACATGGCCTTATCAGCACATCTAATCAAGTCCTCTAGGCTGTTGGCATCTTCTTTATATATGGCAATCCCAATACTGAAAGTAAGGTGAGCGGCTAACTCTAATTCTGTCTGGCTTAATTCATCGTCAAACAGAGTATTGATCCTAGATACAATGCGCTGAAGATCTTCAATTGTTGGTATGTCATGTAACAAGACCATAAATTCATCCCCAGCGTACCGAGCGATAGAGTAATCATCTTTGTTTGTAGAGCGGTCGGTTGTTCTCATGTTGCTTTGAATACGCTTAGAAAAAAGTTGAAGCAATTTGTCGCCACGATCATGTCCGTATGTATCATTGATGGTCTTAAAGTTGTCGATATCGAGGAACAATAACGCAGTAATCGAACTCTGTTTGTCTGCAATTATTAATTTATCTTTTGACCAAACCTCAAAGCTCCACCGGTTTGCTAATCCTGTCAATCTATCCCTATAGGCGAGTTGGTCAATTCCTTCTTGATAAAGGCTTTGAAGATAGTCTGAAGCGTTTTTATACCCATAATTTGAAATAAGCGTCACGATGCAAAGAGTCAGTGTGGATAGAAGGAATTTGTCTACAGAAAGATTTTGATAGGTAAAATAGTCAATAGAGCTGTCAGCACCCATCATTAAGATGGTAAAAGCACCAATAAAAAATACGACGGTATAGATTAAGGAGGTTCTAAATTCATTAATCATTAAGATCGCAGAAATAATAGGATAGACCCAGAAAATCGTTCCGGTCGGTTCGGCAATGTTTATAAATGCATTGATCAATACAGCTATCGAAGGGATAAGCGGGCTATAACTGGCTGTTTTATTGATTAAAATATAGCAGATATGTCCTGCACAGCAGGTGGCACTAACAAGATTGACTAAGGCTATTAATTGTTTGCCATCAAGGTAATTGACCACGCTGTAGCAATATAAAATAACTAATGCAATCGACGAGAATGTGATCAGCAATTTTTTCTTTCGCGATTGGCGAATATCCGCCATTGCTTCAAGCTTTATTCCTCTCAGTTGATCACGCATGCCACTCGTTTCTATTCTCTATTTAGCAGCTTGTATTGTAATGAAATGCGGATAGTTACTGTTGATTTTTTGTTGAAATTACTGTGATCTCAATCTCACTGTTCATTTTTTATTGAACCGATATCACGTTTTGTTGTGTAAGTCTTAATATTAATACAACGAGGTGTCTCATTATTTTTTATTAATATTGGCTAAATACTAATCACTTGAAACTCTATTGTTGCTTAACTCACTAAAATGTAATGAAAAATCATCTACACTGACAAAAGTACCTACTACTTGAATTATCACGGGAGGTGATGATGTCGATAACTCCACTACAATTTTCTCAGCTTTATCATGTGGCAAAATTAGAAAAGTTGCCTTGCAAATCGACCAAAGAGTTGCCCCCACTAGATGAAATAGTTGGGCAGGAAAGGGCTCAAAAAGCGGTTGAGTTTGCTATGTCCATTAAGGAGAAAGGGTACAATATCTATGCTATAGGACGTAATGGTTTAGGCAAACGAACCATGGTGCTACGCTATTTAAATAGGCATCAACATGAAATCAATTCTCTGTTCGATTGGTGTTACGTCGCTAATTTTGATGATATCCGAACACCTAAGGTCCTCAAGCTACCTATAGGTACTGGAAACAAATTTAAGCATGACATCGAAAAGTTGATGGAGAAGCTGGTCAAAGCAATACCTTTAGCATTTGATAATGAAATGTACTTTACTCGAGCTGAAAAATTAAAAAGCCAGTTAGTTAAAAAACAGCAAAGTGAACTTGAAGATATTAGCAAAATTGCTAAAGGCAAAAGCATCAACCTAACGCTTACCACGCAGGGTGACTACCAATTTATCGCCATGAATGGAGAAGAAGAACACAGCGAAGAAACCTTTGATGCATTATCCAAAAAAGAACAAGAGCAGTTTGGAAAAGATATTGATGCGCTAGAAATTCAACTTCGCTCCATGGTTCGCCAATTGACTGAATGGGAAGAGTCATACAGTGAAAAAATTCAGAAATTGAACGATGAAGTCACTTTAGACGTTATTACTCATTTTATTAAAGCGCTTAAAAAAGAATATGTTGGGCTAACTGAAATTAGAAAATACTTAACTGATCTACAAAAAGATATTGTAGAGAACGTCGAAATATTTTTAGAAGAGAGCGATGAGCAGGGTGAAATCGCAGCCGCATCTTTAGATAAAAAATTACCACGTCGTTATAAGATTAATGTTTTGGTGAGACAAAGTGCTGATGCCTTTCCTATTATCGTAGAAGAAAATCCAAATTATCACTCCCTGTTTGGCTATACAGAAACCGCGACCTTTAAAGGAACCGTATTTACGGATTTCTCATTAATTCGAGCTGGCAGCTTACACAAAGCGAACGGTGGCGTTTTATTGATGGACGCAATAAAAGTACTGGAACAACCCTATGTATGGGACGGCTTGAAGCGAGCACTTCGTTCTAAGCAACTAAGTTTTACTTCTCTAGAGAAAGAGGTGACTTTAACGGGGACAGTGTCGCTAGACCCTGAACCTATTCCACTAGATGTGAAAATTATTTTGTTCGGTGATTATCGAACTTATCAGTTACTGCAAAATTATGATGCAGAGTTTAGTGAATTGTTTAGAGTTACAGCGGATTTTGAGGATGAAATGTCTCGTACGCCCGACTCTGAATTGCATTATGCTCGCTTTATATCCAGCATTGTGCACGACAATAATATGCTCCATTGTGACAAAAAGGCGATGAGTCGAATCATTGAATACAGTTCTCGTAGTGCAGCAGACCAAAATAAGCTGTCATTGCATTCTGCTCACATTGCAAATTTGCTAAGAGAGTCCAATTATGTGGCGCGAAATGCTCGTTCAAATCTGATCCGAGCCAGCCATGTAGAACAAGCACTGGATAATCAAAAAACGCGGGTTAGTCGTTTACAAGACGATGTAATGGAGAGCTTTGTCAATGGTACAACGCTTATTCATACTGAGGGTGAAGCAATAGGCCAAGTTAATGCGTTATCGGTATTAACGACCAGTGATTACATGTTTGGTGCACCTAACCGGATAACAGCGACAACATCATACGGTGATGGAGAGGTTATTGATATTGAACGCAATGTAGATTTGGGAGGTAGTATCCACTCAAAGGGCGTTTTGATTTTGTCGGCTTATTTGGCTTCTGTTTTTGGAAAAACGGCAAAAGTACCTTTAACAACTAACATTACCTTTGAACAATCTTATGGTGGCGTAGATGGAGATAGTGCGAGCATGGCCGAATTTTGCGCGGTCGTTTCTGCTTTTTCTAAGCAACCAAATCGACAGGATATTGCGATTACCGGCTCAATGAATCAATTCGGTGAAGCTCAGCCTATCGGAGGTGTAAACGAAAAAATTGAAGGATTTTTTGATGTCTGTAGTGTGAAAGGTCGAACACAAAATCAAGGTGTTATTATTCCTAGGTCTAACATTCATAATTTAATGCTACGTAAAGATATTGTGAAAGCAGTAGAGAAAGGAGAGTTTTTCATCTGGGCAATTGATCATGTGTCAGAAGCGATAGAGCTGTTTACCGGTAAACCCGCTGGAGAGCCCAGTGATGAAGGGAGCTTTCCAATCAATACTATATTCGGGATTGCTCAGGCTAAGCTAAATGCGCTTCGTAAGTGAGAATAGATTTTAGTCATTAAATGAGGATAACGACTTTTTACCTTAACTCTCCAACGAAAGTAGGTGGTAGTTAAGGTTTTACTGTCAAAGCTTGAGGGTGAGCTTTACACCGTCGAATTTGAGTAGGCCAAGTAGACTCTTAACGTGTGTTTGGCCTGTCTCACTGAATTTGAGACCATATTTAGCGTAGTGCATAGAAGATTGTAGATTGCATATCGTGCCGTACAGCGGCAGCAGTTTTACTTTAGAGTTTGATGATGTGACTATATTAATGACCACTTCTTCACCAACATCATATTTTTTCGCTAAAGGGCTCGTGATAAATCGACACCCTCCCTTAGATAAATCCCTAACTTCACATTCTAATTTGGTTTGACCTACTTCTGCATGGGCTTTAAGTGCAACATCATATCTTGGTTCTTTCCTTAGTTGATTAACCTTCATCATTCCCGGAATGGAAACCATAATCAGTGGAATAGGCTCTTTAAGAATGTGCATGATCTGCGTGCGAAAATAGATAAGAGCGCCTTCTCCCTTTTGAGAGATAGCACGAATATTCATCCAGAACCCTTCTTGGAAAAAATAGTCTTGATCGTCTTCCGATATATTAGGTATCTCTAAGAGAATAAAGTTATCAGAATGGGTTCCAATAAACTTTGTCTTTCCCATATATTTGATACCAACAGGTGTAGTCAGATTGATCGTAAGTTCACTACCATGATCAACCATAGCGATAGCGTCGGTACTGTTTATCGTACTTTCATTGCCATTGATTGCAGGGGCTTCTTTAACGTCTATTCTATCTTGTCTTTTTGATGAACCTTGTGCACTCACTTAATTGACTCCTGAGTGTGTAAACCAGTAGAGGCTTATATACATACGATTGATAATAAGGATTATTGAAAGGGTTGCAACTCACTTTTAGTATCAGAGGCGAAGATTAGCGTCTGATTGGATGATTTGTGATCTAAAGAAAAGAAAGAGTCGAGTTGCATATTACCAACCTAAGTAAGTTTATGATCAATTTGAAAGTAACTCCGCAGACCGCACCCCAGTAACCTTGTATTGGGGTGCTATTCACTTGTCCTTTTATGTAATGAATTTATTCTACATTAAAGATATAGGCTTGGTAGGGTTTTAACGTGATGTCTTGTATCGATGAACAGTCATCTTCGTAATTATTTACGATGACTTTCTTGAGTTGAAAATCATAGCTTCTTGTTTGATTTCCAGCAGTGAAATTTGCAACTACCAATAGTGTTTTACCATCATAAAATCGAAGATAGGCGTATACTTCAGCGTCGTTTTCGTCAAGTATCTTGTGATTGCCATAAACGATCACGTCACCATATTCATCACTCTTACGTAGTGAAATTAGGTTGCGATAATAATGGTATATTGAGTTGTCATCGCTAATCGCTTGTTCAGCATTTATGTCAACATAATTTTCGTTGATAGCCAGCCACGGTGTACCGGTTGTGAACCCAGCATTAGTATCTGTATTCCATTGAAGTGGCACTCTGGCGTGATCTCTTGAGAAATAGTTTAAGAAGTCCAAAGCATCTTGTTCTGGAATGCCTTTGCCCATCATTTTTTGATAATGAAATTTCGCCATCAAGTCATTGTATTCATCAATACTGGCAAAAAACTTATTGGTCATTCCTAGCTCTTCACCTTGATAAATGTATGGTGTTCCACTCATCATGTGAAGAGCTGTACCCAACATCTTCGCACTAATCACTCTGTATTCTGGACTGTCACAGCCGTAACGAGAAACGGCTCTAGGTTGATCGTGATTGCTCCAGTATAAGCTGTTCCATCCTTTCTGGTACAAGTCATCTTGCCATTTAGACATGATAGATTTGAACTCCACCAAATCAAAAGGTTTACGTACAGCGTTGTGTTCTTCTCTGTCGATGCTCATGTGTTCAAAGTGAAAGATCATACTTACTTCATTGCGATCAGGATGTGAGTAATAGCGACCGTCTAATGTCGTAGTAAAAGGGGTTTCGCCAACAGTGAGTACGTCGTAGTGAGAGAGTACTTTGTCATGCATTTCACGTAAATATTGATGAACAAGGAGATTATTAGACCAGTGTTCCCAGCCTGCGACACCTGAGTCAAAAATAGTGGCGTCAGGATAGTCAGAAGGTTTACCAATCATATTGATAACGTCCATTCTAAAACCACCAAGACCTTTTTTAAGCCAAAAATGCATCATACTATAGATGGCATCACGAACTTCGGGGTTAGCCCAGTTAAGATCGGGTTGTTTTTTACTGAACAGGTGGCAGTAATACTGACCACTAGGTTCATCAAAAGTCCATGCTTTTGGTGTGAAGAAAGATTCCCAGTTATTGGGCTCACTTCCATCTTCTTTGGGATCTTTCCAAATGTACCAATCGCGTTTTGGATTGTCTTTACTACTTTTTGATTCAATAAACCAAGGGTGCTCATCAGAAGTGTGGTTGGCAACCAAATCCATAACAATCTTGATTCCACGCTCATCAGCTTGTGCTATAAGTTCGTCCATATCCTCCATGGTGCCAAATTCAGGCGCAATATCCATGTAATCTGAGATATCGTAACCATTGTCATCCATTGGGGATTTGTAAACCGGGCTTAGCCAAATGACATTTGCTCCAAGTTGCTTGATGTAATCTAGCTTTTCAATTATCCCTGGGATATCACCGATACCATCACCATTGGAGTCGTTAAAACTACGCGGATAGATCTGATAAACAACAGCATTATGCCACCAGCGTCTTTTCAATTGTTCGGTACTCATGGGAACTTACTCCTTCAGCAAGCGAATGATCATAAATATGTAACTTAGCTGCTATGACGATTCATTAATTGGAATGGCAGCTCAACGGTTTCGTATGGGATGAGGTTTAAGGCCATCTGGGCGGCAACTCGTCCTTTTTCGGATAGGGGTTGTGCGATGGTAGTTAGTCCTTTACTTTCAGCTTCTGGAATACCATCAAAACCAACTATTTTTAATTCGTTAGGAATGTTGATGTTTAATTCATGGGCAACCTCTAATGCCGCTAACGCTATTTTATCACTCATACAAAGGAGCACATCAACATGGTCGGGTGCGGTAAGTGCTCCTCTCAATATGGTTTTTAATGAGTCGGACTCTAGGTGATGTATCTGCCAAACATCTTTTGTTGTTAATTCATGACCATTCTCTGCAAGCGCTTGTTTATACCCTTCAAATCGACACCGTGAGATAGATTCTTCACTAGTATAAAGGTTATCGAAGTTCGCCAATGATAGTGACAGAGAGGATTCGAGTCGTAAGCCTAAGATGAGCGCTTTGTATCCGGGCTCTTTAAGTGTAAGACATGCAATATCATAAGCTGCTTTCTTATTATTTATGCCAACGCTTGGGGTGTTTTCCAGGGTAAAATCCACTGTTATTAATGGTTTACCTTGTCTTTGGATTCGTTCAATGATGCTTGGTTCTACGGGTTTTCCATATACGATAAAGCAGTCTGGAATAGTTTCAACTTGAGTGCTCTGGTAGTTTTCCGCATTGGAGGGCAAAAGCAGCATGTTGACGTGTTGTGCATCTAGGGTTTGTGAAATACCTGCGAGAAATTCGGTCGCTACTGGGTCAGTAAAATTAAAAGAAAGGTTGTCTGCTAATAAGACGCCAATGACGCCTGTTTTTCCCGTGCGTAGACTTCGAGCGGTTAAACTCGGCCCGGTATACCCCAACTCAATACACTGTTTTAGGATTTTATCTCGCAAGGTCGTCGACAATTGATCAGGACGGTTAAATGCATTTGAGACGGTGGCAGTAGATACACCAAGTTTTGCGGCGACGATTTTCAGCGTTGGTTTTTTTACGTTATTCGCTTTCATGCTAACTTCCCATTCTTCGCGTCTAAAATTTAGACACACAGGGATTCTAGAACGATTAAGTAAATTTTAGAAATATGAAAGTGGAGTTAATAATTATTAATTTGAGCGAGGTCACTAATTGAGTGATACATAACCAGATAATATGATCTAATTAGCAATTATTGATTCAAAATTGGTCGAATCCAAAAATGCAGTCTACTGTGTTTGCATGGACTTAACCGATTAAGTCTTGACGTGAAACCAAGATAATAATAGCAACTAAAGACATGGAGTTCGAACCGATGAAAACTACTCTACTAACGAGCGCAGTGGCTCTAGCGATACTTTCTTCTTCCGCTATGGCTGCTGATCTCAAGTATGCGCCAGGAGACGACAACCGCTTCAACTGGCAAAGTTTTGAATACTTGAAGAAAGTGGATTTAAAAGGCGAAGTTATTACTATTCGCGGCCCTTGGTTGGGCCCAGATAAAGAATTAGTTGAAAGTGTTATTGCGTATTTTGAAGCCGCGACAGGTGCGGATGTTCAATACGCAGGCTCTGACTCTTTCGAACAACAAATTGCGATAGATGTACAAGCGGGTAGTGCGCCAAATATAGCTATCTTCCCACAGCCTGGATTAGCTGCTGACCTTGCCTCTAAAGGATTTTTAACCCCTTTAGAAGAAAGCTGGGGACCTTGGATTAAGGATAACTACGCTGCTGGTACTTCATGGGTTGATCTTGGTACGTTTGCAGATAAGCAGGGTAAAGACCATTTATATGGCTTCTTTTATAAAGTTGATTTGAAATCTCTCGTTTGGTATGTGCCAGAAAACTTTGAAGATGCGGGCTATGAAGTCCCTCAATCAATGGAAGATCTAAAAGCGTTAACTAATCAGATCGTTGAAGATGGCGAAACACCTTGGTGTATCGGTCTGGGAAGTGGTGGTGCAACTGGTTGGCCAGCGACGGACTGGGTTGAAGATTTAATGTTGCGTACTCAATCTCCAGCAGATTATGACGCTTGGACAAAAAATGAGCTTAAATTTAATGACCCTAAAGTTGTTGCTGCTATTGACGAGTTTGGTTGGTTCTTAAACGATAAGTATGTGGACGGTGGTTCTCGTGCTGTTGCAGCTACCGATTTCCGCGATAGCCCTAAAGGTATGTTCAGTTCACCAGCAAAATGTTACATGCACCGCCAAGCATCATTTATCCCAAGCTTCTTCCCTGAAGGAACAACACTGGGAGAAGATGCGGATTTCTTCTATTTCCCAGCGTATGAAAGCAAGGATCTAGGTAAACCTGTCCTTGGTGCAGGTACGATGTGGAGTGTGACGAAAGATTCGAAAGCGGCAAGAGAGTTTATGAAGTTCCTCCGTTTACCACTTGCTCACGAAGTTTGGATGGCACAATCCGGTTTCTTGACTCCGTTTAAAGGTGCAAACCTTGACGCTTACGCTAACGAAGCACTTAAGAAACAAGGTCAAATTCTTCTTGGAGCAACGACATTTCGATTTGATGGTTCTGACTTGATGCCTGGTAAGATTGGTGCAGGTTCATTCTGGACTGGAATGGTCGACTTCAGTGGTGGTAAATCGTCTAAAGATGTTGCGGATGAAATCCAAAATACTTGGGATGCAATTAAGTAATTTATAAAAACTGAAAACCAGTGCATTTGCATTTGATGCCCTTCGTAACTAGATGCATCTGTACTGGTTAAATATCTACTAGATGAATAGTAGATTACTTAATATTTCCTCTTATTTGGATTTTTTTGTCTTCTTTAGTGAGGCTGTTATGGATCAATTATATTCCTCCCTCTTTATCATGGTCCTCGGTGTTGCAGGCTGTGTATTTTACTTCTTTGGTAGCAACATTGTTCTCAATCTGATATTCCCCACGCGTGGAGTATCCAATATGCAAATGGCGAAGAATATTCGTCGAGCTGCATCAGTTAGGCCATGGTTATTTCTTGGGCCTGCATTGAGTTTCCTTGGTTTGTATTTAGTTTATCCGGTATTTGATTCATTTATGCTTTCATTAAGTGATAGAGCTGGTGAAGATTTTGTGGGTTTAAAAAACTACGTATGGTTAGTTAATGATCGAGAGTTTAGAGAGTCTCTTTTTAATAACCTTATGTGGTTACTCGTGGTTCCTGCTGCTTCTACTTTTTTTGGTCTGATTATCGCTGCTATGACCGATAAAATTAGTTGGGGTAACATTGCCAAGAGTTTGATATTTATGCCGATGGCGATTTCATTTATCGGTGCTTCAATTATTTGGAAGTTTGTATACGATTTTCGTGCTGAAGGGTCGGAACAAATAGGTATATTGAATGCGCTAGTTGAATACTTTGGTGGAACGCCAGAAGCTTGGATAACCATTCCATTCTGGAATAATTTCTTTTTAATGGTCATCTTAGTTTGGATCCAGACAGGTTTTGCAATGGTGATTTTATCCGCAGCACTTCGTGGTATTCCTGAAGAAACAGTAGAAGCAGCTGTATTGGATGGAGCGAACGGTATTCAGATATTTTTTAAAATTCTAATCCCTCAGATTTGGGGAACCATCGCGGTTGTTTGGACTACGATAACGATAACGGTGCTAAAGGTTTTCGATATTGTACTAGCCATGACTAATGGACAATGGGATACACAAGTATTGGCTAACATGATGTTTGATTGGATGTTTAGAGGTGGGGGTGACTTTGGAAGAGGCGCCGCTATAGCGGTGGTTATAATGGTTGCAGTTATCCCTGTCATGGTTTGGAATATTCGCCAAGCTAATGCTCAGATGGAGGGTCGTTAAATGTCAGAGGCAAAACTCAGCCTAAGTAAATTGAGGCGCTCCCCGTTAACTATTTTGGTTCATCTTTCCGTATTGATTATCGTTGTATTGTGGACGCTACCTACTGCCGGTTTATTGATCTCTTCTTTCCGAGATAAAGATCAGTTAGCTGTGTCAGGTTGGTGGACCGCATTGTCTGCATCAGAGCAAAATTTAATTGGTCGTACTGATGATCCAGATACGCAAGTGCTTGAAAATGGTGTCTATGTTTTAAAAGGGTCTATTGGTGAAAATGGCGAAGATGTTGATGTTAGGATGTTTGGTTGGACATCGAAAGCGCCAACGGAGCATTTTCCTGGTGATATAGCATTGATGCGTAAGGGGCAAACCCTTACAGTAAGCGCTACAGGTCAATATATAATGACATCTCCCGAACCATTTACTGGTTCTCGTGGTAAACGCGTGTTTTTTACTGCGGTCATTCCCCCTAAATTTAGCCTAGACAACTACCGTGAAGTTCTTACTGCAGAAGGTATCGGCCAGTCGTTTATTAATTCACTAACGGTGACTATTCCAGCAACGGTGATTCCCATCCTTATCGCTGCATTTGCAGCATATGCTTTGTCGTGGATGCGCATGCCAGGTCGTCCATTGTTGATAGCATTAGTTGTTGGTTTATTAGTTGTGCCTTTGCAGATGTCGTTGATACCTTTGTTGCGTTTATACAATGATATTGGTGCATTTTTTGGCGTTGGGGCAAAGACTTATCTCGGCATATGGCTCGCTCACACTGGGTTTGGCCTACCATTAGCAATTTATCTTTTGAGAAATTATATTTCTAATCTACCGAAAGAGATCATTGAGTCGGCACGTGTTGATGGAGCAACGGATTTTGAGATTTTTGTCCGTATCGTGCTTCCATTATCTTTTCCTGCCTTGGCATCATTTTCCATCTTCCAGTTTTTATGGGTTTGGAATGATCTTTTAGTTGCAACGGTGTTCCTAGGTAATGGTGAGAACGAACTGGTGCTAACCGGCCGATTGAGAGAGCTTCTAGGCTCCCGTGGTGGCAATTGGGAAATATTAACAGCGTCGGCATTTGTTTCTATTGCCGTACCTTTGGCTGTGTTTTTTAGTCTACAGCGCTATTTAGTACGCGGCCTTTTGGCTGGTTCAGTGAAATAATTGATTTAAGAGAAGAATTCAATGAATGGTTTAAAACTTACAAATATTAAAAAAGCCTACGGCGAAACTGAAGTTCTTCATGGTATTGATTTAGAAATCGATATTGGTGAATTTATTGTTTTCGTTGGTCCTTCAGGTTGCGGAAAATCGACTTTATTGCGGATGATCGCTGGATTAGAAGATATTACTGCGGGCGATTTAGAAATTGAAGGTGCGAAGGTTAATGATCTTCCTGCTGCGATGCGTGGTATCGCGATGGTGTTCCAAACCTACGCACTTTACCCGCATATGACGGTCTATGACAATATGGCATTTGCGATGCGTATCGCGAAAGAATCGAAAGAAGATATTGATAAGCGAGTCATGGCTGCTGCAGACATGCTGCAGTTGACCGAGTACTTAGGTCGTTTACCAAAAGCACTTTCAGGTGGCCAAAGGCAACGTGTTGCAATAGGTCGAGCAATTGTCCGTAATCCCAAGGTATTTCTATTTGATGAGCCTTTATCTAATCTGGATGCGGCACTAAGAGTTCAAACACGAATAGAAATAGCAAATCTGAAAGAGAAAATGGAAAAAACAACCATGATCTACGTGACGCATGATCAGGTTGAAGCAATGACGCTAGCAGACAGAATTGTTGTATTGTCGGCGGGTAGGATAGAGCAGGTGGGGACACCATTAGAGCTTTATACAAACCCAGCGAATGTCTTTGTGGCTAAGTTTATAGGTTCACCTTCAATGAACATTATAGATACTGACATTATTGCCGCAGGCGAAACCGCTAAAGTGAAGTTTGACAATGGTAATGAGACAACTTTCCCATTTCCTGTATCTGATTCGCTAGTGGGGACAACAGGACAGTTAGGGATTAGACCAGAAGACTTCCAAATAGCAACTGAGCATGACGCCTATGTTACTGGGACCGTTCTCTTTGTTGAGTCTTTAGGGGAGGTCACTTTACTTCATATAGTCGTGCCGAATCAGGAAGAAACAGTAGTGGCAAAATTATCTGGAATTATGGAGTTCCATAAAGGACAGACAATTCACTTGAAAGCGGAGTCAGACAAAATGCATCTGTTCAATAGCGAAGGTATTTCTGTGAAGTATTTGTAACCTTGCTTATGGATGCCTATTCTATCACGTGCATATTGCCGTTAGTTACTTTTCTTAAGTAAACAATAATATACGCTGAATATAAGAAAGCCCCGATTTAATTCGAGGCTTTCTTTTTTGTAGACTTAGAAATTATGGTCTATTTTTTCTTTCTGTTCTAAGGCCCATAGTTAGGCTCACACACATAAGCAGCAAAATAACCGTAAATGGTAATGCGGTTGAAATTGCACCAGCTTGCAATGCTTGAATCGCTTCAGTACCACCAATCCAAAGTAGAGCTGCAGCAATAGTGCCTTCTAAGGTTGCCCAGAATATTCTTTGCGGTACGGGCGCATCTAATTTGCCTCCAGAGGTAATGCTGTCGATAACTAGAGAGCCAGAGTCTGAAGAAGTAATAAAGAAAACCAATACAAGCACGATAGCAATCACTGAAAGTATTGAACCATAAGGTAACGCATCAAACATTTGGAACATGGCGAGCGGAACATCCGTTAATCCTTTTGCACCAAGTTCACCCACTTGATTGATAACCTGATCCAGTGCAAGACCACCGAATACAGACATCCAAATGATAGTAACAAACGTAGGCACTAATAACACCGCAGTAAGAAACTCTCTCACTGTGCGCCCTTTAGATACACGAGCGATAAACATACCCACGAATGGTGACCACGAGATCCACCATGCCCAATAGAAAACAGTCCAACCTTGGAACCAAGCTGTATCGTCACGGCCTATCGGATTACTAAGAGGTATAATATTCTCTATATATGCCATGAACGTGGTTGGTATGGTACCAAAAGTCACCGCTGCACCAATTAATGCAACCAGTACGACCAGAACAATAGCCACTAACATATTGATGTTACTTAATACTTTAACACCGCCCTCTATACCTCGAACAACAGAACCAATGGCAAGCAACGTGACAAAGGCAATAATAGCTATTTGCAAAGTAATATCAGATTCAATACCAAATACATGTTGAATACCACTTGCTGCCTGTTGAGCACCTAAACCAAGTGAGGTGGCAAGACCAAACAAAGTGGCTAATACGGCAAGAACATCCACAACATGTCCCGCTGCACCCCAAGTTCTATCCCCTAATAAAGGATAAAAAATAGAACGCATGGATAAAGGAAGACCTTTATTGTAAGTAAAGAAAGCAAGAGAAAGTGCGACAACACCATATATTGCCCATGGATGCAGACCCCAATGGAACATTGTTGCACCTAAAGCTAATTTCATCGCTTCTGGCGTATTAGCCTCGACACCTAAGGGAGTTTCGTACCAACCTGTAAAATAAGCGACAGGTTCGGCCACGCTCCAGAACATTAAACCAATACCCATACCCGCAGCAAATAACATTGCTAGCCAAGATAAAAATGAGTGATCAGCAACGGCAGCATCACCGCCTAAGCGAATTTTACCTAATGGAGAAAGGATTAGAGCAAGGCAGAAAATAACAAAAAGGTTACCTGACCAAATGAAAAGCCAGTCGAATGTACCAATAATTTTCCACTTTAGTCCATCTAACGCTGACTTGGCCGTTTCTGCATCACTGACTAGAACGGCAACAAGGAACAGAAGGACTAGTCCTGCACTGACTCCGAATACTGGATTATGTACATCGAAACCCCATTTCTGCACGTTATCTTGCCCAACATTGTAGTCGGTGCTATCTATGCTGTATTTTTTTGAGCCTATAGGCATTATATCTCTCTTAGTTTTAAGTGAGTTATCTCGTACCAACCAATTTTCTGGTTTAGTCGTTTGTACTCGTTGTATTTTTAACTGTGATTTCCCGCACATATTACGCTTTTAAGTTATTATTGCCACCTTATGGTGCAATATTGCTCAAAAAACAGTTTAATAGTCGGTTGGGTGTTGTATTTATGAGCTGTTTTACTCCAGCTCACTTTCTTGGTAGTGTTGTTAATTGTTCGATGACGAATCATTACAGGTCGTTGCATTGACTATTTGTGCTTGTTGAAGGGTTTGTCACGGCATTTTTTATAGTTAGCTCTTTTCAAGTGGTATAAAGTTAGCTATTTTCGCCTTAGTTAAGAAGTTCTTTCCCATTTACGGAGTTATGAGTTGGAAAAACACGAAGAAGTTCTAGTGTCGTTAAGACAGATTATTAGAGCTATTGATTTGCACTCAAAAAAATTAAGTAAAGATTCTGGCCTTACGGGACCACAATTGATACTTATGCGATCAATAAGAGAGTTAGGCGAGGTGACTATTCGACAGTTATCTACTCATACTAATATGAGTCCTGCGACCGCAACCACAATATTGGACCGGCTAGAACGAAATGGATTGGCAGAAAGGGTGCGCAGTACGACAGATAAAAGAAAAGTGCATGCTAACTTAACTGAAAAGGGGCGATTGTTGCTAAATAGCGCGCCACTTCCTTTGCAAGAAAGCTTTATCAATAAGTTTCACAATTTAGAAGAGTGGGAGCAAAGCCTTTTGTTGTCTTCTGTACAGCGTATAGCTTATATGATGAACGCAGAGTCTTATGATGTTGCACCTGTACTAGAACTTGGAAATATTACGGATCCAATCCCCCTGTGCCCAAAAGCTAATTAGTTATTTTCCCGCTTAAATGAATCCCGTTGCTATTTTTAGTGATGGGTTTTTTTGTATCTCAATTTCAAAATAATCATTTGAGTTGAAATTGTTAAGAAATCTTAAAATAGTGAAATAAATTAAGCAGCATCTCTGATGCTTGTTTTACTTTTGCTCATATCTTACTTTAAAACAATAACATACATGATTTATCTTGTTGGGTTTGTGGTCGACTTTAAGACGTAAGCTTAAATTTAATAAGAAATAATAGGTCTTTATTTAATGCAATCAACTCTAATCATTTGAACACTAATTATTTATTGGTTATGCTTAATTAGAGAGAGTTGATAATCTTAGCCTATAAAAAGACAAGTTTAGATTGCTGACCGATAAGTTTATACATGGAAGAAATTCAAAAAAGGATAGTTATGAAATACAAAATTGCTGCATTAGCTTTACTCGCGAGCGCAAACGCATCTGCAAGTGAATGTGGAAGTGTGTCTATTGCCGATATGAACTGGAGTTCAGCGAGTCTAATCGCAAACATCGATAGATTTATTCTGGAAGAAGGTTACGGCTGTGATGCAGACTTGATTCCTGGTGACACAATGCCAACGACAACGTCTATGATAGAGAAAGGACAGCCTGACATTGCTCCTGAGATATGGACCAACGCAGTAAAAGAAGCCATTGAGACGGGCGTCAAAGAAGATCGATTGGCTTATGCTGGCAAGTCATTAGTTGATGGTGGAGAAGAAGGTTTTTGGGTACCTAAGTATTTAGTTGATCAATATCCTGAACTGAAAACAATCGAAGGTGTAAAAAAACACGCAGATCTATTTAAGCACCCTGAAAATCCAGAAGCAGGTGGATTTTATGGCTGTCCTGCCGGCTGGGGTTGTCAGATCTCCGCTTCTAATTTGTTTGATGCGCTTAAGATGGAAGACGCTGGTTTTGAATTGATTGATCCAGGTTCAGCTGCAGGTCTTTCTGGTTCTATTGCTAAAGCTTATGAGCGAAAAGAAGGTTGGTTCGGATATTACTGGGCACCAACGGCAATACTTGGTAAGTACGAAATGGTCAAGGTTGATTTTGGCTCAGGTGTTGATGAAAATGAATACCTTACTTGTACTGCGGTAGAGGGTTGTGAGAACCCTAAGGTTACTATGTTCCCGTTGTCACCAGTTTACACTGTGGCAACTAAAGAGTTTTCTGATAAAAACCAACCTGTTATGGAATATTTGGGCAAGCGTGGCTTTTCTAATGCTGACATGAACAAATTATTAGCTTGGATGGAGGAAGAACAAGCGGATGCACAAGATGCAATGTACTATTTCTTCGAAAATTATCCAACAGTTTGGAAAGCGTGGCTGCCTGCTGAAACGGCTGAGAAAGTAGCGTCAGCGTTATAGTTTTATTATTGTTAAACAAAAAATTAAAAGAGTAACTTGCTGCAGGTTGCTCTTTTATTATTAAGGATTTAAAGA
This sequence comes from Vibrio algarum, assembly GCF_028204155.1. Lineage (NCBI taxonomy): Bacteria > Pseudomonadati > Pseudomonadota > Gammaproteobacteria > Vibrionales > Vibrionaceae > Vibrio > Vibrio algarum. The sequence continues at coordinate 700,478 of NZ_JAQLOI010000003.1, read as the reverse complement.
TGGCTGATAGTAGCTGGTTGTACAGCTTTCCAGAAATGGACCGTTCAAGTCTTCGTTTAATACGAAAGACGCTCGATGGTGGGTATAAAGAGTTCTCTCGCGAATATGGCGATATGATAGAGTCCTTTTTTGACCCTTTACTCACTTTCCTAATTTGGTTTGAAAAATTACTATTAGGCACCCCATGGTGGATTGTTCTGGTCATCTGCACCGGTTTAGTTTTTGTTGCAAGTCGTTCTGTCAAATTAGCGGTTGCGTGTTTTATCTCTCTAATGCTCATTGGTTATTTTGGTATGTGGGAAGATACTATGCGAACGCTCAGTATTATCACCGTATGTACCTTCTTAGCGATCGCGATTGGAATACCAATTGGTATTGCGATGGCAAGGTCAAATCGAATTCAATCGATAGTGACACCAATGCTCGACATTATGCAGACCATGCCAGCATTTGTGTATCTTATCCCGGTTGTTATGTTGCTCGGTATTGGTAAAATTCCGGGTTTAATAGCGGTTATTATCTACGCTATTCCTCCAGTTATTCGTTTAACTAATTTAGGTATTAGACTTGTCGACAAAGAAGTGCTCGAAGCCGCAACTGCTTTTGGTGCCAGTCGATGGCAGAGATTAACTGGTGTGCAGTTACCTTTGGCAATGCCAACTATTATGGCAGGGATAAACCAGACCATCATGATGGCTCTATCTATGGTCGTTATTGCTTCTATGATTGGTGTTAAAGGTTTAGGGCAGCCAGTATTGAAATCAATTACCAATCAGTACTTTACTCTGGGTTTACTCAATGGATTTGCTATTGTCGCTTTAGCCATTCTTTTTGACCGAGCGTCACAAGCGTATGCAAAACGTACTCAAGCGCATTTAGGAGACCAGAAGCATGACTGAGTCAGTAATTAAGATCGCTGGTCTTTATAAAATATTTGGTCCCAATCCTAAAAAAGTGCTTCCTATGATTGCGGAAGGCTTAAGTAAGGATGAAATACTTGTTAAGACTGGACATACCGTCGGATTAAAAGACATTAATCTTGAGATTAAGAAAGGCGAAATATTCGTTATTATGGGTCTTTCTGGTTCAGGTAAGTCTACATTGATACGCCATTTTAATCGATTAATCGACCCAACAGAAGGTCAGATCGTTGTAGACGATACAGATATCATGGAGTTTGGTGTGGAGCAATTGCAGGAATTTCGTCGCCACAAAATGTCGATGGTATTTCAACGCTTTGGTTTGTTCCCACATAAAAAAGTGATCGATAACGTTGCATATGGACTTGAAGTGCAACATATTGATAAAGCCAAAAGGCTCCAAAAAGCCAGCGATTGGATTGAAACAGTTGGTCTAAAAGGATATGAAGAGCAATATCCTTCACAGTTATCGGGTGGGCAACAGCAGCGAGTAGGTTTAGCAAGAGCTCTTTGTACCGATGCTGAAATTCTACTAATGGATGAAGCATTTTCTGCTCTAGATCCTCTAATTAGAAGTGAAATGCAAGATCAGCTAATTGAACTTCAAGAAACATTGCATAAAACCATAATCTTCATTACCCACGATTTAGATGAAGCTTTAAGACTTGGTGACAGAATAGCTATTCTAAAAGATGGTGAGCTTGTTCAACAGGGGACTCCTGACGAGATCTTACTTGAGCCTGCGGATGCTTATGTGGAAGCCTTTGTTAAAGATGTAAACAGAGCAAGAGCATTAACAGTGGAAACGGTTATGCAACGCCCTGCGATGAGAATTACATCAGCAACGATTGAAGGTGCACTTGCCCAAATGAAAAAATCATCTCATGATTATGGCTACCACGTAACAAAAGATGGGTTCCAAGGCATTATCACTGAGAAAGAGCTAGAGTCTGCGGTTTCATTGGATACTAGTGGTGAAATTCAATCTGATATATATGAAGATGTACCAACAATTTCTCCTGAATCGGCAATTGAGGATGTATTAACTGACACGATTTCGTCTGATTATTCTCTACCAGTTGTTGATAGTGAAGGTAACCTAAAAGGTTCGTTACAAAAAGAATCGGTAGCAGAGATATTTTCTGACAAACCGAACCTTGATGATGAGAAAGAAGAAGACAAGGAAAAAGAGACAAATAGCTAGTTTGTTTTAGGGTTATCGACCGTTTTAACTTGTCTAAAGGGGCCTCATTAAGTTGGCCCTTTTTTATTTTTTGTAATTTAATGCTAGGCACTTAGACTGTGATTTATATAATTAGCGAAAAACTAAAGACGGAGTTTTCAAATGGAAGCAGAAGTAAAGTGGGTCGATGAATTTACCTTTATCGGTAAATCACAATCCGGTCATGCTGTTGTAATGGATGGTAATGGTGGAGATACGGCCCCTAGTCCTATGGAAATGGTATTAATGGCTGCCGGCGGGTGTAGCTCAGTCGATGTTGTCGATGGGCTTAAATCAGCAGGTAAAGAAGTTAAATCCTGTACGGCTAAATTGACCACAGAAAGAAGAGAAACAGCACCAAGAATATTCACTCGCATTAATATTCATTTCGAAATATCGGGTACGGAGCTTGATGCGACTACCGTAGAAAAAGTCACCCGAGATTCACTAGATAAATATTGTTCGGTGTGCCTAATGCTAGGAGAGGGCCTAGAGATGACTCATTCTTGGGAGTTAGTAGCCTAATCTAGTAAATTAATCATTGGTGGCCAAAAACTCTTTGGAATGTCTAATGACCCAGTTTGGATCGTCAATAGGTATGTCATGGCCAGCGCTAGGGTGCTCTTTAATGGGTAATTTCCAACGCTCTGCTATTGCATAGCTGCATTCTGGGTTAACCATTTTGTCCTTCTTGGGGACGAGAACCAACATAGGAACTTCTGGTTTATGGTCGATTTTGAAATTCATACAGGCAATCAGTTGGTTAAAAGAGCTTCTACTCGACATCGGATTAGTGTTTGCCCATTGAATCCAATTACTTAAAACTGCGTCATTAACGGGGTAGTTGGAACCTAGTTCATAACTAAACCGTTCGCGTTCTGCTGACGATTTGATGACCGACGATATTAGGCTGCCATATTGTTGCCAACGAAGCCTTTGATAAAACCCAGAAAATGATTTAGTACTTGTACTAATTAATATCGCTCTATTTATTTCATCAGGGAATCGCCGACACCATTCTAACGCTATCATGCCACCCATGGACAAACCAATGAGTTCTATTTGAGTTGTACCTGGGTAAAGATTCGAAAGTTGAGAACGAAAGTCATCGACCATACCAGCAATAGTGTTTGGCGAATTAAGGTGGTTTCTATCACCCGCACCGGCAACATTTAAGGTGATGATATTTTTATCAGGAAACTCAGATTGCAATAAATTTGGAAAGTCTCCCCAATGTCTTTTTTCACGAAAAAGTCCACGAATGAGGACGATGGCTTTCTTTGGCATATGAACCTCAATAATATGTAGGTGAACGTTATTTTCGCCGCTTGTAAATAAGGCATCTTGTCAAAAAATAATCGCGATTACAAAGGGCTAGATGAATTATTAGATTTTGCTTACAAAAAAGTCATCCTGATCTAACGTCTCAATAAACAATAATACTGTCACTATCTAATAGGCTAGGTTAGGATTAAATAGATAATAATAAATCGAAGAGATCAATAATGGCACCATTGGGGCGAACCACACAACGCAAGACGAGCAGAAGAGCCGATTCAGAAAGAGGTCCAAAGTACGCTTTGTATGTCTGGTTGGTTTTTTTCTGGTTACGGCTGCAACAGGTATATATGTCGCAGTGAAAAGCTACCGAGAGTATATTGATCCGGTCCGAATCTATGGGAATTGGTCAGAAATTGGAGCGCCCAGTTGGTCCACCGATAAATTTACAATTACACCTGAAGGGGTTATGTCCGAAAGTCGATTTATATCTTCTTCGTTCGATTTTGACGGCGCCGCTGTTTCTTTTACAACAGGTGGAGAGTTATATGAATATCAGGTTCTTGGAGCAAACAATGAGCGCTTGAAGCGTGTGGCAGGAGGAGGTCATGCTGCTTCATTTATTAAAGAAGGCTTTGAGCATACATTACCAACAGAAGATAACGCAGGTGCGGCTAGACGCGTTTCTTTAGCGGAGCATTTTCAAAGTAAAAAGTAGCGCTCTGAACTGTCATCGAGCAATGTTAAGGTTCAAATGCAAATCAAATGGCATAGTAGATAGTTGGCTAGTGATAGACTTTCTTGTTTTCTCAATGTCATGAATACTAATAGAGTGCGCATTTTGAGTATTGATATCGACAACCAATCGCAACTCACGTCCAACCTTTGTTAGTCCAACTAGTTTGATTCTCTGATTGCCAAGTTTATCTGCTTTATTTATCCCTGCTGTTACTTGACTATGTATCTCTTTGCTTGGCGCCATCATTAAAAGCTCTCTTAGCGCCTCTTTAAGCATGTCTATTGGCACCTTTATGAAATAGACTGATATGGCACACATCATGAGTGGATCGGCATATACAGCGTATTTCGCCAGTGGTGACTGAGTTATTACCCACGCTATTATAAAACCAACCGTGATAGCGATACTTAGTAGTGTATCCATTTGCCATTGCATCGACTCTGCAGCAATTAAGTCGGAAGTAAAGCGTTTGCTCCGATGGGCTATATACCACCACGCGTAACCACAACCGAGAACGTTGAGTACCCCGAACAATGTAGCGACACTCGTATCCATTTCTCTACCACCCGTGAAGAGCGATGTAACGGCCGAATGTAACGAGACGATAACAACAACTAAAATTACGATAGCCTTTACCGTTATAACAATGGGTTCGAGAATAGCTTTGCCAAAAGGGAAGTGCCTTTTTGAAGGCGATTGAATAAATTTAGATACCACCAGTGACAATATAGTTAACAGCAAACTAACCGTTGAGTAGACGCCATCAAATAGAATAACAAGTGAGCCAAACATCAAACCAAAGACTAGGCCTCCTATCGCGAATATCGATGCCAAAAGGGCTGAGAAGGTCAAGACTTGATTTTCGATTTTACTTACTTGAGCGCACATACACTATCCTAGTAGAAATAACCTGAGTAAGTTTTGGCTATGCACGTTATATATACAATATGAATTTTTAAAATTTAGAGGAAGAGGAGAAAAATAAAAATAAAAAATCTTAAATAACAAGTAATTAATATTTTTTATTCATGTCAATATAATTGACACTGACTGATTTTGTTCATTCGTATGAATTAAAAATCAAATAGGAAATCACTTAACTTGTCGCTTAACCACGTCATACCTGGGTGTTCAGATGTTCCTGAGGCCATAAACATGCAAAAATCCTCTTGAGTTAAACCATAAGTATGTTTGATAACGGCAACTTGCTCATCGCGTAAAAGGTGTCGAATCAAAGGTTCAGGTAATACCCCCCAAGCATCTTCAATAAGTATTGTATTTAGCATGTAGTCAAAACTAGAAAAACCGATATATTTAAGTGAGAACGGCTGTAATTCAGGGTTATCTTTTTCGTTTAAATAAGCCATAGATACTTGCATGGCGTTACGTAGATCTGAATCGGAGACTCGACGCATTTGGCTTAATCGATGACCTTTTTTGCAAATAGACATCATGCGTATCTTGCCTAGTGGCTGGTATATTAGATTTGGGTCATCCACTCTTTCATAATCAACCCCGAAAGCGTAATCGACCTGTTTGGTGTCGACCAGATTTGCTAAGTCGCCTGTAGAAGCTAGAACAATGTTAAATGAAGTAGCAGGGTATTTATTATTAAGTTTATGAGCCAGATTTTGCCAGAAATTGTCAGGTAATGAATCGTCTCGAGCAATCCATACTTCAGCATTGAAGTCACTCGACACCTGACGGCATGTTTGCTTAACCCTCGAATAGGTGGCGATTAAGTTTTCGCAGTCTTTATAAATGGCTTTACCCGCTTCTGATAGTGTTAGTTGGTTTCCAGTACGGTTAAATAGATCGATTTCTAGCTCTTTTTCTAATGCTTTTATTGCCATACTTAAGCTTGTTCGATTGCACTCTAATTGTCTGGCAGCCTCTGAAACTGAGCCTAGTTCAGCGACACGGCAAAATGCTTCTATATGTGAAATGTTCATGTTCGCTCCTAAATTCAGAGTGTTAGGATAGCGAAAACAGCCTAATTTACCTAGTTTAAAGCGACAAATGATAAAAAATATAAAAAGTTGAACAATTAGTCGTGAAGCATAGCGACATTTTGTTTAACATGGGGTAGCGAAAATTAAGGACGTACAAACGGAGACCACATGTCATACGATTGGGATAAACGCGCTAAAGAATGGGAAATGGAACCAGCGACCATTCGCTATGCTGAAAAGGCGTTCGAAGAGTTAGAAAACATTATCAATGTGACAAATTTACGAGTGTTTGATTTTGGTTGCGGTACGGGGTTGTTAAGTCAAAAAATCGCCCCCTTGGCTAAAGATATAGTGGCACTTGATTCATCAGAAGCCATGATAGAAGAATTAGATAAAAAATTTTTGCCAAACGTTGAGCCTGTTGTTGATATCCTCTCTCGAGGACTGATTGCTCAACATCCAGCCTTTCGTGGCCAGTTTGATTGTGTCATTGCTTCTTCCGTTTGTGGTTTTATAGAAAATTTTCAAGAAGCAGCGGAACTCATTTATTTACTGCTTGAAGATGAAGGTATTTTTGTTCATTGGGATTGGCTAGCAGAAAATGAACAAAAAGGGTTAACAGAAGCTAAGGTTGAACAAGTACTTATAGACGCAGGTTTTGATACTGTTTCGGTATCTGTCCCTTTTGAGGTGGAAACCGAACAAGGTACGTTGTCGGTGATAATGGGTATCGGTGAGAAATAGCATTTATTTATCGCTAAAAGCTTGTTACCTATAACATTTACAAACTATATAAATTGACCCAATCCTGTAATTACTTCTATCATTGGATGTAATAGTCAACACCCGAACAGGACGACAGAAATTATGAGTAATGATTCAAAAGAGCACTTACATGCATTGCGGATGATTTTGCTGGCTCTGGATGAAGTTGTGAGATCGGGGGCTGCGCCAAGGTATGAAGGTGACGATAGCGGGACAAATCCAGAGTCATTTAAAAAACTAGTTATGCAGTTTGCAGGTGACAGAGTTAGCGAAGAAACTATTGATGAAGCGTTAAAAATCCCCTTGCAAGAGATTGCTGGTCGATTAATGGACGTTTCTAAAAATAATTAATAGTAAACAGAAAACAGTGTTAAAGAAGGCCGCAGATTGCGGCCTTCTTTGTTTTTATAGCAACGTTTTTATAGCAAAAAAAACGCCACTCGAAAGTGGCGTACTAAAGATATAGTTACAAATTCTACAAAAGATATAAAGATGAATATCGTTGTAAAAATGAGGGGTACTTTCCCCTCATTAGTAATTACATAGAGCCTAGTTCGTTTGCTGTTAGCATCGCAGCAAGTACTAGAGCAGGTGTAACTTCAAATGGCATATTGTGAATAGTTTCACCTTCTGCACATGACGCTTCAGCAACTTCCATTAGCTTGTCACGATTGATTTCCGTCACACCCATGTCTTTTAGATTTGTTGGTAGACCAACAGATTTACAGAAATCTAATACCTCGTTGATCTCTGCCATTGGAGCGTTTTCTAGTACAAGTTGGGTTAGTGTACCAAATGCTACTTTTTCACCGTGATATAAGTGATGGCATTCTTCCAACTTGGTTAAACCGTTATGGATAGCGTGTGCTGCAGCAAGACCTGAACTTTCGAAACCGATACCAGAAAGGTAAGTGTTTGCTTCGATAATGTTTTCAACAGCTGTATTAGATAGGTTTTGGTCACAAGCAATTTTTGCTTTAAGGCCATCAGCGATCAGTGTTTCGTAACAAAGTTTTGCTAGTGCTTGGGCTGAACGAGTTGGAGCACCACCAGCCATAGTTGATTTACCAGAGATACCGTTTGCACGAGCTTCAAAGTACGTAGAAAGAGCATCACCCATACCAGATACAAGTAAACGAGTTGGCGCACCAGCAATGATTTGAGTATCCATAATAACCATATTTGGATTGCTTGGAATCATTAGGTATTCGGCAAATTCACCTTCTGGAGTATAAATTACAGCAAGAGCACTTGTTGGAGCATCAGTAGATGCGATTGTAGGAACGATTACTACTGGCTTTTTAGAATAGAAAGCGATTGATTTAGCAGTATCGAGTGTTTTACCACCCCCAATACCAACAACAACATCGACACCTTTTTCGTTTGCTATTTCCATTAGGCGCTCTATCTCAGGGCGGCTACATTCACCAACAAACTCAGCCATGCTTAGTTCTACACCAGCTTCTTCACAGCTTTTCGTTACAGTTGCGCCAACCAGATCAGTTACAAAACCATCTGCAATAGCAAGAACTTTCGTACCTAATGGTTTTACATATTCACCAATACTTTCTAGTACGTTTGCGCCTTGAATATATTTGCTTGGTGAGATAATGATTTTGTCCATTTTAAAGACCTCTTTGAAATTTGGGTAGGGGTAAGGTTCACCCCGTTATAAGAACAATATTTCATCGGGTTCACAGTGATCGATCACACATTTTGTGATTTTGTGTATGTTTTTGTTTGTTTGATTTTGAGCTGTCTCACGTTAAACGTTTACACTGTTGGAAAATTTACAATTTATGACATAAGGTAGTAACCAATGTAATATCCCCCTATTACCTATGTGTGTATAAATTTATTCAACAATCAGTGAAGTGAATGTGATGAAAAAGTTAATTAATGAAGTAGAAAACGTAGTTTCTGAGCAAGTAGAAGGCCTTGTACTTGCTAACCCAGATCTCAAGCTCGTAACTGACCCTTACTTTATTTACCATGAAAAAAGCCAAGGAAAAGTCGCTTTGGTTTCTGGTGGTGGTAGTGGACATGAACCTCTTCACGCAGGATTCATCGGTAAAGGTATGCTAACAGCCGCTTGTCCGGGTGCTGTATTTACGTCTCCAACTCCAGATCAAATGATGGAGTGTGGTAAAGCAGTCGCTAATGACGAAGGTGTACTTTACTTCATTAAAAACTATACAGGCGACATTCTTAACTTCGAGATGGCTGTAGAAATGCTACATATGGAAGGCATCAAAGTCGGTTCGGTTGTTATTGATGATGATGTTGCAGTAAAAGATTCTCTATATACAGCAGGTCGTCGTGGTGTAGCAGCGACAGTACTAATCGAAAAATTAGTTGGTGCTGCAGCAGAAGCAGGAAAAGATATCGATTATTGTGAAGCATTAGCAGCTCGTCTTAATAACCGCGCACGTTCATTTGGTATTGCGTTATCTGCGTGTGTTGTTCCTGCTAACGGTAAGCCTTCTTTTGAACTTGCTGATAACGAAATAGAGTTTGGTGTTGGTATTCACGGTGAACCAGGTATCGAACGTCGTGCATACAAAGATGTAGATACAACAACGGCTGAAATGCTTCAAGAGCTTCTTGCTCCTGATACTTATACTCGAACATTAAAAACGTGGGATCGCGAGAACGGTGACTGGATCGAAACTGAGCAATCTACAGAAGCCTATGAAAAAGGTGATGAACTGATCGTATTAGTAAATGGTCTTGGTGGTACTCCAGAATCTGAGTTATTTGGTGCTTATCGTAAAGTTCATACTGAACTAGAGGCAGCAGGTTTTAAAGTAGCTCGTACGCTGGTTGGTAACTACTGTACTTCGCTAAATATGGAAGGCTTTTCAATTACGTTGATGAAAGCAGATGCTGAAACACTAGAATTATGGGATGCACCTGTAGATGCTCCTTCATTACGTTGGGGTTGTTAATATGTCTGAGATTACTAAAGCACAAATTGTTACTTGGCTGACAAATTGCAGCGCTGTTTATTCTGAAAATCGCGATATGCTTACTGAACTAGATGCGGCAATTGGTGATGCAGACCATGGTCTAAATATGGAACGTGGATTTGGCGAAGTAGCTGCGAAACTACCAACCGTTGCGGATAAAGATCTTGCTAACATCTTTAAAATTACTGGTATGTCACTACTTTCTAAAGTGGGTGGTGCTTCTGGTCCTCTTTATGGCACATTTTTCATCCGTGCTGCGACGAAATCAGCAGGTAAAGATAGCCTAACTCTTACTGAGTTTGTTGATGCGCTTCAAGCGGGTGTTGATGGCGTTGTTGGTCGTGGTAAAGCTACCCCTGGTGACAAAACAATGTGCGATGCTTGGTGGGAAGTAATCGCAGCGGGTACTGCTGCTGTTGAAAGCGGACTAGACGTAGCTTCTGCTTTAGACAGTATGGCGAATGCAGCGGCTAAGGGTGTAGAAAATACGATCCCTATGCAAGCTAAAAAAGGTCGTGCGAGTTATTTAGGTGAGCGCAGTATTGGTCACCCAGATCCAGGTGCGACATCAACTAAGTTAATGATCGAAACGCTAAGTAAAGTAGTAAATGAGGCATAAAAAATGGTAGGTATCGTTGTTGTATCACACAGCGAATTGCTAGCTAACGGTGTCGTTGAGCTAGCAAACCAAATGACTCAAGGCCGCTGCAAAATTGCAGCGGCTGGCGGTATTGACGACCCTGAAAACCCGATTGGTACGGATACTATTCGTATCATGATGGCTATCGAAGAGGTGTACGACGATAGCGGCGTTGTTGTGATGATGGATATGGGCTCAGCCCTATTAAGTACAGAAACGGCATTAGAACTTATTGACCCAGATATGGTGGAAAATATTGCACTATGTTCGGCGCCTATTGTCGAAGGCACGATGGCCGCATCGGTTGCTGCATCTGCTGATTTACCAATGTCTGCAGTATTGGAAGAGGCGGCCGGTTCTTTATCAGCCAAGCGTGAACATTTGGGTGAAGTGGATGAAGAAACAGCACCAGCGACGGTAGTCGAAGTTGCTGCTGATGCTTTAGAGTTTAATTGGGTAGTATTAAACCCACATGGTTTACATGCTCGTCCTGCTGCCGCTATTGTTGGTGCAATGGCGAAATTTGAATCTGATATTTTGCTTGAAAAATCTGGAACGAAAGTGAATGCGAAGAGTTTAAACTCTATCGCTAAACTTGGCGTTAAGTTAAATGATGAGATCCGTATTCTTGCATCTGGTAGCGATGCTATTAAAGTTATTACTGCATTTGAAACGCTAGCAAACGACCATTTTGGCGAGTCTGTTGACCAACCAGAAGAAACGACAACAAGCGAAGATAACTCGGTAATAGCGAAAGTTGAGGGAGCTATCTCTGGTATCCCAGTATGTGATGGGATTGCAATTGGTCAAATTCTTGGCCTTGAAAGCGCAATGCCTGAAGTCCCATTACGTGCATTTACTTCGGAAGCTGAAGAGTTAGAAAAGTTTACTCAAGCCGTGGAAAATGTTTCAGCGTCACTCAAGCAGCAAGAAGTGGAGGCTGAGAAAACCTTGGGTAAAGAGCATGCAGAAATTTTTGGTGCTCACGAAATGATGATTACTGACCCTGAATTATTAGAAATGGTTCAGAATGAGATTGCCGCTGGTGCCATTGCCGAAGCTGCTCTTATGACAGTTATGACTCAACAAGCAGCGGAATATGCTCAGTCTGAAAGTGAATACATGCGAGAACGTGAAGCCGATGTATGGGATGTGGCGAAGCAGACAATGTATTCGTTTGATGGTGCAGAAGCGGAATCCATTGAACTTGTTGATAACTGTATTATCGTAGCAAACGATTTGTCGCCAGCGCAGACTGCACAGTTGGATCCTTCCATGGTAGCAGGTATCTGTTTAGAGGCAGGTGGCCGTACGTCTCATAGTGCGATTATCGCTCGTGCAATGGGTATTCCATGTATTGTCAAAGCAGAAGGTATTCTTGTCTCTACTGAAAATGGTCAAGAAGTAATTCTTGATGGTAAGCAAGGCCATTTATGGCTTGCACCAGACGCTGAAACAACTTCTCGTTTAACAGAAGAACGTAATGCCTGGATTGCAGATACCGTGACAAAAAAAGAGCAAGCATCTAAACCAGCCATTACCGTAGATGGTTTACAAATTGACGTACACGCTAACATTGGTGGACTGAAAGACGTAAAAGCCGCGTTAGAATCGGGCGCTGAAGGTGTAGGTTTACTGCGTACAGAATTTGTATTCCAATCGAGCAAAACGTTACCGACCGAAGATGAGCAATATGAAATCTATCGTGATATCGCCGTTGCTTTAGAAAATCGTCCTCTTACCATTCGGAGTTTAGATGTAGGCGGAGATAAACCACTTCCATCGTACCCGATGTGCGAAGAAGAAAATCCATTCTTAGGGTTACGTGGTGTTCGTCTTTGTTTGACAGATAGCGAGCTATTTAAGCCACAACTCAAAGCGGTATTGCGTGCAGCCAAAGACAACTCAAACATTCAGTTAATGATACCGATGATTGCTGAAGTGGATGAACTTAAAGCAGTCAAATCACTTATTGCTGAATGCCGAACCGAGTTGAATCTATCTGAAAGTGATTGTCCTTTGAAAGTGGGCATCATGATTGAGGTACCAGCTGCAGTTTTGAATGCTGATGCGTTAGCAAAAGAAGCGGATTTCTTTAGCATAGGTACCAATGATCTTACACAGTATGTAATGGCTGCAGATCGCGGCAACACAGCAGTGTCAGATTTGGTAGACTATAAAAAATCTGCTGTTATTTCAGCAATTGAAATGACGTGTATTGCTGCTAGAGCAAATGATATTCCAGTTAGTATGTGCGGTGAAATGGCAGGTGACACAGACTTATCGGAACAGCTTATAAAGCTAGGTGTGCATAAACTAAGTGCAAGTTCATCTCTTATTCCTAACGTGAAAGCGAAGGTGCGCGAAATTAGCTATAAATAACTGCTATTGTTAAGAAAGACCAACGGACTTAGTGCGTGCTAAGTCCGTTTTTTAATTTGCCATTTTTTCTGTACTGTTCGCCAGCGACTTATGTTAGAACGATGGTGAGGATTTTGTATCTTACTCTCAATCTGTGTATTTAATTTCACTGGTAGATGAGCCACTTTATTGTCAACTATGCTTATACCCAGCCAACGAAAAATGTTATTCCAAAGTGGTTCATCTAAGCTTATTTTCGAGATGGTTTTATTTTGAAATGGTTCTTGATAAAGATAAGAGTCGGTCATTAAACCCAATGTTTGATATTGTTGAAAATGGTCAAGTAGATCCCGTACTTTTTTTACTTGCGGGTTTCCTTCAGAACACCGATTAATAATAAAACCTACCTGAACATTTTTTTTAATTAATGAAAGGTTTACCATTATTTTTTCAATTAAGGGTAGGGTAGCATGGAGATCAACAGGGGAAGGTTGGATAGGAACAACAACAAAATCTGCGAGCATCAAGTACTTTTTTATGTGGTTATCATCGAAATTAGCGGGTGAATCAATAATAATAAAGTCACAATTTTTACTTACTTTTACGGATGAGGCGATATCTGAATAACCGCGGAAACTAATATTTAATTGTTGAGTCTCTATTTGTTCTATCTCTTTTGCCCACGAGTGAGACGACACTTGCTTATCGCTATCAATGAGTTCAACGCAATGCTGAGCTGTACATAATTTTGAAGCGAGATTAACCGTAAAAGTCGACTTACCCACGCCACCTTTTAAGTTTAATACTAATATCTTTTTTGACTTCGCGTGTGCAATGCTGATTTTTTTCTAAGCATTCGACATCCCTAAGATATTTATTTTTTATTTCGATACACATTTTTATCATAATGTTTGTACATCAAAAATAGCATAGGGATAGAAAAATAAAAAACAGAAATATAATAATACGTAACTTATAAATAAATACTTGGAGTGAACTGGAGTGCGTGATTTTATCAAGAAGAATTTATTCGATGTAAAAACTGTAAATTACTTACAGCTAGAAATTTTTTTATCGCCCAATCCATGTGAGGAAGGAGTCATTCATACACAATATCAAATTTGATATTGTGGTCACTTCCGGGCTGATAAAAACTTGTGTGATGCTATATGTTTAAGCGATCCAAGTTAGGCTTGTTAGAAGAACTATCGTTGCTGTTACTGAAAACATTGTTGCTATAGTGGCAATTTCACGTAGTACAGATGTTGTTTTTTCGTTTACTTTTGGTGTTTCGATTTGTGAAGTTAGTATTGAGCTCATGTCATTTTCCTCGTTATTAATTATCAGTTGACGATCACATTATCACCATTTATGTGACCTGAGTCAATATTTATTGGTAATTTAATTACATAAATGATAAATAATTTACAGTAATTGAGGCGTTATAGAGTTTTAGTCTTTAAAAACAACATGTTAATTGAATGTGAATTTATTGTGTTGGTGATGTCAAAGTAGAAATGGGTTTTAGAAAGAGTAGCGTTTGGCTTGACTCAACTATATATAATAGACAGTATGCATATGAAATAAATATAAAAACAAAGAGGATTCCATGATTACCTTACATCACCTAGTGAGATCTCGTTCCAAAAGGATAATTTGGCTATTAGAAGAACTCAAAGTCCCTTATGAAATTAAGGCTTATCAAAGAGATGCTGTGACTCAACTAGCGCCTGCAGAATTGCGTGCTGTCCACCCATTAGGGAAATCTCCAGTCATAGAAGAAAATGGTAAAGTACTGGCCGAGTCAGGTGCAATAACAGAGTTTTTAGCTCAACGTTTCGCAAGTGACACATTAGTCCCAGCTAAAGAGTCAGATGAGTATCCGCTCTATCTACAGTGGCTCCATTTTGCAGAGAGCTCAGCAGCACTGCCTTTATTGATGCATTATTTTTTGAAAGTTGATGGTTCTGAAACTCGATTTGTTTCTGACTATAGCGAAAATGAGATCAAACTTATTCTTGGATATATGAATGAACATTTATCCAAGAATACTTGGTTGGTTGGTGATCAATTTACCGCGGCAGATATATTGATTTCATTTATAGTCGAAATGGCTGCAGGGTTAGGTTTTCTCACTGACTACCCCAAGCTCACACAATACCTATCGGCATTAAATGAAATGCCTGCAGCCCAAAGAGCCGCTAGTTTGGAACAGCAGTACGATGCGAGCTGAGTTTAATTTTGCTTATAGCGAGGTTTATTAGACTCTTCTATGCGCTCTTGGCCCAATGGATACCATTTAAGAGGTCCATTTGATTCTCGAGCGTTTTCTTCACTACATACCATGTAGTGTTCTCCGATTTGTAAAACAGCACCTAAAGAATAAGCTTTATCTTGGTAGTAGCAGACTCGTTTAAGCATTGCGTTGTTACTGTTTCCTAGAATAATCGCTTTGCCCGGGGTCGACACAGTATTTGTATGGCCAAGTGTAGGGATTAGGCATAGCAGTAGCCAATATTTTTTCATTCTTTTTCTCTTCTGATTATTTTTATTTGTGGCTAATTAAGTATAAGTTTGTAATCCAATTAAGGTTATTACAAGTTTTCATCATAATTAAAAAAATTTTTAATTGTTTAATTGGCTCAATTACCCTTTGGTTATTAACGTTTTACTTTTTTGAATGCACTTCAATGACCATGTTTGCTTGTGTCTATTGTGTTCAAGTGATTTCTTATTTAGCTCTTTTGCGGTTTTAAGGACAAGGAGTTAGTAAAAATTAAGGTGATGTATACATGATAAAAATGTATACATCATGTATATGCTTCTAAGTATCTGTGATGCTCGTTCAACATGTATGCTCTGTTCTAGAATTGTTGATGCATTATTTCTACCAGTAGAGGATATTGGTAATTAGAACGTCATACTGGTTCTACGCCCAGTCAACATTAACAGTACTTATAATAACTGCTTCTATGGATATGGTCGCATGATAATCCCCGGTACATATTGCTATTTGTCAGAGTATGGAATTTGAGAATAGCGTTGGAGAACTTCGATGCTTAGCCATAAATTAAGTAATTTACTCAAGCTTTATCGTACAGCCAGTCGAGTTGAGAGTCTCAATACAATCATGCATTGCGCTAAAGAATTTGAGAAAGTTTTGATTAAGATAGATGGGTGTGAAGTAGATCCCGTTACTCGTCTCTACTTAAACGACTTAAAAACGATTCACCAGACATCCAACGACATAGTTAAAAGAAAAATGATCGGTGCAGAAGCGGCTTAATCGCAGTTTAATTGGAGGTTTTAAAGTAATTGACTTACTATTGGCTAACTCAATAATAGATAGCTAATTTATATGTCCTCTCATTCGCCGATTAAAGGTGCTAGCTGGATGTTAACCGCAGGGTTAGCATTCGCCATCGTAAATAGCCTTGCGCAATATGTAAGTATTAATTTTTCTCTTCCTTCTACCTCGGTTGCTTTGATTCAATATGCGGTAGCTCTCGTTGTCATTCTTCCGTATTTGAAGTCGCTTGGAATTAAAAACTCGTTATCAACTGACAACCTCAAGATGCACGTATTCCGGGTCTTTTTATCGGTTATTGGTATCCAGTTATGGATGTGGGCTCTAGCGTACCCAGTTCCTATTTGGCAAGGTATCGCCTTATTAATGACCTCTCCACTTTTTGCAACAATAGGTTCGGGCTTATTTCTCAAAGAGAAAGTAGGCTTTGTTCGCTGGGGAGCAACATTGGCAGGTTTTGTTGGTGCCATGGTTATCTTAGAGCCCTGGGCTGATAATTTTAATGCTGCTTCGTTGTTACCGGTTGGCGCTGCATTCTTTTGGGCTTGTTATTCGTTAATGGTGAAGAAGCTTTCTTCAAATGATTCTCCATCGACAATGGTGGTCTATCTATTGTTGTTAATAACTCCCTTTAATATTCTCTTAGCTTTACCCGATTGGACTATGCCGTCAACCTCGACTAGTTGGTTGTTTTTACTTGGTGCAGGGGTGATGACAGCTCTTGCACAGTGGGCTATTGTAAAGGCTTACTCCGTTGCTGACGCGTCATTTGTACAACCCTTCGATAATGCAAAATTGCCGCTAAATGTTTTGCTTGGATGGATGGTTTTCGGCTGGGTCCCACCTGGAAGGTTGTGGTTAGGCGCTGCAATAATTATTGCAGCGGTAGCATTTATCACCCACTGGGAAACGAGTGGAAAAAGAGAGTTAAGTGAAGTCAATTAACTACATGTCTTCTAAATTTTCTACTCTTTCGTATTCATATTCTTTATATGGTTTATTGAGTCTGTTTAGACATTCTTGATAAACCGTATTGCTTTGTCGACTGCAGCTGCTTTTTTGTTGAGCATGAATGGAATTATATAACTGTTCATTAGAGCAACCAGTAATAAAAAGGCTGAATAGCGTGGTAATTAATACCCAGCGATAGTCAGTAAGTCGCCTGCCTATCATAATGCTTTAACCAGAAAGAATTTTTTAGTTTCTACTGGGAAATCATCCATCGTCATGACGTGTGAATAACCTAGTTTTTCATAAAATGGCCTCGCCTGAAAACTGAATGTATCTAGCAAGCATGAATGGCATCCTTGCTCTTTGGCGTATTGTTCAAGTTCTAGCAAAATAGCTGATCCGAGTCCTTGCCCTTTTTCGCTTTTATCAACCCAAAGAAAATGAACTAATAGCCAGTTTCCCCATATTTCTCCAGTTACTCCCGCTTTCTTCTTCCCATTTTCGATGTGGCGGAAGTTTGCGATATCATACCGTCTAAGCTCTTTCAAATAAGGGGAGTTATGCTCGATCAATCCATTTCGAATCTCTTGGATATCTTCGGTCGATGGATTTACTACGATAGTTGTATTCATTTCTTACACACTGTTTCGTTATTGTTTGAATCAGGTAATTTCACAAAAGTGACTTTTTCATCTGATGTTGGAACTTCAAACCACTGCCAAAACATATCCATCATGTCAGGTGTCATTTCGTAAGCTTGCTCCTTGCGCCCTGAATTGCGTTGATAAGCTCTCTCACAACACGTTTCGAAACTCGCATCCAGGTAGATGATTTCGTATTCGAAGCCTTCAGAATGTGCCCAGATGGCAATGTCATCTCGTTTTTTTCGGTTCCAAAAACCAAAATCAAAGATAACAGAAGTATCTAATTGCATCATCTGAATAGATGCTGTTTTAAAAAGTTCGGTCAGAATACCGATGCGTTGGTCAAATAGCTCTCTTGGCATATGTTCGCCAAATAGCGGTATCATCCATTCGTCCATAGAAAAACGAAAAGCGGATTGCGACTTAGCCAGTTGTTTAGAGTAAGTGGTTTTGCCAGAACCAATAAAGCCGCATATAAAGTATATCTTTGCCATGTTTTAGAGTGTCCCGTGAGCTTTCCAAATACAATCTTTAATTGAGAAGTCGGAAAATTCTGCTGTGAAGGAAGATTTCGTGGGGCTACAAGCATACACACCAAATTTCATTGGGGTATCTGTTGGTAAGGGTGGGTTCGCCCGCCCCATTTCAGAGGATGTAGGGCCTAAAGCGTGCATATGAAATATTCTCATTTGACGAAACTCTATCCCGTCAAAGGCACTTTCAATGAGGAAATCTGGCCCCCTGCGGCTTAATCTGTACCAAATTTCTTTTGGTAACTTAATATCGGTAGTAGCCCAGTCTGAGTGCCCTAAATTCGTTACAACACTACCAAGACGAGAGTAGTCGTCGTTTTCGTATTCGATGGAAGCTTTGAACCAGTTGTCTTGATCTAAGTAAATAATGACGCCACATTGGTCGAATAGATTTTGATATTCAAATGTTGCCTTCACCGTAAAAGTGAAATTATCCGAAGATTTGAACTGGTAGGCGGGAGCATTGTTGTTCTGAAATCCATAATATGAGCGTTGCCAAAAGTCAGTATTTGGCTCTGTGGTTATTCTGAGTCGATTATCAGTTATGATTTTTGATTTGGGTTCAAATATCCAGTCACCAGTTGTTAAGTTTAGGGTCATGAGTATTCCTCTACTATATTCTTTAAGAATTAAGCCTAGCCATATGATAAACACTAACAAATTGGCCATTTCTAAATGCGTAATCTTTGGACTCTCCTTCAATGACAAAGCCAAACTTCTTGTAAAGTGCGATTGCAGGCTCGTTGTCGACAAAAACAGTGAGTTCAAGTCTTCTCAAGTTCAGCCAATTGTCAGCAAGTTCGATCATTGAGGACATTAGTGCGCTACCTACTCCTTTATTTTGGTATTCATCTTTCACGCCCATGCCAAATGATCCTGCGTGTCTTCGTCGTGAGTTTACAAAAACCTCGAATCCGAGATTGCCGACTATTTCATCATTTAATTCAGCGACGAAACTGTATATGTTGTCGGGTATATTTGTAATTCTTGATTCCCACACTGCCCCGTCAGGGAAAGGCAGTTGCAACGTATTAGAATAAGCATTCTTGCACTGATAAACTTGTTTAATGCCTTGTGCATCTCTAGCTTCACTGTGACGTACGTTGATTCTATCTGTTTTCATAAACAGCTTCCTCCATTTTCGACTTCCATTTCTATCCGTTTTTATAGACGTTAGGCCGATGGATTTGCATTAACATTTCCGGGGCGTTTATTGCTTCGAATCCAAACTGTTGGTAAAGGCCATGAGCATCACGTGTGGCCAACATTATACGCCTTAATCCTTGTAGCTCGGGGTGATCGATAATTTCTGAAACCAACTGTTTGCTTAACCCTTTGTTTCTGTGTGTTTCGACAATAAATACATCTGCGAGATAAGCGAAAGTAGCCCTGTCGGTAATTAGTCGAGCAAATCCGATCTGATTGTTATCTGAATCAAAAATGGCGAAGCAAAAAGCGTTCTCAATGGCTTTTCTCATGGTTGTTTTAGGAATGCCTTGTGCCCAGTAACTGGTTGAGATGAATTGGTATATAACATCGAAATCCATTTCATTGATATCTGTGCTTATTCGGTAGCCGTCCATATTCAGCTCCTTACTCGGTGAAATTTAGCGATAAACGCACATCGATTCTCAAATATACGTTTATTCTAGAAAAGTGCAATTAGTAGTCAAGGCACGCGAGGGTATGTATTTATCTTTACGAATTAAATACATACCTTTACGTGTCTTGACAGGCTCTTTGCGTTTTACCGCTTAATATGGGTTCATCTCAGAGGGGATAACAAAAATAAAAAGGGCTAGATTATGAAAAAATATTGATGATTGCGGTTGCTAGCATTGCTTTAAGTACGTCTGTTTTTGCAGGAACAAATTTGGTTAAAAGTGAGACAGAATTTCGAACCGAAGGGTATGCAACTCAAGCACAAGCATACGAAGCCGGTTTTGACATTGCCGATGAAATGAAACTAGCATCCAATGGGCAGCTTAAGTTTCAACTCCCAACAACGTCGAAAGGGAATGTTCAAAAGGTTTCCATTGAAGGTGTAGAAGTAAGTTTAGAAGAGTTTTCAGCACAACGGGGTGAGGTGAAATACCGAGCCATAGTCGACGTAGATTACTCTTATACTGTGAAACAGAGTAATGATAGCTAGTGAATTAAATGGGTTCGGCTGTTTAGCTAATATTTCTTAGACCTAGCACTCGAATAATTCATCCTAATCAATAAGGAGTATATGAAAGAAATCTTGCTTAGAATCAAGTTCTAATTGATGTAAAAAAGACATCATGCTGGTTCGGATATTAAATATAGACCTAAGATAGTAATGAAGCCATCCCTAGATAATGTTCTTTTACAGATTGCACTCGACCTGAGCACCTCTTTACCCAAAGGTCAGCATTACCAAAAACTCATAGATTCAGTCAATCAAGTGCTCCCATGTGATGCGAGTGCCTTATTTGTATTGGATAAAGAAGGTTTTTTAATTCCGGTTGCGGTGAGTGGTTTATCCACTTCTGTTCTCGGTAGAAAGTTCTTCCCTCCAAACCACCCTCGATTAGAGCAAATTCTCACGAGTAAAAAACCAACTCGATTTTGCGCTTCATCCAAGTTACCAGATCCTTTTGATGGCCTTCTCTTAGCGACACCAGATGAGCAGATTGACGTGCACGATTGTATGGGTTGCAGCTTGTATGTTGAAGATAAGCTTGTGGGAGTGATCACGTTAGACGCATTAGAAGTTGGCGCTTTTGAGAAGATTGACACTATCACTATTGAAACTTTTGCCGCTTTGGCTGCGGCGACGCTAAGAAATATTTCGTTGTTTGAATCACTACAAGAATCAAATCGTCAACAGAAATCAATTAATCAACAACTTATCGATCAAGCTAGAGATAAGCAAGGGAAATTGGTCGGTGTTAGCCCGCATATGCAATACCTAAAAGACAGCATTTCTATGGTTGCCCGATCGAATTACGCTGTACTTATATCTGGGGAAACAGGCACAGGTAAAGAACTGGTTGCCCATAGTGTGCATGATCAGTCGGATCGTCGTGATAAACCTATGATATACGTTAACTGTGCGGCACTACCTGAATCTATAGCAGAAAGTGAATTATTTGGTCATGTGAGGGGAGCGTTTACTGGGGCGACAAGTCATCGCGCGGGTAAGTTTGAACTTGCTAACAATGGTACGCTTTTCCTTGATGAGATAGGCGAGTTGCCCCTCCAACTGCAAGCAAAGCTACTGCGGGTCATACAGCAAGGCGAGGTTCAACGGGTTGGCGCAGATAAAAATAGTTTTGTAGATGTTAGGATTATTGCTGCAACAAACAGAGATCTTGAAAAAGAAGTCGATGAAGGGCGCTTCCGGACAGACCTATATCATCGGCTTAATGTTTTCCCAATTCATATTCCGCCTTTGCGTGAAAGAGTGGGAGATATCCCCGTATTGGCAGGGTATATATTAGAGAAAGTACGTAGTCAGTTTAATTTACCCAATCTACACATTCATCCAAGATGTTTAGAATATATGGAAACTCTGGCCTGGATGGGGAATGTTCGCGAGTTAGAGCATACGTTGATGAGAGTCAGCTTGAGAGCGATACAACAAGAAGAGTTCGTGATTAAACGTATACATTTTGGGTTAAATGATAAGCCAATCAAAACAAGTAAAACACAATCATTCTTCGATGAGCATCCAAAACCTATGCGTGAGACTGTGGAATTGTTTCAGAAGCAACTTATAGAACATGCGCTTCAAGAAACCAACGGAATATGGGCCAAGGCCGCGGATTACCTTTGTATGGATAGAGGTAATCTATATCGGATGGGAAAAAAACTAGGTGTGAAATAAAGGGCGACAAGAACGATGTATTAATGACAACTGGAGTGATGTCATTAATACATCTTTTTGATGTGTGTTTTTGTTTATTTTAAATAAAATCAAAGGCATATGAGTTGGCATGTTTAGTGCTTTAGTTGGCAAGAATTAAATTACTGTCGCCTACTATCTAGTTTTGTCGAGGCGATGGATAACTAGACTAACTGGAGCTCTATAATGTTTTGTATTCAATGTGAACAAACGATTCAAACGCCTGTCGGAAAAGGCTGTTCTTATACCCAAGGTATGTGTGGCAAAACCGCAGAAGTTTCTGACCTGCAAGATGTATTGGTTTACTCCTTACAAGGTGTTTCATTTTGGGCTGATTTAGGTCGCACAGTGAATGTTATCGATACTGAAGTTGACGAGTGGGCACCCAAAGCATTCTTTTCCACATTAACCAATGTTAACTTCGACCCTGCACGCGTTATTGAATTTGCTCAGCAATCGAATGCATTCAAACAACGTTTAGAAGAAAAAGTACGTGCAGCCGCTTTAGTTACCAATTTTGAAATCCCAGTGCTTTCTCCTGCTGCGCAATTTGATTTACCAAGTGATGAGCAAGCGATCATTGAGCTTGCACCACAAGCTGCAGTGAATCGTGGCCATGAAAGTGAGCATGAAGATGTTATAGGTCTTCGACTTTTATGTTTATACGGGCTAAAAGGAGCCGCAGCTTATCTAGAGCACGCTCGTGTTTTATCCCAAACTGACACAGAAGTATTTGGCGAATACCACAAAATTATGGCGTGGTTAGGTACGGACCCGACCGATCTGAAAGCGTTGCTTGATATGTCAATGAAGATTGGGTTAGTTAATTACCGCATTATGGAAATGCTAGATAAAGGTGAAACGGATACATTTGGTCACCCTGAACCTTCTCAAGTTAATGTTAAGACCATTAAAGGTAAGGCGATTCTAGTTTCTGGTCACGATTTGCATGATTTAGAAAAGATACTTCAACAGACTGAAGGCAAAGGTATTAATGTATATACCAATGGTGAAATGCTTCCAGGGCATTCGTACCCAGAGCTTAAGAAGTACTCTCATCTGGTGGGTAACTATGGCAGCGCATGGCAAAACCAACAGAAGGAATTCGCAAATTTCCCTGGCGCTATTGTAATGACATCTAACTGCCTACTTAATCCGAATGTAGGTCAATATGCTGATCGACTCTTTACGCGTAGTATAGTCGGCTGGCCGGGTGTAGCCCATCTCGAAGGTGACGATTTTAGCGCTGTAATTGATTGCGCATTGGCACAAGAAGGCTTCAAACATGATGAAATAGAGCAGATGATAACCGTCGGGTTCGGCCGAAATGCTCTAATGGCCGCTGCACCTGCTGTAGTAGAGCAAGTTAAAGAAGGAAACATCAGCCACTTCTTCCTAGTTGGTGGTTGTGATGGTGACAAAGCAGAGCGTAGCTATTACACAGACTTTACAGCTCAAGCTCCTCAGGATAGCGTTATTCTCACTTTAGCTTGTGGAAAATTTCGTTTCAATAAAGGTGAGTTTGGTGATATTAACGGTATTCCACGTTTGCTGGATGTTGGCCAATGTAATGATGCATATTCGGCTATCCAATTGGCCATTGCTCTTTCAAAAGAGTTTGATTGTGACATCAATGAACTGCCATTAACGTTAGTGCTTTCTTGGTTTGAGCAAAAGGCAATTGTTATCCTTCTTACTCTATTTGCACTTGGGTTAAAAGGTATCTACACAGGGCCGACAGCGCCTGCGTTCTTGACGGATAACCTCTTGGCTATAATGCAAGAAGAGTTCGATATGCGTAGCATTGGCAACGTAGAAGATGATCTCAAATCTATTTTAGCCGCTTAATTAGACGGCTTATCTCCCGGTAATGATTATCGCACGACTGCTTGGTTAAAAGTATTAAATTTCGTCATCCCTACGAAAGTGGGGATCTGTTGCCACAGATTCTCATTTTTATGAGAAAGATGAAGAATTTATGCAGGCTTTTTCTCAATCAAACAGTATTGCTTTGTTACCGGGTTTTTAAATTTAAGTGTGGAGATGTTTAGCGATGTTAGCGTGGCAGCATACTGATTCCATCGAGCTTATTTGTAAAGATAAGTGGAGCGAAACCCCAGATACAGTCAGTTTTTCTCTGGGTAGTTTCGATGATGATATAACCTTTGATTTTAAACCTGGTCAGTTCGTGACGCTTGGATTTTCATTTATTGAGAATATCGAATATCGAGCCTACTCAATCAGCTCATTACCGAAGAAAAACGTATTGCAGTTTACCGTTAAGCGAGTGACATCCGGGCGTGTATCAAACTACATTAATGACAGTTTGGTGGTTGGCGATAGAGTTACAGCTTTGAAGCCAGCTGGTTCGTTTAACAGTGTTGATTGTTTACCTGCACAAAAAGTGGTTATGCTGAGTGCCGGCTGTGGTATTACGCCAGTGACTTCTATGGTCAAACAATGGCTATTTGAGAATTCGGATATCGAGATCGATTTTATTCACCAAGCTAAGAATAAAGAAAATACGATATATTTTTCTGAGCTTGAAACGATGGCGAAAGAACACCCTAATTTTCATTTAAAACTGCTTCTAAAAGACAGTCAGGGTACGGAATATCAACAAGGTAGATTTGATAAAGAGTGGTTGCAACGGCTATGCCCAGATCTTCACCAACGAACGGCTTATTTATGTGGGCCTGTTAGCTTTATGCAAGATACAAAAGCCTATTTAGAAGCGCTTAGCTTCGACATGACTCATTTTTTCGAGGAGAGCTTTTCTCCGGATCAAAAAGTGTGTGACAACGAGCAAGAGGCCAGTAGTGAAGAAAGTAGAACGGTGACTGTGTCGGTGCCAACGTTTGGTACTGAAGTCGAAACCGAGTCGGGCGCGATGCTTATGGATTCATTGGAAAAAATGGGTGTTCCTGTTATTGCTGCTTGTCGCAGTGGTATGTGTGGTTCTTGTAAATGTAAGGTAAAAGTTGGTGAAATAGAGCGCACAAGTGTTGAAACACTAACGCCAGAAGAAATAGAGCAAGGTTTTGTATTGGCATGTTCTTGTAAAATAAAATCCGATGTAGAAGTAAGTTTAAACTAAATAAAAGCGGTAATTTGAAAAAGAATTGACCATCATAAGTGGTGGTTGATTCTTTAATCGCTCTGTTTGATTAGATTCTTGGATTTTATGCCTATCCTTTCAGAAAAAATTATTTTTATTCCCGTGCTAGTTGTTATGATTCAACAACAGTTAAATTTTCTGGAATATAAATTGAATGACAGAAGCTTTATCAATTAAGCAAGCGCGAAAGCTAGTGTTGTTGTCCCAAAGGTTACCTGCTCGTAAGCAGAAGGGGACGGCATTATCAGCGACCTTATCTGCCATTGAGCATCTAGGTTATGTGCAAATGGATACAATTTCTGTAATTCAACGAGCTCATCACCATACCCTCTGGAATAGAAACCCACGTTATCAACCAAATCATTTAGATGCACTGATTAGTTCCAAGCAAGTTTTTGAGTATTGGTCCCATGCTGCTGCTTATCTACCCATGCGCGATTTTCGTTACAGCCTATATAAAAAGCAGGCTATTTTGTCTGGCGATCAAAGTCATTGGTACAAGCGAAATCACCAAGTAATGAAAGAGGTACTTTCAAGAATAGAAAAAGAAGGTCCGCTAATGGCAAGGGACTTCGATGGAGATGGAAGAAAGTTAGTTGCTTGGCAACATAAGTCAGCCAAAATGGCATTAGAAAATTTATACATGCAAGGAGATCTGATGGTCTCTTCACGAGTAAATTTCCATAAGGTATATGACCTAACAGAGCGTGTGTTACCTCAAGAAGTTAATACTACTATTCCAACCGATGAAGAGTACGCAAGATATCTTATCTTTAGTTATTTGCGAGCAAACGGCATTGCTCAATTAACAGAAATAAGTTATCTCCTCAAAGGTATAAAGCCTCTAATCTCTTTAACGCTTAAAGAATTGGTCGCTAATAAAGAGGTGGTTCCGGTCAGCGTTAAAGGTATTGAGTACTACTCTACGCTGGAAACGTTGTCGTTGCTAAATCGATCTTACCAGCTTAATAAACTTCATATCCTATCCCCTTTTGATAATTTATTGATTCAGAGAAAGCGCATGCAATCACTGTTTGATTTCGATTATCTGATTGAGTGCTATACACCTGAGGTTAAGAGAAAGTTTGGTTATTTTTCTCTTCCGATATTATGGAATGGTCAGCTTATTGCGCGTATGGATTGCAAAGCTTTTAAAGATGAAGCGAGATTGGAAATTTTCCATTTAGCATTGGAAACAAAGTTAAAAAAGGTAGATGACTTTATATTCTCGTTAAAAAAAACACTGCCATTATTTATGAACTTTAATGGCTGTGAAACGATGGTCTTACATAAAACAACGCTTAACAATAAGAAAGTTGCTACTAGCCTAAAATAAGTTTTCAGGGTGTAGTATATACAGCTATGATCAGCCAATGTTATAACTTAATTATTACATTTAATAGATAATGAAGAGTACCTTTATGAACACTAATACCAGTGAAAAAATTGCTATTTTGGGGATTTCTGATAAGTCAGAGCGTTATAGTTTTAAGGCGCATCAAAAACTGCTTGAAAATGGTTTTCTAAATCAGGTCGGTGTTTCGCCTAAAAAATTGGATATTGCTCAGATAGAAATTGTAGAGTCGCTGGATAACCTTATAGATACTGGGGTGCATACACTTACGCTTTATGTAGGGGAGCAGCGCCTAGAGTCAATGATCGAGTCTATATTGGCGATTTCACCAAAGCGAATTATTTTCAATCCAGGTACCGAGAATCAAAATTTGATGGTTCAGGCTGCGAAAGCGAATATTGAAGTAATTGAAGGCTGTACTTTAGTTATGCTGGCTACTGATCAGTTTTAGTTTCTACACACTTTTGTCCTTCTTTAGTGATGCTTACGCCATCAAAGCCCTAAAGAAGATAGATTGCTGCTTAGTTTTCAACATAAATAACGAGAGTGATTTCTTACAAAATGTAATATTAAATTGAATGAGGAATTCTATCTAGAAAGTGCTCAGTTGTATAAACTTGGTATCAGATACTAAATATCAGTTTCATTTTTGAGATTGATCATCCTGAAGAATTAATGAAAACCAAAGTGGTTGGTATGACAAAGAATATGTTGATTTAGTGATTTAATAATGAGTCTTCTAACATCTTATTAAGTCGAGTTCTAATCTTTGTTTCATGGCTATTTAATAATTGATTTTTATGAGTTTCAACGAGGGTGATATTTTTATCTTGTGTTATTGGGTTAGATGTAAGCTGGTAGATATCTCTAAGAAGTACCATTGAATTGCGCATGATTTTTTCGCTGAGATCTGAGCTTATTAATGCCGCTTCGTTACTAATGCCAAGTAAGTTCCGGATATCAATGAAGTGTTGAACATAACCGGATTGTGCAACTTTGTACTCCCTTCTAATAACCTTTGTATCGGAAATTGAGCAAAAATAGGGGGAATATTTTAGTGTGCCAAAACCAAGCACGATAACGCAGTTTTCGTAATAGAGCTCTAGTCGTCGATCCCAAGTATCAGTACCTTTTCCGCCCTCAATTATAAATGCGATGTCATTGCTAGCAGAAGTTACATTACCGGAGCAAAGCATATAAGTTTCGGCATTGTTATCTCTTTTTAAATCGGGGTAGGTAAGCGCCTCAAGAAAAACGTTGTCTATTGTAATATTTGTAACGGTAATCGGTAATTTTTCAATAAGTGTCATAAAACCAGCGATAGCATGTATGCCCATATCAAGCCCAAACCCAGCGCCTCCACTCGTCGCTAGATTGAGCAGTTGTCTTTGGTTATATGAGGCAATCTTATTGCAAAAACTGAATTCAGAGATGAGCGGGTGAGGATTCAGAGGATTATCCACACCTAAAGCGATAATTTTTTTAGGCAGTTCTTCATGTGGAATCTCTATATTGGTCGAAAAGTCCATCAGAGGAGGAGTGACCATCGCAGTATCAATGAAATAGAAGCGGTTATCTTGTTCTTTCATTTTTTGTACGGTTTGGTTAAAACCTTCATCTATTTCGTCGATTGAAAAAGAGGGTTTTTCGATGATGACTAAGCAGTCGTTATTTGGGATGAAAGGTTGGATCTGATTTAAGATGTCTAGATGATAAATCACAGGCGTTAAGATAAAAACGGCTGAAATCTCGTGTTTTCCCTGATTATCTAGATAGTTATTTAGATTAGGGTAACTGTGGTGGTAATTGATATTCGTTTGGCTATAAAGTTCTTCACGTGCTTTATTATGATTTTTAATTGGGTCTATAGCGATCAATGAGTAATGTGAATAAAGCTCTATCAGAAGTTCGCGATAGAGTTTTATCACCGAGTGCTCTGGGTTACCTAAACCCCCAAAAATGAGGATATGCTTATTAATCATTGCCATAACGTTGTTACATCACTTATGAACTTATTTATCCGCTGGAAAGATAACGCCTGTCTGTTTACGAATCTCGGTGATAACTTCTGAAACCTCTAGCGATCGTTGAACATAGGCGTAGTTCATCGCTCCATCTCGTACCTGTTCTGCGAAGGCGATTGCTTCGTAGATCATGGAATTATCTTCTTGTTCGACGTGAATGGTTTGCGGGCTTACCTCTCGCTTATGGATTGTGAATCCAGTGCATTCCGAGAAGTCTTGAATTAAGATAACGCCATCTTCGCCTTGTATCTCACTCGCGATATTGCCATCAGATACTTTTGAGTGTTGAACCGATACGATGAAATTAGGGTATTCAAGAATAACCGTTCCATGAGCATCAACACCAGAGTCTAGGAGCTTTGCACTAGCCTGGATTTTATCTGGTTTGCCGAATAAGGACACGGCGGTTGATACGCTGTAAAAACCGATATCCATAATGGAACCGTTGGAATATAAAGGGTTAAAAGTATTCGGGTTCTCTCCGTTTAGGTACTTCTGATACCGCGACGAATATTGGCAGTAGCTCAGATGTACGCTCCTTACCTTACCTATTGAAGCGAGACTCATTTTCAGTTCTTCAAAATTGGGTAAAAATTCGGTTTTAAACGCTTCAAAGAGAACGACGTTGTATTTTTCAGCAACGCTGTACATTCGAGTAACTTCGTCGATATTGGAGGCAAGGGGCTTTTCACAAATAACATGTTTGCCATGTTCCATCATAAGAATGGCTTGTTCACAATGTAAACTATTTGGTGAGGCGATATAGACTGCATCAACGCGTTTGTCCGCACCTAGTTCTTCTAAGTTATTGTAAAAATTGCAGTCTGGGGCTTGATGTTCTTTTGCGAAACCGTCGGCGCTTTCTATCTGCCGAGAATAAACAGCGGATAGTGTAAATTGATTGCTGTCTTTAGCAGCTTCGACGAATTTTTCTGATATCCAGTTGGTTCCAATTACAGCTAAGTTGATCATTTGATCGTATCCCCAAAATTGATTTTGCACATAGGCAAATCAAGTTTAGCACTGTTAGATAATAAAACGGGCAGTAATTCACAATAACTTACGGTTTTGTAAAGAAATATGAAATTATATGACTCTGCTCTAATTGTGTAGTGGCTATTGTTTTCGTGACATATGGAAACTGCCAAAAGCAATTTTCTCTAATCCTATATTGCCATTCTCTTCCAGAAAGAAAAATTCAAGGGTGTCGTCTTTCTCTTTGCCCAAAAAATGATGGAGAGTGCCATTAATTGTCAATGTTTTTGTGTAAGCCGTAATATTCGCGCGCTTGATTTTATGCTTAGACAAAAACTCATAGTATTTTCTTGGACCACCAGCGCGTAAGTCGAGAATGACTTGGTTTATGAGTGGCATAAATGGATAGACATTTTCCGGAATATCAATTTCTCGTTTGTTCTTTTTGTCTTCAATTTTTCTCGTTAGGAAATCGTAGGTAAAGGCTTTTTTCTTAGAACCTATTTTTTCAGCATATTGAGTAGCAACGGGTATAACCTGCCGATCAACCTGTTTGTATGTTCCTATTTCTTTAATATCCGCACCTATAAACATGAACGACCCTTTTATATGAGTTTCATAGTTGCAGACTTCGTCATCACAGTTAGATTTCATTACGACATCACCAAGTTCTATTGGCCCTAAACCCACTATAAATTCGCCACTAGCCCCTGCCATCGCTTGAATGCTGACAGAGAATAGTAAAGCCATTGTGATAGTACAGAGAGTTAGTGTTTTAGTTAACATACATTCAGATTTTTATTTAAATTACAGGTTGATTATAGTCTAAAATTTAGATGAATTACCGATTCAAAGCCAATAACTTTTGAGACTGATATAGTTGAAAAAAGTGGTGGACCACTGCGCTATGTAAAAGAGTAAAGTGTAAATGGATTGTAAACAATAGCTTTGTATGTATTTAATCTATAATAAGAAAAAGAATAACAAAAAAGAAAAGGGAATATTTGAAAAATTTAGAGCGTAGAAATGAAGACAAAGTAAATCTATATCCCTCGAAAGCGAGAAGGCAGATGAGTTCTCGCTTCTGCTTTTTGATTATTTGTATGCACCTGACAGTAGTCTCTACGGTTTACGGTCAGACTTCAGAAGAGATCGAAGTTGCAATGACTCAGGCTGGCGAGTCAGAGCCAGTACTATCGACGGATTCTTCGTATCCTGATGACACTTCATGGATAGAAGCAACAGAGGACTATTTTTCCGAAACAGTTCATGATTTTAGTACTTTTTTAGATCAAGGGTTGGCGAAGGATGATGACGAAGAAGCCTTGGTAAATAGAAGTTATTTAAAATTGAGATACCGCGCTGAATACAGCCATCATGGTTATTTTACATCTGACGAGAGAGTCTCTATTCGGATAGATCTTCCCCACGTAAAGCGTAATTGGAAC
This sequence comes from Vibrio algarum, assembly GCF_028204155.1. Taxonomy (NCBI): domain Bacteria; kingdom Pseudomonadati; phylum Pseudomonadota; class Gammaproteobacteria; order Vibrionales; family Vibrionaceae; genus Vibrio; species Vibrio algarum. The sequence continues at coordinate 669,407 of NZ_JAQLOI010000003.1, read as the reverse complement.
CTTATATTAGAAACCGACCCAGATGATTACGATTCTTTAGAAAGCAAACAGAGGGGGTTACCTTCAGATGCGTCTAAAAATAGTCTAGATGGTGCTATCGGAGGGGTTCGGCTGCAAGATGAAGAACTGCTGAACTGGAGAACTAACCTCGATTTGGGTGTAAAAATTCGTCTCCCTTTCGATCCATTTGTGCGAGGGGAACTTCTTAGAGTTGGGGAGCTGTCAGAAAACTGGACCGCACAGTTCAAACAAGATGTATTTTATTATCATTCGTTAGGATCTGGTTCTTTAACCGAACTAAATTTTTATCATGCTTTGGCTGAAGATCATACTCAGATTTTCAAAGTGGGCTCAAGTGCACAATATATATATGAAGATGATAACTGGGAACTGTTGTTTCAGTTAAAGTACTTTGACCGCATTAGCAGCGATCATTTACTAGAGTATTCCACAGGTGTGAGTATTGAACCGAATAAAGGTGATGAGGTTTCTAATTCGTGGATTTCGGCATCTTGGAGACAAAAACTTTATAGTAATTGGCTTTACCTCTCTTTGACCCCACAGGTAGATGCCCCTAGAGAGTTAGATTATAAGTATAATGTTGGGTTTCAGTTAGAGCTAGAAGCTGTTTTTTCTAAAAATAGAAGCCTAGATAGACTTAACCGATTTATACCTAGGTCAACCAGAGTGACAGATTAAATGGTTTGACTGCCAAATTACGATGAGCTTATTGATAATGAGCTTAGAAATTTGGCAGCCAGAATTGCAAGGTGGTTTAATATTGAAAAAACGCCACAGACTCATTGATCCTAGAGGTGATGTTTTTAAGGTCATCTGCCAGCGCTTTGTTGTCAGTGGAGCGTTTATTATTTACTCGAGCAAGATCATTCACTGCGACGATACTTGTATTGATTTCGTTGGCTACATGGCTTTGTTGTTCAACTGCTGTCGCTATTTGATTGTTCATGTCTTTGATCACAGCGACTGAATTCTGAATTTCAATCAGTGCGTCTTTTGCTTCTTGAGAACGAGCAACGGTCACTTCGGTATCTTTAACATTTACGCTCATGAGTTGCACCGAATTTTGAGCTTTTTCTTGCAAGCGACTTATCATGTCTTGAATAGTATTGGTGCTCTCTTTGGTCCTGTTGGCTAAATTTCTGACTTCATCGGCAACCACAGCAAAACCTCTGCCATGCTCTCCAGCCCTAGCAGCTTCGATAGCGGCATTTAGCGCGAGTAAATTTGTTTGTTCTGAAATACCGTAAATTACATCTAAAATTCCGCCAATAGATTGAGTTTCAGTTTCAAGTTCGCTTGTTACGTTGGCTACCTTTTCAATGCCAGATAGAAGGTGATTAATGTCTTTGTTCATGTCTTGAACGAGATCCATCCCATTCTGAGAGAACTGATTCGCTTGGTCTGCGGATACGGAAGCTTGTACTGCATTGTTTGCTACTTCATCAACGGTTAATGACATTTCGTGCATTGCTGCCGAAGTTTGCTCAATCTGTAACATTTGTGAGTTAGAACTTGTTGTTAACCCTGATGCAGAATCCATCGATCTATTTGCCGTATTGATTAACTCATGAGTCGCCTTGTTTATATCATCTACGCTGCCAATGAGACGCTTTGTCATACTTTGTAGTGACGCGTGAATGCCAGACAATTCAATAGATTCATTAAGGTCAATTGCCAGATTTCCATTTGCAATTTGCTTTACCATTTCTTCGATTTCGCTAGGCTCTCCGCCAATTGGTACGTACATTAGCTTAACCACAAGAAAGTACGTCGCTAATAATGCAAAAATGGTCAATACCACGGCCAAATATGTGCTCTTCAAAAGGTTATTTTCAGCATCAGCATTAATGGCTTGCCATGTTTCCCAAGACCAGACATGCCACCCAAGTTCTGGTGCATTTGCGCTGACAACATAATGTTCAATATTGTTTTTCATGTAGGTATGACTTGAACTATTGTCGGTAATGTATTGTTGAAAGCTCGGGTGGATTTCAAATAAATTAATACCTACTTGTGTAGGGTCTCCAGATGCCAAAACATAGCCGTCAGCCCGACTCAAATAGACCTGGTTATTCTGAGATTCGTTTTTTATCGACCTCGAGATTTCATCCACAGAAATATTTGCGTTGAGCACGCCGACAATCTTGCCAAGCCGTTTCACTGGCACAGACAAAGACATGACTAACTCTCCTAGGTTATTAACATAGGGAAGCGTCGCAACATTTTTTTGGTTTGCCATGGAACGTACAAACCATTCTCGCTGTAATCGTTTCGCGTTGAAGTTTGGAATAATTCCTTCAGGCTTATACGTTATGCCATCATCAGTGGCATAGGCGGCACCAAACATCCCGAGGTTTTTCTCAACTTTGATTAATTGGTTAGCGAGTTGTGCCGTGATGGGCATGCCAGTTTCATCAATTGCCAGTGTCTCACTGATAAGCCTTAGCCCTTGATAATAACTTAACATTTTATTTTGTACTGAACTTGATACTAGCTTTGCTTCTAGCTCAAGGCTAGAGAGCGCTTTGTGTGTGCTAGATTGCTTGAAGTTATGATCGCTATAGAGTGTTATGACTAACACAATAGTCGAAATTAATAAGGCAAATGCGGAAACAATTTTGAATTTTACGCTCATAATTTAACCTATGTTAGCGAAAGGGACCGGCTCTGATTTACAGGCAAAGATAGACTCAATAAGCCGACTCTCAATCTCGGCTATCGTGAGTAATTCATCTTTGGGTTTTAGGTACGTGCTACCGTCTGTATTCCGTATTAAAGCAAACGGCAGTTCTAAGCTATAAAAAGGTAGCGCCTTGTCGCAAGTGAGAGAGAAAAACTCGGTGTAGTGGCATATCCCTTTGCCAATAGAACAAAACTCGTATGAATCCTTATTAAGAACAAGATCTTTAATATGAATATGCTCTACATGATCAACGCTGCGTAATGTTTCATTTAAGAGGTCGTGATTTGGTCTGTGTGAAGCTAAGTTACCAGGGTCAAAATTAATGCCTAATGCACTAGAGTCGAACTGCTGTAAAACAGGTATAAAGTCATTTGAGTCATTAAGCATGTATGGCTTGGTATCACCAACGTTTTCGATAAGAATTTTTACATTAACTGACTCTGCAAAGCTAATGGCTCGCTTCGCGTGTTGTTGAAACTCAAACAGCGAGCCATCTCTTGGGGCATAAAGTATTAGCCGTGGACAGTCGAGTAAGTGGGTTAATTGGACTCGTTTGTAAAGTTGTTCGTCACAGTTTGCAATTGTCATATGGCAATGAGCAGCTAACGATGTACATTGCATATTTCGTTGGTCTAATAGTTGCTTTATCTCATTGGCATTTTCGATTGAGACATCGTCTTCAGTGAGTCCATAGATAGCACCTTGAATTAGAGCGAGTTCGATGTTTTTTACACCAATGCGAGCGAGAGAATCGAGTGCCAATTCGATAGGGTGACCTGAATAGGCCACCGTACTGACTGAAAAATGGGTATTCATTGCTCCTCCTTACTTTCACAGTAAGGTTTAACAAGCGAGATAAGTTTAGCAAAACCACTAGCTTCCCAGGCAGAGCGACCAACAAATAGGCCATCTATACTAGGTTGTTGAATAAGTTCTTGGGCGTTGTCTGGGTGTACACTGCCTCCGTAGAGCAAGACGATTTTGTTGGCCAGTTCAGCACCGTATTTTGTAACTAAAGCATGCTTTATTGCAGATAAACCTTCTTCAGCTTCAATTGCACTTGCTGGGATACCGTTCTCGCCAATAGCCCACACCGGTTCATAAGCAATGATAACGTTTTCTATCTGATCTATGCTGACATCAAAGAGTGCAATTTTTACTTGTCGAACAATTGATTCTCTGGAAACGTCCCATTGCTTTTCATCAAAAGTATCCCCCACACAAATAAGTGGCGTTAGTCCTAAGTTTAAACTGGCTAATACTTTTTTGTTTACGCTATGGTCGGTTTCATTAAACATCGCGCGGCGCTCTGAATGGCCTATTTCGACAATGCTTGCACCAATGTCTTTCGCCATAGAGGCGGATATCTCTCCAGTAAAAGCGCCTGCTTCTGCCCAACAAATATTTTGTACACCAACGCGTGTTCCGTGTTGAGTAACCGACTCTGCTACGCTTTGGACATAGGGGAAAGGCGGAATTAAAAACGTTTGAAGTGATTGGGGTACTTCAGAGAGCGCGTTTTGAATCTGTTGGTTGAATTCAGCTACTTCCGTAGCAGTTTTATTCATTTTCCAACTGGAACCGAGCCATATTTTTTTCATGCGGCAACCTCAAGCTGCGAGTATTCAGCCATGAACTTGAAGATAAGTGACATTGAAATAGCACCGGGATCTGGGTGGCCTAAAGATCGCTCTCCAAGTGTTTTTGCCTTACCTGTTGTAGCGATCATATCTTTGGTTTGTTCAACGCCTTGCTCTGCACTTTCAAAAATTAAGGGGATGGCTTGATGAAAATCCATATCTCCTAATTCTTTTGCGCGTCTCATAGCAGGCGCAAGGGCGTCAATCATGGTTTTGTCACCCTCGCTTGCGCCACCACGTTTAAATACACCTTCTAATCCGGCTTCCAGAAATCGAGCGAATACTGGAGTCGTTAGTTCGATTTCTCCGGCAATGGCTTTTCCTCCGGATCTAAAGAGTGTACCAAAAATAGCTCCAGACGCACCTCCCATAGTAGACATAAGTTTCATGCCTATCTTGCCAAGAACATCGCCAACATCTTTGGCAGTAAAGTTGTCATCAAGGTAAATTTCTACATTTTGGAAGCCACGTTCAATTCCCAAGCCATGATCTCCGTCGCCAATAATCTGGTCGCATTTGGTTAGCATGGGTTCGCTTGCAACCATACCTTTGGAGACAAAAGCCATCATTCTAGTCGTGTCACGATTATTCATAGTTATTTCCTCAAGGCGAAAGAGTTGCAAGGTGTGTCATAAAGTTTTTTTAGTTCAGCATCTAATTTGAATAGAGAGATAGAGTAGCCAGACATTTCTAAAGACGTACAGTAACCCCCAACAAGACAGTCATGTACAGTGATGTTTTTTTCTGCAAGATATTGATTAACAGCGCGGTTTGCTATTAAAAGTTCCATTTGAGTTGATGCGCCAAGGTTGTTTACCAACACACAAACTTCGTTACCACTTTGAAGTTCTAGTTCTTCATTGAGGCGATCCATAAGTTCATATACGGTTTCATCGGCATTTGAAATTTTGGTTTTGCCTACACCGGGTTCACCGTGCAAGCCCATACCTATTTCTATTTCGTCGTCGGCTATTTCAAAATTAAATGTGTTATTGCGTGGAATTGCGCAAGGACCTAATGCAACACCAACAGAAGCGGTATGTTGTAGTGCTTTTTCAGTTGCCTTTACAACATCATCAAAATTGTCATGTAACTCTGATGCCGCACCAGCTGCTTTTAAAACAAAAAGCGCTCCGGCTATCCCTCTGCGTTCTACTCTGTTTTCATCGGAGGCGGAGATGACATCATCATTTATTCTGATAGTGTGAGATGGGATATCTTCATCTTCTAATAATTCTGCAGCGATATCAAAGTTCATATTATCGCCAGCATAATTGCCATAAACAAAAAGGACACCGTTTGAAGGCTCCAATGCCATCGTGGTTTCATAAATGACGTCTGGTGTTGGTGCTGCGAAAACATCACCTGTTGCAACCGCATCTGCTAAACCTTGCCCTACGTAACCGCCATACATAGGCTCGTGACCAGCACCTCCGCCTGTAACAACAGCAACTTTACTCGAGTTAAAGTTCTTTCTTACAGCTGCAGTGAGCGAACCTACTTGTTGTAAGTCCTTATTCGTGGCGGCTATAAAGCCTTCAAATTGTTCAACGGCAACATTTTGAGGGTCATTTAATAATTTCTTAGGTACTCTCATTGTCATTACTCCGATTTAGACAAAATAGAATCTTCAATTTCGTTGATTCTTTGAACTTTGGGTAAGGAGGAGGGATCAATTTGATCGGCTTGCAACCAGTTTTCTAAGATGGTTTTTGCTAGTTCAGAACCAATGACTCTAGCGCCCATCGTGATGATTTGAGCGCCATTACTTTTGCGAGCTCTTATGGCCGAAAAGACATCATGGCAAAGAGCTGCCCGAATCCCAGGGACCTTATTCGCCATTATTGAGACTCCGATTCCAGTACCACAAATAATGATCCCTCGTTCATGTTTATGTTCTGCCACAGAATATGCAACTCTTGCAGCCACATCGGCATATAAATTGGATTCATCTTCTGCTGGCTGGCTATAATCTGTATATTCATAACCGAGAGATTCTAAATGTTTTGCTAATGTGTTTTTTAGTTCTACCGCTGCGTCATCGCAGCCAATGGCAATATTCATTTCAAACTCCGAATTGGTATTTTATATTTATATTTCATTTTTAAGCTAATTGAATAAATATAATAATGCTATTTTAAATACTTGCTGATTTGAAGTTCGTCACGAAATATTTTTTAATAAATTTATTAAAGATAACCATGAGATAACAATAGTCGTGCCATTTCAATAAGATAGTTAAAATTCACCGTTAATAATTTAATTACAAACAATAATATTCAAAATAAAATTATTAAAAAATAAATAATGATAATTGTCGTTTTAAAAAATGTTTACTAATTGTCTGTTTTTGAAAATTAAATTACTAATTAAATATGTTGGTCCTTAAATTAATTATCGTGACAAAGTTCAAATTTATATTTAATTTACTCACTTATACTTCAGTCAATATTTACGAATACGTTAATAAATTTTTTAACATATGAATTGAAAGTCGTGATGCTTTACACAAGTCAATGAATTAGTTTTAACAGATAGGGTTAGAGTAAAATGAAGTTATCGGATAAAGCCTACGATACTCTTAAAATGATGATATTAAATAATAAATTTAGAATAAATCAGCGTTTGCTTGTCGACGAAGCAGTAGAGTTGTGTGGGTTTAGCCGAACACCTGTTAGGGAAGCATTACTTAGATTACAAGAAGATGGCTTAATAAAACTTCACCCTAGACACGGTATGGAAATCTGCGCTTTGTCTAAAAGAGACATTGAAGAGTTATACGAAATAATTGCTCATCTAGAGGTTACAGCGATAGAACTTTGTATTGAAAATACGCTAGAAAAATTGCAGTTAGACCAATTAAAAAAATATACGGAGGAGATGAAAGTCTCCTTAGAAAGAAACGATATTATAAGATGGGCAGATTATGATAGACAGTTCCATCAGGCAATTTTCGATTATACAGAAAACTCAAGGTTAATTGAGGTCGCTAAAAAATACAATGAACAGAATAAACGTTGTAAAGAAATAGTAATAAAACTAAGGCCTTTACCTTGGGAATCAATTGAAGAGCATGAGAAAATCATAGAATCAATAGAGAATAGAGATGCAGATGGTGCTAGAAAATTACATCTATATCATTGGAAAAATATCTCTAAACAATTTGTTGAGTTTTTGGATGAGTACCACTTCGTTGATATTAATAATTAATCAACATCTAGTCGGATAGATTGATATTTTTTAAAGATGTTAAATTAAAACAACCAATTTAATTAAATTAATGTGCATCTATTTAAATGTAACATTTAAATTTGGGTGTATTAAAGATAATAAAAGGAAATAACTATGTTTAAACATGCAGTCATCACCCCTTTTTTGGGAAGAACGCAGGATCGTTTCTCTGAGTACAATCAGCCTAGAACCCTAGAAGAAAAATTTAAGATACTGAAGTCAATAAACGGTATGACCGGGGCTGAGTTAGTTTATCCATATGAAGTGAACGATGTTGAAGAGACGAAGAAACTTCTAGATAAATATGACGTTAAATTAGCCGCGATAAACGTGAATATCAAAGTGGAACCAGAGTTTAAGTCTGGTGGTTTAACCTCGACAGATCCAAAAGTAAGAGCGCGCGCGGTTCAGTTTATTAAAAATGCAAAAGACTTTGCTGAAGCACTCGGTGCAGACAAGGTTCAGTGTTGCCCATTAAGTGACGGATACGAATTTAGTTTTCAGGCTGATTATGTTGAAACGTGGAAGTACCTAACAGATACCTTCGCTGAAGCGGGTGCTTACAAGCCACATATCCCTCTGTTTATTGAATACAAACCTAATGAAGTTCGTGGGCGTTGTTATATCGATAATGCTGCCAAAACAGCTTGCCTTATTAAAAGTATCGGCAATGAGAATATCGGCGTGACATTGGATTATGGACACTCACTTTACGGTGACAATAACCCGGCCGAAGAGTTAGCTCTTCTTGAGTCTGAAGGTCTCAAATACTACATCCATATCAATGACAATGATGGTAAATGGGACTGGGATTATTTTTGTGGCAGCCGCAGCTTGATGCAATACATCGAGTTTATCTATTACCTGAAGAAGTTTAACTACCAAGGGTGGTTGACTTCAGATACCTCGCCAACTCGATGGGACATTGAAAAAGTATTTGAAGCGAATGTGCGCATGACGAACAAAATCTCGAATCGTATTGATGAGATTGGAATGGGTGTATTTGGTGAATCACTAAGGAAGAAGGAGTACATGGATATTTGGGCAGATCTAGAGAATTACTTTATTAAAATCTAGTTAGCTATACATGAAATGACTATAAAGGCAATAAACCACAGGTTTGGAATGTTGCCAATAATATGGGTTACCTGATGGTAACCACCTGAAACAAAATTAAGGTATCAATCATGAAAAGAAGAACATTGTTAACCGGAGCCGTCGTAGCGGCTGTCTCTTTAATGGCGAACGTATCCTTTGCCGATGAGCGTTATCCAAACCGCAATATCAACGATATTGTGACTTGGTCAGCGGGTGGTGGTACAGACGTGATTAACCGTGTTATCACAGCATCTATGTCTAAATACTTAGGCACAAATATTAACGTTATCAACAAACCCGGTGGCGTGTCTGGCTCGGTAGGCTTACTTGCTGGCTTTAATAGCAAACCAGATGGTTACACGTTAGTAGGGCTTTCTGAGTCGAACGTTACCGCTGCGGTAATGGGTGGCTGGGAAAACCGCATGTCAGTGTTTGACTACTTTATCGTAGCAAGCTCACCAGATGTATTGTCGGTTTCTAAAAACTCTGAATTCAAAACCTTGGAAGAACTGGTTAAATACATCAAAGCTAACCCAGGCAAAGTTCGTGTCGGTGCTGGTTCATCAGGTTCATTACACCACATCAATTACCTTGCTTTTGCACAGGGCATTCAAGGTGAAATGAACTTTATCCCTTACCCTGGGTCATCTAAGTCTCAAAACGCGACGTTAAGTGGCGAAGTGGATGTGGTTATTACTTCTGCTGCGGAGCAAAATCAGCTTATTCAATCTGGTGACTTCCGCGCACTAGGTACGCTTACAGAAAAAGGCTTCGAAGTGGGTGGTATGACTATCCCATCGGCGATCGTTAAATACCCTGCATTAGGCGACTACCTACCAATCTCTCAATCTATTGGTTTTGCAATGAAAAAAGAAACACCAGTAGATATTAAGAAAAAGGTCGCTAAGGCGTTTATTGCGGCGATGGAAAGTGAAGAAGTTACCAAATACGCGGCTGAAAACTACTACAGCTTAGTGGGTGAGTACGGTAAAACAGCAAATGAGCGTATGGCTCGTCTAGAGTCCTTGTTCTCATGGACATTGTGGGATTTGAAAGCGGCTAAGATTGACCCTGCTTCATTAGGTATTCCAAAACCATAACCAACCAACTCGATGGCATTGGCTCCACCAGTGCCATCTTTATCACTTAGTTTTCCATGCATAGATATGGAAAATGTTTGTTTAATTCTGAGGGAATCGATATGTCAGAGTCAATGAAAGACTTCGATGATGGCTCGCTATTAGAAGAAAAAGCAAGACAAGAAGAAGAGCTTGCCCTTCATGGCTGGGATTTTATTTTTTCAGCTGTTGTTATTGTTTTTTCTATATTTATTATTGCTCACTCACTGACGATGCCCTTTTCTGGCACCGTAGGTGGGGTTAAAACAACGTGGTACGAATCACCGGGCTTGTTACCACTCTTTATTGGTGCGGCTTTATTGCTCGCTGGCATCGTATTGTTTGTAAATAATGCGAAAGAAAACGGCCGTACATTGTTTATGGAAAGGATCAAAGATGTTAATCCATCGGGCTTTCTTATCTCAGGTGGTGGGATCCTGACTTATATCTACATCATGATCACTTGGTATGATTTCTTTTTAGCATCACTTGTCTTTCTTCTGTTTTATATCGGTTTGTACTATTTAGATGAACCTAAAATCTCGTCAAAACTCATCAAGTTGTATTCGGCCTTCATGGTTCTATCTGTTGCTATCTTTGGCTCAGGTTTAGACGAAACAATCAATGCTGGGTACGAATTTACCACCGACATTATTTTGATCGTGGCTGCTATCGCTATTTTTGCGCTGTTTAAAATCAGTGAAAAACAGTATGGCGCAGAGTTTAAACGAAAGGTAAAAGTTCTTGCTTTGGTCTCATTTCTCTTCCCATTGGTGATTTGCCCCATTTTCCGCTACTTCCTTTTAGTACCGTTACCAAAAGAAGGCATTGTCGTTGAGCAAGTGTTGAACACCACCTACTTTAAGTACGCAGGTCAAAAAGAAGTGAAAGAAGGCAAAACCTTGTCAGCGGACGAAACGGCAGAGCTGGATGATGCTTTCTAATTAAGGAATAACGTAATGGATATTTTATCTATATTTACCGGTATGCTTTGGCAAATATTTACTTCGCCAACGTTAGTGCTCATATTGGTCGGCAGTACCTTTCTCGGTATTATTTTTGGCGCGATGCCCGGTTTAACGGCAACGCTCGGTGTGGCGTTATTAACCACGCTCACCTATGGCTTAGATAGTCAAACGGCGTTGCTTGCCTTGCTCGCCATCTACGTTGGTGGCGTGTACGGTGGTATGTATACCGCTATTTTACTTAACATTCCGGGCACGGCTGCATCGGCGGCTACCGCAATGGATGGCTACCCGATGGCCAAAAAAGGGCAGGTGGGGAGAGCGTTCGGTTTAACCACAACGTCATCGTTGATCGGCTCGTTTATTGGAATGATTTTTGTGGCACTGCTTTCTCCTGTGATTGCTCAAGCCGCTTTGCAGTTCACCTCTTACGAATACTTTTTACTCGCCCTGTTTGGCATCTTGATCAGTGGCAGTTTGACCTCGCCAGATCTGGCAATAAAAGGTTGGGTTGCGGGTTTATTTGGTATTTGGTTATCCACCATTGGTCAAGACCACATGCAGATGTACCCACGTTTCACTTTTGGGATGCACGAGCTTGATAATGGTATCGATGTAGTGCCTGTGCTTATCGGTGCTTTTGGTATGCCACAAATCATGTCGGTGTTGGAATCTAAAATGAAGATGGGCAAGATGGGTTCTTCGTTTGGTAAACTGCTGCCTGACTTCAAAACCATGTACAAGAACACCAAAAACATCGTTTCATCTGCTTTGATTGGTGTGGGTATCGGTGCGGTGCCGGGTATTGGTGAAGATATTGCCGCTTGGGTTGCGTACGGTGTTGCGAGAAAAACCAATAAGAACCCAGAAGAATTTGGTACAGGTAAAGCCGAGGGTGTGATTGCCACTGCAACCGCTAACCAAGCGTGCGTGGGTGGGGCGATGATCCCACTACTGAGTTTAGGTATTCCGGGATCACCACCTGCGGTAATGTTGTTAGGGGCATTGATGTTACATAATATAGCGCCAGGCCCAATGCTGCTTAAGACTAATCCGACCTTCATTCCAGAAGTGACGGCGATACTGTTTGCTGCAGCAATTGCAATGTGGATCTGTGGCATGATCTTGTCTAAGCAGGTTATTTACATCCTACGTATCCCACAAACGTTGTTCATGCCATTGATTGCGGTATTGTGTGTTATCGGTTCGTTTGCCTTGGGTCTTCGTGTATTCAACCTTTACTTAATGGGTATCATTGGGGTTATTTCTTATTTCTTTATGAAACTCAGGATCCCAATTGCACCACTGGTGATTGGGGTCATATTAGGGCCAATGGCAGATACCTCATTGAGAACGGGCTTGAAAACAACGGGTGGTAGCTTGTGGCCAATGGTTGAACGTCCTATCTCACTTGCGCTTGTCGTGATTATTCTATTAATCCTATCAAGCCAAATTCCAGCGTTTAACAAACTCATTAGGTACCTATTTGGCTCAGTAAAACGTGCTTTAGCGACCAGTTCTTAATCTAGAAAGACCTCTTAAAAAGGAGCTGTTAACACAGCTCCTTTTTTACATTTGTATGTTGCTTAAAACACGTTGTTTAGTTCAAATTTTGATTACCCTTTTTTCTCTCCTGTTACAGCTATGAATTAAGTCACATTTTTTTTATGGGAATAGGTTCAAGCTAGGTGTAACTAAGTGAGTTGAAGGATCGACTTTGCATATAGTAATCCGAAAAATGACGTGGAAGACGAGAAGGCGGTGAGCCCGCCTACTCTGAAGGTGTTTTTTTAAAGAAAACGTTCACATAATTTTAGGAGTTTATTATGCCCGTAAATAAAATCCGCAATATCGCTTTTATCGGCCAAACTGGTACCGGTAAAACCAGCCTTATAGAGCGCCTACTGTTCGAATCTAAAACTATTAATACGCTTGGACGCGTTGAGAAAGGGGATACCGTTACTGATTTTGATCCGCAGTCAATTCAGTATAAACATAGTATTGAGGCAACGCCCATCGCATTGTGTTGGGATAACCACAGGATGAATTACATTGATACGCCAGGTCAAGCAGAACTGCTTGGTCGTACCTTTAGTATCTTTCCAGCGGTTGAATCTACGGCACTGGTTCTCGATGCGAATACCCCTTTAAACCAAGTTTCTGATCGATTATTTGCCTTTGCTAAAGAGCAAAAAAAATGTCAAATGATTGTGGTAAACAAAATCGATCTTAATTCAAATAAAGTCGTAGAACTGATGGCTGATATAGCAGAGCACTTTGGCGACAGCTGCTTACCCATTAACTTGCCATCTGAAGATGGGACTTCGGTCGTCGATTGTTATTTTGAGCCTAAATACGATACGGCTACTCTCTTCGACAATGTAACGATGGCTCACGAAAGCCTCGTTGACCAAGTGATAGAAGTTGATGAAGAGTTAATGGAAGTCTATTTAGAGCAGGGTTCTGAGCTTAGCCCCAACCAATTACACGATCCGTTTGAAGAGTCATTAAGAACTGGCCATATTATCCCGATCTGTTTTGTATCGGCAGAAACAGGCGCTGGTGTAGAGCAGTTATTGAGAATATTAGCTGAAATCATGCCAATGCCGAATGAAGGAAATCCTCCTCTATTAGAAAAAGAAGGGAAACAAGTTAAAGTGAATTGTGACTCTTTGGAGCACAGTGTCGCACATGTTTATAAAATCAGTGTTGACCCTTATATGGGGAAATTAGCTTATATTCGCCTTTTCCAAGGTGAAATTAATGCGGGTAGTCAGCTTTATATTGGTGAAAGTAATAAAGCATTTAAAGTGGGTCACCTTTATCAGTTGCAAGGTAAGCAGAGAAGAGAAATTCAAAAAGCAATCGCTGGTGATTATTGTGTATTAGCTAAGGTTGATGATTTGTTCTTTGATTCGGTTGTCCACGATTCACATGAAGAAGATGGCATTCATATGCGTACACTTAGTTTTCCTCAATCTATGTATAGCTTAGTGGTGAAACCTAAAAAGCGCGGTGACGAACAGAAACTATCTGAGATATTGAATCGTATCTCAGCAGAAGACCCTTCAATTAGAATTGAGCACAGAGTTCGGACAAATGAGACACTGATTAGCGGGCAAGGTGAATTTCATCTAAAAGTGGCCTTAGAAAAAATGGCTATGGTTTATAAACTTGAAGTAGAAACCAGTCAACCGAGCGTAGAGTATTTTGAAACCATAACCAAACCAGCAGAGGGGCAGTACCGCCATAAAAAACAGAGTGGAGGTGCCGGTCAGTTTGGTGAAGTTCAACTTAAAGTTCGTCCATTGGAGCGTGGTGCTGGGTTTAGTTTCGTAAATAAAGTTGTTGGAGGCTCTATCCCGACATCGTTAATTCCTGCGGTAGAAAAAGGCGTTTGGCAGGCACTCGAAGACGGGGCAATTTCAGGTAATCCAATTAAGGATATTGAAGTAACGGTTTACGAGGGTAAGTACCATTCGGTCGATTCAAAAGAAATCGCTTTTGTCATTGCAGGCAAGAAAGCCTTTTTGGATGCAGTTAATAAGGCAGATCCCATCGTATTAGAGCCTATTGTGCAATTGGATCTGCATATCCCTACACAGTGTGTAGGGGATGTGTCTGGTGATCTTTCTGGTAATCGGGGCTTGATTGAAGGTAGTCAACCTGAACCCAATAACTTCACATTGCTTAAAGCGAAATCTCCTATAAATGAGCTACAAGAATACTCGCGCCGTATTCGAGCTATCACAGGTGGAGAAGGCACTTTTAGTATGACTTTGAGTCATTATGAACCTGCTCCTCCTGCGGTACAGAAAAAAGTGTGTAAGGAAGCAACTCAATAGCTACGACGAAGCAGTGAATATATAGGCGATTCTTAGGACTCGCCTTTTTTATTGTTTTTTTAAAGGTAAGTAAACCTATTACTGCTTGAAAGGACAGGGTTTACCTCCTATTGTATAGCTTCTTTAATGCACATATTTTGGTTGTGACTGTGATGAAAAATTTATTGGTGCTTTTTGTAGCTCTATTTATCTCTTTTAGTGGTGTAGCAGCAGAAAAATACTCTGAAAGTGATATTTTGGAGCGCCCACTTGTTGAGCGCTATATATTGGACGAGTTGAAAGCGCTTAGGCAAGATCAGCAAGACCTTGAACGTAGAATGGTTATTCAAATCACCGACCGTGAATTGGAAGTTGCCGATAAGTCCATGAATTATGCAAATGTTACCGTAACGTATTTCTTTTATATTATTGCTGGAGTTGCCTCGCTTATTGCATTAGTTGGTTGGCAGTCTTTGAAAGAAATGAAGCAAAGTACCAAAGAAATGGCTGATGCGCGTCTAAATAAACTGGCGAAAGAGTACGAAACCAAATTCCTAGCGCTTGAGCGAGATCTTAAGCGTAAAACGCGTATTATTTCTGAAAATAACCAAGAAATTGAGATTATTAACGAAGTACACAACCTTTGGTTACGGGCACAAAATGCGCAAACACCCGAACAGAAAATGGAAGTTTGTGACGAGATACTTCAAATTCGCCCAGGAGATTTAGAAGCACTGACTTACAAAGCGGATGCAGCGATGGAAATGAGCGAATATCATTGGGCGATGAGCCTATGTAATCGAGTGCTTGAAGTTGATGACAAAAATGCACATGCGTTATATCAAAGGGCTTGTTCATATGCTCGTCTTGGAGCAGAAGAGCAAGCGATATACGACCTTCATCGTTCCATTGAAGTAAGTGCTTCTATACGTGAACTGGCAGCAGAAGAACCGGATCTAGAGTCATTACGTGGTAATTTACAATTTGATTCCTTGATTGAAGGGGCTGAAGGTAGCCAAGTTTGATATCGAATAAACGGTTATTTTGGCAGGGAGCTGTCGCTATATTTCCACTTTGTGTAGCGGTGATACCATGGGGATTTCTTGTGGGATCGTTTGCTATGGATGTTGGGCTGAGTCCCTTTGAAGGACAGGCGCTGTCAGCCATATTATTTGCGGGCTCTGCTCAATTGGTTGCCGTTGGGATGTTCAAAGCGGGAGTAGGGTTAAGTACTATGCTTCTCACTACGTTTTTCATTACATCCAGACATTTTCTGTATAGTGTTTCTATGCGAGGAAAGATTGCGCCTCTGCCGATTAAGTGGCGATTATTACTCGGTTTTTTGCTTACAGATGAATTGTTTGCTGTCGTTGGTAACCAAACGCCAGAGAGATTTAAGCCCTGGTACGCGTTAGGTGCTGGGTTAAGTTTTTATCTGGTCTGGAATATCGCAACCTTGGTGGGTATCGTTGCGGGAAGCCAGATACCGAATTTAGATCGATTTGGACTGGAATTCGCCGTTGCAGCGACTTTTATTGCTTTGGTTGTCCCTACTATAAAAGATAGTCCTATTCTCGTCTCTGTTCTTGTCGCGTTAGTTCTGTCGGTTGCTATGGCGTATTTCAGTATTGAAGGTGGACTTATAATATCCAGCGTCTGCGGTATGGTTAGTGGTTTTGCTTGTGAGTCCCTAATGAGGAATAAAAAGCTTAAGCATAATACTCAAAGTGATCAGAGCATAGAAGGTGAAAGATGATCCTACTGTCCATATTTGCTATGGCTGGCCTAGTATTTTTTAGCCGTTATCTATTTTTAGAGCCTAAGCTACCTATTAAACTCAATCACACTACTCAAAGATTACTGGCTTATTCAAGCCCTGCTATATTAACCGCTATTTGGGCACCGATTGTATTTATCAGAGATGGAGATCTTGCGATTTCCCCGACTAATCCTTATTTGCTTGGCGCACTCTTTGCGGCAGTAATGGTGTGGAAAACCAAGAATGTGCTTTGGACGACCGTTGTTAGCATGGCTCTGTTTTTGATATTGAAGTTAGCGGTGTTTGTTTAATCAAAAGTGTAGCTAATTATTATCTAATCATCTGTTTTTAAAATAATTGATCTAATTTCAGCTTCAGGTCTTTGTTTCTCTTTAGGTAAAGGTTTTTGGAATAGGTAACCTTGCATGTAAATAGGGGAAAACTGGCCAAGGAAAGCAAACTGTTGGGTTGTTTCAATACCTTCCGCTACAACATCAATGTCTAATTTTTGAGCGAGTCCAACGATGCTCTCATAAATCCCTGCACTTTTAGGGTCGATTTCAGCGTCTAATAAGAAAGAGCGATCAATTTTAATTTTATCGACGTTTAGGTGTTTTAAGCGGCTTAACGAAGAATAGCCTGTACCAAAATCATCAATCATCACCTTGATACCCAATTTATTTAACTCATCAATTCTGTATGTGGTTTCTTCGAAGTCGGTAAGCAATGAAGTTTCCGTAATTTCCAATTCAATTAAGAAGTCGTCATACATTGAGAGGAACTGACGCGTGTTGGTTAAGAAGTATTCATCTAAAAATTGTTTAGCTGATACGTTAATAGCGACAAATTGAGACTGTTTTAAAAAGTGGGAAGTCTCTTTCAAGGCTGTTTTTATAAGCCATTTATAGAATATTTCAGAAGCGCCGATGTCTTCTGCCAGTGAAACAACCAATTCAGGGTTGATATGAGTGCCGTCGAGATTCCAACGAGTTAGTGCTTCATAACCTTTAATTGTGCCAGAATTACTGCATATGATAGGTTGAAAAACCAAATAAAGTTGTTCGTTTTCAATCGCATGTCTTAGCTTCGAAGATAATTGATTTCGTTCTGAAATTTTATCTCCTATTTCATCGGTATAGTAGCAAGCGGAGTGTCGTTTATTTCTTTTTGCTTCGTACATTGCGTTATCGGCTGCGATCAATAGTTCTTTGACCGAGTCGCCATGTAAAGATGAAATAGCGGCACCAATACTGAAACTCGTTGTAATTCTTCGATTGTTAATACTGAATGATTCGCCTTGGCATTGTTCGACTTTGTTAACGAGTACAGCGATATTGTCCGAGTTCTTAGGGTACTCACCGATGACTAAAAACTCATCGCCACCGAGTCGACATACGGTGTCATTATCGTTAAGAATAGATTCTATCTTCTTTCCAATTTTTTTATTAATAGATCACCAGAGTCATGCCCGTGAGAATCATTAACTTCTTTAAAACTATCTAAATCTAGAAAAATAACAACGATAGATAGGTTGCGCTGCTTGGCACGCTTAAGGGACATTTCAAGCTGATAGAGCGCCATGCTTCTATTTGGTAAGCCTGTTAATGAGTCGTAGTAGGCGCGTTGAGACACTTCTTTGTTAACGGTTTTGATATCGAGAACGCGTCGAACACCATAAATGGAAGAGATTAAAGCGACCCAGATAAAGCTAAAAATAATTTCATCTAACTCCCAATCTTCATGCGCTCGGGTAAATTCAAATAGAGATTCAACAAACTCTATTTCAAATGCAGAGGAAAGCAGGGTAAGAGTAAGGACGATTCCGATCCCTAAAAGAAGCTCTATTCGAGCCCGAAATTTCATGCGTATGCTGGATTGAGTCTCTGGATTTATTTTGTATAAGTTCATTCAGTTTCACGAAAGAGGGTAGATTAACTGTTTAAAAAAACATACATATCATCGATTTATCAATACTTTCTCAGTTTAGTTGGAAAATGAGAAAACAGGTAGTTAGTTATTCTTTTTTCATGAACAAAGACCGGCTATTAAAGTTGTTCGAGAACCTTTGGTTCATAGTCGGTATTGTGGTCTAATTCCGGTTGTTGGCTTGAAGCCTGAATGTGAATACATTCGGGTAATTTACGGTATTGAAAAAAGGAGATAAAATGAGCTTTTCTGAAATGACATTCTTTGAGCGATTTGAAACCGATATTTTATCGGGTAAAAAGACCATCACCATCCGAGATGAATCAGAAAAAGACTATGAAATAAACTCGGTTGTTCAGGTGTCGACTTATGAAACTGGCCGTTGGTTTTGTGCTTTGAAAATTGTATCGGTAACCGCGATTCAGTTCGATGATCTGACAGAATTTCATGCTCAGCAGGAAAACATGTCACTTCCAGAACTGAAAGCAGTTATTCGTGAAATTTATCCCAATGTCGATAGCTTATACGTTATTGCTTATTACCTCGTTTAAGGCGTAAAAGCGCCTACAAATTAAACGGCTTCATATTGTTCTGCCTGTCGCGTTTGCACTGTGCATGTCTCGTTGTGGATATATACTCAAGCAATATTAAACTTAATGCTTAAGAATGCTCTCATTTAGCCGATGAATGGTAACGGTCTAACTTTGGAGCGACGTCAATGAACAAACTAGGTTTTCGAAACACACTAATACTGTCTATAAGCATATTGATAGTGATCTGTCTTATATTGAGTAACGGGTACTCATACACGGTCTTAAAATCGAGTACGGTAGCGAATGTAGATACGCAATCAATAAATACATTAAGAACCGAAGGTGCAAGGCTTGAGCAGTGGTTCAATCATAAGTTTTCAACTATTGATAGTTTGAGCAAACACTATCAACCTAACCTGAAGGCCGAGGATTACGTAGGACTAGTAAAATATACGAAAGATATATCTGGTCTTAGTGCTGTACTGATCTCTTTGGATGATGGTCAATCTTTTTCAACCATATCGAGTCCACTCTGGAAAAATGGTGTAGCGATAATAGATAAATACGATGCCCGTCAAAGGCCTTGGTATTCTCAAGGTAAACAAGCAAATGGTGCTTTAGATATTACCAATGTGTATACAAGCGCTTCATCAGGAAAGCAATTAGTATCTATCGTCAAATCAATAAATGGTGGTGTTCTGTTAGGGGATATAGAAGTGAGTATCCTAGAAGAAACCGTTAACTCTATTGACTATCCTGGTGCGGTAACGGTTATCTTTGACGAAAATGGTAAGACACTTGCTTCGAATTCTACGGCTTTGAAGATGGGTGATACTCTGCAATCAATTGGTATGGGCGATGTTAATAAGCAGATGATGTCGGCTGATAGCAACAAGTTTGATTATGAATTAAAAGACGTCGAAAAAGTGGCATTTACTCAAAGCATCAACATGGTCAACGGTAAGAAGTGGTACATATTCATAGGAGTAGATAAGTCAATCGCATACAAAGCAGCAGATGAAGCCTTACTTAATGCAGTTATTAGTTCTTTCATTATGGTGATTGTCTCAAGCATTTTGTGTATTGCTCTACTACGTGTGTTGTATTCCCCCATTCTCCTTTTGAAAAATTTAGTTCAAGATTTATCCCAAGGCAATGGCGATTTAACACGGCGACTTCCTGTTTCTAGCACTGATGACCTGGGCCAAATATCTCAAGGTATTAATACTTTCATTGCTAACCTACAAGATATGATGACACAGGTTTCGCACGCGTCGAAGGACATCGCGTCTAGCGTGGGTAAGCTAGATACGTTGACTGGAGAAAGCCATAGTGTCTTAAATGAGCATCGCAGAGAAACAGAACAAGTTGTTACTGCGTTGGATGAGATGAGCGCAACTTCCAATGATGTTGCAACCAATACGGCTGATGCTGCTCAGTTTACCAGTTTAACTAACGATCAGGCCGTAGAGTCACAGGGTGTGATGAGTGGTGCGAATGAAACTGTGGGTCAACTCGTTGTTCAGGTTGATTCAACGTCGGAGAGTATTGCACAACTTGGAACAGACATGACAGAAATAACAAATGTGCTAAATGTCATCGGTGAGATCGCAGACCAAACGAACCTTCTTGCTTTAAATGCAGCAATAGAAGCCGCACGGGCTGGAGAGCATGGACGTGGGTTTGCTGTCGTTGCTGATGAGGTTCGTACACTTGCCTCTAGAACGCAGTCTAGTACCGCTGAGATTGAAGCTACACTTCAAAAAATAAGAGTGGGTGTCAATACGGCGATTGGCGCGATGGAGCAGACTAAATCAAGCTGTGAAGAAACGGCGTCAACAACGGTAATTGTGGCAACAGATCTTGAGAAAATCACCGAATCTATTCAACAAATTAATTTGTTGAATACGCAAATAGCAACAGCGGCTGAAGAGCAGAATTCAGTCTCGGATGAGATAACGAGGAATATGTCTAAGATTAACGATATGGTGGACAAACTGACCCATGTTGGATCGGATACCAACGTTGAAAAACAGAATCTTGTCAGTGCGAATTCTCAGCTAAACAATATTGTTGGTCTGTTTAAATTGAGTTGATTGATATTCTGTCTCCGTGTACTAAAAAACCACTTCTTGACGTGGTTTTTTTATGCGAATTCTTTACGCAGCCAACTGCGTAAAGTAAGCACGCTTTCAAGTTTTAGCTTGTCAGGCTGACAGGCGAAATAGAAGCTTTGTGAAGGGTGCTTAACAGGCTTACCTACTTCAACGAGTAAGCCGAGTTTTATATCATCCTTTACAAACTGTCTATGCGTAACAAATATTCCGAGTTTGCTGATTGCCGCTTGTACTGCGTGTACAGAAACGACAAAGCTTAAGTTATTTCGTCTCTTGGGAATAGGTAATTGATGTTCTTGACACCAATAGCCCCAGTCGTTTTTACGGCGATCATTGGAGGCATAAATTGCAGGGTAAGTTTTAAGAAGGGATTCAGCGGTTGTATTACTGCTGACAAGTTCTGGATTGCAAACCATGACCATCTCATCATCGCCCAGTTTTTCACAATAATAGTCTTGCCATTCATCCTTTAGACCATGAATAAGCGCAACATCAACGCCTTCATTTTCCAAGTTAAAAGGGCCAACAAGATTGGAAACCCTAACATCGAGATTAGGTGCCGTTTCTTGAAAGCTCATCATTCTAGGTATCCACCAATGAACAGCGAGCGAGTTAATCATATTTAATGTTACTCGATTAGAGTGTATTGGCTTTTGTAATGCTTCAGAAGCATCGACTATCTGTTCCAAAGCCGGTGCGACTTTTTTGTAATAACGTTTTCCTTGGCTGTTTAATTCAACATGGCGTCCTATACGTCTAAAAAGTGGTTGCCCTAATTGGTTCTCTAAACTTTTAATCGCCTGACTTACAGCGGAGTGACTGACGTTAAGAACATCAGATGCATTCGTCATGCTACCTGTTTCAGCAACAGCAACAAATGTATAGATAGATTTTAGTGGAATCAACGTTCGCATATGTAAGTTTTTCTAACAGTTTAAGTTAATAATACTCGCTTTTTTATCATACGTCACTTCTCTAATATGCACATGTCCAAGGAGGTATGTATGCCCATTGAATATAAACCCACCATTTTTATGCTTTTATCTACATTAAGTCTTTCTTTATCTGGCGTTATCGCAAAGTATCTAACAGAACAGTTTAGCTTACCTTTATTGGTGTTTTTGCGGCTATTTGTTCCTGCTATTGTTATGTTGTTTATGATGGCGACTACACGATTTATGTTTCCTCAAAAAAACGTAACGAAATCCCTTGTTATAAGGGCTTTGTGCGTAGCTGGTTGTCAGGTGTGTTTTTTGTTTTCCCTTAATACGCTTACGTTGGTGGAAAGCGTGGTGTTATTCGCTACTGGCCCACTTTTTATTCCTATATTTGAAAAAATATTTTTTGGTGTAAAAGTTCAGATCGTCACTAAGATCGGCTTAGTTGCCACATTCTCTGGGGTTTTAATGCTCGCTGGTGACGTAAGCGGTATTGCTTTGAAACCTGAGTTATTGGTTGGATTAGGTGCGGCAGTCTTTAATGCGGGTTCTCAATTGAGTCTTTATCGTTCAACTAAGGGTGATATGCCAGCCATGGCTGTTAATGCTTGGAGTTTTTTCTTTAGTTCAATTGTCGTCTTGCCTATAGCCATGTGGTATGGCGTATCGGATATAGATGTTCAGATAATGTCTGAGCCTATGACGAGTTGGTCTATCTGGGTCGCTGTAATTGCACTTACATTTGTCATTATTAGTAACCAAACGTTCCGAGCTAAAGCGTATAAATTGGTTGATAGCAATTCTCAGCTAGCACCATTGATCTTCACCAACTTAATCTTTACTTTAATTTGGCAGATGGCGTTCTTCAATGAAACGCTTACGTCTGAAAAACTTATCGGTGTTTCGCTTATTATTATGGCGAGCGTCCTGCAAGTTCTATGGCCAAAAATTGTTAATGTTTGGCATAAGCCTAGGTTGAAAAAGTTACCTGAAGCCTAAAAGTGAGCATTTATAATAATTGATAGCTGTTGCATTCGATAAGGTAAGAAATTCTCGTAATGTTTAGAAAATTATTTTTCATATTAGATGATGAGAAAGTGTGAGTTAATTAGAAAATAATTGTTACACTTGTTTAAAATAATGAATAAAAGATGGGCTAGTGAGGCGATATGAAATTTGAAGTGGATACACATACTCATACCTATGCAAGTGGGCACGCGTACAGTACATTAATAGAGAATGCGAAGTCAGCGAGTGAGAATGGGTTAAAGGTTTTTTGTTCGACCGATCATGCTGAAACGATGCCTGGTGCACCACATTATTGGTTTTTCGCCAATCAACAGATACTACCTCGATTTTTGTCAGACGTTGGTGTCATTCGTGGTATTGAGTCGAATATTCTCAACGTGGCTGGTGAAGTGGATATACACCCAACACTTGATGTAAAACTCGATTGGGTAATTGCCAGCTTCCATGAGCCAGTATTCCCATCTAAAGACAAAGCGACCCACACCGAAGCATTAATCAATGTAATAAAAAGTGGCCGTGTTGATGCACTAGGTCATTTAGGTAATCCAAGTTTTGATTTCGATTTTCATAAGGTATTGACCTGTGCAAAAGAACACAATGTAGCCGTTGAAATTAATAACAGTTCTTTGAAAGGCCATAGTCGCGTGGGAAGCGTAGAACGTTGCTATGAAATTGCCATGGTTGCAAAAGAAGTAGGTACTTACATCACGACAGGTTCTGATGCGCATTTTTGTGTGGATATTGGTCGATTAGAAAAAGCGAGCGACCTGCTTGATAAAGTTGGAATGCCGACTTCTCAGGTGATTACTCATACCGCTAAGCAGTTTATGGCATTTTTAGAGCTTCGAAAACGAGCGCCAATTGCTGAGTTCGAGCACCTATAATTTATTGGTTTAGTTGCTGCTTGTGAGTGTTGATATTAATTAACGGTCAATAAAGTTGACCGTTAATTTAAAAGGTTAATATAGAGAAATAGTTTTTTTATCGGTATATAAACTGCATACCCGTAACGTCTGCCGCTTCTTCCGGCGACGATTTATATACAATAATGCCCAACACTTCATTGTGAATGAAAACCTCAGACCACTCTTCTGTATACCAATAGCCTACAGAACGGGGTGTACCTTCGTCCCATTCTAAGATTTGTAGTTGATCTTCCTCACTACGAATTTTACCTACAAACCCTTTCAAATATGAAACATTGTTGACTAGCATTTGGTCGGCAAAAAACGGTGATGAATCTACACTGTAGGTTCCTGTTCCTCCAGCTAGTCGTATATCGCTTGTCGCATCATAGATGCCATTAATTACCGAACCCCCTCGAAATTTTAGTTGTTGGTTTAGATCGGCTGAAATGTCATCGGTATAGGCGGTTTCTAAGCCCATAGTCTGGCTTACTTCCGATTCGACCATAGTGACAGAGGCGGGTTCAGATTCAACGCCGAGATAAGATGCGCTTACTTGAGCTTCTTGTCCATCAACAAGGTTTAGAGTGCTTACCTTACCATTGGTAATTAACAGGTCAGTACTGTCGCTGTGCCATTGACTTGTCGCTGTTGCATCGTAAGAATGTCCGTCTGAGTATATTGCCAATGCTGTTAATTGAACGCCAAAATATTCGGTAACTCGGACAGATGAAACATTGAGTTCTAGTTTTTGCAATATCGGTTCAGTGATAATTATCTCTATAGTATCACTGAAAAATTGGCCGTTGGCAGTGCCTGATGCGGTAATGGATACGTTACCTTGATTAAGCCCACTAATCATCCCTTTGTCTGCTTGGTTATTACTGACACTCGCGGTTGTGAGATCACTGCTGCTCCAACTAATGGCATCGTTATCCGTCACGTTCACTTTTTCTCCATCTGACAGCGTGACCTTGGCCGTGAGAAACAAATTCAGCCCAGTAGGTAGTGATGAGTCGGGTGTTTCTATCGTCAGTTGAGTAACGATAGCATCTGTTATTTCAACCTGTATAGAATCAGTAAACAAATTGTTGTTCGCCATTCCTGTAGCTGTGATGGTCACGAACCCTGGTGCTAGGCCTGATAATTCGCCTTGATTATCCTCCCCATTACTTACCGATGCGATTGAGGTATCACTGCTGCTCCAGCTAAGTGCCTTGTTTGTTGATACATCAAGTATTTCACCATCAGACATTGTCGCTTCTGCAAATAAGAGCCGAGTCAGACCAGAAGCTAGGGATACTTGCTCTTGTGTAATACGCAGCGTCGTGACTATTGCATCGGTTACTTCAATTTGAACGCTACTAGTGAATGACTTTTTATTTGCCATACCAGAAGCCGTAACTATCACAGTGCCCTTATTGATACCAGTGAGCATGCCTTTAGTTGGTCCAATATTATCGACCTTAGCGATAGACACATCATTACTGCTCCACTGAACTGTTTCACTGTTCGTCACGTCAATGATGTCATTATTTGATAATGTGGCGATGGCCCTTAAATTTTCGGATAGACCGATAGGTAAGTGCGATTCAGCTACTTCCAAATTTAGGTGAATGATAACCACATCTGTGATTTCGATTTCAACTGTTCCTATGAATGACTGACCATTCGCGGTCCCGGATGCCGTTATGATTACGGTTCCTTTGCTAATACCTGTAATCTGCCCTTTGGTACCAGCCTCGTTGCTTACACTCGCAATTGAGACATCGTCACTAGCCCATGTTATGGCGTCATCTTGTGTTACATCGATGACTTGCCCATTTGACAGTGTGACTTCCGCAACTAGATTTTGTGTTAGTCCTATTGGGACTGATGGGTTGGTGGACGTAACTTGCAACTGTGTAACAACAAGGTTGCTCACTTCGACCTGAGCAGTACCACTGACCCGTTGCCCATTATCAACACCTGAAGCGGTAATAGTTACTTTTCCTATCGAATGTCCTGTTACTTTCCCTTTGTCTTCGAAATCATTGCTTACAGTGGCGATGTTTTTATCGCTGCTGCTCCAGTTTACGTTATCTGCTTGAGTGACGTCGATTACACGGCCATCAAGCAGAGTGATTTCTGCGCTAAGTTGTTCAGATAGGCCTATAGGTATCGATGAGTTTTCAGGTAGTACAAGTACATCTACTATATCGGTAAGTCGCTCTGCTTGTTTTGGTAGGCCGTTATTGTCACTGTTACATGCAGTAAGAAATGCCAATACAAACACAATTATGATTGTTTTATAAGATGTTTTGTCGGTCATATTTTTACGCCTCCAAAGTTATTTATCCACGTTGTTAATACGACTCGACGATTTTTCATTCTTCCATGGTCAGTTTTATTGTTTGCTACTTGGCTTCTTGCCCCTAGACCTTCTACTTGGATCCGATGAGTTTCGATACCTTGAGAAGTCAGATAATTTTTGACGGCAGTTGCTCTACGAATTGATAGCGCTTTATTGTATGGGTCGGTTCCAATTCCATCGGTATAACCGCTAGCTAATACGTGTGTATTAGGGTGTTCTTTTAAATAGCCGACGATCAGATTAAGTTCATTTTTCATTGCATCCGATAGTGAATATGAATCAAATCCAAATAGCACTACCGGAAGTTCTTTATTAGTTAGCTCTGTTTTATTTCGTTCTGTTTTATCTACTTGATCATAAATATTGTGGTTATTTTGAATAGTTTTGTTGGCGACTGGGTGCGGATTGGTAACAGTTGGCACCTTGTTTTTTTGTTTTGTAATGAAACGATAGGTAATTCCTGCGGAAAGCATGCTTATATTGCTGCGGCCTGTCTCATGGCCTCCGAGATTAGGAAATTGTTGAAACTCTGCACGTAGAAACCACTGATCATTTAGAGCGTATTCTGTGCCGAGACCAAACAAAGCATCCCAGCCTTTCTCTGACTTTGTATAATCAAAATCAATTTCTCTACCCTTGACTTCATTTTGCCATGCTAATGCACCAACCTTTCCGAATACCGTGAGTTTGTCATTGATTTGAATGGATGGTTTAAGGCTAAATTCTATACCTTTAATCTCACTACTGTATGGAGCTTTAATGGACGCATTCATTAGTGCTGGATAGACGGCATCCACATCTCCGAAATCGAGATAGCCGATTTCAGTTGCAATCCATTTATTCCACTGAACCCCACCATATATACCACCACCTAGCATGTCCTTATCACAACTTAATTGTTGAGGTTCACACGCATTGTGCACATAACTCCAACTTAGTTTGCTGCCTAGGTAAACATTGTCTAGCGTTGGATTAGAATAAGCACTAGATGATATAAACGCGATCATTAAACAAAGTAATGATGAATGTTTTATTAAAAAATCTTGCGACAATGTTGCCCCCTTTTGTCCTAAAATAGCCTTTTAATTCAGAAGGATACCGTTCGGTATAAAGTGTGGTTTGATGTTGAATTTACGATAGAGAGCATTATGCACATAAGGGTTTAATACTTATGTAGGAAAAGGATGATAATGAGAATAGGCTTCAGTTTTTGAAATGAAATAGCATATGGAAAACCATATGCTATAGAAATAAAAGCATAATTGGATTAGTAGGCCGTTATTACTTAGATGAACAGACAATCACTTCTAGAATTTCTTTAGGGTTGTTATCTGAATTTTCCGTGTTGAGTACCTTCAAGAGCTGAATTAGGAGTAAGATCCCTGTAACAGCCAAACCAACACCAATCCCTCCCCAAATACCGGCTAAACCATACTGTTGCATTAACCACCATGCAGAAGGTAAGCCAAAGATCCAATAACCTACAGCAGTCATAATCGTTGGTGAAAGCACTATCTTCATTCCTCTCAGTAGGTTCAGGGCTAGTAATTGCCAAGCATCAACAACAAAGCACAAAGCAACTACCCAGATAGAGGAGGTAAGTAATAGAGTTAACTCCATATCCTTGGACGTACCACTTTCGTCAAGCTGAAATAGTTGAGCGATGGACTCCGGCCAGAGAATGAATACAGCAGCCAGTATTATGCTAAGTAATGTCACTAGTTTAAAACTTTGCAGTGAAATTTTTCTAATTCCATTCTGGTTACCAGCACCGTAATCTTTACCAACTAAAATAGCGGCAGCTTGAGAAAAACCGAAATTAATGTTCCACGTAAAGCTTAAGCACTGTAACAATATTTGGTGCATCGCCAAGGATGCAACGCTGAGCATTCCCGCCATTAATGTTCCGCCATAGATGAGCCCATGCTCTAGAACACTCACTAGGGCAATCGGCAGACCCATAGTCAATAAAGGTGTAATGAGTTTTATGGAATATTCTTCAAGTCTTAACCATGGGGCAAAACGGTGGTATTTTTCGCGGGCAAAAACCCAGCAACCGTAACCGATTAATGAGATAAGTGCGGAAATTGCTGTCCCAGAACCAAGACCGGCTATCCCGTACCCTAAAGGAAATGCCAATACGTAACTGATAGGGACATTTATTAATACAGTAACAACGGACATCAGCATAACTGAACGGGCATCTCCGAACGTACTCGTAAGGCCTCGCAATACCAATAACAATAAGGTAGGCAACATCGCCCATTTCAGTGCATGGAGATAATCCATCGCGACAGAAATGACACTATCTGATTGCTTTGCTGACCGTAATAGCTCTGGTGCAAAGTAGAAACTCATGGTCAATAATAAAGTACATAGTACGGCTAATACCACCGCGCCTTTTACAGCGTTTCGAATTTGCTGCATGCCAAACTCAGGGCGAGCTAGACTTTGCCCGTAAGCGATGGCAATTAGGTTCGCGCTACAGCCAACGGTACTTGCCGCAATAAGAAAAACGAATGAATATACGGACGCACCTAATCCACCAGCAGCAAGTGCTTGTACGCTTATGCGAGACATCATCCAGATATCGGTAAGTACCAACGCCATAGAAATGAGTTGAGAAATAATAAGTGGTAGTGCGAGAGATATTAATTTTTGCATACAAGCCTCAATGTTATGAAGCACAAATTAACGTTTTCAAGGCTAGCGTTCAATTTACATTTGTGCCATTCTGACATTACATAAACTCATGCGAACTAATATGTCACCCTATTCTAATTTACCTTATTCTCATAAAGGCTTGCAGGTGTTTGAATCTGTAGCAAGGCTTATGAGCTTTACCTTAGCAGCAAATGAATTGCACGTTACTCAAAGTGCGGTGAGTCGGCAGGTAAAACAGCTTGAAGATGATTTAAACGAAACTCTAGTGATTAGAGGCAATCGTTCTATTGAGCTGACATTAAAAGGACACGCACTATACTCGGTGTTAGAAAAAAACTATCTAGCGTTAGAGTCATTGATAGCCAGCTGGAAGCAAGAGAGCCAGAAAAAAATCGTCATTAAGGCCGCTTTAAGTTACGCGACTCGTTCACTTATACCTAAAATCCAACAGTTGCATGAAAAGTTTCCAGATTACGAAATAGTCGTTATTCCTAGTATGGATGAAGATGAAAGTGTGAATGCGAGTGAATACGATGTGTTGATATTAAACACTCGCCGAGGATCTATTTATGCGGATAATCCGGATATCTTATATCTGCGAGAAGAATTTATGGCTCCCGTATGCGCGCAACAACTCGTATCCGATCAATCTAATATAGAAGCGATAATTCAAATGCCTAGGCTTCATCCAACCATGGATCATTATGATTGGATAACATGGCTAAGAAACACGCATTTTGATCACTTTACAAAGGCGCGAGATACCACCTTCTTTACTCTGGATATGGCGTTAAGTGCATGTCTATCGGGGCAGGGTGTGACAGTGACGGATCTGCTGTTGGTATTGCCTGAATTAGAGCATGGTTATTTAATATGCCCTGAAGGAGCACCGGTTCAATACAGTCCGTGGCAATACTTTTGTCATCGTCGTACTAAATCAGCAATAGTAGATGAGATTATAGAATGGTTAAAGATAGAAACGGACAAAGAGGTACAAACCCTTAATCGTTTAGCTGATCAGTACCTCTGGAAAGGAGTAGTGCAGGATAGTGAATTAGCGCTGTAAGTGATGGGCCCCTAACAATTCGCAATCTTATCTATCTCTAAATTTTTATAGGAGTAGTGTGGTTGTTCGAGAACATTAATTGTTAGAGGTGATTATGAGTTTGTTTTATGTGGATAAGAAAGCACAAGAAAATGGCGATCATGAAATTCACACCGCATCATGTACTCACAGCCCAGGTATAAAAAACTGTGATCCGCTTGGCTATCATATTGCGTGCAGCACCGCGTTGGATGCTGCTAAAGCGATATACCCTCAATCAAACGGTTGTTACTACTGCTCGCATTCCAGTTATCATTCAGAGGATAAGTAATACTGTAGGCTACAAACATAACTAGTTTGGCATAAAAAACAAAGCTAGACAGCAAGGCGCCTAATAGATCCTATGGTTTAGTCGTCTTGTTGATGTTCTTGGTAAAGTTCCAACGGTAATCCGTCTGGGTCTTTGAAAAAAGTGAAAGCTCTACCAGTATATTCATCAACCCGAATCGGCTCTACGTCGATACCTTTGCTCTCTAATTCACGTTTTGAATCTTCTACCGAATCCACTACAAATGCGAGGTGCCTTAATCCTTGAGCTTCTGGAGTATCTGGACGTTTAGGGGCATTGGGAAAAGAGAACAATTCAATTTGTCCACCATCCGGTAGAGCAAGATCCAGCTTATAAGAGTCTCGATGAGCTCGGTAATTTTCCGCGACGACTTTTAAACCCAGAGTTTGAATATAGAACTGCTTTGAGACCTCATAATCGGAACAGATAATAGCGGTATGATGAATTCGTTTAAGCACAGGTGATCTCCTAGTTAACTTCAAGTCGGATTAAGAAAGTCTCTTAATTTTTCGAGAACCAATTACTTATTAGGTTAATTGGATATGGGTAAATGCTCCATCACATAATCAATGAATACACGGAATCGAGCGGGCATGTACTTGGTTTGAGCAAACTGTAGGGCAATAATGCCATGGTAATTACCTTTTATCGTCCAGTCATTCAATACTTCTTCGACTTCACCTTTCTTAAGTGCCTCTTGAATAACAAAATCATGAAAAATACCAATCCCTAGGCCATTTTTGACCCCATTAAGTCGCATCTGAGAATGGTTGACGGCGTAACGTCCTGAAACAGATACTTGATGCAACTCGTCATCTTTAACAAAATTCCATATATGATCAGTGTCGGTTTCAGCTAGATAAAGGCAATCGTGCTCTGTTAGTTGGTTGGGGTGAGTAGGGTGACCTCTGTCGATAAGATAATCAGGGCTAGCGCACAGTACCAGTTTCGTTTTACCCATCTCTTTTAGCACTAAGTTCTCGTCGGGTTTGTCCGTGAGCCGAAAGGCAATATCAATACCGTTCTTAAAGATATCTATTGCCCCATCTGCCGCGCGAAGCTTTAACTGGATATCTGGGTATTTCTTTAGAAAAGGAATGACAAACGGTTGTAATACAGAATTAAGAAAAGCTTCTGGTGCTGCAACAGTAATTGAGCCACTGGGGTGGTTATGGTCCTCTGCTGAAAGCTCAATGGCCTGCTGAGCCGAATTAACCATTGTTAGGCACTCTTCATAGATTTTTTTGCCCGCTTCTGTAATCAGTAGCTTTCGCGTCGTTCTTTCGAATAGCTTGACCGAGAGTGCTTTTTCTAAGCGTGTGATGGTTTTACTTAGTGCGGAAGGAGTCACATTGAGTTTTTTTGCTGCTGCTGTAAAACTTTTTTCCTGTTCGACTAAAATAAAGGCAGCAAGATCGGGAAGCAGTGTAAGCAACTTATTAGAAATCATTGTTATTTGTGCCTTGGATTCATTAATGTTTTTCCATGTGGAGGGATAATAGTCTTTATCCCGATCAATTAGAATAGCTTTACACTGTAAATACACTCATTTCTGGAAGGAATATAAGCATGTCTTCTGCATTTTATGATCAGATAAATAAACAGATTCAAGAAGTCAAAGAAGAAGGACTCTATAAGTCTGAACGTATTATTACCTCTGCACAAAAGGCCGCTGTTTCTATCTCAACCGGAGAAGAAGTACTGAATTTTTGTGCGAATAACTACCTTGGGTTAGCGAATCACCCAGACCTTATTCAAGCCGCTAAAGATGGTATGGATGAACACGGTTTCGGAATGGCGTCGGTTCGTTTTATTTGTGGAACACAAGATTCTCATAAAGTATTAGAAGAAAAGCTATCTGAATTCCTAGGCAAAGAAGATACGATCTTGTATACCTCGTGTTTCGATGCAAATGCGGGTCTTTTTGAAACGATCTTAGGCAAAGAAGACGCGATCATTTCAGATGCATTAAACCATGCTTCTATTATTGATGGTGTCCGTTTATGTAAGGCAATGCGTTTTCGTTATGCCAATAACAACATGCAAGAGCTAGAGCAGCAATTAATCGATGCCGACAATGCCGGAGCTCGTCATAAACTGATCGTGACAGATGGTGTATTTTCGATGGATGGTGTTGTTGCAAACCTTCCTGCAATCTGTGATTTAGCGGATAAATATAATGCATTGGTGATGGTTGATGACTCTCACGCCGTTGGTTTTATGGGGGCAAACGGTCGCGGTACTCACGAATACCATGACGTAATTGACCGAATTGACCTTATTACAGGTACGTTAGGTAAAGCCATGGGCGGTGCTTCTGGTGGTTATACTTCGGGTAAAAAAGAAGTGGTTGATTGGTTACGTCAACGCTCTCGTCCTTATTTATTCTCAAACTCTGTAGCGCCCGCTATTGTCTCAGCATCTATTCGAGTGCTTACGTTATTGGAAGAAAGTGGCGAATTACGTGATCGTTTATGGGAAAATTCGGCCCATTTCCGTGCTCGTATGGAAGAAGCTGGTTTCACTATGGGTGGGGCTGACCACGCAATTATTCCTATCATGCTAGGCGATGCAAAAGTTGCCGCTGAATTTGCTGAACGTGCATTAGAAAAAGGTATTTACGTGGTGGGATTTTCATTCCCTGTTGTACCAAAAGGGCAAGCGCGTATTCGTACCCAGATGTCTGCGGCACATACTCGCGAAGAGTTGGATAGAGCGATTGATGCCTTTATCCAAGTGGGTAAAGAGATGGCGATCATATAACCTTCGGGTTAAGACTTAGCGTGTTTCGAGAGTATTGAGTATGAAAATTAAAGCATTAGCAAAATTAAAACCTGAAGAAGGTATCTGGCTTACAGAGGTTGATAAGCCAGAACTGGGTCACAATGACCTGTTGATCCGAATTAAGAAAACCGCCATCTGCGGAACAGACATACATATCTACAACTGGGATGACTGGTCACAAAGTACTATTCCTGTTCCGATGGTTGTAGGTCATGAATACGTGGGTGAGGTCGTCGGTATTGGGCAAGAAGTACGTGGTTTCGAACTAGGTGACCGAGTGTCTGGTGAAGGGCATATTACCTGCGGTCATTGCCGAAATTGTCGAGGTGGGCGAACCCATCTTTGTAGAAATACAGTTGGTGTTGGTGTGAATCGTACGGGCGCATTCTCTGAGTTTCTTGTTATACCTGCGTTCAACGCATTTAAAATTCCACACAGTATTTCAGATGATCTAGCATCAATATTTGACCCATTCGGTAATGCTGTTCACACCGCTTTGTCATTTGATTTGGTTGGAGAGGATGTGCTTATTACAGGTGCAGGTCCGATTGGGATTATGGCGGCCGCCGTTGCAAAGCATGTTGGTGCTCGCCATATTGTTATTACAGATGTTAACGAATACCGTTTAGAGTTGGCCGAGAAAATGGGCGTAACTCGTGCTGTCAATGTGGCCAAGCAAAACCTCGAAGAGGTGATGGCTGAGCTAGAAATGACAGAAGGATTTGACGTAGGGTTAGAAATGTCTGGTAACCCATCCGCATTTAATAGCATGCTACACGCTATGAACCATGGAGGTCGAATTGCATTACTTGGTATTCCACCAAAAGATATGGGCATCGATTGGAACCAAGTAATTTTTAAGGGTATGGTAATAAAAGGGATCTATGGCCGTGAGATGTTCGAAACCTGGTATAAGATGGCCAGCCTCATCCAATCAGGCTTAGATCTTACCCCGATCATCACTCACCACTACAAGATTGATGATTTCCAAAAAGGCTTCGACACTATGCGTAGTGGGCTGTCTGGGAAAGTTATATTAGATTGGGAATAGAAATAAAACCGCTCTAAACTAGAAAACATATCGCTTACTAAATACTGTTTTTATTCACAGTTAAATGGAAAATAAAGCAGTATTTAGCCCCACAAAAAGCCCCAAAAAAGCCCCAAAATTTATATAAGTAGCCCCAATGATACTCTTGGGACTTTTTACTAAAATTAAGCTAATGCTTTTTGTCCAGTGATGCGCTAGAACTATACCTACTAACATATCTTTGCCCCTTTATTGGTTAGTGCGACTACTCAGCAGCGGATTATTCTGCTGAGTTTGCGATACGTGAAGTTATGAAAGATACCAGAACGGCACAGCACGGAGCCACCCAAAACCGAGCATGAGCGGCTTGCTTATTCAAAATTTTACTATCTGCATCATTATGCACTCGATGAGTGACTGTCTATTTATCCACCTTCCTTTGAAACCACATTCGAGAAAACAAATAGTCTTTTAAAATAAGTTGATGGTAAAGCGCAGCAAACACGTGCAAAGTAACCATAATTGCAATTATTTTTGTTAATACACCATGAGCTTTTCTAATTGGTACTGATGAAAGATTAGATGGCATCGTCTCACTCAGTTATACAATACCTTTCATATTGATTTGGATGGCAATCGCAATACCACTAAGAACAATAGCAAAAACCACAAAATATAGTGCCAGATGATAGGCTTTCACGAGCTTAGCGAATCTATTATTGGCCTTTTTGTCGGTCATAATTGGTCGCGAAAGATATATTGCAACCAAACGAACAACAAAAAGTGCGCCTATCACCCCTCCAGCGGACATGTGGACAACCAACCTATCTACTTTTAAGTCAAGATCATTAGATAGGGAGGCAATGTCGCCCCCCATAAATAAGGCTACGAATAACGCCAAAGCCAATGCCCAATGCAATACAATTAGTGCTGGTGAGTATCGGTTCATCCTCATCTTCTCCTTACTTAACTTTGGAAAAAATAAAGTCGATTGCACTGCTGATCTCTGTGTCAGAACACTTAGAGCAACCACCTTTGACATCATGATCGTTTAATCCTTTGAAAACAATGGCTCTCATCTAGTCTTCGGAGTGTGTTTTAAGGTATCGGCCCCAAATATCTCTATCATTGATATTTGGGGCTCCAGAAATCCAACCTTTAAGACCACCTGTATGGCATGACTGACATACCTTCTCAAAAGCTGAATTCTCTGCTACAAGCGGAAAACTTGCTGTTAGTAGGCATGTAGAGATTAAACTGAACACAGTTCTTCGCCGCAACCTTAGTTTCATTGTCTTGCCTTCTGTCTCATATGTAAATATTGACTCATTTCTATTCTTCTGAAAATCATATTAGCAATATGTTGTCACATCTCAGATATCATGACAGCACGTTGCCAATATGACAACATTGTGTCATTGTTATGTGCTTCTTGCGACAAGGTGTAATTTTTAAAAGCCAAACTACAACTTAAGTGAAAACCAATTAGAGGTAATAATCGCTATGAACAAATTAACTTCTTCTGACGATAGATCGTTTTTACGAGGTGAAACCAACGGCGGAGTGTATAAAGGTGCTGTAATGCCTATAGGTGAAGACTCATGGAAATCAACAAATCTTGGGGGGATCTATGCATTAGAAGTTGATGGAGGAAACCCTGGTGGAAATTTAGGTCTTCTAATCGGAGATGACGGTATTGTCTTAATTGATAATGGACTGGAAAAAGCGGGTCAAATGACACTAGCGACAACCCAAAAAATGGCCGACGACACTGTCAATTTCGTCATAAACACACACCTCCATGCTGATCATCTCGCCTGCAATCCTATTTATTCGGCTACAGGTGCAAAAATTATCGCACATGATAATACACGTAGCGCTCTGCTTGCAGATAGTCAATTTGATAAGACAGGTTTACCCAACCTAACATTCAATGATACTGCTACCTTTTATCTGAATGGCCAAACCCTTAAGTTATTGCACATACCGAAAGCACATACCAATAGTGACATAATAATTCACTTCAGCGATGCCAATATTATCCACGCCGGAGACATGTTCTTTAACAAGGTCTTTCCGTTCATCGATTTAAATAACGGGGGCAACATTGACGGTTTTATCGCTGGTCAGCAACAAGTTATTGAATTAGCGAACGAAAAAACAGTAATCATTCCTGGACATGGCCCCTTGGGTAGTAAAGCCGATATGCAAGAAGCACTAGATATGCTGATCAACATCAAAGGTTGCATCAAACCATTGGTTGAACAGGGTTTATCGATGGAAGAAGTGTTGAGGGTTAATCCACTGGCAGACTTCGAAAACTGGGCTTGGTTTCATATTAGCATAGAGCGAATGACCAAAATTTTATATTGCCTGTTAACGGAAGGGCAATGACATCATAGCTATATCTGATTCAGAATGATTTATCCGCATAGGCAGTCGAAATTAAAATCACTGCCTTTCTCTATTGCGCACCAAGGTAACTCGCCATCTTTTGAAGTACGAACAATGTTGTCTCTAGTTCTTCTTTGGACAAGTCTTCTGCACCTTTACTAGCCCAGCATGTTTGTTTTATATCCAATAGCCTATATACTTTTTTTCCTTGTTCTGTAAGGTCAACAAGCTTGGCTCTCTTGTGATGTGGGTTCTCCACCAATTGCAGTAAACCATCCTTTGTCATCACATCTACAATTCGCTGCGTTGCCTGTCTACTCTGCCCCATAGTACGACCAATTTGAGGTACCGTCAGAGCCGTCTCAGACCTGCCGATCGCTCCCATAACTTTCCACCTAGCGCTACTTAAGCCAAATTCTTTTGTAAGATCATCACCTTCTACGTTAAGCATTCCGCTTACTTTGAAAACTTCTAAAACGACTTCAGTAAAGGTTTCTCCATTTGCTTTTTTTAACATGGCTATATTTCACTCCCATCCATTGACAACATGTTGTCAATGGATTAATATTGACAACATGTTACCAACTATACACGTGTGGAGTCACATATGAAACCCCTAATTCATCGTAGTTCGGCAATATTAGCCACAATCTGTATAGCTACCTTTTTTAGCTCAACTCTATTTATTGAATTATTTGGTTCACTTGAGTCAGTAGCGAAAGTTAAGGCTTTTATTGTATTTCCAGGTCTTTTCATCCTCATTCCCGCAGTTTCCCTAACTGGAGCCACAGGCTTTTCGATAGCAAAAGGGGGAAAAGGAAAAATCATAGAAAAAAGAAAAAACGTATGCCTATTATCGGTATAAACGGAATTGTTATTCTAGTTCCTGCCGCGATATATCTAAACCAAATGGCAATAAATGGTACCTTTGATACGACATTCTATATTGTTCAAGCATTAGAACTACTTGCTGGTGCTACCAACTTATTTTTAATGACTATGAATATCCGAGATGGTAGGAAATTCAAAAAAATAAGAAACTAGATAACCCCGGAGCATAACAGAATATGAAAACTGTAAGTCCGAATAGGAATGCCGGTCGGCCTGTACAGACCTTAGAGTCAAGAAAGGCTTTAATAAATACAGTAAAGTCACTCTATCTGTCTGATGGCGGCCAACCTATCACGACCAGAATTATCTCTGAGCAGTCTGGGTTTAATATATCTTTAATTCGCTATCACTTTGGAAGCAAAGAAGGGTTAGTAGAAGAAATGATTAAATTGCATATGTCTAGGTTTAGAAGAGAGTTAATTAAAAAAATCAATTCAAATAATGTCAATCTAGCAGAGAAATGTTTTAGTGAGGTATCTTATGATACAGAAACTTTAAAATTGGTAACTAATGTAATCAGACTCGAAAAATCGAGCGTGGAACATGAAGCGCTAAAAGATATCATAAGAGATAATTTTGATAACTTAATAATAAGCGTCATTAAAAAAGATCCATATTTTCAGAAAATTGAACGTGATAAATTTAAAAATAGCGTAGCACTATATTTTAGCTTACTTTTATCTCCTTTTCTTATATATAGTATTAACGAAGATTATCCTAGTATTTATGAACAACAAACTAAAAATTATAACATTCTAAGAAGCTTAATTAATCTTGAACTCTTATAGTGTAAAAACCTTTGAATAGAGGTCAATTTTACTTATAAAATTTGTCCTTTTTGTGGCAACAAGAACCTATCAATTGAGTACCTTTACCTTGCTAGGGGTGGTGGAATAAAGGAAGCACATGTTGTTTGTGATGAGTGTGCTTCATCTTCCCCTATCTATATCTGGAATAACTACTACCAGTTTATAGAGAAGCACACCGGTCAGGTATTCAAAAGCCTTACATATGACAAAGACATGCAACACCTATTTAATGTCCCAGATAGGGTATCAGCATCAATGAATGATTACTTTAAAAAGGCTATTGAAGGCTCAAAAGACAACACAGCCCCTAAGTTTAACTGGTGTGTTGCCTCCAAATGGTCAAGTCTGAATGATGAAGATATGGCAATTTTCTATAAGATGAAGAAAATTCGGGACAGCATGAGTCACGGTACTGTCTACGAGGATCACGACTTACCTATATACGAAGCAAAACAATTAGCCATAAAAATCCTACAGGAACTGCAAGAATACATTATAGAGCCAATAAATAGGGAGCACTAAGCTCCCTTCTAGCTACAAGCTCAGCAACTTAATAGCTTCGGGTTTAACAGAATAAGGCGCTGATGGACAAAAGCTTCATAGAATACAAACCATTTATCCAACTCCTTCTTCTCATATAACCGAACGTTTCTACTTTGCCAGAAGCCAGACATTCTAAAGTGAGATTGACAGTATATGTAAACCCAAACGAAAATTTCATAATATAACCAAGTGAACCTATTCTATTATCGCTTGGAGGTATTAGGTGCTCGGGTAATCACAATCAGTGACGCGCTGAATATGGCGACGGACAGCACTGTTCTGAAAAGTGGCGTTATGGAGACAGTAACAAGCCATTTATGGCTACACAAAAAACATAAAGAGCTTGCGCCACAACTCTCGGTTATTCTTAGAAATATGAAAAAAGAAGGCCTTTTTGAGCTGTATCTCGAACAGCTGGGGCTAAATCCTCAACTGATAAAATGGTAACACTTATGGCATCACATTAAGTGCATATTTACCGAAGTTCAATATCAATATATATGAAGTTTCACGCTAAATAATCGATAGTTTAAATTAAGCTCCTAGATATAGAGCTAAGATAGAGGAGTGATAGAGAGTCACATTCACTATTTATAGGTACATAGCTATGCCTGTCGTACCTGAAAATAGCTTAAGTGTGATTGAGACGAGTAACTGCTGGCAATTGTTGTGCTAGGATACGACCAAGTTAGTAATCATGACCGTCTCTATCCTAATGCTCTCTATCGAAGATAGTAAAACCCGATGGGAATTCTTCCAGAAACACCAATGGGTTTCGCCTGAATTTGCCTTTTCTCCAGTATTCCAATCTTGGCAGCGCTGTATCAAGCAAATGAGTGCCTACAATTGGACTCGTCCGCATATTGCTTCCGGTTTCACTCTTACTTCACTAAGACGAAGAAATGAACGCATTATCAACTGTGCCACAAGGGTAACAGAAGATATGTACGATCTGCTTCGCAACGAGAAACTGGCGCTTATTGTTACAGATGACAATGGCTGCGTGATGTCCCATGTTGGACACCAAGAGCTGGAAGAAAAAATGAATGCACTAGGTATCAAGGTGGGGTGCTTTCTAACGGAAGACAAAGTGGGTACGAATGCCGTCAGTTTCGCTATGGAAACAAACATGCCTTATGAAGTGTTTGCTGGCGATCATTTCAAACGAGACTTGCATGACATTGGTAGCGTTGCGGCACCAATTATCGATACCTATGGCAAATTACGCGGTACTATCTTGCTAGTTCGTCGCGCAGAGGATTACAAAAAAGAGAATATTGTGATTGCCACTTCTTGTGCTCGTGAGGTGAGTTTGCAGCTTCACATTGAAAGTGAACAAGAGAGTATGAATCGACTCCAATCAGCACATAGCGCAGCTTTGGAGTATATGGATGATGGCATCATATCATGGGATAGTGAGAACCTAATTTCGTATACGAGCAGTCAAGCTGAGAAGCTGCTCAATGTGAACAGTAACGATTTACTCGATAGGGATATATTCAATGTAATTCGTTTCGCCCCAAATATTATAAGTAGTATCAAACAAGGCGAAATGGTACGCCGAAAGCAAACGACATTTGAAATTGATGGCCGTTTTATCGAAGCGATCATCACGTACCGCTGTATGTCAGATGGTACGCACCTACTTTTCATCCACCCCGTTGATAAATTTCATGAACTGGCATTGCAACAATCGGCCAGTCCTGCAACTTATACCTTTGCGAATCTTATGTATGCTTCACGTAAAATGAAGCATGTAATGCGGGTCGCTGGACGAGCGATTAAAACACGGGCCCCTATCCTGATCACTGGAGAAGAAGGAGTTGGCAAATCTGATTTGGCAATGGCGATACACAATGAAAGTGAGTATCGTGACGGCCCATTCATCTCGCTTAACTGCCGGTCAACCAACCCCTATCAACTTTTAAGAGATGTGCTTGGGCATGATGAAGGAGAAGGACACCCCTCTAAGTTTGAGCTGGCTCAAAATGGCACACTCTATATTGAAAATATTGAGTTGCTCGGTACTGAGTTACAAGCAACCTTATTAAAGTTGCTTAAAACGGGCTTGTTCAATCGCAGTAATAGCGAAAGGCCCATAAAAGTTAAGTTTCAACTTATCACTGGAACATCGGCCAATATTGCTGAGGGGGTTGAGCAAGGTTCTTTTGCTCGAATACTTTACTATGATCTATCGGCAAATGAACTCCATATCCCTCCATTGAGAACCCGGCCAGAAGATATTGAACATATGGTGACAAAGCTCGTGAGTATTTATGAGCAAAGGCACAAAATTACAATCGAGATTGAGCGTGAAGTAATGACAACTTTGTGCAACTACCGCTGGTTTGGTAATAACTCGCAACTTCGAAATATTGTAGAACGCTTCTTGTTGAATCGCAGTTCAAATCGTATTGAACTTGATGATCTACCTGATGAGGTGAAACTTCAAGCTCATCAAGAATTGAACAGTGCGGCTTCCGTTATGACGTTAGAGGAGCTAGAGAAGCAGGCGATCATCCAATCATGGAAAGTATTTGACGGGCGCTTGCAGGAAATGGCGAAAGCCTTGAATATCGGACGTACAACGCTTTGGCGTAAAGTGAAAAAGTATGATCTTGAAGACGTGCTTGAAACTAACTAATGCCAACCCTTTAGAGAGCGTAAAATGAGTCCAAGTCGCTTCAATAACTTGAATTTTTTGTTTGTATTATAAAGGCTTAGCTTCCATTTACAGCCTGTACTAATGCTTTGATCATGATTAATGACGAGGTAGCCCCAGGATCTTGATGGCCAATACTTCGCTTACCTAGCAAACGAGCATTTCCTTTGGATGCTTCCATCTCAATGGTTGAAACAGCCCCTTTTTCTGAAGTAGAAACCATACATTCCAACAAAGAGTCTATATGAGCTCCAGAAGCTATTTTAGAACGAGTCTGCTCAATAACGGGCAACCAGACATCGCACATAGTTTTATCACCCACGTTGGCTTTGCCTCTCGTAACAATGCCATCAACACCGCTTTTTAAGGCATCAATTAACTCTTCAAAAGAGAGTTGCTCACGGGTGCCAATGGTAGCGGCGGCTCGTATAAAAAGGGTTCCATAGAGCGGGCCACTTGCTCCGCCAACATTGTAGAGTAAAGTCATACCTGTATTTTTCAATATTGTTGCAATGTTTTGTTTCTCAAATTTAGGTAGGTTCTCCAAGACAATTTTAAATCCTCTACAGATATGCAGCCCATGATCAGAGTCACCAAGATCTCGATCCAAATCAGTAAGAAATTCTTTATTCTCTTCGTATGCTTTAGCGCAGAGCGAGAGCCAGTTAACAATGTGTTGTTTTTCAATTTGCATCACTTTCTTCCAATTTAGAGGATTACCAAGTCATTGCAGCTGTGTTAACTGGTGCATCGAAAAGGTCAATCACTTCCTTATCCGCCTTAAGTAGCGTGATTGAAATACCCGACATATCGACAGCGGTACAATACTCGCCAACTAAGTTACGCGCTATTCGAAAGTTCTCTGCTTCACAATTTTCGGCTAAGCGTTTATAGACAACATAAAGTTCAGAGTTTGGAGTGCCACCTAAGCCGTTCACAATCGCTATATAGTCATGGTCAGATTCAAAGTCATTGATCGAAGAATCAAGTTCGAGCCATTCACCTTCCTCCTTATCCCAACACGGTAGCACCCTGCTATATGGGGCGTTTTCTTTGAGAGCCACAAACATCTTATCAACCAAGTCGTCAGAGTTCGTAAATTCCATACGCTCTATGCCGGGCTCCCCATGTATGCCAATACCAAACTCGACTTCGTTTTCTCCTAGTTCAAACGAGGGCTGATCTGCGGCTGGGACGGTACACGGCCTTAATGCAACACTGATCGACCGACAGTTATTGTTCACACGACGTCCAAGCTCTTCACACTGTTCTAATGAATAGCCTTTTGCCGATGCCGCACCGACAATTTTTTCTACCAAGACTGTTCCTGCCATTCCTCTGCGTCCGTTTGTATAAAGGCTATCATTGACTGCGATATCATCATCAATGAGAACGGCTCCTACCTTTACACCGTCAGAATGAAGCAACTCTACTGCTAACTTAAAGTTCATACTGTCACCAATATAGTTTTTAATCAGAAACAATATGCCTTGCTCACGGCTCACTTGGCTCGCACATTCATAGATTTGGTCGGGGGTTGCTCTAACAAATATCTCACCAGGAATTGCACCAGTAAGCATACCTTGGCCTACATATCCAATATGCATAGGTTCGTGCCCAGAGGCTCCTCCTGAAACCAATGCAACTTGGTTCGGAGACTCTTCATGCCAGATATAACATGGATTTTTATTTAGTTTGAGATCAGTACGAGAGGCAACTAAGCCCTGAACTTGGTCTAAGACAACATTGTCGACGTTATTGATAATCTTTTTCATTATTCTTTTATATTCCTTGAAACCAAAGGGCTGGACCCATATTAAGTTCCTTTTTCATGGTCAGCAATTTAATTTGCCTGTTTCATTTCGAAACATAGCAAAAAAGTCGAATGGTTCAAAATGAAACACAAATCAAGGAAATTATTTGTAAATGTGACTGAATTAATAATTGGGTTCTCACAATATTATTTCTATGACGTTAATTGATGTGGGAATCAAACTTCACTTATATAACTGACGTTATTTCTACTTGTTTCTAACTCTCTTTCTTTATGATTTCTCCAACGTTGAAACACAGAGAAGGTCAAAAACATGGATAAAATAATTATTAGCCCTAGCAAATACGTTCAAGGTGA
The DNA here is from genome assembly GCF_028204155.1 of Vibrio algarum. Lineage (NCBI taxonomy): Bacteria > Pseudomonadati > Pseudomonadota > Gammaproteobacteria > Vibrionales > Vibrionaceae > Vibrio > Vibrio algarum. The sequence goes on along the minus strand of NZ_JAQLOI010000003.1, from coordinate 625,965 downwards.
AAATGTACTAGGTGCTATCGCTGGTTACGTGAAGGCATTAGGTGAAAATCCACTGGCGATTGCAGATGAATTTGTTACAGGCTTAGTAGGCGGTACAGTAAAAAACAGCTTTGAAAAAGAAGAAATGCCACTGGCAATGGATCTGTTCCATGGAGAGTGTTCCCGTCAAGAAATCGACCGCATCATTGACATCGCAGCAACGCAAAAGCATGACGTGATCATTGGTATTGGTGGTGGTAAAACACTGGATACTGCTAAAGCGGTAGCGTATTACTCAAAAGTACCAGTAGTCGTAGTTCCGACAATTGCATCAACAGATGCCCCTACCTCTGCACTTGCTGTTATTTACACACCTGAAGGTGAATTCAGTGAGTACTTACTATTTCCTAGTAACCCAAATATGGTAGTGATGGACAGTGCTATTATCGCTAAAGCACCAGTACGCCTTCTAGTTGCGGGTATGGGTGATGCACTTTCTACTTACTTTGAAGCACGAGCAAACATGACCTCAGGTAAAGCGACAATGGCAGGTGGTGCACCAACACGTTCGGCTCAAGCACTAGCAAAACTATGCTATGAAACACTGTTAGAAGATGGCCTAAAAGCGAAAGTGGCTGTTGAAAATGGTGTGAGCTCAAAAGCCGTTGAAAACATCATTGAAGCGAACACTTACCTAAGTGGTATTGGCTTTGAAAGTAGCGGTCTAGCGGCTGCTCATGCTATTCACAATGGCTTAACCAAACTAGAAGAATGTCACCATCTCTATCACGGTGAAAAAGTAGCGTTCGGTACGCTAACTCAATTGGTTCTTGAAAATGCCGCAATGGAAGAAATTAACACTGTTATCGATTTCTGTCGCTCAATCGGACTTCCAACAAATTTATTCCAGATGGGTGTAAAAGAATTAAATCACGACAAGTTACGTGAAGTAGCTGAGGGAGCAACGGCTGAAGGTGAAACCATTCACAATATGCCTTTCCCAGTAACAGCAGAAGCGGTTTATTCGGCAATCCTAATAGCTCACCAGCTAGGTCAATAATATTAACCCGCTAATTATTTAATTAGTGACGAAGAATAGAAATTAATCTTACTATATTAAAGAGATAACAATGTCTGATCTTATTTTAAATAACAAAGAGTCTTTTGTTCTAGATTCTATTCACGGTGCTTTATACGCAGCTCAAAAAGAGAACCTAACACTACTAGATTTTAATAACGATATTAAAGTTGTTGCGCGCAATGACTGGAATAAAGACAAAGTCGCACTGATTTGTGGTGGTGGCTCTGGACATGAGCCAGCGCACGCAGGCTTCGTTGGTAAGGGCATGCTAACCGCAGCGGTTTGTGGTGACTTGTTTGCTGCGCCAAGTGTGGATGCCGTTCTTAATGCAATTTTACATGTAACGGGTGATGCCGGTTGTCTGGTTATCATTAAAAACTACACTGGCGACCGTTTGAACTTTGGCTTAGCCGTAGAAAAAGCCAAGGAGATGGGGCGTAAAGTTGACCTGATTGTCGTTGGCGACGATATCTCTATCCCTGGTAACCCTCAACCACGTGGTATCGCAGGCACTCTGTTCGTGCAAAAAGTTGCGGGCTATGTAGCTGAAAACAACGGTTCTCTAGAAGAAGTGAAACAAGCTGCAATCGACGTGCATGAAAAAACGGCGTCTATTGGTGTAGCACTGACAAGCTGCTCTCTTCCTGGCGAAAGCAATGAGCGTATTGCTAAAGGTAAAGCCGAGCTTGGTCTAGGCATCCACGGAGAAGCGGGTATCGAGACTATTGACCTACCTAAAGCAAAAGAGCTTGTAGCAACCATGGTAGGCAAGCTTATTGAAGCGCAACCTATTTCTGAGAATGCAATCTTGCTAAATAACCTTGGCGGTCTGTCGCCAATTGAAATGAATATTGTGGCGAAGGAAGTGATGGAATCTGAGCTTGGCCAACAAGCGAAGTTTATCGTAAGTGGTGCACTGATGACCGCTATTGATATGAAAGGCTTTTCGGTTTCTACCATTCAACTGACTGATGAGATCAGTAAGGCATTGACTGCAGACGTTGAAACAAGTGCATGGCCTGGTGCTGTTGCCCGCCGCGAAGTACCAATCACTCAGTGTGAAAACCAAATCGTGAAGCAAGCGTTCGAGCCCTCACACGAAGAAGAGACTGCCTTAGTTCTTAGCAAGGTATGTCAATCAATTATCGATATCGAAGCAGAGCTTAACCACCTTGACTCCATCGTTGGTGATGGTGATACCGGTTCTACTTTTGCAGCAGGTGCACGTAAGGTTATAGCTCAATTAGAAGCAAAACAGCTACCGTTACAAGACAAAGCCAAATTGATGACGACAATCGCAGACTGTCTAACTTCTGTAATGGGTGGTTCTTCAGGCGTACTTCTGTCTATTTTGTTTACTGCAGCAGGCCGTGATTTTGAGCTTAATGGCTCTCTACCTAAGGCATTGCAAGCGGGTCTAGATCAAATGATGGCTTACGGTGGCGCAAAACCTGGAGACCGCACGATGATCGACGCATTACACCCGGCTCTAGAAGCATGGGTAGAAGAAGGCTTTGATAGCGCTATTAATGCAGCGAAAGCCGGTGCAGAGGCTACTGTTGCGATGACCAATGCGAAAGCGGGCCGTTCATCCTACCTAAACAGCGACAGCCTATCAGGAACAAAAGATCCAGGTGCATTCGCAATCGAAACCGTATTCAGTCAATTTTAATAAAAAATAATAATTAGAAATGCGTCAATAAGAGTTTTTCTTTTTGACGCCAACAAATGTGAACATAGGTGATAATATGAACAACTCCAGCCTAACAAGGTATTTTCAATTCGTGCTCGTGATATTAGCGGCGGGTGCCGTTTTTCCACTAGTTTATTTAAAAGCGCAGTATCAAGAGACTATTCTTGAAGTCTTCCAAATGAATGTCACCGACCTAAACAATATTTACTCCATTCTCGGTATGGTATTCGTAGCGGGTTACTTCCCAAGTGGTATTTTGAGTGATAAGTTCAGTGCTAAATCATTGCTTGTAGTTAGCCTACTAGGTACGGCTGCAGGCGGTTTCTGGTTTGCACAAATCCCTCAATATAGCGGAGTGGTTGGTTGCTTCATTATTTGGGGTATCTTTGCAGTATTCACTTTCTGGTCGGCTCACATGAAGCTAACTAAAATGTTGTCTACTCCTGAAGAAGAAGGCCGATTCTTTGGCTTCTTAGATGGTGGTCGTGGTTTGGTTGAAGCAGCTCTAGGTAGTGTTGCTTTATATCTTTTCACCACAACTCTAGGTGATAGCGAAGCCTTTGCAGACAAAGAAACAGCTCTTAAATCAGTTATCTACATGTACTCGTTCGCTTTGACAGCTATTGCAGTTCTAGTAGCACTCTTCGTTAAACCAACAGAAGATCGCAATGTCGAAACGGGTGAAGAAGAGAAATTCCGCCTAGCCGATGTTTCTAAGATTCTTACCAACAAATACGTTTGGCTACACGGTCTGATCATCTTCTGTGGCTATACTGTTTTCTGGTCGAACTACTATTACGGTGGCCACCTACAAAGCAACCTTGAGATGAGCGCAGTAACTGTCGGCTCTATGATGGTTGGTGTTCTATGGATGCGTCCTATTGGTGGCTTCCTGGGCGGCTACTGTGCTGATAAATTCGGCCGAGCTCAAACCGTGGCGACAGGTACTTTCCTAGCAGCGGTTGCATTATGTACACTAGCAATCATTCCAAGTTCAGCAGGTACAATCATAATTGGTAGCCTTGTGTTGCTGACCGCCGTCTTTATCTACGTGGTTCGTGGTACTTACTGGTCGATTCTAGGTCAGGCGAAGATCTCTGCTGCACTAACGGGTACAGCGATTGGTGTTGTGAGCTTAATCGGTTACCTACCAGATATTTTTATTCCACAAATGAACAGCTATCTATGGAGCACATTCGGTAATGACGATGGCTACCGAGCTTACTTTATCGTGACAGCTGCCTTTGGTGTTCTTGGTGCGATTTTAGCAATGGTCTTTAACCGCATGAGCAAAAAGGAAGAAGCGTCCTCTGAACCATCTAATCAAATTAACAGTGTTGAACTACCAACATCATAAGTGAAGAGAAAATCATGAAAATTAAACTGAATATTAATAAAGATAAAAACCGTTTTGATGTAAAAACAGGCGACAAAACAATGAAAGCAGTCGTTACCATGGGTAATGGTGGCTACGAAATGTTGGAGTACAAAGACGTACCAATGCCTGTAATTAGCGAAGGTGAAGTGTTAATCAAAGTCTTGGCGGCTGGCGTGAATAATACAGAAATCAATACTCGTCTTGGTTGGTACTCTCAGAAGGTAACCCAAAGCACGAATACTTTGTCTACGGATGAAAATGAGGTTACAGATGCGGCTGAGGAGAAAGATGGCGGCTGGAACAATGAAACACCTTTCCCATTCATTCAAGGTACAGACTGTGCGGGTCTAGTGGTTGAAGCGAAAGATCAAGCTGACCAACACCTTATTGGCAAACGTGTACTTATCCGCGCTTGTATTCGCCACGAAGGTTTTGAATCTCGTGAAAATATCTGGATGGCTTCTGATTTTGACGGTGCCTTTGCTCAATACGTGAAGATTTCTGCAAGCGAAGTTTTCCCAGTTGAGTGTGACTGGAGTGATGCAGAACTGGGCACGATTCCATGTGCCTATGCGACATCTGAAAATATGGTTCAGCGCTCAGGCGTAAAAGCAGGTGATCGTGTCTATGTTGCAGGTGCGTCTGGTGGTGTTGGCTCTGCGGTAGTTCAACTTGCAAAACGTCGTGGCGCTTATGTTATCGCGGCAGCAGAAGGCGAAGACAAGATCGAACGTGTGCGCTCTTACGGGGCTGATGAAGTCGTCGACTACGGTAAAAATGCACTCGAAGTGCTGGGCGAAATGTCGGTCGATATCATCATTGACAATGTGGCTGGCGACAATTTCGTCAACAACCTAAAAATGCTTAAGCGTGGTGGTCGCTATGCTTCTTCTGGCGCCATTGCAGGCCCACTAGTTGAGTTAGATTTCCGCACTATGTACCTAAGAGACTTGACGCTTGTTGGGTGCACTGGTTGGGATGAACCTGTATTCCCAAGCCTGATTGACGCTATCGAAAAGGGTGAAATCAAACCAGCCCTTTCAAAAGCCTTCCCTCTTTCTGACATAGTAGAAGCTCAAAAAGAACTTGTGAGCCGCAAGCATGTGGGCAAGCTTGTTCTTATTCCTGAACACGAAGACTAATTGAACCTGGTCGAGGCTCAGAGGGCCTCAGCCTTTTTAAAAGGAAAACGAAATGTCTATTTTTGAGAAAGTTCATGACATTAAACACCCAAGTTTGACAAAGGAAAATTGGGGAGAGGAACAACCGCTGGTTCGTGTCAATTTTCTAGGTAAAGAGTTGGATATCAGTCAACCGTCATCGACATTTTGGGTTTATTTACTCGGTGTGATCGTTACATTAGTTGGGGTTCAGTTCCTAGTAATGCAAGACGGCCAAATGTCACGTTTTTGGTGGGGCATTTCAATGCTTCTCTGGGGTATTGGTGCCATCATTGCAGGTACCAGTTATCAGGCGTTTGGCTATGAGCTGAAGGCGAAATACAGAGAACAGTGCTCATGGACAACCTGGTGGGAAGTGATTTACTTAATCTTCCAACAAGTCAGTATGAATGCCATGACGGTTGCTATTGCTTACTCTTCAATACCACCGGAATCAATTTGGTTTGATATCTTCATTTGGTATGCTGCAATCATGACGGTTGGCTACACCATTATTACTTTCTGGGGCGCATTTACGGCAACTAAATCCGTTATCACCTTTGAGTTTATGATGATGGCTTCTCTACCAAGCTTTATCGCCTTCATTGGAATTAACACCGTTGCTTTCATTAGAACCGGTGCAACCTATGATTTATTGTGCATGATCTCTTGGGCTCTAATTTATGCATCGTATTACTTCTTCGATAAATACTGGAAGCTAGGTATTGGTGAAGTTCTTTGGAAAGAGAAGAAAATTTGGTTCTCTGAGAACGATGTACTTCATGTCATTCTCGTCGTTTGGTCTCTAGTAATGATTGCTTTGCCATTTTATACAATGGATTACATTAACCTGTAAACCACACCCTAAACTATTGGTATTGTGATTTTCCTGTACAGTTCTAATCTACATAGTGCTGTACAGGAGTTAAGAGTGATATGCTCCAGTCAGACTGGACACTAAGCTAAGCTACTTTTTCCATACTTAGTTATTGATGATTTGCAAATTTAGTGAAGGTGCTGACAAAGTTTTGTCCGTGCGACGTGAAGTCGCATGAAGCGCTGTTTGTGATTACTGCTAGCACGTTTGTTCCTGCAATTAGTTATTCGAAGTAAGTTTGTAGTCGCATTGAAGTTGCTTTTGAAACATAACTTGCTTAGAAGGTCTTAAGTTAATCCCCCAAAGAGAAGGGAGCAATGGTGCTTTGCTTGAGACACAATACTCGCTAGCTTAGAAGCTACAAGCTACTTACCACCTTTAGGATATAACGCCCATATGGCTGGAATTGGAAGTCGACCAAGGTTCCCATCTGGATCGATCTGATGTATACCGAAAAAAAACAACTGATTAGTTTATCTACAAAGATTTGCCATTTTACCGTCTTGGTGCAACTATGTAAGCGCTCTATAGATCATGATTTAAGGATTAGGAATGCGAATACTCCTGCTCACTCTTTGTCTTTCTGTTATCAGTGGGTGTACAACCTACAGCGCGGTGGACAACGTACCTATCACCGATACCATGGGCAAGAAAGCCTACTCGTTTGAAAACTCGGTAAAGATGCTGAACGATGGCGAGTACACCATTGTGGTGGCGATGTCCGGTGGCGGCACTCGCGCGGCGGCATTGTCTTACGGTGTGTTAAAAGCGCTTCATGAGCAAACGCATCCACTGACCGAATCGCGCAATCTGCTTGATGAGGTAGACGTAATGAGTGCGGTATCCGGGGGCAGTTTTACCGCGGCGTATTATGGGTTGTACGGTGAGCAGCTTTTTACTGATTTCGAAGACGATTTTCTGTATTACGATGTGGGTGGTGACCTCACATCGCACTTCTTTAATCCACTGTTGTGGTTCTCAAGCCAAGGGTTGACTGAAAAGGCCGTGGATTATTATCAGGACCGGTTGTTTGAAGGCGCCACCTTTGCCGATTTGCAACGTGAGGGCAGCCCTCTGGTCATCTTGAATGCATCTGATTTGGGCAATGGGGTTCGCTTCTCCTTCCTGCAAGAATACTTTGACCTGCTGTGCTCCGATTTACTCGACTACCCGGTGGCCAATGCGGTTACGGCTTCGTCTGCGGTTCCGGTTCTCTTCAATCCTGTGGTTCTTGAAAACTATGGCACCTGTGCAATCGACAACCATTTCTTGATGCGTGATCTCGCAACGCTTCCTCCAATGACGAGGGCAACCTTGAGGGGTTGGCGAGTTACAGTAACAAAGAGAAACGCAAGTACATTCACTTGGTGGACGGTGGGATCACCGACAATCTGGGTTTGCTGTCGCTGTATGACATTGCTGATCTGGGCAATGGCCACATGGAGTTTCTGGAGCAAACCAAAGAGCAGATTTTACCCCACTATGTGATCATCGCTATCGATGCTTCGACAAAACCCGAAACGAATCTAGAGAGTTCACGTGAAGCACCGGGCATCACGGAAACCATTTCCGCCATGACGGATATTCAGCTCCACCGTTTTAACGCTACCACGCACGGCTTGATTGAAAAATGGCAGGAAGACTATACCGCCATGACCGCAAAAATGATGGGGGTGGAAGTGCAAACTTATCTGATCAACATCAGCTTATCTGACCTTGCGGTAGACGATGAAACGCGACACCGATTTCTTAACGATATTCCCACCAGTTTTACCTTGGATGAAGCGCAAGTCGATGCGCTGATCGAAGAGGGGGAAGCCAACTGCTGAGTCATCCGGACTTTATTCGCTTTGTTGAAAATATTACTGAGCAGGCGACGCTTCGTTCCAACTAGTATCATCCATGAACAAATGTGTATTAACCTGTGGCTGTTGAGTCGATACTTGCGGTGCTGATACGTGGTTCATGGACGAGCTGTTTATCAACATACGTGGTGAGCATCACTACCTTTGGCGAGCGGTTGAAAAGGATGGTGATGTTATCGATATTCTTGGACAGAAAAGAAGAGATGGAAAGGCGGCTAAGCGTTTCTTTAACCGCCTGTTAACGAGAAATCAGGGAGTTAGGCCTTGGAAAATTGTGACAGATCCACATTGGCTAGGTGATGGCGCAGTTATAATGTTGCTCAAAGGGTGCTTATTCGAGATTCATTTTACGACAACAGCAAGTACCACAATAATCGGAGTGAAAGTTCTCATGAACCAACAAGGGTTAGAGAGCGGCAAATGCGAAAATTCAAAAGCAGGGCACATGCGCAACGTTTTCTCAGTAATTTCTCTCCAGCGTATAACGTCTTTAATTGACAAAGACACTTGTATCGTGCCGAATTTTACAAAAGTCGAAGATCGGATGCTTTTGCTCCATGGTCCGTAGGCACTGCTAGTTAATAGGTATTCAGCCGAAAAACTGTGGCATAATTTGGTTAACTTGAGAGTTCCCTTTGATACCATGCGTAGCGGGCAGTCTGGGAAAGTTATTCTTGATTGGCAATAAATCAGTAAAATGTAAAAGGGGCGTTGGCTCCTTTTTTAATTAGAACTTATAAGGAAATATGATGACAAGTCGAGTTTATGTTATAGCGCAGTTCAAACCTAAAGCCGGACAAGAAGAAGCATTATTTGATGTATTGAAAGCGCTGGAACCAGATGCCTATCGTGAAGAAGGGTGCATCCAATATACTGTTACACGCCAAATTGAGCATGCAAGCGCGACTAATAACGAATACACCGTTGTATTTAACGAAATCTGGAAAGATGCACAAGCATGGGCAGCTCATGGTCGCAGACAACAGATTAAAGATTTTTTTGAGAATCAAGTGGTAGCAGAGACAGGTCTTGTTGCAGACGCCATTGTTACGGCTTATTCCGATGAAGGCCACAACTTTGATGCCCCCATTTTTGAATAGTTAAATATTTCAGAGTTCAAGTTAATATAGTGCTTCTTCTAGATAATCTAGCAATAACCTTACTTTAGGAGATAAGTGCCGATTATTAGGATAGAGAGCCCAAATGCCTTCTTCGGGAGGGCTATTGTTCTCCAGCAGCTTGGTTAACTTACCTTGTTCGATATAGGGCAGAACATAATAATCGGGAAGCTGGATAACCCCTAAACCTTTAATTGCGGCATCGGTAAGAGCGTGGCCGCTATTACATGTAAGCTTCCCTTTAACCTTGATATTTTTTGCCTTACCATTTTCTTGAAATCGCCAATATTCTAATGTGCCGATTAAACAGTTGTGTTGTTCTAGCTCAGAAAGCGAGTGAGGGACACCAAAGGTTGAAAGATAATCAGGAGAAGCACAGACGTATTGAGTTCGTGAACCGAGTTTTTTGGCCATCATGCTTGAGTCTTCTAATATGCCTAATCGAATAGCGAGATCGTACCCTTCGTCAACTAAATCGACCTTCTGATTAGTGAGGTTTATCTTCACTTCGAGTTCTGGGTATTTAACCATAAAGTTATTGATGAGAGGAGCGAGTGTTTTCTCACCGTAGGTGACGGGAGCAGTAATTTTTAATGAGCCTCTAGGGCTACTCTGTAAGTTAGTAATAGCTCGCTCGGCATCTTCTAGTCCATCGAGTACCAGCCGGCAGTGTTGATAATAGATTAATCCTACTTCAGTGACCGAAACCTTACGCGTTGTGCGATGTAAGAGCTTGGTTGCCATTCTTGTCTCTAGCGCACTAATTTGCCTGCTAACTTGGGCGGTTGATATACCTAAGCGTTTTGCCGCTTTGGTGAAACTTTCTGCTTCTGTAACAGCAACAAATTCACTTATTCCTTCCCAGATGGCCATTATTACTCTCCTGTAATTAAGCCGCGTTAATTGACTACTGTAAGTTATCTTATCATAAAAATTAGAGTGGAAATCGAAAAATAGAACTGAGCGTAAACTATTAATCATTGATTTTAAAGAAAATAACATCATGACCGCAATTTTCATTATTACCATATGGTAAAAGTGATTTTCAGAATGATCGGATTATCACCTTTATAAATGACAACTATAATGCATCTATACTTACGGAGAACAGAACAAGACCACACGTTTACTAGACTAAATTAAGGGTATCGAGATGACAGCACAGACAATAAAATCCAAAGCAGCAGTCGCATGGGCAGTAGGTAAGCCTCTATCTATGGAAATAGTAGATGTAATGCCACCTCAAAAAGGCGAAGTTCGAATAAAAATGATAGCGACGGGCGTTTGTCACACAGATGCTTTTACCTTATCTGGTGACGATCCTGAAGGGATTTTTCCGTGTATTTTAGGTCATGAAGGTGGCGGTATTGTTGAGTCTATTGGTGAAGGGGTGACAAGCGTACAAGTGGGTGACCACGTTATTCCGCTTTACACCCCCGAGTGTGGAGAATGTAAATTTTGTAAATCGGGTAAAACAAACCTTTGTCAAAAAATTCGAGAAACGCAGGGTAAAGGTCTTATGCCAGATGGTACGACTCGTTTTTCAAAAGATGGTGTAGATATTTTCCATTACATGGGTACCTCAACGTTCTCTGAATATACGGTTTTACCTGAAATATCCCTTGCGAAAGTAAACCCTGAAGCCCCTCTTGAAGAAGTTTGTCTGCTGGGTTGTGGTGTGACTACGGGAATGGGCGCTGTAATGAATACCGCAAAAGTGGAAGAGGGTGCAACTGTCGCTATCTTTGGTATGGGCGGTATTGGTTTGTCTGCGGTCATTGGCGCAACCATGGCAAAAGCGGCCCGTATCATCGTTATTGATATCAACGAAAGCAAATTTGATCTTGCCCGTAAACTGGGTGCAACGGACTTTATCAACCCTAAAGATTACGACCAACCAATACAAGATGTCATTGTTGAATTAACCGATGGCGGTGTTGATTATTCATTCGAGTGTATTGGTAACGTTGATGTGATGCGTTCAGCGCTTGAATGTTGTCATAAAGGCTGGGGAGAATCAGTTGTCATTGGTGTTGCAGGGGCAGGACAAGAAATCTCAACGCGTCCATTCCAACTTGTGACTGGGCGTGTATGGAGAGGGTCTGCATTTGGTGGTGTTAAAGGTCGTTCTGAACTACCAGAATACGTTGAACGTTATCTAGCTGGTGAGTTCAAGTTAAATGATTTTATTACTCATACAATGAGCTTAGAGCGAGTGAATGAGGCGTTCGACCTGATGCACGAAGGTAAGAGTATTCGTACCGTTATCCATTTTTGATCATAAGTCAAAGCAGACAGAGGAATGAGATAAGTGTCGATTGAGAATACAAGCGTGAACAAGAGTTTTGGTGGGTGGCATAAACGCTATAGTCACCATTCTAAAGTGCTAAATTGTCAGATGCAATTTGCTATCTATTTACCGCCACAAGCGTCAAATGGAGAGAAAGTTCCCGTCTTGTATTGGCTATCGGGGCTTACTTGTACGGATGAAAATTTTATGCAGAAATCGGGCATACAGTTGCTGGCGTCTGAGCTGGGAATAGCGATTGTTGCTCCCGATACTAGCCCTAGGGGGAAAGACGTAGCCGATGCAGATAGCTATGATCTTGGCCAAGGTGCCGGCTTTTATCTTAATGCAACTCAAGAGCCGTGGAATAAGCATTACCACATGTATGACTATGTGGTTGAAGAGTTACCAGCGTTGATTGAATCGACGTTTCCTGTAACAGATAAGCGTTCGATTTCAGGGCATTCTATGGGAGGACACGGTGCACTTGTCGTGGCATTGCGAAACGCAGCTGCCTATCAATCAGTATCGGCATTTAGTCCAATTTGTCACCCATCTATAACCCCATGGGGTAAAAAAGCTTTTGCTGCCTATCTTGGACGTGATAAAGCGTTATGGCGAGATTATGATGCGAGCATTTTACTGAGTGACGCGACCGACTTTGTTCCTGCTTTAGTCGATCAAGGCCTTGCTGATGAGTTTTTAAAAGAGCAGCTTAAAACGGAGCATTTACAATCTATCGCCAAACTCAAAGATTTCCCGATACAGATCAATTATCGCGAAGGTTATGACCACAGTTATTATTTTATCTCTAGCTTTATTGAGAGCCATTTGCGCTTCCATGCTAAATATCTTAAAAAGTAGCAACTAATCGATTCACAAAGCCTCAACTGAATATCTATCCAGTGAGGCTTATTCTATTTTACAAACTATTTTTGAGTAAGGCTTCGAATTAACTTAGGTACGTCTGTATTGTTTAAGACGCCTTCGAAATATTGAGAACCAGGTCCCGCAGCAAACAATGGTACCATGTTGCTTGAGTGACCACCGGTACTAGAAGCTTCTCGAACAGAACGATCTATAACACCCGCTTGATAATGCGCGGCTATTATTGAGCCAATTTCCCAACCGAGTTTGTATTGATACTTCAGTTTGCCTTTTGAACTCACCATGTGAGAATTTAATTCATTAACTTGTTCATCGGTAACTTCAAAACCTGCATACTCTTTGAATACGGCTTTAATAGAATCAGGTTCAAAACTTTTCCCGTCAGCGGCTTTAGTGAGTTTTCCTGCCATGAACTCTGGTGAAACGGTAATGTTTTTTAGGCCAGATATGTCCATTGGTTCGGTAACGGATAGGCCCATTGTTTCATGATCCGCTAAAACCACGATAAGTGTGTCATTTCTATTAGCAGCCCAATTCACAGTTTGTTTGACAGTACGGTCAAACTCCATAAATTCTTTCCATACACCGGTAATATCAGCGGCATGTGCCGCGTGGTCAATTCGAGCGCCTTCAACCATTAGGAAGAAACCATCTTTGTCTTTTTCAAGGATGTTGATAGCCTTTTCGGTCATTAACTCTAGGCTAGGTTCATTACTCCCTAAATCATCACGATCCAATTTGTAGTTCATATAAGTTGAATTGAATAAACCTAAAAGCTTGTCCGCATCTTCTACAGCTGCGAGTTGGTCTTTATCTTTTACAATGGTGTATCCAGTTTGCTCAAACTTAGGTAGGAGATCGATCCCGTCTTGTTTTTTTGGTCCGAAATATTTTGATCCACCGCCTAACAACACATCATATTCATGCTCAAGCATTTGGCGTGCAGCAGCTGGTTGGCCTTGATAACGATCAGCGACGCTTGCCGTAAATGCTGCTGGTGTTGCGTCTGTAACGGTGTTGGTCGAGATTACCCCAACTTTACGGCCAGATTTTTGGAAATCATCTAGAACGCTATCCACTTCAATGCCTTGTGAGTCAACACCGATAGCGCCGTTGTTCGTTTTTACGCTCGTTGCTATTGCGGTACCAGCAGCGGCAGAATCAGTGACTTGCTTGTTCGCAGAATAAGTTTTAACCAAGGCGACGTTGGGTAGTGATTCAATGAAATGAGAACCGTCTTTGCCATATTCCATATGACGAGCAATTTCAATTTGTCCCAACCCCATGCCGTCACCAATAAATACAATGACGTTTTTAGGCTTAGCCGTTTCTGCTTGAGCTAATGCAAAATTAGGGGAAGACATAACTTGACTAGAGCTTGTTAGTGCGATGATTGTGGCTAAAGTAATGGTGTTCAATTTCATAAATGGTACCCTTCAACTAGAGAAAATAAGACCTTTTATATAAAGATCAAAAATACGGTCGATACTCGAAAGAGCCCGTATTTTCACTGAAGGGGGTATCTGAAAATGATATTAATATCACACGATAGATATTAAATATCTATTGATAGAATGCTTTGTTTAATGCTGTTGAATTTATACCTTACATCACAGATTACTCGGTGAGTTCTTTAGTTAAGTCTCGAAAGAAGTGTCCAGTCTCACGTGTTGCGTCTCGTGTGGCATGCCCGATGGCAGTTGTTGCATCTTTCGTTGCTTTACCTACTTCACTGGCGTCTTTTTTTATCTGTTCTTTGTGCGTTGCAGAGCAGGCAAATAGAGTAGTGCAGAGAAATAGGGCTAATATAGAGTTTCTGTTATTCATCGTTAATGTCTAAGGCTATCAAAATTAAACTTGAGCTTATCACTTTGCCAATATCACGAAAACAAAAACGCTCTAAGCGAAGCCGTTTTTACAAGCTAGGGTTAGTTTTAGCATTCGTCATCTTTCTCTTTGTTCATATAACCTCCACCGTGATCATCGTTATGTAAAACCATCGGTTTTCATATATGAGATTTCAGTATGTAAATTTCGAGCTATATACAACCCAGTTTACGTGGTTAGATCACATTTTTATTATGAACCGAGGTGACACATGGGCTGGACAATTCAAGGAACAACACGTTATTTATCAGAGTTTGGTCTAAAACCGGTACGCAGCAGAATTAGCGTACAAGAAGGCACCATATTTCTTAGCGAATTACTCAAAGTTGACCCAAATAACATGATGAATTCGAATGGCTATGCTTATTATATTTGCCACCATAATGAAGAAGTAAAGGCGTTATTGATTACCACATCAATCGAAGATAAACGATATGTAAAAGAATCGGAAACCATGTTCAAAAGATTGGTGAAAAGCTTAGTTAAGCAGACCACGGCTGGCACGGTCAGAAAAGATCTTGATTTGGTTAATAATCTGGTAGAGAAAGTGGGAGAGCATACGTTTCAGATAGAAAGAAATGGCGTTAATCATGACAACTCATTGAGATGTATTTTAAGCCTATCTGAAAATGCATCAGAAGCTAAGCAATGGTTAGACAATATTGATTGCCAAGTAGACTGATATATTTTTTGCCTTATGTAGATATCACTCATGCCATGCCCGTAAGATAGGGAACTCTCTAACAAGAGAAGACCTAGTTTACGGGCATGACATTATTTTTTTATTGATGTTTTTATACCAGCTTAGTCACCTAGGGCGACGCCTTCACGTCGAGGATCTGCGCCACCAATTAACTGTCCATCTTTGAATAAAATAGCATGCAGGCCAGAATTTAAGTCTCGGATATTAACCTTAAAGCCCATTTTTTCTAGCGGTTCTTTAAAGTTTTCAGCCGACGTACCTTGTTCAAGATCGTAAGTTCCAAAACGATTCACCATATGTGGCATATCTATAGCCTGTTGTATATCCATTCCCCAATCAAGGTGCGCTATCAAGGTTTGCGCGACATAGCCAATGATACGAGAACCTCCTGGTGAGCCTACCGCCATGTAGGGTTCGCCATCTTTCATTACGATAGTTGGAGCCATAGAAGAGCGGGGACGTTTTCCTGGTTCTAGGCGATTAGCGATTGGATAGCCATTTTTATAAGTCGCAAATGAAAAATCTGTGAGTTCATTATTGAGAATAAAGCCGTTGCTCATGACTCGAGACCCAAACCCGTTTTCCACAGTGCTCGTCATTGAGATTATGTTGCTTTCTTTATCCACAATGACTAAATGAGTTGTACTAGGTAACTCGATCGATTGGTCATCAGCCAGAGCGATTTTACCTTCCCATGGTGGTTCACCAGCGTTGACGCTTTCTAGTGCCTTACCTTTTTTGATTAACCAAGACCGGCTAGCAAGATAATCGGGGTCTAGTAAGCCTTCCGGTACGGGTACGAAATCTGAATCCGCCATGTACCTTCCTCTATCGGCAAACGCTAATCGTGAGGCATCACCTATAATCTGCCAAGAAACTGGATCTTCAGGCCCCATTTTTGCTATATCAAATCGACTTGAAATCCCCATGATCTGCCCGACAGTGAGTGCCCCAGAGCTTGGTGGTCCCATGCCACAGATATTGTATTGACGGTATGGAGCACAGGTGGTTTCTCTTTCTACAACGGTGTAATTTGTAAAATCAGTTTGCGATAGATAACCAGGGTTATCAGTAATACCAGTTACCTTCGCGATGATATCTTTGGCAATTTGACCTTGATAGAATGCGCTTTCGCCCTCTTTTGCTAGTGTTGTTAGTGTTTTCGCATAAGCTGGGTTCTTTAATGTAGTACCTTCTTTTAAAGGCGTTCCGTCTGATTCAAAAAAATAAGCTTTAGTATCTGGGTAGCGAGCTAAGCGGTCTTTGTCTTTTGCGATAGAAGAGGCCAAGCGTTCCGACACGGTAAAACCATCGGTTGCCATTTTAGTTGCAGGTATAAATAGCTCTGACCAACTTTTTTGACCATATTTTTCATGCATTGTCGCAAGCAGCTTCACCGTACCTGGAGTACCAACTGAACGGCCACCAACAACAGCATCATAGAACTTTAAAGGCTTTCCCTGTTCATCTTGAAATAGCTCGGGACGAGCGGCTAATGGTGCGGTTTCTCTGCCATCAAATGTGGTGATTTTTTTGGATTTAGCATCGTAGTAAACCAAAAATGCACCACCACCTAACCCAGAAGATTGTGGCTCAACCAAACCTAATACCGTTTGCACTGCCACCAAAGCATCAGCAGCATTACCACCACTTTTTAGCACGTCATAGCCAGCTTGAGCAGCCAACGGGTTTGCTGCTGCAACCATATATTCGTTTGCGATAACGGCCTTTTTTGCCGTCACTTTGCTTGTTAACTCTGGAGCAACAGAATCAGCGACTTGTGACGTGGCACTGGCATTGACGGAAAGAAAAAATAAGCCAACTGACGTGATTGTTTTTTTATACATATATTCCCTTGTTATGTTTTTAACTTATTGAAATAAAAGGCGATACTTGCAAGTATTAGTCCATGTTTGCCTCGTTCAAAATCAACAGGTTATATTGTTATTGATAACATTTAATCAAGACGTCTTACTCATTTGAGTCAAACTGCACTGGAATGGGGAAAGTATAGGAGAGATTGAAAATAGATGGTGCTGGTTTTATGGAAAAAAAGGGTGGGTAGTTTTACCTACTTCACCCTTTCAAGAAAAAGAACAAATGTTGTCTTGAAAGGGTGAAATCGTATTTTTAATGAGATTAGTCTTTGTCTATCGGAGACCAATTTACCGGGCCTTCTTCTTTGCTACACATTACCCAAAGAAGGAGAGCTAAACCTGCGTAACCAAATGTTACCGATGGACTAGCATTCCATGCGAGTTGTGAACCATGAATAAACCCAAAGAAGGACAAGATAGCAGCAATACCTGCATAAACCGCGGCCCAATTGAAACGTTTTTCAATGATGAATACAGCAATAGCGCCAAGCATTAAACCAGCCAGAATTGAACCACCACCTAATGTTTCTACACCATGATAGAGAACATTGTTTTGAGCTAAATTAGCAAATCCTACATCGGTATAATTGGTTCCAGCCGCAAACAATGCGCCATCAACCTGAGTTTTTGCCCATTCAGCAATACTTGGAATAATGGCTAGAATAATTGCGGGAGCATGGGCTCGCGGAGTTGCTTGGAAAGCTTGAGCACCAATAACCAAACCGATAAACAACAAAATAGGTAAAATGGCGACCAACGGTATAATTGAAAGTAACAGAGCGGCCAAACCAAGAAAACAAACAGTAGCAACACAGAATCCAGTCGCTAGGGAATAACCAATCCTGCCTCCAACCGCTTTCCAACCAGGGTGACCGATATAAACGGCAGGAGGGAAAGGTGAGCCTAGGAATGAACCAATAACAGCACCACCACCATCGGCTAAAAGCACTTTTCGTAGGTCATAATCGTCACCTGCTGCAGATGCAGATTCAACATTATTGATTGCTTCTGTGAAGTTATAGATACCTAGTGGAATAGCAGTGACTAGTAATGGCCAGACTTTACCCATAGGGACAGCAAAAACATCCCCAGAGAAAGAAGGCAGGTAAATGTTAAACTGACTCATGGCTTTTCCTACTTCTGTCGGAACCATGATATCACTGTAACCAAGGAATACTGCGGTCCAAGCTAGAACCATTCCGACGATAACCGCAGCAAGACCTGCAGGAACACCGAAGGGCATACGGACATTGCCGAGCCAGCCTAGGAGGATGATACCGAAGCAAATAAGAGCAATCCAAGGTTGTTCATACATCTGGAAGGCAGGGCGCATCGAAATGAAGGCAATTGAAATACCGGCCAGTGTACCGAGCATAGCGGCACGTGGCGTATATTTACGGATAGTAGGGCCAACAAATGCACCGATTAGAACAATGATCCCGATGATTAATGCCCAGATTAACCCCAACTGCCAGGCAAGAATAGGATCTTTTGTCTGTAAGTAAGTGGGCAACATGACCAGAAAAACCACGATGAACATATGAGGTACGCTGGGACCATATGGTAAGGCTGTAACATCATTTCTGTCTTCTTCCTGGCTTTTTTTATAGGCCATGTACGCATAGAACATATTACCTAATGGTAATGCGATGCCAAGAGCAGGAAGAATACGCCCGAATACCAAATCACTTGGTAAGTTAACGACATAAAGAGAAAGCCCAGTTAAGACTAATACGTTTAATAAAATATTTGTAAATAAGCCAAAGAAGGCGTTCCAATCACCTGGTGCCCATAGTTTTGGTTTGATATTTGCTGTACTCATAAGTACCTCGACGATGTTCAGTTTTGATTTGTATAGAAAAGCGGTTAAATCACGTCTATTTATTGATCGAAAGGACGTTATCGCTCTTGTTAGTCGTGCTTAGCTTATTCTTCTTTAGTTGCAATGTAGTTTCTCCAACCACCTGTCTCTGTTATCTCTAGTTGCCCTTCGACTAACCATGGTTCGCCTAATACACCAAGCACTATGGTTCCATTTGCTAGTGTTACTTTTCCTATTGATAATCCTGCTGGCTCATTGCTCAGCACAGTGGCAAATGCTTCCATAGGCAGCTCCCATAGTTCCAAAGCGACACAGTTGTTTTTTTCTTTGGTGCGAATCATCGCTGGGTGTTTGTCATTAATTGACCAAAGACGGTAATGTGGTTCAGTTTTATCCTCACGGATAAACTTCCCACCGACATTAGTCAGGTTTGAGTTGAGTTCTAGACCGTGCATTAAAGTGCCATTAACGGCCAAAAGAGTTGTTTTCGACATATTATATGTTCCATAAATAATTGATAAGGTTGTAATTGATACGATTCAATTACGGATTATTTCGAATCCACGTACCTGTGTTTCCTTTAATGGCTTGCATAAGTGTATTTGCTTTTGTAATCAAGCCGGTTCCACCTTCATTTCCGTCCAAAAACTGAAGTACAGCATCTACTTTTGGTTTCATTGAACCTTCGCCAAATTGGCCCTGTTCACTGAGCATTTTGGCTTTAGAATAATCGAGATTATCTAGCCATTGTTCGTCACTCTTACCAAAATTAATGGCGACTTTTTCTACACCTGTTGGGATGATTAATAAATCAGCTTTGAGTTCTGTTGCGAGCAAAGCAGAGGTTATATCTTTGTCAATGACGGCCTCAATGCCTATTAATGTCCCTTCTGAATTTCGTTCAACAGGAATACCGCCACCACCAGCGGCAATGACCAAAGATCCGTGAAGTAATAAGGTCTTTATACTGTCCAGCTCAATGATTTCTTGTGGTGCAGGGCTTGCAACACAACGGCGCCAACCTCTGCCAGAATCCTCCATTATGTGCCAACCTAATTCGGCAGCATGTTTTTCTGCCATCGATTTATCCATAAACGCACCGATGGGTTTATTTGGTGCATCAAACGCAGGGTCATCTCTGTTAACCCGTGTTTGAGTGACAAGAGTGACGACAGGGCAGTTTAGTTGTCGCTGAGTAAGCTCATTATTTAGCGCTTTTTGAAACATATATCCGATAGCACCCTGAGTATCCCCAACGGCGTAATCAATGGGTACTGGTGAGACTTCGTTTGAAGCTAATTCTGAACGGCGCAGAATAAAACCAATTTGAGGACCATTCCCATGCGTGAGCACTAAGTTCCAACCCGCTTCGATTAAATCGACCAGATATCCAACATTGTTAACAACGGTTTGGTACTGGTCATGGATAGAGCAGTGGTCGTTATCATCAATCAGGGCATTGCCGCCGAAAGCGACCACAGCAAGTGGTTTCTTTTTCATATTAGCTATCCTGTTTACGCTGGGTGACAAGTGAAGATAAGGCATCCACAAAACAGGTCATTGGTGCAGTAGTAATGCCGGCCCCAATCTGTCCTATCCCCGCTTTTTTGTGAGCGATACCCGTATTAATGATTGGTAGAATTGAACGGTCTACGACTTTTCTCGCATCGATTCCAGCTGCTGTAGAAGCAAAGTTTAAGGCTGGTAGTGTGAAGGCGGGGTTACTACCAATAGTGATAGCTTGCATTGACCGGCTATTATTGGTTGCATCTGCAGGTGTACCACCAACAAATTTAACAATCGCAGGTGATGAGGCCATAGCAAAACCACCCACTCCGGCGGTTTCGGTAATCGCGCTGTCACCTAAGTCCGCCGCGGCGTCTTCGACATCGTAACCTGGAAAAAACAAGCCATCTACAGGGTTCGCGGGTGCTTCAAACCAGGTATTATTTGTTCCGGAAAGTCGTATGCCAAAATTGACGCCATTACGAGCCATGATAGTAACCATTGTGCTATTTGGTACGTTTTCAGCCGCTTTGAGCATACTTTTGCATGCCGCCATTGATAGGTTTAAGAAGAAGTGATCGTTTTCAGTTATAAAGCTAATGACTCTTTTAACTTGTTCGTGATCGAGAGATGTACGTAGCAACGCAGGAACAAGTTGTTTGAGTAATAATCCCGTTGCTGCAGCATTGCGATTATGGACTTCATCTCCCATATGTAATGCTTGTGCCATAATGGGCTTCAATTCTATCGGCCCAGATTCAACCAACATTGCTTTCATTGCTGACGCTAGTTCAGTCCCCATCCACTCTAGACGTTCAATGACAGTCGCGCTATTAGCTCCAAATCGTAGTACCTTACCTAAGCCTTCATTAAAATTGCTAAAAACACGTTG
Organism: Vibrio algarum; assembly: GCF_028204155.1. Lineage (NCBI taxonomy): Bacteria > Pseudomonadati > Pseudomonadota > Gammaproteobacteria > Vibrionales > Vibrionaceae > Vibrio > Vibrio algarum. The sequence goes on along the minus strand of NZ_JAQLOI010000003.1, from coordinate 604,952 downwards.
GTTATTGTTACTTGGATTCTCTATAACCCATAAGGGCATTGAAGCACTGATAATACCGGCCATAGGACCTACTGCATCATAGTGGTGGCAGGGTTCAAAACTTATTTCACCTCGAATGACAATTTGTTCTGCTTCTTCAAGTGTCGACGCCCATTTCTCAAATAATATCGCACCAAGAATAGCGCCTTGCATTGGTCCACACATCGAGTTCCAAGCAATAGGAGGGCCCGCGTGGAGGATTAATCTCTTTTGGGCCAGAGCGGGGATAGCGTCACTAGCCGTTGCTACATCAACTAGCGTTGGGATAGCAGATAGGTAACGTTCCATAGCCACTTCATTAGCGAGCTCAATTTCAGGTTGATTAATCAGGGTAGCGAGACCTAAACCGGCCTCTTTATTACCACTAGCAGGCGGTTGCCAACTGATAGAGTTTGCGTTTCCTCCCGCGTGATTGATATTAGTTGCAAAGCTAGTAAGACCAGCATTGAGAACAGTAAGATTTTGCGTAAATAGTTCTTTCATTGGCAATACCTTTATTCGCTAAGTTGAGAAATAATATGACTAGAGAGATGCGAGGCATCGGCATTGCTTTCTGCGAGTAACACGCCTGCATCGGCCAATAACTGGCGTGTTAAATCACGCGACTGTGGGTCTAAATCTGTACCACAAACATGGGCAATAAATAGTGGCGCAGTCTGTTGCTCGTCTTTAACCTGTTTCAATACATCTAATAGGCCTATTATTGGCTCTTCAGAAGCTCCGTAGCCGAGCACTACATCAAATAATACGATGGCAGTTTCTTGATCTCGTGCCTCTTGGAGGATGCGTTGATTACGCAGAGTAGGGTCTATCATTGGATGCGGGCGGCCTTGTGTAAACTCATCGTCACCAAGATCGACGATTGTATGTTGTTGGCTGTGCCATACATTCTCAAGTTGTTTATTGTCTTTCGAAGGGGTGTTTGAATAAGCTTGAATAGCATGTTTTTGAGCGACAATTTGGCTTTCATAACAGAAAGTGCCACCAGCAAAAACACCTCGAATATACTTTTGGTCTGGGGTGAGAGTGGCTGCATATTCAGCTGCTTTGCTCTTATTTAAATCACAATTTTCATCGTTCGCTTGTATGTCATCATCGTGTAAAATCGCGACAGCCATTTCCGCTGCTTGGACGAGAGTGTCAGCAAAATAGACACCGTCGATAGCCGTCTTTATCTCGCTGGAACCAAGGAAGTTAATGACGACTGGTTTGTTTATTTTTGATGCTTGCGTAATAATATTTTTTGCTATTGACTCTGCTGGTGGCTTTGAAATGAGCACTATCACATCTGTTTTAGGATCATCAGCGAGCGCATTTAAACCTTGCAACATAGATATTCCACCAATATCTAGGTGTAGATCATGTCCTCCCGTTCCAATGGCTTGTGATATGCCTTCGCCTAATTGATGGATACGACAGGTTGCCTCTTGCATGCCAGTACCTGATGCGGCAACAACCGCTATCTTTCCTGTACGAACAACATTAGCAAAACCAAGCGGGATACCGTTTATTATTGCCGTCCCACAATCAGGGCCCATCACTAACAAGCCTTTTTGTTGCGCCAATAGCTTGATTTGTTGCTCATCACGAATAGAGACATTATCGCTGAACATCATAACGTTCAAACCTAGGTTTAATGCCTTGATAGCTTCGGCCGCGGCATAATCACCAGGTACCGAGATTAGCGCTAGGTTAGATTCAGGGTGTTGTTCTAATCCTAGGGACAAGCTGTTAATTGGTTGACTAAAACCTTGACTCGCATCTTCGATAGGTTTTGCTGTCAATAATTCTTCAGCATGCTCGATAGCTTTAATACAAGCACTTTCTTCTCCTTTTACGGCAATGACTAAATCGTTAGGAGAGGCGATAATATCCACTCCAAATCCAGCATCGATAATACGTTGTAAGTTAGCTTCCGTTCCCATTACAACAGAGGCATCATTAATATCTATAATTTTATTCAATGCAGATGAGATTTGCATTAAAGAAACTGAATCCTGATAAAGATTCTTAAATAATTTATATTTTGTAATCATATATACCTGTTGTTCTAATTTTATTAAATTGGTAATAATTTATTTATGCAGTAAATAATACCTGCCGCAGTATCAGCACCAGAACTTGCACCAATATTAATATTAATTGACATGCACACTTGAATATCTGCCTCTTTTGTCACATTAAATAAGCGATAAACTAGCCATTGAACCGGCTCTGAAAAATGCTGTGCTAATGCTAATTCCAAATAGTGAGCGCTAATGTCTGTTGTAGTACTAAGTAAAATAGAGGCAACTTGTAGGCGTTTAAAAATAATGTCGGTCTCTGGTATACACTGTTTCAAGCCAGATAATACCGCGAGCACACCGATTAAAAAATCATCGCCAGATGGTGTTAATCCTTCCCCTTTACCTATATTTGTGATTAACAATTCAGGATTGTCATGAATACAATTAGGTACTTTAATATGCAATAATTGCAAATACTCATCAATTGAGTTTATAGGTGTTTTTTTATTCTTAGAGACAAAATTAAGAAGCTCTTTTTCAGCAGTTCTTAAATTATTTATTACATTACAATGGCTAAATTTTTTAAGTATTGGGGCTCTCTTCCAGTTAGTTGCTGTCAATGTGTTTATTGACAGTGATAAAAATGAAGGGAATCGAATTACCCCTCCACGAATAAATACAGGATCATTTCTGTATAAATGCGCTCTTAAATCAACAGACGCCGATAAAGAATATTGAAAAGCAGTAGGTGTTGCTGGTAGTGATATATCTAGTAGGGATATCCAAGGTGTCTCTTTACAGTCGGTAATAATGTTGACGGAGCGACTAAAAACACTATGTACCTTGCCATTTAAAGATTTTGAGGGGCAAAGGTATCCCTTACTAAGAGCAACAACCACCCCTTAGTTAATGGCCTCAATGATATTTTCTGAGTTTGAGATCCAACCGATAATTGCTCCCTGTGCTTTAATCATCTCTAGAGCATATTTATGGAATTCAGGAAAATATGAGCCAGTACAGTCTTCAGGAATAATACATTCATAACCACGGTCGTTGGCTTCACGTGTTGTGGTATTAACGCAGACTTCCGTTGTGACACCGCAAATAATAATCGTTTTAATATTACTAGTTTGTAAAATGAGATGTAGATCTGTTTGGTAAAAAGCGCCTTTGCCTGGCTTGTCAATTATTGGCTCTCCAGCTATAGGGTACAATTCAGGAATGATGTCATGCCCTTCTTCGCCACGGATAAGTGTGCGTCCTTTAGGGCCCATTTCACCTATAAACGTCTGACCGCCACGGGTTAGCTTTGCTGCAGGACAGTCAGTCAGATCTGGACGATGCCCCTCTCGAGTATGAATAACCATTAATCCGGCATTACGCGCGGCGTTGAGTACTTTAACGCAAGGCTCAATAGCACTGCGAACTAGAGATACATCATTGCCTAAAACCTCACCAAATCCACCTGATTCAACAAAATCACGTTGCATGTCAATAACTAGTAATGCGGTATTCTCAAGAGAAAATTCTAGGGGAAATGGTTCTGCATTAAACGTTCTATTCATAGCTTAAATAACCTAAATTTAGAGGGTTACGTTAACGTTAAGTAGTTAACACTGTAGGGATAATATCCGTCATCATTTGGATTTAAAAGTGAGAAAATTCAAATGATGACAACAGTATTTTTGATGAATGGGATGTACATGTGCGCTTAATCACGCAATAAAATCGTTACGTGATTAAAACAAGAGGTGAAACGATGTTAGCCTTCTAACATCGAAAAAATTGAAGTGTCTTATTGGGTTTTTATCGGATATTGGGAATAAAAATGAGAACTATGTCAAGGGTTAGGAATGAGCACCGTCCTATTCGCGATTAAATTTAGTTGTTCCATTTTACGATATTTTCTGCGCGCATTAAGTATTCAGTGCACCAATTTAACACCGGATTATCTTGATTTGCCTGCCACGCATAAAATAGCTGAGTAGGTTGTTTGTGCTCCACAATTGCTTTTTTTAAAACCGTCCCTTGATCAAGTAGTTCTTTGACGCGAAGGTGGGGGATGTACCCAATACCCACACCACGTTGTATCATTTTAATGGCAGTGCTGAGCTCTGGCGCATAAATTACTTTTTGTCCGGTTAACGACCAAGTATTTTGTTGAGAAATATGCTGAGAGGTGTCTTTAACTACAATGGCGGGGTAGTAACGTAATTCTTCCGCTGATAATACGGAAACTTTACTGGCAAGCGGATGCGACTGTGCCACGACGAAATCCCATTCTATGTTACCAATAGGATGATAAATAACACCTTCCATTTTAGGTGCTGAGTGTGGTGCCCCAATGATTAAATCTGCACGGCCGTCATATAGCGCATCCCAGCATCCATTGTATACTTCTGTTTTAAACGTTATCTGCGTTGCAGGAAATTTCTCGTTCAACCTTTCAGCAAGATCAATCAAACCATCACGATTAATGATATTGTTGATGGCGATGGTAAATGACACATTGATCCCAGTGCTGATAAGCGCAGAGTTCCGTACCAGTTCTTTATATGAGTGCAACATCCACTGACTATTTTTTATAAAGTACTCGCCAGCAACGGTGAGTTTAACTTGCCTACCAGTCCGATCAAATAATGAAATCCCTAACTCCTCTTCTATTTTTTTCACAGAATAGCTTACTGACGAAGGTACGCGATTTAACCTTTCTGCGGCAATAGCGAAGCTTCCCGATTGAGCAATAACGTGAATAGTTCTTAAAGAGTCGTTACACAGAGGCATTTCTTTGTCCTTCTATATATTAATATAATTATTTTCGGTTAAAACTAGTGGAAAACTTACATCACAGAGTATGTTTTTAAAACGTAAGTTTTTACATAAGGCTCAGTTTAAGCCCATTATGGC